>JAHBZL010000049.1 GCA_019635485.1 Piscinibacter sp. | reverse complement strand
AGACCACCACCTTGCATGCGTGGCGGGCGCAGTACCCTGGCCAGCCCGTGGCCCTGCATGTCTGGGCCGAATGGTGTCCCATCTGCCGCACGGAAGAACACAGCATCACGCGGCTGCACCAGGACTGGCCCGTGCTCACGCTGGCCATGCAGTCTGGCGGGCTGCAGCCGGTACAAAAGGTTCTGGAAAAACGCCGGCTGCCCTGGAACACCGCCATTGACAGCCAGGGCTCCTTGGCCCGCAGTCTGGGTGTGCAGTCGGTGCCCGCCCTGCTGGTACTGGATGCGAACGGCCGCATCCGCGCCGCATCGGTGGGCTATACCAGCGAAATCGGCATGCGGCTGCGCATGCTCTGGGTGCACATGGTTCAGTGAGGCAGGGTCGGCAGGCCCGGCACCAGCCGGATCGTACCCGGGCGTTGCTCGGCCGGCGGGGCCATGAGGTCTTCGAGGGTCAACGCATCGAGCACCTGGAAGAAGCTCTGCACGGCCTTGCCCAGCACGCCCTGCAAGCGGCAGTGGCTGCTGAGACGGCATTGGTTGTTCTCCGGGTCGAAGCACTCGACGACCGTGAAATCCGTCTCGGTGGCACGAACCACCGCGCCGATATTGATTTCGCGGGCGGGCTTCATCAGGCGCATGCCGCCGCCACGACCGCGTGTGGTTTCCAGCAGGCCAATGGCCGATAGCTCCTGCACGATTTTGGTGAGATGGCTGCGGGAAATGCCGTAGCTCTCAGCCACCTCGCTGATGGTGACCGGCTGCGCACGCCCCTCGCAGGCGGCGCAGTACATCAGCACCCGCAAGGTGAAATCCGTCCACTGGGTGAGTCTCATGGAACTTGCCGCAAGTCAAGAAAAATACGCATATGTTTTGAATTTTATTCTATAAAATATGCAATCACAGTGCATCTTTATAAGGACATACCCCATGAACGCCCCCATGTCGCCTGCTGAAGCCTCGGCATCTGCTCTGGATGCAGGCCAGTCCATTGGCCAGCTTGCCGTTGAGTTGCCCGGTTCCACCGCCGTGTTCCGCCGCCTGAAGCTGGACTTTTGCTGTGGTGGCCACCTGAGCCTGGCCCAGGCCGTGGCGGAAAAGGGACTGGACCTGCAGGCCGTCCTGGATGAACTGGCGCAGTTGCAGCGCCCCGCCAGCCTGCCCGAGGTGACCGAGCCCGGCGCGCTGATCGACCACATCCTGGTGCGCTACCACGAGGTGCATCGTGCCCAGTTGCCCGAACTCATCCGCATGGCGCACCGCGTGGAAAGCGTGCACCGCGCCAACCCCCATGTCCCCGCAGGCCTGGGCGACCTGCTGGAAGAAATCCAGGCTGAACTGTTGAGCCACATGCAGAAGGAAGAGAACATTCTGTTCCCCATGCTCAAGTCGGGTGGCAACCCTTTCGTTCAGCACCCCATCAGCGTGATGCGCTCGGAGCATGTGGACCACGGCGCTGCCCTGGACAAACTCAACGCCCTGACCAACGACGCTACGCCGCCGGCTGGCGCCTGCAATACCTGGCGCGCGCTCTACAGCGGCATTGCGCAGCTCAATGACGATCTGATCAACCACATCCACCTGGAAAACAACGTGCTGTTCCCCGCCTTCGAAGCCCAGGCCCAGAAAGCCATGGGCGGCGGCGGATGCGGAGGCAGCGGCGGCGGCTGCCAGTGCGGCTGAACCTGAAAATCCGGTCTCAACCGTCAACCCCGCGCGGGCGCAGGGGATCAAGCAAGGCTGACAGGCCGTTGTGGTCGATCTCGTGCATCAGGGCCAGCAAGCGGCCCAGTTCGCCGCGTGGAAAGCCCTCGCGCGCAAACCAGTTCAGGTAGTTGCCGGGCAGGTCGGCCAGCAGGCGCCCTTCGTACTTGCCAAAGGGCATGCGCGTCTCTACCAGCTTTTGCAGCTGCGCGGGGTCCATGGGCGCCATGCGTTCAGCCCCCGGCCCGTTTGGCGGCCAGGCCCTGCTTGCGCAGCAGCTCCAGCACCTGGTCGGCGTGGTCGCCCTGCACCTCGATCACGCCGTCCCTCGCGGTGCCGCCGGCGCCGCAGGCGGCACGCAGCTGCCTGCCAGTGGCGCTCAGCGAAATGGCGTCCAGCGTCAGGCCTCGCACCACGGTCACGGTCTTGCCGCCGCGGCCTTGCTTCTCGCGGCTGACGCGCACGATGCCGTCGCCCGCTGGAATCGGCTTGGCGGCCTTGCAGATGCAGGCCGCGAGCGACTGGCGGCAGCCAGGGCAGGTGCGTCCATGATCGGTGCTGTAGACAAGGGCCATGGCGTCACATCGTACAAGCGCGCCCCGACAGCCTTTTCTTAACCGGTCGGCGCTTCCAGAATTGGCCGCGTCCCGGCGATGACTGCTTCAGCGCCCGCCGATCTCAACAAACCGCCCATTGCAGCCGTCCAGCTCTCGCGGTCGACTGCGTTTTGCGGACCTTCGACTGCTCGATGAGAGCGACTCGGACGTGGGGCCCAGGTCCCTTTGTCTCCCTTGTATTGCCCTCAGGGCTGATGACCCAAGCTCTGGCCCTGCACCGGAGCCGGCGTCCGCTCAAAGAAGCCCCAAGGCAGCGCACGTCGGCGGCCAACGACCGTGCGCATCAGCAGGGCGATGACGAGCACGCCAGCGTGCCACGCGGCTGCATCGGCGCGATCGGTGTCGGGAGCCACCAGTGCGCGCCAGACAACGAAGGCGAGCGTGCCGTGCACAGCGGTGAAGAGCCCGAAGACGGCGCTCACATGCCAGCTGAGCCACCATCTCGGGTGCAATGCAGCGCGCGACCGCGCAAAGTGGATCATCGCTCCGCCGAAGACCAGGCCGACCCATGACAGCACCGTCGCCACCGGGTCGCCCTTGACGAGCCCGGCCACCAGCACCACAGCGCCCAGCGCCGCGAGCAACGGTCCCAGCACGCGGAAGTGAGGTCCGCGGAAGCGCTCGGGCTGATCCTTCCAGCGAATCGCCGTCCAGGCCAATGTGACGACGGTTCCGACGCACACCGACAGGTACACCAGTGCGACGATCCGACCGGGGTCGAATGGCACCGGCCGCATCAGCACGACCGGCGGGACGGTCAACACCGAGGCCAACATGGTCAGGAAGAAGGCCCTGCCACTACGACGATGCCGAAGACTGCCCTTTAGGCTGAGCAGCGTGGCCCAGAAGAGCAATAGCGCGAGGCCGCCGACAGCGATGTGGCTCCAGAGGGGGACGTCTTGCCGCATGCGATCCTCCATGGTTTACGGGTGTAAAATAGCACATGGTTTTACGCACGTAAAGCGATGCCGAAGATCAGTGAAGAGACACGTGCCAACATCCTCGAGGCTGCCTGGAACCTGATGGCCGGTGCGCACCGGCTGGATGCCGGAATGGCCGAGGTCGCCGCCGCCGCTGGGGTGACCCGCCAGACCTTGTTTCTCGCCTTTGGCAACCGTGCCGGTTTGCTGGTGGCGATGGCACGGCACCAAGACACGCGGTGTGATGCTGTGCGGGCCATGCGGCAGATCGCCGCCACCGGGGCCGACGCGGCGGCGCTCCATGCCTTTGTCGGTGCGTGGCTGAAGTACCTGCCCATCGTCTACCCGGTGGCGATCCAACTCGAGACCGGCTCGCTGTCCGATGCCGACGCCAACGCCGCCTGGCAGGACCGCATCTTCAGCCAGGGCGTGCGCTTGGGGCTGGACAGGATCCTTGGCCAGATGGCAGCGGGCGGTGGACTGCGAGCGGACCAGGATCCATCTCGCCTGGCAGACCTGTGCCTGACCTGCCTCGTGCCCTCAACTTGGCGCTACTTGGTCGTCGAACGAGGTTGGACCACCGAGGCGTTTGTGCGCTCGCGCCACCTGCTGATCGACGCCTTGTTGCGCAACATCCAGCCTGCCGAGAACGTCACGCTTGAATCGCAGCGCCGGATGTGACGTTGACCCTGGAAGCTGCCGGTGGCCAATGGCCGCGCCTGGCCGAGTCAAGACTGTCGACCTGACGGGGACCGGTCATTCCCGGTGGACAGGCAACGTTGCTGCGCCGGTGTCGACTGTCCACCGCTTCGTTGACTTTCGTGGCGTCGCCGCCCGATTGGACGAAGGTCGGCTTGCTGCTGGTCAGCGTCAGTTCGCCTTGCCGGAACGACCGACTTGCGCTTGGCCTGCACCTCCTCCTCAGGACGCCAGCGGCACCGCGGCCGGCCGGCTGACCAAAGCCTTCGGCACGTCGCCGGCGAAGGCAAAGTCCACCTCCGGCTGCAGCCCGCTGACGATGCGGGCGATGCTCTTGCCCGAACCGCAGGAGTGAGTCCAGCCGAGCGTCCCGTGGCCCGTGTTGAGGTACAGGTTGGGCAGCTTCGAGCGGCCGATGATCGGAACGTTGCTCGGCGTGGCGGGCCTGAGGCCGGTCCAGAACTGCGCCTGGCCCGCGTCGCCCGCACCGGGGAACAATTCCTCGACGCGGCGCACGATCGCCTCGCAGCGGACGCGATTGAGGTCGCGGTCGTAGCCGTTCAGCTCGGCGGTGCCGGCGATGCGCAGGCGATCACCGAGGCGCGAGAACACGAGCTTGTACTCGTCGTCGGTCAGTGACACCTGGTGCGCCATCGAGGCGTCCTTCACCGGCATCGTCACCGAGTAGCCCTTGGCGGGGTAGATCGGCAGCGCGATGCCCAGCGGCTTGGCGTACAGCGGCGACAGGCTGCCCATCGCCAGCACGTAGGCATCGGCACGCAGGCGTTGGAAGCGGCCTTCGCTGTCGGTGGCCTCGACATGGTCGATGGAGCCGCCAGCCTCGCGCAGCGCAGTCACCGTGTGGCTCATCAGGAAGCGCACGCCATCGGCTTCGCAGCGCTTGACGAGTTCCCGCGCGAAGCGGTTCGCGTCGCCCGATTCGTCCTCGGCGGTGTAGGTGGCGCCGGCCAGCTGGGGCCGGATGTGGCGCAGCGCAGGCTCGATCCTCACCGCCTCGTCGGCGGAGATCACGCGCCGGTCGCAGCCCAGCGCCCGCATCTGCGCCGCCGGGGCCTCGGCGCCGTCGAACTCCTTCTGGCTCGTGTAGAAGTGCAGGATGCCCTGCGTGCGCTCGTCGTAGGCAATGCCGACGTCGCGGCGCAGCTGCTGCAGCGTGTCGCGGCTGTAGGTGCCCAGCCGCACGATCTGCTCGATGTTGTGGCGCGTGCGCGCCGGCGTGCACTCACGCAGGAACTGCAGGCCCCACAGCCACTGGCGCATGTCGGCGCGGATGCGGAAGAGCAGTGGCGCGTCTTCCTGGCCGAGCCACTTCAGCACCTTCAGGGGGGCGCTCGGGTTGGCCCAGGGCTCGGCGTGGCTCACCGAGATCTGGCCGCCGTTGGCGAAGCTGGTCTCCGCAGCCGGCGAGGCCTGGCGGTCGACGACCGTGACGTCGTGGCCCTGCTGGCGCAGGAAGTAGGCGGAGGTGACACCGAGCAGGCCGGCGCCGAGGACGATGACTTTCATGACAGGACTCCAGGGACGGGGACGCAGGCGACGCGTGTCGCCTGCCTGCCGCTCCCCCTGTCCTTGGTACCTGAGAGATTCGGCCGGGACGTCTCGCCTGCGGCCTTGCTCCTTCGGTGCGTCACGTCGGTGACGACTCTCCAGACGGCGATGGTGGTGTGCAGTACGGGACCTGAGCGTGCATGGGAGTTTGCGCCTTCGGTGGCTCCACGGTGATGCGGAGCGCTCTCCTGCAGGAAGCGAAGTCTAAGGGGCGGCGAGCAACTCCTCCTGCGCGGCGCGGGCGGCGATGTCCTCCGCGTCGCTCCGGGACTGGGCGGGGCGCCCGCCGTCGGAGGCCAGGAAGCGCTCTGCCAGCAGCACCCAGTAGGCGCTGCCGATGGCGACGTTGCGGTCGTTGAAGTCGTAACCCGGGTTGTGCACCATGCACGCACCCGCGCCGCCGTTCTCGCCGGCGCCGTTGCCGATGAACAGGTAGCTGCCGGGCACCTTCTCGAGCATGAACGCGAAGTCCTCGCTGCCGGTGAGCGGGTCGCCCTGCAAGGTCACGTTGGGCTCGCCGACGAGCTCCAGTGCCACTTCGCGCGCAAGGGCCGTCTCGGCGGGCGTGTTGACCAGCACGGCATAACCAGGCTTCCAGTCGACCTTTGCGGCAACCGAGAAACTCTCGGCCTGCGCCGCCACCAGGGCCTTGATGCGTCGCTCGAGCGTGAGGCGGACATCGCGGTCGAGCGCGCGCACGCTCAGCTCCAGGGTCGCCGATGCCGGAATCACGTTGTTGGCCTTGCCCGCGTGCATCGCGCCGACGGTGACCACCGCGGCCTGCAGCGGGTCGACATTGCGCGAGACGATGGTCTGCAGCGCCATCACGATGCTCGCGGCGGCGACGATCGGGTCGGTCGCCTTGTGCGGCATGGCGCCGTGTCCGCCCAAGCCGCCGAGCGTGATCGTCGCGTAGTCCGACGAAGCCATCGTGGGCCCTTCGCGCAGCACCAGCCGGCCCTGCGGGACGCCGGGCATGTTGTGCATCGCGAAGACGGCATCGCAGGGGAAGCGCTCGAACAGGCCACCGGCCATCATGCGCAGTGCACCGCCACCGCCCTCTTCGGCAGGCTGGAAGATCAGGTGCAGCGTGCCGTCGAAGTCGCCCTGCTCGGCCAGGTGGCGCGCCGCGGCCAGCAGCATGGCCGTGTGGCCGTCGTGACCGCAGGCGTGCATCACGCCGGGGTGCTCACTGGTCCATTCGGCGCCGCTGGCTTCGTCGATCGGCAGCGCGTCCATGTCGGCGCGGATGCCCAGTCGCCTGCCCGAGCCGCCGCGCCGGAGCGTGCCGACCACGCCGGTGCCGCCGATACCTGTCTCGACCGCATAGCCCCAGCCGGCCAGCTTGTCGGCCACCAGGGCTGCGGTGCGGTGTTCCTCGAATGCAAGCTCGGGATGACGGTGGATGTCGTGACGCAGGCTGATGAACTCGCCGGCGCGGGCATTGAGCGCTTTCAGCAGGTAGGTCACGTCGAGCTCCCCTGAACGCGGGCGTCACTGCGGCTGCAGGTTGATCTGTTTGGCGATGGCCCGATAGCGCGCCGTCTCGGCTTCGAAGAACTTCGTCGATTCGGCCAGCGTCATCGGCGCCGCCGCGACCTGGGTCTGCGCCGCCAGTTGGCTGCGCACGGCGGGATCCTGCAGGTTCTTGCCGATGGCCGCGTGCAGGCGGTTGACCACGTCCTCGGGCGTGCTCCTGGGCACCATGAAGCCGGTCCAGATCTTGTAGGCGAAGCCCTTGAGTTCCTTGCCCTCGCTGGCCGTCGGCACGCTCTTCAGCAGTTCCGAACGCTGGGCGCCGAGCTGGCCGATGACCTTGAGCCGGCCCTGGTCGGCCAGCGCACCCATCGCAGCGCTGTAGACCAGCACGGCGAAGTCGACCTGACCGCCGCCGATGTCCTGCAGCAGCGGCGCGTTGCCCTTGTAGGGCACATGCGCGAGCTTGATGCCGGTTTGCGCCTGCACGTTTTCGAGGATCAGGTGGTACAGCGAGCCGATGCCCACGCTGCCGTAGGTGAGCGGCTTGTCGGCGGACTTGCGCGCCAGCGCGATCAGCTCGTCGACGCTGTTGACCGGCAGGTCCTTGCGAGCGACGAAGACCATCACCGCTTCGGCCACCGGGTGCACCAGGCGGAAGTCCTCCGTCTTCAGCTTCACCGCCGCGTTGGCCAGCGGCGAGAGGATCACCTCGTTGGGCGAGCCCTGGAAGACGTAGTGGCCGTCGGCCGGTGCGGCCAGCACCTTCTGCGCGGCGATCGCGCCGCTGACGCCGCCCACGTTCTCCACCAGCACCTGCTGGCCGAGTTCCTTGCCGAGCGGGTTGTTGAAGATGCGCGCGATCGCATCCGACGGGCCGCCGGCCGGGTAGGGAACCATCAGGCTCACCGGCTTCGCGGGAAAGGACTGCGCGAGCGCAGCGTGGCTGCCGATGAGCAGGCCGGTCGACAGGGCCAGCGTGCGAAGGAGGTCGAGCTTGGACATGAGGGTCTCCTGAAGGGGCCGTCGAGCGCCGTGCGGAGGCGTCTGCAGCCA
This sequence comes from Piscinibacter sp., assembly GCA_019635485.1. Taxonomy (GTDB): domain Bacteria; phylum Pseudomonadota; class Gammaproteobacteria; order Burkholderiales; family Burkholderiaceae_C; genus Piscinibacter. The sequence goes on along the minus strand of JAHBZL010000049.1, from coordinate 27,266 downwards.
ATGTAGGAGTCCGTTGCACGCTCGTCCAATGCATTGTTTGTTAGATTTCAATGAGTCTGACGTTAGACTGCTCCAGGCCCGACCATGACCCTCGTCCAGCTTAAGCACTTCATCTCGCTGGCTCAGACCGGCTCGTTCGCCAAGTCCGCATCGGCGGTGCACCTCACGCAGCCGGCGCTGAGCCGGAGCATCCGGGCGCTCGAGGACGAACTCGGGCAGCGGCTGTTCGACCGTGTCGGGCGCGTCAGCGAGCTGACGCCGTTCGGACGCCAGGCGCTCGAACGCGCGCGCGAACTCGCGCTTGCCGCGGAAGACCTGCGCGCCAGCGGCCGGCGCGCCCAGTCGGGGCTGGAAGGCGTGCTGCGCATCGGCATGGGGTCCGGACCCGGCGCGATGCTGATGACGCCGCTGCTGCTGAAGATGGCGCGCGAGCGGCCACGCCTGAAGCTCGAGATCGCGCGCGCCAACACCGAACTGCTGGTGCAGGCCCTGCGGGCACGTTCGCTCGACGCGCTGGTGGTCGACGCCCGCTCGCTGCGGCCCGCGCCGGATCTGAACGCGCAGTTCTTCCACGAGATGTCCGGGGCCTTCATGGTGCGCCCGGGCCATCCGCTCTCGAAGCGGCGCGGAGGCGTGAGCTTCGAGGACGTGTCGCAGTACCCGATCGCCGCGACGCCGCTGGCCGACGAAGTGGCGCGCATCCTGGTGGACCGTTACGGGCCGGGCGCGCACCCCGAGCAGTGCGTGACGCTGCGCTGCGACGAGATTCCGAGCCTGGTCGATGTCGCGCGGCACAGCGACGCCGTCGTTCTGGCGATACGCGCCGCGGCGCCCGACCTGGTCGAACTGGCGATGAATCCCGCCCTGTCCGCCACCGCGCGCTTCGGCCTCGTGACGCTGCAACGTCGCACGCCGCCGCCGGCGCTGGACATGGTCAGTGCGCTGATGGCCGAACGTCTCATCGATGGGCCGCGCGGCAACCGCCGCCATGTGCGCCGCTAGGGGGCTGCGGGGCAGAGGTTTCGCCGCGAGAGCTGCGTGGGGCTTCGAGCCACGGGGATCGCGGGGCTCTTGAGGTGTGCCACGAAACCGCTCTCCGTCCAGTCGATCCGCGCCTGTGCGTTCAGCCCGCCGAGCGGGAGGTGCGGTCGGCTTGGCGGTCGATCGGGCGCGTCGCCAGCCGGATGCCGGCACCGATCAGTGCCATGCCGAGGAGCAGGGCCGCTCCGACCGGTTCGTCGAACGCCCAGGCGGAGATCGCCAGCCCGAGGCAGGGTGTGGCCAGCAATGCCATCGACATCGTGCTGGCGCGTACGTGACGACCGGCTTCGACCACCGCCCAGTAGGCGAACGCCGTGGCGACCGGGCCGACGTAGGCCAACGCTGCCACGCCGGGCCGATCAATCGCAGGCAACGGTCCTTCCAGCAGCGCGGCGAGCGGCAGCAGCAGCAGTGCCGCCAGCGCCATCTGCCAGGGCGCCAACGCGAGCGCACTGGCGCCGAAGCGGTGTCCGCGCACGTAAACGATGGACATCGCCCAGGCCGCCGCAGCCAGCAGGAGCAGTCCGCAGGCCACGGCGAAGTCCCCGCCGCCGCTCCCAAACGACGGTGCCGCGATTGCCAGCACACCCGCCAGACCCAGCGCGACCCCGACCAGGCCGGCGCGGGGCAGCGCCTCGCCGAGCCACCAGGCCGACAGAGGCACGACCCAAATCGGGGTCGAGAACGCAAGCACCGACGCACGCCCCGGCGACATGACCGTCAGCGCCACGCCGGTCAGGGCCGAGTAGGCACCCATCTGCAGCGTGGCCGACACCGCGATGAGCTTCCAGTCGCCGCGCCCGGGTAGCACCAGGGCGCCGCGGGCCACCACCACCACGCCCAGGCAGCTTGCCGCGATGGCGTAGCGCAGGCTGGCGAACCACAAGGGCGGCACATGGGCCACACCGACCTTGATGGCCGGCCAGCTGACCGCCCAGGTGCACACCAGCAGTACCAGCAGCCCACGCGGGCCCGCGCTACGGCGCCACATGGCTCAAAACCGTTCCTGCGCCGGGCGCAGGTCCAGCTCGTGCGTCCACGCGCTGCGCGGCTGGAGGTGCAACTGCAGGTAGGCCTGCGCGATGTCCTCCGGTCGCATGCGGCCTTCTTCGCCCGGATCGTCGCCAGTGGCGATCATGCCGTCGACCACCACGTGCGCGACGTGCAGGCCCTGCGGCCCGAGTTCGCGCGCCATGCTCTGCGCCAGCGCCCGCAGTCCGAACTTGGCGACAGCGAATGCCGCGAAGCCGGCGCTGCCGCGCAGCGATCCAGTGGCGCCGGTGAAGAGGATGCTGCCGCGACCGTGCGGGCGCATCGCGCGCGCCGCGGCGCGGCCGACGACGAAGCCGCCGAAGCAGCCCTGGCGCCAGGCGTCCTCGAAGACGGCGCCGGTCAGTTCGGCGATGCCCGCGCGCTGCCAGGTCCCGACGTTGAACACGACCAGTTCGGGCGGTCCCATCTGCGCGCCGACCTGCGTGAACAGCGTGTCCACCTGCAAGGCGTCGGTGGCGTCGCAAGCGAATCCGCGCACCGCGCTGCCCCTGCCGATCGCGTCTGGCACGCAACCACGGCGCGATGCCGCAGCCACCTGCATTCCAGCCGTCGCGAACCGACGCACCAGGGCCGCTCCCAGCCCCGTGCCTGCGCCCACCACCACCGCGACGGGTGCGCCGCCTTCAACCATGGCTCTTTACGTAGCGCACGAAGCCCGCCACGTCCTCCGCCGTGAGGCGACCGATCGCGCCGCTCGAGTAGACCGCGGTGATCACCTTCCCATCGCGGTCGAGCACGAAGCCGGTGGTCTGCAGATGGTGCGGCTGCCGGTTCACGTAGGCGCCAGTCAGCGCGGCCACCTGGTCGGCGTCGGCGCTGTGGCCGACAGGGAAGGGCAGCCGCAGCTTCTCGACCAGCGCGCTGGCGGTGGCTCTGTCGTCGACCGAGAGCGAGGCCACCTTGATGCCGAGCTCATCAAAGGTCGCCGCAGCTCGCGCGAACCCGGCGAGTTGCGCGTTGCAGTATGGGCACCAGGCGCCGCGGTAGATCAGCACGACGCCGAAGGCGCCGCGCAGCGCGTCGGGGAGGACGAGGCGGCGGCCGTCGACCGTCTCGATCGCGAGCTCCGGGAAGGTATCGCCGTTGGAAAGCAGGGGCATGTGATCGCTCCGTCAAAAGTGGACTAGCTGGTCCAGTTTCTGGGCTATGCTTCGCCTTGTCAAGTAGCATGTGCCGATGGACAGCTCCACCCACACGCCGGCCCGCACCTCGCGCGGCGCGGCCACACGTTCCCGCATCGTCGATGCCGCAGCGGGCCTCATGTACACCCGCGGCGTGGCCGGCACCAGCCTCGACGAAGTGCTGGCGACCTGCCGCGCCAGCAAGTCGCAGCTCTACCACTACTTCGCAGACAAGGATGCCCTCGTGCTCGCGGTGATCCAGCGCCAGACGGAGTGCGTGCTGACGACGCACGAGGCACTGCTGCGCAAGATCGACTCGCCCTCCGGCCTGCAACGCTGGCGTGACGCGGTGGTGGCGATGACCCGCGAAACACAGTGCGCGGGCGGCTGTCCGCTGGGCTCGCTGGCCTCGGCGCTGGCCGAGTCGCAAGCACCGCGCGAGCTGCTGGCCGACGGCTTCGCGCGCTGGGAGTCGTACTTCGTCGCCTGCTTCCAGGCTGTGCGCAGCCGCGCGAACCGGCGCAGCAGCGCCGAGCTCGCAGACCTCGCGACCGTGCTGCTCACGGCGTTGCAGGGAGGTCTGCTGCTCGCGCAGACCACCCGTTCGACACGGCCGCTTGAACTCGCGCTCGATGCGGCGATCGCCCACGTCACCGCCCAACTGAAATGAAGCTCCGGTCCTGTCTTCCGTCTCGGACTCTGCGCGGCATGCTTGCTGCACTCGCCGCTGTCGTCCTGGCGGCGTGCGCCGTGTCGCAGCCGCCAGCCACGGGGACGATCGCGGCGGCTGCGCCGGCGGATTGCCACCCGACGCCGGATGTGGACCAGTCGCAGTTCATCGTCGGCTATGGCAGTCTGATGCAGGACGAGTCACGCCGGCGGACGTCGCCGCAGGCCGGGCCAGCCCAGCCGGTGGAACTGCGCGGCTTCCGCCGCGCCTGGATCGCGCGCGGATCGGACATCGGTTTCAGCACCACCTACCTCGGCGTCTGGCCGGATCACGACAGCCACATGAACGCGGTGATCTACCGCGTCGATGCCACTGACATCGCGGCCACCGACCGGCGCGAGTCAGGCTACTGCCGCCGGGCCGTCAGCTGGTCTGCGCTGCGCACGCTGGCCAGCGGCGCCGAACGCGCGAGCGCTGCTGCGCAGGCCTGGATCTACGTGAGCGGGCCGGAAACCACCGCGCCACCAAGCGCGCGCTACCCGATCGCACAGTCCTACGTGGACGTCTTCCTGTCTGGCTGCCTCGAGCAGGAACGCCGCCACGCGTTGCCGGGCTTCGCGGCCGAGTGCATCGACAGCACGTCCGCGTGGTCGGAACACTGGGTCAACGACAGACCCTTGCCGCGCCGGCCCTTCGTCTTTCAGCCGCTGGCGGGGCAGATCGACAGGTTGCTGGCGACGCACGTGCCGCGCTATTTCTCCCGGATCCGCATCGAGTGAGCAAGGGATCGGCGCGTCCGAGAGACGGAGGAGTCTCGTCGCTCGGGCAGGTGGTGCCTGCGGCGCACACTGGCCAAGGGGTCGATGCGGATGCCTCTGCGATTGGCCGAAGGAACCAGCGCACGTGCCTCCATCCTCAGGCCGGTGATGAGCTGCTCACGCCGGGAGGCTGGGCGCTGGTGCTCGACCGGGGCGGCGATGCGCCGCAAGAAGGCCGGGCGGCGTTCTTCATTCCGCGGTGATGTGGGCGGCCTTGATCACCTGTGCCCACTTGCGCGTCTCGCTCTCGATGAAGGCAGCGAACTGCGCTGAAGTGCCGCCCTTCAGCTGCAGGCCGAGGGCTGCGGCCTTCCTGCGGATCTCGGGATCGTCGAGCACCGCATTGGTCTCGGCGTTGAGCTTCTGCACGATGGCCGATGGTGTGCCGCCCGGCAGCATGAGCCCATACCAGCCGTAGCCGACCACGGAAGGCAGGCCCGATTCGCGGAACGTGGGTGTCTGCGGCTGCAGTGGCGTGCGCTCCTCGTTGGCGACCGCGAGCACACGCAGCTTGCCGGCCTGGATGTGGGGGATGGCGGTCGAGATCGCCGTCAGCGTCGCGTCGATGCGCCCCGCCAGCAGTTCGTTGTAGGCCGGTGCATCGCCACGGAACTGGACCACCACGCCCTTGGCGCCCGCGGCGCGCATCAGCAGTTCGGCCGTCAGGTGCGGCGCGGATCCGACGCCCGGCGAGCCGAAGGTCAGACCGCTGGGGTTCGACCTGCCATAGGCGACGAACTCGGCGAGCGTCTTGTAGGGCGCACTGGCGTTGACGATCAGGAACAGTGGTGCGATCGCCGTGCTCGTGACGGCCTCGAAGCTCTTCTGCGCGTCGTACGGCAGCTTGGCGTAGAGCGCCTCGCCGATGGCGATCGGCGCCGCCGCATGCAGCAGCGTGTAGCCGTCGGGCGCGGCCCGGGCGACGAACTCGTTGGCGATGCGCGTGCCGGCACCCGCCTTGTTCTCCACGACGAAGCTCTGCCCGAGCCGCGCTGCGAGGGCCTCGCCGAGCAGGCGGGTCAGGATGTCGTTCGATCCACCGGCGCCGTAGGGCGCAACAAAGGCGATCGGCCGCTCGGGCCACGCCTGCGCGAACGAGGGTGAATGCGCAAGCCCGAGCGTGGCAAGGCCAGCGCCCAGCAGATGGCGGCGGGTGATCGGCATGGCGTGTCTCCAGTCGTTGTCGAAGGGCTCAGTCGAGTCGCCGAAGCGGCGGATAGCGGTACCGGAAGTCGAGATGCGCGGCCTGCGGTTGGTACAGGCGCAGCACCACGTAGAACGGCTCGTCGGCTGGTGCCGGCAGCCAGTTGTGGCCGAAGCCGGGGTCGTGCGCCTGGATGCGGATCGCCAGGCTGCCATCCCCGTCGTGGCGCAGACCCGGCGTACGGTCACCGATCGAGTAGCGCGCGATCGGGTTGGCGACGAACAGGCAGTCGCTGCGGCGGTACATCGTCAGCGACCAGAACGCGCCGACCTGCGGACCTTCGCCGGGCGGGAAGCGCAGTTCGTAGGCGTGCCCGCCGTCGAGCGTGCGTCCGGCCTCGTCGGCTTCGGCGGTCGGGTACATCGCCTCCTCGATGCCGAGCGCGCCGATCAGGTTGCGGGCGACCCGGGCGCGGGTCAGCACGTCGGCTCCCCAACCGGTGCGCACCGACACGGGCAGCGCCCAGCCCGGGCCGATCTGGCGCGGCTGGTCCTGCTGGCGCAGTTCATCGAACACCTGGGGCAGGACCTGCGCGATCGCCGGCAGGTCCGGTGACCATGCCAGCGTTTCGCCGGCCGGCACCGGGTTGCGGGCCAGGGCGGCTTCGACGCACTGCACATAAGCGGCTGCCGACGGCGTCGCCACGGAGCGCCCGTCGATGCCGGTGTCGACGCGCAGCGCGGCATCGCCGCCGTCGATCCGCGACAGGTGCAGCTCGGCCTGCAAGGCGCGCACGGCTTCCAGGTCGGCCGCCGTGTCGTCGACCAGGATGCGGCCGATCAGCCAAACATCCTCGCCGGGCGCCTCGATCACCTGCGACACCCCCCCGGCCGGAAGCGCACCGCGCCAGCCCGGGCCGTGCACCAGCGTGCGCTGGCGGCGGTTGCCGGTCGTGCGGCGGCCGACGTACGCGAACGGATTGGTCCATGCATCGAGCAGGCCGAGCGTCCAGTAGCGGTCACCGAAATCCGGTGTGTCGATGAGGACCGGCCCCCGGGACAGGTCGATCCATGCGTTGCTGTACACGGTGTCGTTGTTCGGGCTGACCACCTCGCGATCGTGCGGCCCGAGCTTGCGATGCGTGTGGGTGAACTGGTTGACCCAGCGCATCGTCGAGGCCCGGTCGTCGGACGCGAAGCCGAACGTCGGGTGGCGGCGCGCGGTGGTGGCTGCGCGCATGCGCATCATCTCGAACAGCGGCAGCGTCTGGACGAGCGCCAGGCGAACGTCGGGCGGAGTCAGGGAGGTCATGGCCATGGCAGGTCAGGCGGCCGCGCCGGAGCGGCGCAGCGCGGCGATCTCGGCCGCGGAGAAGCCCACCTCCGCGAGCAACGCGTCGGTATCGGCACCGCAGGCCGGCGCGGAAAAGGGGGTGGGCTGCGGAGCGTCGTCGATGCGGTATGGCATGCCGAGGGCGCGGTAGCTCGTACCGCCGGCGCCTCGGGCCTCGACGATCAAGCCGCTGGCGACCAGGTCCGGGCTGGCCAGCACCTGTGCATAGCTGCGCACGGTGCCGGCGACGATCTGGTTGCGGGCGAGGAGCGCCACGCATTCCTCGCTGCCGAGCCCGGACAGGCACTCGCGCAGCACGGCGCGCAGCGCGACGCGGTTCGCGACCCGCTGCGCGTTGCTGGCGAAGCGCGGGTCGGCCGCGAGCTCCTCGCGACCGAGTACGCGGCAGAAGCGCTGCCAGTGTTCTTCGGCATAGGCGGAGAGCACGATGAAGCCATCGCGCGTCGGCACGACCTCGGCGGCCGGTGCGTTGTGCGGCTGGCCGTCACCCATCCGGGTCGGCTCGTCGGCGCCGCCGAGGTAGTCGGCCCAGGTGGTCGCCTGCAGATGCATCGCGACCTCCAGCAGCGAGGTGTCGATCGTCGCGCCGACGCCGCTCTTCTCGCGCCCGTACAGTGCCGCCAGGACCGCCTGTGCGCCGAGATGCGCAGCGGCGGCGTCCACCAGCGGGACGCCGACCTTCTGCGGCGGCCGGTCCGGCTCGCCGGTGACCGACATCAGCCCGCTCTCCGCCTGCGCTGCAATGTCGTAGCCGGGTCGGCCGCTCGACGGTCCGCGGCTGCCGAAGCCCGAGATCGACAGGTAGACCAGGCGCGGAAAGCGCTCCCGCAGGGCGGCCGGCCCGAGGCCGAGCGCGTCGACCACGCCGGGCCGCAGGTTCTGGACGACGACGTCGGCGCGCGAGATCAACCGCAGCGCCGCGTCGCGCCCGTCGATGCTGCGCAGGTCGAGCGCGATCGAGCGCTTGCCGCGGTTGTAGGCCCGCACCATCGCCTCGCCGTAGCGGCCGATGTGGCGCGCCTGGTCACCCGTGGGCGATTCGACCTTGATGACGCTCGCGCCGAGTTCCGCGAGGGTCATCGCTGCGCCGGGGCCGGCGATGTACTGGCCAAGGTCGACCACGTGAATGCCGGCGAGCGGTGCGGCCGAAGTCGCGGCCATGGGTGCTGTCTCCTGATCGTTCTGGCGACCGGCGGCGCCGGATCGTGCTCGAACGATAGGAGAACATTTCATCTCTGAAAATACGAGATTCCTGATAACGTGATCACCATTGGTGATCATCGAAACCACCGGATGAATACCGCCCGCCACCAGGACGACTACCTCGTCAGGCGCCTGCGCCTGCGCCACCTGGAACTGCTGGTGGCCTTGACCGAGTGCGGCACCATGCGTGCGGCGGCAAGCCGCCTGCACCTGAGCCAGCCGGCGATCAGCAAGATGCTGCTCGAGGCCGAGGAGGCGCTGGGCGCGCCGTTGTTCGAGCGCAGCCGCCAGGGCGTGATCCCTACCGCCGCAGGGCTGGCCGCCGCGCACCGCTGCCGTGTCGTGCTGAGCGAACTCGCGCATGCCCGCGACGAGGTCGACGCGATCCGCAGCGGGGCGAGTGCGGTGCTGCGCGTCGGCACGTTCTCCGTGACAGCGGCCGTGCCGGCGGCGGTCGTGCAGTTGCGAGCGCGCATGCCGGGCGCAGCGGTGCACATTCACGAGGGGCGTGTGCGCGAACTGATCCGGCGTCTGCTCGAGGGAGAACTCGACTGTGTGTTCGGTGCCCTGACCACCGAGCTGCTCACCAGCGACCTGCTGCGGTCGCTGCAGTCGGAAGTGCTGCTCCAGGACCGCCTGTGCGTTCTCGCGGCCGACGCGAACCCCCTGCGCCTGCGCCGGCGGCTGCGCTGGGTCGACCTGCGCGATGCCGACTGGGTGGCGCCACCGCGCGATACGTTGGTGCGCCAGGCCTTCATGACGGCGTTCCTGAACGAGGGGGCCGATCCGCCCGAGCCGGTGATCGAGACGATGTCGTCGGTCACGATCGGGGCGGTGCTGCGTCTGGACCCGAGCCTGCTGTGCGCGGTACGGTTCGAACACGCACGGGACGAGGTCGCCCGCGGCGGCGTCCGGCAGGTCGCCGTCGAGCCGGCGATCCCGCTGCCACCGCTCGGGCTCTTCACCCGCCGCACCGACGTCGTGGCCTCGTCGGTCGTGCAGGAGTTTGCTCGCGCCATCCGCAAGACCGGGGCTCAAGCCCTCCGGCATCAATGACCAGAGTCGATCGAAGCTTGCTCGCGACCAGACTGCGCCGCACGTGATGTGGAGCCGACTGCCACGAGCGGGAAGGCGGCATGAGACTGAAGTGAGCCGCTCGCCGACGAAGGCCCGAATGGCGGCTGCGGCGGTGGACACCGGCTGCGTTTGGTCTGACCCGACGCGTGCTGGAGGCCGGCGTCCCGCCCCCTGGTTCCTGCCGTGCCGACCTGCGATCGGCGTCGCCGCAGCCCCCCCCGGCCCAGCCTGCTCAGGCCGGCGTCGTACCCGCCTGCGGCCGCGCGGCCGGCACGGCGATGCCCAGGGCCAAGGCCGTGCTCAGGAACCACAGGACCTCGAAGGCCGAGAGCCGGCCCGCCGCGGCCGCTTCGCCGGCGCTCATCGCGCGCTGCGTCCAGGCGGTCACCAGCCGTGACGTGCTCGGGCGCGAGAGGGCCGCACCCTCGGGTGGCCGTACGAGCTGGTAGCGGCCATTGATCGTGCGCGGCGAGACGCCCTGGTCGACGAGGGCGTGCGTCATGCCCCACAGCAGGGTCGACAGCCGCAGGGTGTGGGTCGTGCCCGGCCACGACACGGCCTCGGGCGCGCGTTGCGGGTCGACCAACTGCAGCGGCCGCGACAGCAGCTCGGCCTGCTGCAGCGAGCTCGCGATCTCGCCTGCGCGGAAGTCGACGACCATGCCGTGCCCGTCGCCCAAGCCGAACAGCGTGCGGCGGCGCTCGCCGGCAAGCAGGGCCCCGACCAGCAGGTCTCGCAATGCGTGCAGCGCCATGCGGGCATGCTCGCGCTGCACGGCGCCGCGCGCCAGCTCGTACAGCGCTGCCGCGGCTTCGAGCGCATCGGTCATCTCGCCGACCCGGAGTGGCGAGGCCACCGAAAGGCCACGCGGCGAGTCGGCCGGCGTCGCGCCGCGCGGCGTGAGCCGCACCAGCACCCGCGGCGGCGAGACGTACTGCGACCAGTCGTGCGGCACGAAAAGCGTGGTGCAGGCCGTGATGTCTTCCACCCAGCGCAGCCGCAGGCCCGCCTGGCCGTCGAGCACGCGCGTCATTGAGACCAGCACGGCACGATCGCGAGATTCGAGGCCGAGTGCGGCGATGTCCAGCGCACGCTCCGGCGGCGCGGTGCCTGCGGTGGCGGCGCCGGCAGCGGAAGGGCCGGGAGGGTCGAATTGCTCTGGCATCGGACGGGTCGAGTGCTCGCAGAGTGCATCGACGGCCAGTCTAGCGACTCGTCCGGTGCGCTGCCATCAAGGGATCCGGCAGGCGACCAGGGGTCTGGCACGCGGCCCACTTGCGTCAAACTGCCGGCGATGCCCGCCGCCAAACCCGCCATCCCACCCGATGCCGCCCCGCGCCTGTTCAAGAACGCCAAGGCGTTCGGGGCGTGGCTGAAGAAGCATCACGCCGCCTCGGACGGCCTCTGGCTGATGATCGCCAAGCGCGGCGCCCGCGAACCCGGCATCACCTACCCCGAGGCGGTGGAGCTCGCGCTGTGCTGGGGTTGGATCGACGGCCAGAAGAAGGCCTTGGACGACCAGCACTTTCTCCAGCGCTTCACGCCCAGGCGCGCGCGCAGCATCTGGTCCAGGATCAACGTCGAGAAGGCCGTGGCGCTCGCCGAGGCGGGCCGCATGCAGGCTCCGGGCCTTGCACAGATCGAGGCCGCCAAGGCCGATGGCCGCTGGGCGCGGGCCTACGATGGCGCCAGCACCGCGGTGGTGCCCGACGACCTGCGTGCGGCTCTGGAAGCCGAACCCGAGGCGAAGGCCTTCTTTGCGACCATCGACGCGACCAATCGCTATGCGGTGCTGTGGCGCATACAGACCGCCGTGAGGCCAGAGACCCGCGCCAGGCGGATCGCCCGACTGGTGGCGATGCTGGCGTGCGGCGAGGTCATCCACATCTCCAAACCCAAGGACAAGGCGGGACGGCCAGGCGACTGATCGCAACCAACTTTCCGGCGCTGCGGCGCATAGACTCGCCGCATGGGACTGCTGACCTTCAGCATCAACGCCACGTTGGACGGCTGCGTCGATCACCAGGAGGGGATCGCCGACGACGAGACACACGCCTTCTTCACCCGGCTCATGGACGAGAGCGGCGCGATGCTGTGGGGCCGGGTCACCTACGAGATGATGGAAAGCCATTGGCCGTCGGTCGCTCGCGGTGACGTGGAGGCGCCGCCGGCGATGCGCGAGTGGGCACGCAAACTCGAGGCGAAGCCGAAGTACGTGGTGTCGTCGACACGGACGGACTATCCGTGGACCCACAGCCACCACGTCGCCGGCGACCTGCGCACGGGCGTTCAGGACCTCAAGGCTGCGACCCCGGCGGGCGTGCTTCTCGGCAGCGGCAAGCTCGCGACCGAACTAGACCGGCTGGATCTGATCGATGAGTACAGGTTCCTCATCCACCCCCGGATCGCCGGCCACGGCCCGACCCTCTTCCAGAGCGGGCTGACCGGAACGCGACGGCTCGAACTGGTGGCGGCGAAGCCCCTGCGAAATGGCGCGGTCGCCATGCACTACCGGCGCGCGCGCTGATCGAATGGCGCCGGCCCTGCGTGCCGGCTGAAGGCAGGTTTGCACCCTTCGCTGCGGCTGGAGTACGCTGCAGCGGCCGCGGGTCTTCTCCGTCGGGGGATCGCGCCGAGCAACGTCGGCCGACGTTCGGGTGTCGGCCGGTCGCCGGGCGCCCTCGCCCGAGCCGACGTACGGAACGGAGCCAGGTTTGGGGCGAATCTTTCTCAGCCACAGCAGCGCGGACTCCGGCGTGGCGGCGCAGTTCAGCGAGCGGCTCGAGGCCCACGGCTATCGTTCCGCGTTTCTCGACTTCCATCCCGAGGACGGGATTCCGGCCGGTCGCGATTGGGAAGGTGACCTCTATCGGCAATTGCGCTCGTGCCAGGCGCTGATCGTTCTGTGCAGCGCCGCGTCGATGGCGTCCAAGTGGTGTTTTGCCGAGATCACCCACGCGAGATCGCAGGGCAAGCCGGTTCTGCCCGTGTTGATCGGGGCCTGCGACCCCGGTCCCTTGCTGGCGCGCCAGCAGACGATCGACTGGCGATCGAACCCGGACGACGGGTTCGCCCGCCTGGTCCGCGGGCTGAAGGCTGCCGGCCTGGATCCGGCCGACGCCTTTGCCTGGGACGGATCCCGTTCTCCTTATCCGGGCCTGATGGCCTTCCAGGAAGCGGACGCCGCGGTCTTCTTCGGCCGCGACAGGGAGATCCAGGCGGGCCTCGAGAAGCTGAACGTCCAGCACCAGTTCGGCGGCCATCGCTCGCTGATGTTCCTGGGGCCGTCGGGCAGCGGCAAGTCGTCGCTCGTCCGTGCCGGACTGCTGCCCCGGCTGCGTGCCGACAAGGACAAGTGGCTGGTGCTGCCGCCGATCCGGCCGGGCGGGATGCCGCTGCGGGAGCTGGCCGTCTCGATCGCCACGGCCAGTGGCGAAGCCGGCCTCCCGCAGACATGGCGGTCCGTGGAGGCCTCGCTGACGCCCGACCCGAACGACGCCGAACGGCCCGCCGCCGCGCTCCTCGGGCTCTTGCAGGACTTGCGGGTCGGCGCCGCCAGTCCGCATGCGCACGTCGTGCTCGTCATCGACCAGTCGGAGGAACTGATCACCGGCGATCGCGGTACCGGCGAGTTCGTCGAATTGCTGCTGGCGAGCCAGCGGCAGGCCGGGTTTCCGTTGCAGTTGATCTGGACGCTGCGCTCCGATTTCCTCGGCGCGTTTCAGGTCCACCCCGCATTGCGTCATCTGCGGACGGACGACCTGCGCATCGGGCCCCTCGACGTGGCCGACGTCAACCGGGTGATCGAAGGCCCGGCGGCGCTCGCCGGGCTGCAGCTGGAACCCGGGCTCGCGCCCTTGATGCTGCAGGACATGGCGAGCGAAGACGCCCTGCCGCTGCTCGCGTTCATGCTGCGGACGCTGTGCGACGGCAGCGGCGAGGACGGCAGGCTGACGGTGCGCGACTACCGGGCGTTGGGTGGGATCTCCGGTGCCGTCGCCCGCGCCGCCGAGCAGGCGTTCGAAGCGGCCAACGTCACGGCTGAGCAGGAGCAGGCCTTCCGCACCGCCTTCATGTCGCTCGTGCGCGTCGATGACGAAGGGCATTTCACCCGGCGGCGTGCCCGCGAGCAGGACGTGGGCCCGCAGGCGATCCCCTGGCTCGAGCGCTTCGTCCAGGCGCGGCTGCTGGTGGCCTCCACCGCCGAGAACGAGCGCCGATTCGAGGTGGCGCACGAAGCGTTGTTTGCCTCCTGGGGGCGCCTGAAGGGCTGGCTGGACGAGAGTCGCGAGTACCTCCTCTGGCTGCGCCGGCTGGAGCGGATGGCCGGCGACTGGGAGGCGGGAGGCCGCCTCGAGGACGATCTGTTGCGAGGCGAGGCCCTGTCTTCGGCCCGCCAGACGCTCGAGGCCCACGAGGATCTGTCGGGCGCCCTGTCGCCGGTGGCGCAGGGCTACCTGGGCGAGAGCCTGTCGGCGAGCCGGCGGCAGAGCCGCATGCGGCTGATGCTGCTGGGCGCCGTGTCGATCACGGTGCTCACGGGCTTCGGTGCGCTGTTGATCTTCCTGGGCTACCTGCTGCCGGTCATCGTGCAGATTCGCGCCCACACCGGGGAGGCGCCGAATGGGTTCACGCAGTTCTTTGCCGATGCCGGCCGGTTTCTCATCGCCGGCTGGATCCTGGGTGTGCTGGTCGGCGGCGCCGTCTTCTTCTGGCGCAGGCGCCTGCCCGACAGACTGGTCCGGACGAGCGCCTGGATCCTGGCGCCGGCGCTCTCGCTGGGCATCCTGCTGTCCAGCGTGATCATGCTCACCGGCCTCGCGGATGTGCTGATCGGCTACCCCAACGTCGACGCCCTGGTCAAGCGCCGGGTCATGGACACCGATCGCGTGGAGCGGGCCATGGCCTCCGGCGATGTGCAGTCGGCCAGGTCGATCGCCCTGCAGGCCATCGGCCAGGCCGAGTCGATGCAGATCTCCGGGCAGCACCTGGTGGTGCTGCGCACCCGCCTGGCCGAAATCGAAGCCATCGGCGGCAACATGCAGGCCGCGGGCAAGCAGTACTGTGCGGCGATGCTTGCGTTGAAGTCGCTGCCGGGCCTGGCCGAGCAGCGCCAGGCGTGGGTGGCGATGGTCGAGGCGAGCCGGGCGCGCTTCGCGCCGCAGCTCGTGTCGCAGGGCTGCGATCCGCGTCCGTAGGACGGTCCCGCGACGAAGCAGGCGGGCGGCGAGGCCGCCGCCGCTCGCTCAGTCGAGCTTGGTCCCGGTGGCGGCGATGATCTTCTGCATGATCTTCGTCTCCTCGCGCACGCGGATCGCCATGCCTTCGGGCGACGTGCCGGCCGCCTGCCAGCCCTGCGCCAGCAGCTGCTGCCGCACGGCCGGGCTGCGGATGATCTCGGGCACCTCCTTGGCGAGCCGGGCACGGGCCGCCTGCGACAGGCGCGCCGGCCCGACGAGGCCGGTCCAGACCTCCAGGGTGAAGTCGCGCACGCCGGCGTCGGCCAGCGGCATGACTTCCGGCGCCAGCGCGCTGCGGCCGCTGGTCAGGCCGATCGCCTGCAGCTTGCCGGAACGCACATGAGGCAGGGCCAGCCCGGGCGGGACGAGCGCGAACTGGATCTCGCCGCTCAGCAGCGCGGTCACCACGGGCGGGTTGCCGCGGTACGGCACGTGCACGGCGGCCAGGCCCGGCATGCGCGTCTTCAGCAGCTCGACGCCCAGGTGCCCCACCGAGCCGATGCCCACCGACCCGTAGGACCAGGCCGTGCCCTTGGCGCGCGCTTCGGCGAAGAAGGCCGCCCCGGCGGGCAGGCTGGCCGGGGCGACCAGCACCAGCGGCGCCGTCGTCAGCAGCGACAGCAGCGTGAAGTCGCGGTCCGGGTCGTACGGCAGCTTGGACGACAGCATCTTGGCCGAGGTGAGGTTGCCGTTGATCAGCACGCCGAGCGTGTGGTCGTCGTCGGCCTGCGCCACCTGGGCGGCGGCGAGGTTGCCGGAGGCGCCCGCCTTGTTGTCGATCACCACCGGCACACCGAGCACCGCGGAGAGTGGCTCGGCCAGCGTGCGCGCGGCCATGTCCGGCGTCGAGCCGCCGGGGAAACCGACGAGGATCTTCAGCGGCCGCGACGGCCACGCGGGGGCCGCCGCACGGATCAGCGGATGGATGAAGCCGGCTGCGGCCAGTGCCGCGTACTGTCTGCGATTGAGCATGGTCTCCTCTCTGGGTGGGCCAATCAGTCCTCGAGTCCGAGCCAGGCGCCGTCGCCGGCGAGCTGCCGCTGCAGCTCGTCGACCGGCACCTCGCGCGGCGTCTTGCCTTGCCGGCAGGCCAGCGCCGCCGCGGTCCCCGCGGCCTGCCCCATGACGAAGCAGCCGCCGGACACGCGCGCCGCCGATTGTCCACCGTGAGTCATCGAGGCGCAGCGCCCGGCCACCAGCAGGTTGTCCAGCCCCCGCGGCAGCAGCATGCGGTAGGGCAGGTGGTTGAAGCCCCGGCAGTTCGGGATGTCCTGCCAGCGGAAGTGCACGTCGCCCGCGACGTGTTCCTCGACCATCCAGCCGTTGACGCCCACCGTGTCCGGGAAGCTGGCGCAGCCCAGCACGTCGGCTTCGGTCAGCTGGTAGTCGCCGAGCACGCGCCGGGTCTCGCGCACGCCCACCTGCGGTGCGATCTCGAGCAGGTAGGCCCGCTCGAATCCCGGCGCGTAGCCGCGCAGGAAGCCGATGAAGTCCGCGATCTGGCGCCGCCCCTCCAGCTCCGCGGCGCTCAACTGCAGGGCGTCGGTGCCGTCCACCGGCGAGCCGTCGGGGTTGGCGAGCTGGGTCACGTTGGCGCGCCACTCGGTCGGGTTCTTCTGCGGCCGGATGATCGGCGTGCGGCGCGCGAAGCGGTGGCCGTCCTTCTCGGCCTGCTCCATCAGCGCCCCGAAGCGGTGGTAGATGTCGCCGGCACGCGCCGCGTCCACGCCGTTGACGCGGAACATCGTCGACGGGTACATCATCTCCGTGCCGCTCGCGCCCTTTTCGAACGGCGCGCCGGCGTGCGCGCTCAGGTCGGCGTCGCCCGACGCGTCGATGAAGAGCCGCGCCAGCAGCGCGCGCCGCCCGGACTTCGTCTCGACCAGCAGGGCGCCGATCTCGCCGGGCGCTTGCATCGACACGCCGACCGCCTGCGCATGGAACAGCAGCTCCGCGCCGCTGGCCAGCACGGTCTGGTCGGCGGCGAGCTTGAAGGCCGCGTTGTCGTAGGCCTGCGCGGCGATCCGGCCGCCGAACAGCAGGTGGGGCTCGTTCAGGCCGCCCAGCGCGCGCAGCCGGTCCAGCACCTCGTCGGCGATGCCGTGCACGACCTGGCGGATCGTGCCGTGCACGTTCGCGTGCAGGCCGCAGAAGTTGGTGACGCCGGCCGCGGTGCCCATGCCGCCGAGGAAGCCGTAGCGCTCGACCAGCAGCGTGCGCTGTCCCGCGCGGGCCGCGGCCGTCGCCGCGGCCAGGCCGGCCGGGCCGCCGCCGAGCACGACGATGTCGTACTCGCCCAGCACCGGCGTCGAGCGGGCCGGTTCGTCGATGGAGGAGGGGGTGTGGTGCATCGGCGTGCATCGTAGAGTTCATGCACTGCGAGAACAATATGCCGTCTCGCGGTGGCAGAATTCTCGAATCGAGAGCAATCATGGACACAGTCGAGAACCTGCGCGCCTTCCTGTGCGTGGCACGCACCGGCAGCTTCTCCGCGGCAGCCCGTGAACTGGGCGTCGCAGCCTCGGTCGTCACCAAGCGCGTCGCGCAGCTGGAGCACCGCCTGAAGGCGGCGCTGTTCGAGCGCACCACGCGGCGGGTCAGCCTGACCAGCGCGGGCCGGCAGCAGCTGCCGGCCATCCAGCGGCTGCTGAGCGACCTGGACGGCATCCTCGTCGGTGTGCGCGAGTCGGCGCGCGAGCTGCAGGGCCGCCTGCGCGTCAAGGCACCGACGTCGATGGCGGTGATGCACCTGGCCGCGGTGTTCAACCGCTTCCAGCGCCGCTACCCGCTGGTCAGCCTGGAACTGGTCGCGCTGGACCGGGCCGTGAACCCGGTCGACGAAGGCTTCGACCTCGCGTTGACGATGATGCCGGACACCTTCGCCGGCGTGATCGAGGAACCGCTGTGCGCGGTCCAGCGGCTGCTGTGCGCCGCGCCGGCCTACCTGAAGCGGCGCGGCACGCCGCGCCGGCCGAGCGACCTGGTGCGGCACGACATCATCAACTTCCTGCCCACCGGCGCCGTGTGGACCTTCCAGGGGCCGGCCGGGGACATCGGTGTGCCGGTGCATCCGCGCTTCGACTCCAACGATGCCCAGCTCGTCGCGTCGGCGGCGCTGGCGGGCAACGGCATCGCCGTGCTCGGGGACTACCTGGCGCTGCCGGCCATCGCCGACGGCACGCTGGTCCGCGTGCTGGGCGATCACCCGCTGCCCGAGTTGTGGCTGAAGGCGCAGGTGCCGGAGAACCGGGCCCATGCGGCGCGGCTGCAGGCGCTGCTGGCCGCGCTGCGGGCCGCGTTCACGCCGCGCCCGCCGTGGGCGGCGCGGCCGGTGGCAACCGTCGGAGCCCGCCCGTGAGCGATTTGCACCGTCCCGGCGTGCCAGCTGCCGAGCCAGGCCCGGCGCCGGTCCGCCTTCGTTGGGAGGCACAAGCCACGGTGCTCGACGGCGGCGGCCGGCAGCTCGTGCTGCCCATCGGACCGCAGCAGCTCGCCGAGCGTTTCCGCGACCCGCCCACGCCGACCGACATCGAGCACGCGATCGACCTGATCGAGGACGCGATCGGCGGCCTGGACCGCGGCCCGCTGGCGGGGCAGGCCGACCTCGAGACTGCCGAGCCGTTGCTGTTCACGCTGCCGGGTTTCGAGGCGCCGGCGGCCGTGCTCACGCGCGAGGCGGTCGAGGCCCTGTTCCAGCGCCTTGCATCGAGAGCCTTCGGCGCACGTGTGGCGAGCACCGACCTGCCGCCGGGCCGCGAACTCGCCGCGGTCCTCGTGATCCTGCGCGAATGCATGCACCACCTCGGATTCGATCGCGTGCGCCGCGTCCCGGCGATCGATGTCACGCCGGTGCCGGACGGGCGGAGTTGACGTGATGTGGCCGGCCGGAGTCGGCCCCGGCGGCCGTCAGCCCGCCGCGCCCTGCGCCGCCGGCGGCACGCGCCGCGCGCGGTACATCACCGCGTACAGCGCCGGCACGACGCCGAGCGTCAGCACCGTGCCGAGGGCCAGGCCGAACGCCATCGCGCAGGCCATCGCGTAGAACAGCGGGTCGCGCGACAGGATCAGCGGCAGCAGGCCGAGGATCGTCGTCAGCGAGGTGATGACGATCGGCCGCAGGCGCGACAGGCCTGCGGCCACGATCGCCTCGTGCACGTCGCGCCCGGCGTCGGTCTCCTCGACGATGCGCTCGATCAGCACGATGCCGTTGTTGATGATGATGCCGGCCAGGCTGAACAGGCCCAGCATGACCATGAAGCCGAACGCCGCCTGCATCACCAGCAGCCCGGTGACCGCGCCGACGAGCACGAGCGGAATCGTCGCGAGGATGACGGCCGGGCGGCGGAACGAGTTGAACTGCCAGACCAGCAGCACCACGATCAGCGCCACGCACACCGGCAGCGTGGCGAACAGGCGCTGGTTCGCCTCCGCCTGCGACTCGATCTCGCCGCCGATCTCGATGCCGTGCCCCGGCGCGGGCTGCAGCGCGGCGAGGGCCGGCTGCAGCTGCGGCAGCAGTTCGGCGGCGCTCAGCGAAAGGTGCTTGGCCGAGACCGTCAGCGTGCGCGCCTGGTCGCGTCGCCTGATGCGCGCCGTGGTCCAGTCGCCGGTGATGCTGGCCACCTGCGGCAGCGGGATCCAGCGCGCGTGCTGGCGCGAGTACACCGCCAGCGCCTGCAGGTCGCTCAGCGCGCCGCGCGCCTTCTCCTCGCTGCGCATGACCACCGGGATCACCGCGTCGCCATCGCGGAAGTCCGTGGCGTTCGTGCCCGAGAGGTACATGCCGAGGGCGTTCGCGACGTCCTGCGACGTGACGCCCGCGGCACGGGCGCGTGCCTGGTCGACGTCGACCGTGATCTTCGCGATCCGGTTCTCCCAGTCCTGCTTCACGCTCGCCATGCCCGGCACCGCGTGCAGCGCAGTGACCACCGCGTCGGCGAGGCGCCGCAGTTCGCGCTGATCGGGGCCGGACAGGCGCAGCTCGAACAGGCCGGCCTCCGACGCACCCATCCACATCTTCTTCGCGTCGCCGCGTGCTTCCGGCAGGGCGTCGAGCAGGTAATGCCGCGTGCGCGCGAGCGCGGCGTCGACCTCGTCCGGCCGGTGCGTGTTGACCAGCACGAAGGCGCGGTGCGGGTCCGGGTCCATCGCGGCCAGCGACAGGAAGAAGCGCGGCCCGCCGGTCGCCACGTAGGCCACGTGGCTGGCGATCTCGGGGTTCTGCTGCCGGTCGGCGAGCCAGTGGCTGAGCCGCTGCACGACCGCGTCGGTCTGCCGGATCGAGCTGCCGGCCGGCAGGTCGACGTAGATCAGGAACTGGCTGCGATCGCCGAGCGGGAAGAACTCCTTGGCCACCAGCCCCATGCCCGCGACGGACAGCACGAGCATCGCGCCGATCGACGCCAGGAACGGCCAGCGCCACTGCAGGATGCGCTCCAGCACGCGCCGGTAGGCCCGGTAGGGTCGTGTCTCGAAACGTGCCTCGGCCGCACCGGCCGGCTGCGGCGCGACCTTCATGAACCAGGCGCACAGCGCCGGCGTCATGAACAGCGACAGGAACCACGACGCCAGCAGCACGATGGTCACCACCTGGGCCAGCGAGCGCGTGAACTCGCCGGTGCCGCCTTCGGCCAGCGCCATCGGCACGAAGAACAGGATCGTCGTCAGCGAGGAGGTCAGCAGCGGCACCGCCAGGCTGCGCCCGGACTCGATGGCGGCGCGCTGGCGCTCGATGCCCGCCTCCAGGCGCACGCGGATGTCCTCGGCGATGACGATGCCGTTGTCGACCAGCATGCCCAGCGCGATGATCAGCGCCGCGATCGACACCCGCTGCAGTTCGACGCCGAGCGAGCGCATGACGAGGATGCCGAGCAGCATCGTCACCGGCACGAAGGCGCCGACGATCAGGCCGGTGCGCAGGCCGAGGAAGATCATCACCACGACGAGCACGATGACCAGCGTCTGCATCAGGTTGACCTGCGCGCCGTTGATGGTCGCGGCGATCAGGTCCGGCTGGTAGGTCGCGAACTCGAGCACGTAGCCGAGCGGCAGCGCGTCCTGGATCGCCTGCACCTGCGCCGTCAGGCGCTGTCCGAAGTCGGCCGCGTTCGTGCCGTCCAGGGCCGCGACGCTCAGCACCAGCGCCGGGTGGCCGTTGAAGTAGACCTTGCTCTGCGGCGGGTCGATCGGGCCGCGGCGCACCGCCATCACGTCGCCCAGCCGCAGCAGCTGGCGCGAGTTCGGGATCGCGATCAGCGTCTCGGCGACCTCGTCCAGCGATTCGAAATTGCCGGTCGGCTCGAGCACGAAGACCTGGCCCGCCGCGTCGACCGAACCGCCCGGCAGGATGACGTTCTGCGTCCGCAGCGTGTTGATGACGGCGTCCGGGTCGATGCCCAGCTGCGCCAGGCGCGAGCGGGAAAACTCGAGGAAGACGCGCTCGTCCTGCACGCCGAAGAGTTCGATCTTCATGACGCCGGGCAGGCCGTACAGCTGCTCGCGGATCGCGTCGGCGGTGTCGGCCAGTTCCGCCGGCCCGAAGCCGTCGGCCCACAGCGCGATCGTCGCGACGGCGGTCAACCCGACCTGGTCGTTGACCACCGGGCCGATCGTGCCGGCCGGCAGGCTGTCCGCGGCATCGCTCATCTTGTCGCGCAGGGCCTGCCAGACCGGGCCGAGCTCGACCACGTCGTCGCGCAGCGACACGTTGATCAGCGAGACCCCGGTCTTGGAGTCGGAGACGATGTGCTTGACTTCCGGGATCTCGCGGATGCGCGCCTCGAGCGTCTGCGTGATCAGCGCCTCGACGCGCAGCGTGGCCATGCCGGGGAAGCGTGTCGTCACCTGGGCCTGGCGGATGACGATCGACGGATCCTCGCGGCTCGGGTAGTTCAGGAAGGTCAGCGCGCCGCCGAACACGACGACCAGGATCGTGAGGATCGTCAACCGGCTGTTGCGCAGCGCGAATTCGGTCAGCGAGCCCATGGCGGACCGGGCGGCAGGGTCAGCGGGCCCCGTCCGCCATCAACTTGACAGGCTGGCCCTCGGTCAGGAAGGACACGCCGGCGACGATGACCTGCTGGCCGGGTTGCAGGCCCTTGAGGACGGCGTCGTTGTCGCGCACGGACAGGACCTCGACCGGCACCATGCGGGCAGCCCCGCGCTGCGGGTCGACGACGAACACATGCCCCTGCCCCTTGGCCTCGCCGGGCCGCAGCGCGCTGACCGGCACCAGGAAACCCTCGGGCTCGCCGGATTCGCCGGGGTAGGCCAGCGCCACCTCGGCGGCCATGCCGCTGCGCAGGCGCTCGGGCGTGCGCGGCAGCGCGACCTTGACCGGGTAGACGTTGCCCGCGCCGGCGAGGCGGCCGATCTCGCGCACGGTGCCGTCGAAGTCCTGCCCCGGCAGGGCATCGAAGGTCACCCGGGCGGGCATGCCGGGCCGCACGCGGGCGATCGCGGTCTCGGGCACCGAGACCTCCACCTGCAGCTGGTCCTCGCCCAGCAGCGACACGATGCGGCTGCCGGCGCCGACTTCCTCGTTCGCATGCACGAACTGTTCGCCGATCACGCCGGCGAAGGGCGCGGCCATGCGCGTGTCGGCCAGCGTGAGCTCGGCCTTTTCGCGCCGGGAGTGCCGGTAGGCGACGTCGCTGCGCGCCGCGGCCACGTCGGCCTCGCTCTGCTCGATCGCGGCCTCGCCGATGAAACCCTTCCGGAACAGGTCGCGGTTGCGGGCGAGTGTGTTGCTGCGCTGGGTGAGCCCGGACTCGGCCTTGCGCAGATCGGCGGTCGCGGCGTCGAGTTCGAGCTGCAGCGGGCGCACGTCGAGGCGGGCCAGGACCTGGCCCCGGCGGACCTTGTCGCCCGGCCGCACCGTCACGGCTTCGACCGTGCCGGGCATCGGGAAGCTCAGCACGGCGGTCTCGGCGGCCGCCACGCGGCCGCTGAAATGGGCCACGCGGTCACCGGACCGCGCCTCGACCTTGACGGTCTTCACGCTCTTGACGACCGGCGCGGGCGCGGCGGCGGGCGGCTTGCAGCCGAGGGTGCCGATGGCAGCCGCGGCCAGCAGCGCCGCCGAGGCGAACCGGCGGGCGGAACCGGGTCCTCGGCGCGCGGCGCGGAGCGGGTGGCGTGCCATGGGCGGCCGTCGAACCGGGGCCGATGGCGGCCGCACCGGCCGGCTCAGCGAGCCGCTCCGTGCACCTCGTCGATGGTGCACGGCGTGGTGGCCGGGTCGGTGAACCGCTTGATGTCCTGCGCGCCGAGCTTGTCTGCCGAACGCCGGGCCTCGGGCTCGCCCCAGGCCGCCGCTCGGTCGAACCAGTAGTACGCGATGACCTTCTCGTCCACCGCGTCGCCGACCACCAGCGTGGCGGCACGGCGGATCAGCCGCACGCCGCGCACCGTGTCGCCGGAGTGGATCTTGCCGAGTTCGAAGGCGGCGCCGGCGTGGCGCTGCCGCGCGGCGCGGCAGAGGAAGTCGGTCGCCTTGCGGTTGTCGTAGAAGGCGTCGCCGTCGTTGCGCGGCGCGCAGCAGTAGGACTTGCCGACCTTGAACTGTGCCTCGGCGTCCCCCGCGACCGCTGCGGCCATGTGCTGGTCGCGAACCGCCGCATCGCTGGACATCCGCGCGCCCTCGACGGCGACACCGACGCAGCCGGTGAGTGCAACCACGATGAACAGCAGCAGCCCCAAGCGTGTCACGTCGGCCCCCCATCGCATTTGACCAAATGCAAGCCGATTAGAACGGCTGCCGGCATGGCCCGCAAGTGGCAATGCCGCCGCTTGACTTTGACGCTGCGTCAAACCGGAACCTGCGCGCTCCCGTCAACTTCCGGAGGCTTCGATGCTTCAGATCTATGGTGTTCCCGTGTCCGTCCACACCCGCAAGGTGATCGTCGCCGCGCTGACGAAGAACCTGCCCTACGAGATCAAGGAGGTGGTCCCGGTCGTGCCGGGCAGCCCGCCGCCGGACTGGCGGCAGCTCAGCCCGACCGGACTGATCCCCGCGATCCGCGACGGCGGTGTCGAGCTGGCCGACTCGAGCGCGATCTGCGCCTACCTCGAGCGCTGCCACCCCGGCCCCTCGCTCTATCCGGCGTCCGCCGCCGCCTACGCGCGGGCCCTGTGGTTCGAGCAGTACGCCGGTGGCACGCTGTTCCGCGAGGTCGTGCGGCCGCTGTTCCACGAAGTGTTCGTGCAGCCTCGCGTGCGCCAGCAGCCGACCGATGCGGCACACGTCGACGCGGTGCTGACCCAGGCCCTGCCCGAGGTGTTCGGCTACCTCGAGGGGGCGGCCGGCGAGGACCACCTCGCCGGCGCGGACTGCTCGATCGGCGACATCGCGGTGGCCTCGAACCTGGTGACCTTCCAGTACATTGGCTTCGCGCTCGATGCGGCGCGTTTCCCGCGCCTGGCGCGCTGGTTTGCCCGCGTGCTGCAGCAGCCGGCCCTGCGCGAGGCCCTGCGGCGCGAACAGCCGGCGGTGCGCGCGATGGGGCTGAACGACGACTGGCTGGCCGGCCTGCCGGCCTGAGGGATGCGGCATGTTCAGGATCGGGGACTTCTCGCGCATCGCCCGTGTCTCGGCACGGCTGCTGCGCTTCTACGACGAGATGGGACTCTTCGCGCCTGCCCATGCCGATCCGCAGACCGGGTACCGCTACTACACGCTGGCGCAGCTCGGCGAGCTGAACCGGATCACCGTCCTCAAGGAACTCGGCTTCAGCCTCGACGAGGTGCGCGACCTGCTGCGCGCGCCGCCCGACCCGGCGGCGCTGCGCCAGCTGCTGTTGCTGCGTCGGCAGGCCGCCGAGCGGGCGCTGGCCGCAGAGGCCTATCGGCTGCGGGTGATCGAATCGCGCATCGCGCAGATCGAGACCGAGGGGCGGTTGTCCGCCGAGGACGTCGTGGTGCGCGCCGAGCCGGCCCGGCCCTGGCTCTCGGCGCGGCGCACCGTCGCCTCGTTCGCGCAGGCGCGCGAATGGCTCGGTGAGCTGCGCCGCACTGCCGATCCGGCGCTCGGCGCGCGGCGCGGCACGCAGGTGGTGGTGCTGATGCACACGAACCGCTTCGAGCCGGACGAGCTCGACCTCGAGATCGGCTATGCGTTCGACGGCGAGCTGCCGCGCATCGACGCACGCGCCGGCGGCCTGGCCCCGGGGCTGCTGCCGGCGGTGCCGCGCATGGCGGTGTGCGTGCGGGTCGGACCGCCGGACGAGGCCCACCTCGTCACCGCGCGCGTCGGCCGCTTCCTCGAGCTGAGCGGCGACCGCTTCGACGGGCCGGGCCGCGAGGCCTTCCTGCACCTGCCGCCGCCGGACCGCATGCTGGAGGCGGTGGTGGAGATGCAGTTCCCGCTCGGCGGCGGGTGCTGATCGACCCGCGCACCGGCAGCGCGGCGGCGACCGCCCGCTCAGTACAACTGGAGGGTGGTGGGCGCGATGTGCCAGGTGCGGCGGATCTCGACCACGTCGTAGCTGCGCGCCAGCGTCGGCGGGAATGCCGGGTAAGGTCGCAGCTCCTCGATGATGCGCCGGATCGCCGTGTCGACCGCGGCCTCGCCGCTGGAGACGAAGAAGGTCACCGACTCCACCGAGCCGTCGCTGCGGATCGACACCGTGACCATCGGGGGCCGATGCGGCTGGCTCGCCAGCGACTTCAACGTCTCCGGCGGGGTGTTGAACTGGATCCGGCGCGAGATGGCCTCGGCGTACTCGACCAGTTCGACGTTCGGGTCGGTGCGCCCCCACAGGCGCACTCGGCGCGCCGTGCTCAGCGACAGCGGCAGCGCGCCCGGCGTGCGCGCGGCCGTCTCCGCCGCCTCGCGGCGCGCGGCCTCCTCGTCGAGCTGGCGGCCGATGGCGCGCCGCACCGCCTCGCGACGTGCGGCCTCGTCACGATCGGCCTCGACACGTGCCGCTTCCTGCGCGGCAGCTTCCTGGCGTGCTGCCTCCTGGCGAGCCGTTTCCTGGCGAGCTGCTTCCTGGCGAGCTGCCTCCTGGCGTGCCGCTTCCTGGCGAGCTGCCTCCTGGCGTGCCGCTTCCTGGCGTGCCGCCTCCTGGCGTACCGCCTCCTGACGCGCTGCTTCCTGACGTACCGCCTCCTGGCGTACCGCCTCCTGACGCGCTGCCTCCTGGCGTGCCGCTTCCTGTTCCGCGGCCTCCCGCTCGGCGGCGGCGCGGCGCTCGGTCTCCAGGCGTTCCGCTTCTCGCCGAGCGGACTCGGCGCGTGCTGCTTCCTGGCGGGCAGCCTCCTGTCGAGCAGCCTCCTGTCGAGCAGCCTCTTGGCGCACTGCCTCCTGGCGCGCTGCCTCCTGGCGCGCGTCTTCGAGGCGCTGCGCTTCCCGTTCGGCTGCTGCGCGCCTTTCCGTCTCGATGCGTTCCGCCTCGAGCCGGGCGGCTTCGCGGCGGGCCGCCTCCTGCCGCTGCGCCTCGCGCTGCGCCGCGGCCCGACGCTCGGTCTCCTGCCGTTCGGCTTCCAGCCGCGATGTTTCCTGCCGCTCGGCATCGAGCCGGGCTGCGGCGAGCCGCTCCGCAGCGAGGCGCTCGGTTTCCTGGCGCGCTGCCTCGGCGCGGGCAGCCTCCTGCCGCGCTGCTTCCTGCGCCGCAGCCCGACGCTCGGCCTCCTGCCGTTCGGCCTCCCGCCGTGCGTCTTCCTGTCGCTCGGTCTCGAGCCGGGCTGCGGCGAGCCGTTGCGCAGCGAGTCGTTCGGCTTCCTGGCGCGCTGCCTCGGCGCGGGCAGCCTCCTGCCTCGCTGCTTCCTCCGCCGCGGCGCGGCGTTCGGCCTCCAGGCGCTCGGTCGCCACCCGGGCCAGTTCCTGGCGTGCCGCTTCCTGCCGCCGGGCTTCCCGCTCCGTGGCGGCACGACGCTCGGCCTCCAGCAACGCCGTCGCCTGCCGCGCCGCTTCGACGCGGGCGGCCTCCTCGCGGGCGAGTTGCTGCTGGCGAGCCTGCGCTTCTGCTTCCGCGCGCTGCTCGGCCTCGAGGCGCTCGGCCTCGCGCCGTGCCGTCTCGAGCCGAGCCGCCTCCTCGCGTGCCAGCGCCTGCATTCGCGCCTGACGTTCGGCCTCCGCACGCTGCTCGGCCTCGAGGCGTTCGGCCTCCTGGCGCGCCGCTTCGAGTCGAGCGGCCTCCTCCTGCCGCGCGATCTCCTGGCGCCGGGCTTCCCGCTCGGCCGCTGCGCGCTGCTCGGCCTCGACGCGGTCGGCTTCGCGCTGCGTCGCCTCCAGGCGCCGGAGTTCCCGCTGGGCGGCGGCGCGCCGCTCGGCCTGCAGGCGTTCGGCTTCGAGTCGCTCGGCCTCGCGCAGCGCAGCCTCGCGCCGGGCGGCCTCGCGGCGTGACGCGCGCTCGGCGTCGCGGCCCGCGCGGGGTGTCGGCCGGTCGGTCCGGGGACTCGAGGCGCTCGGCGCCACCTCGACCACCGACAGCGGCGTGTCCGGCACGGTTCGTCCCGGCGGCGGAGGCACGTCGGGCCGCGGCGGCGGCGTGCGCCGCGTCGGCGCGGCGTCGGTCGGTGTGGTGCCGGGGGGCGCGGCCTCGG
>JAHBZL010000048.1 GCA_019635485.1 Piscinibacter sp. | reverse complement strand
CGGTGTAGGAGCGCAGGGCGCTGGGAATCAGCACGTTCATCGTTTCGCCTGCAGGCCGTTCAAGTCTCAGCGCGCAAAGCTCGCCGCCTCGATCGCATAGATCTCCGGCAGGTGCCGCGCGATGCAGCGCCAGCGTTCGCCACCGTCGGCGCCCATCCAGATCTCGCCGCCCGTGTGGCCCACGTAGAGCGCCACACGCGCCTGCGCATCGGCCGCCATCGCCTGGCGCTTGATGGTCCACCAGGCCTGTTCGGCGGGCAGTCCGGCGTCCATGCGCTGCCAGGTCTTCCCGGCGTTGGTGGTGCGGTACGCGGCGGGTTTGCCGTCGGGTGCCGTGCGCGGCCAGACATCGGTGCCGTCCATGGGAAACACCCAGGCCGTGTCGGGGTCGCGCGGGTGCACCACCATCGGAAATCCGATGTCGCCCACGCGCTTGGGCATCTTGCGGCCCACGCGCTGCCAGGTCTTGCCGGGGCGGTCCAGGCGGTAGATGCCGCAGTGGTTCTGCTGCCAGATGCGGTCGGGGTTGGCGGGGCTCAGGCGCACGACATGCGGGTCGTGGAAGGTGAGCGTGTTGACGTCAAAACCGTCGACCACTTCCAGGCCTTCGCACAAAGGCGTCCAGCTCTGGCCGGCGTCGTGAGACTCGTGCACGCCGCCGCTGCTCATCGCGAAATACAGGTGCTTCGCGTCGCGCGGGTCGACCTGGATCGAATGCAGCTTCGGCCCGTCGGGCGTGCCGTCCTGTTCGGCACCCATCCATTCGCGGTACTGCGGGTCGTCGTTGATCGACGGCAGCGGCGTCCAGGTATCGCCGCCGTCTTCCGATCGGAACAGGCCTTGCGGCGAGGTGCCGGCGTACCAGGTGTCGCGCTCGCTCGCATGGCCGGGCGTCAGCCAGAAGGTGTGGTCGACCGAGCGCGCGGGCGGACCGTCCGGCGGGTTGGCGAACGCCGGCGGCTGGCTCGCCTCCTTCCAGCGCCGGCCGAAGTCGGTCGAACGGAAGATCGTCGGGCCGAGATGCCCGGTCTTCGCGGCGGCCAGCAGCGTGCGGCCGTCGCGCGGGTCCAGCACCACGTGGCTGATGTTGTGGCCGAGGAAATGTGGTCCGTCTGCCGTCCAGGTCTTGCGCCGGGCATCGCCGTGGAACAGCCAGGCGCCCTTGCGCGTGGCCACGAGGACCAGCAGGCGTGCCGGCGCTGCAGCGCGCTTCGTGGCGGGACGGGGGGCGGGGGCGGTCGTTCGGGGCATGGGCGGCTCCTCGGCGGGTCGGACGAAGTGTCTCCCGCGACGACGATCGAGGCCGACCATTTTCGACATGCCGCGGCCCGGCCGGCCCGTTTCCAGGCCGGCCGGGCGGCTCAGGCACTGTCGAGGCGCTGTCGAGACTCAGGCGGCCAGGGCCGCGACCGGCGGCCGCCGGGCCGTGGCGCGGAACAGCAGCCCGAGCACCAGCAGGTTCGCGACACCGCCCAGCGAGGCATTGGCGAACGACGGGCGGTAGCTGCCGCACAGGTCGTAGAACAGGCCGCCCTGCCAGGCGCCCAGCGCCATGCCGAGCCAGGCGAAGAACATCACCAGGCCGATCGACAGCCCGACGCGGTGGGCCGGCGCGTACTCGCGTGCGCACAGGATGAAGGCGGTCATCGCGCCGCTGAACACCAGCCCGAAGGCGGCCGACAGCAGGTACAGGCTGGCGCCGTCCGGCATCAGCGGGAACAGCACCGCCAGCGCCGTCTGGCCGCCCGACGCGACGAGGTAGCTCGGCAGGCTGCCGAACCGGTCCGCGAGGCGGCCGAACACGAGCCGGCCCGCCATGCCGCTGACCATCATCACCGCCAGCAGCCCGGCCGCCGCGCGGCCGCCCAGGCCCGCGTCGGCGCCCAGCGCGGCGACGTGCACGATCGGCGTGGCCATGCACACGCAGCAGAACAGCACCGCCACGCACAACCAGCCGAGCAGCCAGGTGGACGAGACCGCGTAGCGCCGCGCGGCCACCGCCGGCGCGGCACCGGCCGGCCGCCAGGGCGGATTGCGGATCATCAGCGCCAGCGGCAGCATCACGGCCAGCGTCACGACGCCCAGTACGACGTAAGCCTGGCGCCACTCCAGCACCTGCAGCAGCTGGCGCGCGAGAAAGGGCATCACGCCCTGGCCGAACGCGCCGCCCGCTGAGACGACGCCGATCGCCAGGCCCGGGCGCCGCGGCATCCACTGCGCGGCGAGGCTGTTCATCGGCGCCATGATCGCGCCCAGGCCGAGCAGCCCCAGCAGCCCGTGGTACGCGTACAGCTCGGCCGTGCCGGTGATGCGCGACAGCAGCAGGAACGCGATGCCGGGGGCCAGCGCGCCGCACAGCACGACGCGGCGGATCGGCATGCGGTCGGCGAAGTGGCCCATCGCGATGCCGCCGATGCCGGTGCCGAGCGTGGCGATCGAGTACGCCAGCGACAGGTCCGCACGCGGCCAGTGGAACTCGGCGCCCAGAGGCATCAGGAACACCGAGATGTTGTTGATGGCGCCGAAGCCCATCGCGACCAGCACGGCGCAGGCCAGCACCATCGGCCAGGCCTGGTGGACGTCAGGAAAGGAGGCGGCGTCGGGCTGCCGCAGGCCAAGGGGCGTGGAGGACATGATTCGGGGCGTCGGGTGGGGCGGTTCCGGCCGGCCTGCAAACGCCGGGGTGGGCGCCGGGGATCTCACCGGGTACCACGCGGTCGACGGCCCGGAACGGACATGCCCCCCGGGACGCCGCGCTCAGCCGGGATCGGGGGTGCCGCGCGCGCGGCTGCGCTGCAGGGCGGCGGCCAGCGCGCGGGCGATGTCGCGCGCCGCGAGCGGCTTGCCCAGCACTTCGGCGACGCCGGCCGCCCGTGCGCGGGCCAGCAGCGTCGGGCTGACGAAGCCGCTCATCATCACGATCGGCACCGAGGCGTCGAGCGCGCGCAGCTCGCGGACCAGTTCGGAGCCGGTCATGCCCGGCATCGCCTCGTCGGACAGCACCGCGTCGAAACGCCCCGGCGAGGCACGGAACGCCTCCAGTGCCGCCGCGCTGGACGTGAAACCGACCGCCTCGTAACCCAGCTCGGCGAGCATCTCCTCGCCAAGCCGCACCAGCGGCTCCTCGTCGTCGACCAGCAGCACGGTCTCGCCCGATCCGGACGGGATGCTGTCCAGCGTCGCTTCCGGCGCGGCCACGGCTTCCTGCGACGGCAGGTAGACGGTGAACGCGGCCCCCTCGCCGGGCCGGCTGCGCACGGCGATGCCGCCGCCCAGGTCGGTGACGATGCCGTGCACCAGCGACAGCCCGAGCCCGGTGCCGACGCCGACCTGCTTGGTCGTGAAGAACGGGTCGAAGATGCGCTCCAGCACCTCCGGCGCGATGCCGCTGCCGCTGTCGCGCACCTCCAGGCGCAGGTAGTCGCCCGCCGGCAGCGTGCTGGTCGCGACCACGAGCGGCACGTCGAGCGTGACGCGTTCCAGGTCGACCGCGATCTCGCCGGCGGACTTCATCGCCTGCACGGCGTTCGCGCACAGGTTCATCACCACCTGGTGGATCTGCGTCGGGTCGCCGTGCAGGCCGGCGTCACCGGCCGCGAGCCGGCGTGTCAGCGTCACACCCGCCGGCAGCGCGGCGCCGATCGCGTCGAGCGCTTCGGCCACCACCGACTGCACGTGCACCGGCACGCGCTCGCCGACGCCGCTGCGGCTGAAGGCGAGGATGCGTTCGACCAGCGACTTGGCGCGTGCGCCCGCGGCCAGCGCTGCGTCGAGATGCCGGCGCTGCGCGCTGCCGGCCGGCGCGTCCTTCTGC
This sequence comes from Piscinibacter sp., assembly GCA_019635485.1. Lineage (GTDB taxonomy): Bacteria > Pseudomonadota > Gammaproteobacteria > Burkholderiales > Burkholderiaceae_C > Piscinibacter. The sequence continues at coordinate 33,486 of JAHBZL010000048.1, read as the reverse complement.
GCCAGCTCGCCGTAGCCGAGGATGGCCGACAGGATGTTGTTGAAGTCGTGTGCGATGCCGCCGGCCAGCGTGCCGATGGCTTCCAGCTTCTGCGCCTGGCGCAGCTGGCGCTCGAGCTGCTCGCGCTCGGCTTCGGCGTGCTTGCGCGTGCTGATGTCCTCCATCGAGCCGGCCATGCGGTAGGCGTGGCCGCGCGCGTCGCGCACCGCCACGCCGCGCTGGCGGTACCAGTGCCAGCCGCCGCTGTGGTGGCGCAGCCGGTACTCGACCGAGAAGTGCGGTGTCGTGCCGCGCAGGTGCGCGCCGATCGCGCGCCGCACCGTCGCGATGTCGTCCGGGTGGTAGACGAGGCCCGCGAGCCATTCGCGCCGCGGCCGCATCGGCTCGCCGGCCTCGGCCAGCACGAGCAGCTGCGCGCGCGGCGAGAGGAACAGCAGGTCGCCGTCCATGTCCCAGTCCCACAGGCCTTCGTTGGAGCCGTCGACGGCGAGCTGGTAGCGCTCCTCCGAGCGGCGCAGCGCCTCTTCGACACGCTTGCTCTTGTCGATGTCGCTGACCGAGCCGGCCCAGCGGACCGCCCGGCCGGCCGCATCGCGCACCGACATGCCGCGCACCCGCACCCAGCGGTACGCGCCGTCCGGGTGGCGCACGCGGTAGTCGCCTTCGCGCACCTCGGTCTGACCTTCCAGGTGGCGGCGGAAGTCCTCGTCGTGGCGGGCCCGGTCGTCCGGGTGGATGTGCAGCAGCCCCACCCATTCGGCCCGCGTGCGGATCCGCGCGTCGGGTTCGACGCCGGCGATGCGCATCGCGCGTGGCGAGGCGAACATGCGGTCGGCCGCGATGTCCCAGTCGAGGATGCCGTCGTTGCTGCCGGCCACTGCGAGCGCGAAGCGCTCCTCCGACAGGCGCAGGCCCTCCTCGGCGCGGCGGCGTGCGTCGATGTCGCTGACCGAGCCGGCAATGCGCTGCGGCGCGCCGTCCGCGCCGCGCACGCACATGCCGCGCACGCGCACCCAGCGGTAGCCGCGCTCCGCATCGCGCACGCGGAACTCGATCTCGTAGGTCGGCGTGGCCCCCTCCAGGTGGGCGCGCAGCGCGGCCTCGCGGCGCGGCAGGTCCTCCGGGTGCAGCTGGCGGCGGATCAGCTCGAACCACCCGGCCATCGGCAGCAGTTCCGGCGCCTCCGGCAGGCCGAACAGCACACGCCCGCGCTGCGAGTTGTAGACCTGCGCGGCCTGCATGTCCCATTCCCAGATGCCGTCGTCCGAGCCGGCCACCGCGACCGCGAAGCGCTGCTCGCTGACGCGCAGCGCCGCCTCGGCACGCTTGTGCGCATCGATGTCGCTGACCGAGCCGGCGATGCGCATCGGCCGCCCGTCGGCATCGCGGATGCACAGCGCCCGCACGCGGATCCAGCGGTACTGACCGTCGGCGTGGCGCACCCGGTACTCGACCTCGTAGGCCGGCGTGCGGCCCTCGAGGTGGGCCTGCATCGTGCGCTCGCGCCGGCCGGCATCCTCCGGGTGCACCTGCAGCGTCCCCACCAGGTCGGCCAGCGGCTGCGTCTCCGGCGCCGGCGGCAGGCCCTGCAGCTCGCGCGCGCGGCGCGACTCGTAGGCCGTGCCGGCCTGCAGGTCCCAGTCCCACACACCGTCGTCGGCGCCGGCCGCGGCCAGTGCGTAGCGCTCCTGCGATTCGGCCAGCGAGGCGTGCGCCGTCGCCAGCCGGCGCAACTGGCGCAGCGCGATCGCCAGCAGCGCGGCAGCCAGGCCGGCGAGCGCGAGCGTGCGCCCCACCGAGCCGAGCGCCTGCGCGCGCCACGGCGCGAGCGCGGTGTCGGCGTCGCGCGTGACGACGACCACCAGCGGATAGTCGGGCACCCGGCGGATCGCGCCGAAGCGGTCCGCGCCGTCCACCGGGCTGCGGTTGCGCGTGAAGGGCTCGCCTGCCTCGGCGCGCGCGAGCAGGTCGTCGATCAGCCCGAAGTGCTGGCCGAGGGCGGTGTCGGCCGGCGGGTGGCGCGCCAGCAGCGTGCCGTCGCGGTGCAGCAGCGCGACGCGGCTGCCGGGTTCGGGGAAGGCATCGCGGTACAGGTCCTGGAAGTAGTCGACGCGGCCGGCGGCGCCGACGGCACCGGCGAACTCGCCGGCCGGGCCGCCGACGCGCCGGCCCAGCGGCACCATCCAGCGCCCGGTGGCCGGGCCGCGGATCGGGGGGCCGATCACCAGGCCCGGAGCGCCGGAGCGCAGCATCTCGAACGGGCTGTGCACGTCCGCCTGCAGCGCCGGCAGCCGGTCCGGCGGCGCGAGCGAGGTGGCGCGCACGCGGCTGTCGGCCTCGAACACGACCAGCGCTTCGGTCTGCACCAGGCCGACCGCCTTCTCCTTCAGGTAGGCGTGCAACGCCTCCGGCGGCAGCGTGCCGAGCGGGCCGTCGCGCAGCTGTTCCTGCAGGTGCTGCAGCACGACGTCGACCGCCTGCATGCTGCGCGCGGTCTGTTCGGCGATCACGCGCGCCTGCGACTCCAGCTCGCGCCCGGTGCGTTCGACGGTGGCGTGGTACCCGCGCACGATGTCGAAGGCCGCCAGCGCGACGACCAGCGCGATCAGCAGGCCGCCGGCCCAGGCGACCGTGCGGTGGCGCGGCCAGGCACCGCGCCCGGGCGGCCGCCACCACGCCGCACGCCTCACCGCGGCGGCCCCAGCAGGGCGCGGACGGCGCCGAGCAGCGATTCGCGCGCCAGCGGCGCGGGCAGCACCGCCTGCACGCCGAGCCGTTGCGCGACCTCGCCCTGCGCGGCCACGCTGGTCAGCAGCGTCGGCGACAGCGCGATCGCCGGCACGCCGGGCCAGGCCGCCCGCAGTGCCTGCAGGCGCGGCGAGCCGCCTTCCCCCGGGTACTCGCGCGGGTACGGCAGGCCGACCAACAGCAGCGCCGGCGCGTCCGGCGGCGGCGCATCGGCCGGCGCACTGCGCGCGCCGATCTCGCCGAGCCAGGTCTGCAGCAGGAGCTGCAGCGCCGGTTCGAGGTCGGCCAGCAGCACGACGGGCGGCCGCTGGTCAGCGGGCGCGGTGGCGTCGCCGGGCAGGGATTCGTCTCGGGAAGCGGGCATGGATGTGCCGGCAGTGTGGCACCCGCGCCGCGCGCGCAGCGCACCGCGGGTGCGGCCGGGGATTACAGCTGAAACGGAGCCGGTGCGGCCGGCGCGGCGAGCAGGCGCGCGCGCACGCGCTGCACGATCTCCTCCGGCAGCGCCACCGCGGCGCGCGCGGTGCGGTCCAGGTGCACCGCGACGAGGTTCATGCGGGCCGCGGTTTCGCCGGTGTCGGCCCGGCGCATGGTCTGCTCGACCAGCAGCGCTTTCGCGCGCAGCTCGGTGACCTGCGAGTGCACCTCGACCACGTCGCCGGCGTGCAGCTCGCGCTGGTAGCGGATGGTCTGCTCGACCGCGGCCATGCCGCGGTCACGGCTGCGCAGCCAGGCCGGTGTCAGGCCGAGCTGCGCGAACAGGTTCCAGATGGCTTCGTCGAACTTGCCCACGTACCACATGACGTTCATGTGGCCCATGTGGTCGCAGTGCCACGGATAGACCGTGCCGCGGTAGGTGATGTTGTCGTTCATGCCGGAGGCTCCAGGATCGGGAGCCGCCAGCATCCGCCGCGGCGATTGCGCGCCGATTTCCCGGCCGCGCGGGCCGGGTTTCAGCTGCAACCGCGGTCCGGCCGGGGTCGCGTCATTGCGCGGCGACGGTCGACTTCACCAGCGCCGCGCGGGCGGCCAGGTTCTGCTCGGCATGGAAACGTTGCGCCTCGGCGCGCGCGCTGTCCTCCGAGTAGACCGCGATCGGCTGCGAGCGCACGCCCGCGGCGTAGGCGACGATCGCGCGCTGCTCGGCCTGGTGGCGCGCCAGCCGGGCCTGGTTGTGCGCGTCGGCACGGTAGTCGCCGATCGCGACCGGTTCCGGCGTCGGCGCCTGCGCCAGCGCCTGGCGCTCGTACGCGGCGGTGGCCTGCGCAGCCAGCGACCGCGCTTCGTCGGTGGTGGTTTGCGCGAAGGCCGCACCGGCGAACAGCGCGAAGGTGGCGGACAGGGCAGTGAAGGTCAGGGCTCGCATGGTGTTTCCTTTCGGGAGGGTTCGGGAGGGCGATGACACCAATCTAGGTGCCGCCTCCCGACCGACCAAGGCGCCTGCGCCGAACGCAGCATTGCGGCCAGCCCAACAATCGCGCGCTCCCGCGCGTCACTCCCGTGCGGGACCGGCTCAGAAGCTGTGAATGAACCCGGCGCGCCCGAGGGGGCCGACAGAACGCGGCCAATCTAGGCGCAAAGCACAGCCATAGCTCGTGCTATGGCGAGCACTTGCAACGACGAGTGGCCGCGTTCTGGCGGGACGAGCGGGCGTGGCGGGTTCGTTCACAGCTTCTCAGTCCACCGGCGCCGCGCGGCGCCCGAACCAGTCGGCCCAGAAGTCGATGCAGGCGCGGATCTTCGGCAGGCGCTGGCGCGTGCCGGCGAACACCGCGTAGATCGCGACCGGCTGCACGTCGACCCGTTCCGGCAGCACCGGCACGAGGCGGCCCTCGTCGACCAGCGGGTCGCCCACCAGCGTGGCCAGGCGCCCGATGCCCAGGCCCTGCAGGACCATGTTCGCGGCCAGACCGGTGTCGTTGGTGCGCCACCAGCCTTCGGCCGGCCAGTTCAACGCTGCGCCGTCGACCCGGAACGGCCACAGGTTCAGCTGCGTCGCCGCGCTGTTGGTGATCAGCCGGTGCTCGCGCAACTGGTCGGGGTGGTCGGGCAGCCCGGCGCGGCGCGCATAGGCCGGGGCCGCATACAGCGCGCGGCCGAGCGAGCCGATGCGGCGCGCCACCATGGTCTCGGGCAGCGTGCTGGTCGTGCGGATCGCGATGTCGATACCGTCGCGGGCCATGTCGACGAGCCGGTCGCTGACCTCGAGCTCGACCTGCAGCTTCGGATGCCGCTCGCTCAGCGCGACGAGGCTGGGCAGCAGCTGGTACTGCGCGATCACCGTGCTCGCGGCCACGCGCACCACGCCGCTCGCCTCGCGTGCCTTGGTGGCGAACTCGCCCTCCAGTTCCTCCAGCGTGCTGCCGATGCGGCGGCAGTAGTCGAGGAAGGTGGTGCCCTCGGCAGTCAGCGCGAGGCCGTGCGTCGACCGGTGGATCAGGCGCGCGCCACAGGTTTTCTCGATGCGGGCCAGCGCGCGCGAGATCTGGCTGACCGGCACGTCGCGCTCGCGCGCGACGGCCGACAGCGTGCCCAGCGCGGCGACGCGCGCGAACAGCTTCAGGTCGTCGAAAGCGAGTGCATCCATGGCGCGCGATGGTAGCCGCGCCAGCCTTGCGGCGAGCGCAAGGCCGATTTGACGCGGGTGCCGTTTCCGGACCGCCGGCGGATGCCTAGATTTGCGCCATCCGATCAAGGAGCCTGCCATGAACGCCCGTCCTGCCACGACCCCGTTACCCGAGTGGAATGCCAACCTGCACGATGCGGCCCGGCGCCGCGCGCTGGACCTGCGCAGCGAGGCCATCGACGCCTTCTGGGCGGCGGCCGGCCGCGCGCTGCGGCGCGGTACCCGCACGCTGCACGAGCGCCTGCTTCGTGGCATGCTCGTCGCCCGCCAACCCCGGAGGACCTGAATGCAGGCAGCGCTGTACCGCCGCCGCGGCCCCGCCCGCGACGTGCTGCAGGTCGAGGACCAGCCGACGCCCGAGCCCGGCGAGGGCGAGCTGCGTGTGCGGCTCGCCTGGTCGGGCGTCAATCCGTCGGACGTCAAGTCGCGCGCCGGGCTGAGCAACCCGGCGATGGACTTCGAGGCGGTGATCCCGCACAGCGACGGCGCCGGCGTGGTCGACGCGGTCGGACCGGGTGTCGATCCCGTGCGGCTCGGTGAACGCGTCTGGGTCTTCAATGGACAGTGGGGCCGCGCGCACGGTACCGCGGCGCAGCAGATCGTGCTGCCGGCGCGGCAGGTGGTGACGCTGCCCGCGGAGGCCTCGCTGGAGGTCGGCGCCTCCATCGGCATCCCGCTCATGACGGCCTGGCACGCGGTGGCGTCTTGCGGCAGCCTGCTCGGCCGCACGGTGCTCGTGCCCGGCGCGGCCGGGGCCGTCGGCCAGTACGTCGTGCAGCTCGCCAGGCGCGCCGGCGCGCGCGTGATCGCTTCGGTCAGCAGCGAGGCCAAGGCCGCGTTCGCGCGCGAGCGCGGGGCGGATGCGACGGTGGACTACCGGCGCGAGGACCTGGCTGCGCGCGTGCGCGCGCTCACCGGCGGGCGCGGTGCGGACGTGATCATCGACGTCGACGCGGCGGCGCATGCGGCGCGCTACGGCGACCTGCTCGCCTTCGGCGGCCGGGTCGTGGTCTATGGGTCGGGCGCGCCGACCATCGGCGTGCCGTTCCGGCCGCTGATCGTCGGCTTCGCGACGCTCTACTTCTTCATCGTCTACCGCCTGCCCGACGAGGCGCTGCGCGACACCACGCGCGGCATCGGCGAGCTGCTCGCGGCGCAGGCGCTGCAGCATCCGGTGCCGCGCGTGTTCGAACTGCAGGACATCGCCGCCGCACACGAGGCGGTGGAGCAGGGCGCCGACGGCAAGGTGCTGGTGCGGCTCTAGCGGCCGGCGGCGGCCGCAAGGGCCTCGCCCGGCAGGGCCTGGGCGGAATCCCTATCATCCGGCACCGCTCAACGACTCCACCATGACGAATCGCACGCCCCTGCTGCTCGAACGCCTGCGCGCGCTGCCGGCCGACCGCCTGACCGGCATGCGGCGTGGCATCGAGAAGGAAAGCCTGCGCGTGCGGCCGGACGGCACGCTGGCCCTCACGCCGCATCCGCCGGGCCTCGGCTCGGCACTGACCCACCCGCACATCACCACCGACTTCAGCGAGTCGCAGCTGGAGCTGATCACCGGCGCGCATGCCGGCGTCGAGGACTGCCTGGACGAACTCGGGCGCATCCACCAGGCCGTCTATCACGCGATCGGCGACGAGGCGCTGTGGGCCGCGAGCATGCCCTGCGAGCTGCCGCCCGAGGACCAGATCCCGATCGCCCGCTACGGCCGCTCGAATGTCGCGCAGGCGAAGACCGTCTACCGCACCGGACTGAGCCACCGCTACGGCCGGCGCATGCAGACGATCTCGGGCATCCACTACAACTGGTCGCTGCCGGGCGTCACCACCGACCAATACTTCGGGCTGATCCGCAACTTCCGCCGCCATTCGTTCCTGCTGCTGCTGCTGTTCGGCGCCTCGCCGGCGCTGGCGTCGGGCTTCGTCGCCGGGCGGCCGCATGCGCTGCAGCCGATCGGCAGCGGCACGCACGGCCTGCCGCACGCGACCTCGCTGCGCATGGGCCGCCTCGGCTACCAGAGCGACGCGCAATCGGCGCTGGCGGTGAGCTACAACGGCCTGGAGAGTTACGCCGCCTCGTTGCAGGAAGCGCTGACGCGGCCGTACCCGGACTACGAGGCGATCGGCATCCGCGATGCCGACGGCGGCTACCGGCAGCTCGGCACGACGCTGCTGCAGATCGAGAACGAGTTCTACGGCACGATCCGGCCCAAGCGTGTGATCCGGCCGGGCGAGCGGCCGCTGCACGCCTTGCGCGAGCGCGGGGTCGAGTACGTCGAGGTGCGCTGCCTAGACCTCGATCCGTTTGCGCCGGTGGGCATCGACGCCACGACGGCGCGCTTCGTCGACCTGTTCCTGCTGCACAGCCTGCTGACCGACAGCCCGCCGGACACGCCGCAGGAGATCGCGGCGCTCGGGCGCAACCAGGACCGCGTCGCCTCGCGCGGCCGCACGCCGGGCCTGCGGCTGGAGCGCGATGGCGCCGAGGTGGCGCTGGCCGACTGGGCCGCGCAACTGCTGGACGAACTGGCGCCGATCGCCGACAGCGTCGATGCCGCGCACGGCGGGCGCAGCTACCGGGACAGCCTGGCCGCCGCGCGCGCCGCGCTGGCCGAACCCGCGCAGCTGCCGTCGGCGCGGGTGCTGCAGGCGATGCAGGCGGACTTTGGCGGTTCGCACACCGCGTTCGCCCAGGCCCGCTCGGCACTGGCACGGCGCGAGCTGCTGGCGCGGCCCTGGCCGGTGGCCGAACAGGCCCGTTTCGAGCAGATGGCGGCGCTGTCGCGCCAGGCGCAGCAGCGCATCGAAGCGGAGGACCGGCTCGACTTCGAGGCCTACCGGCAGGACTACCTCGCGCCCGAGCGGCTGCGCGTGTAGGCCTCAGCCCGGCGCGGCGTCGCGGAAGTACGCGATCGCCGCGTCCACCATGCCCTCGGAGCTGCCGCGGTCCTCGTACTCGCGGCGCAGGGTGCTCGCGTCGCTGCCGTCCAGCGCGACCTGGCCCAGGTGCGCGAGCATCGTCGACTCGCCCGGCTGCAGCCGTTCGCCGAGCCGGCGCAGCGTCGCGAGCACGTCGTCGCGCAGCGAGACCGATTCGTGCGTGTGCGGGTTCACGACCGTGCCGTCCAAGCCGAAGCGGCAGGCCTGGAAGCGGTTGTAGTTGTAGACCAGGTAGTCGTTCTCGCTGGGCATCGGCTCGCCGCGCTCCAGCAGCATGCGGCACAGCGCCTGCAGGTAGCCGGCGAGCGCGGCCGCGCGCTCCACCGTCAGCGGCGTGTCGCAGACGCGCAGCTCGATGGTGCCGAACTCCGGCTTGGGGCGGATGTCCCAGTAGAAATCCTTCATGCTCTTGACGATGCCGGTGTGCTCCATGCGCGCGAAGTAGTCGCGCTCGAACTCCTCCCAGCTCAGCATGAAGGGCGCGCGCCCGCTGAGCGGGAACGCGAACACCGAGTTCAGGCGCGCCGAGTTGAACAGCGTGTCGCGCCGCTGCACGAAGGGCGACGAGGCGGCCAGCGCGATGAAGTGCGGCACGTAGCGGCTCAGCGAGTGCAGCAGGAACAGCGCATCGTCGCCGCTCTCGCAGCCGACGTGGATGTGCTGGCCGAAGATCGTGAACTGCTTGGCCAGGTAGCCGTACAGCAGCGAGACCTCCTTGAAGCGCGGCTTGGCGAAGATCTTGCGCTCGGACCACTGCTGGAACGGGTGCGTGCCGCCGCCGCAGACGCCGACGTTGAGGCGGTCGCCCGCCTGCACCAGCGCGTCGCGGATCTCGCGCAGCTGCGCGAGCAGCCCGGCATGCTCCGTGTGCACGTCGGTCGATACCTCGATCATGCTCTCGGTGATCTCCGGCACGACGTTGCCGGGAAAGCGCCGGCGCCCGAGCAGCGCCAGCATGTCGGGGCTGGCGTGGATCAGGTCCAGGCTGGACAGGCTCACCAGCTGCAGCTCGAGCTCGACGCCGAGTGTCAGCGGGGCGGAGGACTTGAAGGCTTCGAGCGGCACGTCAGCCCTCCGGCGGCTCGCCGCTTTCGCGGGCGAGCAGCAGCGCACGCTGGGTCACCACCGGGCCGATCAGCTCGAGCAGCAGCGTCGCCGCGGCCAGCGGCGCGAGCTGGTCGACGAGGTCGATGCCGAGAAAACGCGCCTGTTCGAGCAGCAGGATCACGAACACCGAGATCGGCGTCATCGCCAGCCCGGTCAGCACGCCCTTGCGCCAGGTGATGCCGCTGACCCGGGCCAGCGAGCCGACCACGCCGACCTTCACCAGCGCCCGCACCAGGATCACCAGCAGCGCGAGGCCGAGCCCGGCCCAGGCGCGCTGCCAGGCGATCGTGGTCGCGACGAACACGAACAGCACGATCGCCAGCAGGTCGCCGAGTGCGCCGAAGTTGCGCTGCGTCTGGTTCAGCACCACGCGCCGGTGGTGCGCGACGACGCCGAAGGTCAGCGAGGCCAGCACCGGCGACACCTTCAGCGCATGGGTGATCGCGACGAGCAGGATCACGCCGATCGCGAAGCCGACCGTCGCATCACGCGTCAGGCGGCCGAAGCGGCGCAGCAGCGCCGGCACCGCGAACCCGAACGCGCCGCCGATGCCGGCCGAGACGGCCAGCAGCACGACGCTGTTGGAGGCCGCCTGCAGCACGCTGCCCGAGGTCTGGAAGGTCCAGAAGCCGACGATCGCCTTGAACGCGAACACCGACAGCAGGCAGTTCACCGCGGTGAGGTGCAGCACCCGCTCGGTGACCTGGCCCGAGCTGCGCTCCTCGTTGATCACGCGCATCAGCGCCGCCGGCGACGTGGACATCGCCAGCGACGCCAACAGCAGCGAGGTCAGCACCGGCATCTCCCACAGCTGCGCCAGCGCGTAGACCGCGGCGAAGCTCAGCCCGGCCTCGAGCAGGCCGGTCAGTCCGATCCAGGGGTTGGCGCGCAGCCAGCGCAGGTTGATGCGGTAGCCGAACTCGAACAGGATCAGCCCGAATGCGACGTTGGCCAGCATCGAGATCGGGTCCGCGGCGACCGGCGGCAGCAGGCCGAGCTGCGTGCTGCCCAGCGCGAAGCCGACGATGCCGTACAGGCTGATGCGCGGCAGGTGCGTCCAGCGGTGACCGAGCTCGCCGACCACCCAGGCGAGCGCGATGGCCAGCGGCCAGGCCAGTTCGCCGGCCAGCGCGACGAGGTCGATCGGCATCCGCGGGCTAGGGCCTGTTCACACCACGGGAGGGCTCGCGCCGGGGTGGCCCAAGGCGCTGGGCAAGGCGCGCCGCGCCGCCCAGGCTGGCCGCCTGGGCCAGCGGTGCAACGCGGCCCGGCGCCTTGGGCCACCCCGGCCCGAAGGGTGATCTCGACAAGCAGGCGCCCGCCGCGTTGCTCGTCTTGCCCAGGCGTCCAGCCTGGGCTGCGCCGTGCGCCTTGCGGGCGCCTGCTTGTCGAGTCACGCGTGACCTTCCGTAGTGTGAACAGGCCCTACCGGGCCGGCGAGGCGACGAGGCGGCGCAGCTCGGTCAGCCGGGCCTTCACGCGCCGCTCGTTGACCGGGCCCATGCGCAGCAGGATCTTCTGGCCGGCGCTCAGCGGGCGCAGCGCCGGATCCTCGAACTCGTACAGCACCCAGGGACGTTTCGGCTGCACAGGGCCGTCGGCCACCGGCAGCCGCACGCGCAGCGGCCCGGCGGGCTCGGGGGTCGCGAGCAGCAGGTCGATCACCTCGACCAGGCGGTCGTTGAAGTACCGGCCGGGGTAGCCGATCTCCTCGTACGACTGCTGGAACAGCGGGTACATGCGGCGGTACAGCGCGACGACCTGGCGCAGGTCCACCGTCTCGGCCATCAGCACGAAGGGCGTGTAGCGCTGGCCGTTGTCGAGCCCGATCACCTCGTTTCCGCCCTGGGCCTGGACCACCAGGCGCCCCGGCGTCGGCTGAGCCGGCCAGAACCGCGACGGCGCCTGCTCCCGGCCGAGGTTGTCGACCGTGATCGCGACCCGCCGGGCGAACCCGTCGACCCGCAGCAGTGCCAGCACCGTCTTGCGGCCGAACAGGTCGAGCAGCTGGTCCTCCAGGTCCGGCGCGGCCGGCGGCGCCGCCTGCGCCGTGGCCGGCGGCTCGATCGGATGGCGGATCGCCGGCGCGGACGCCGGTGCGGGTTCGGCCGCAGGGGTGGCCACCGGCGTGGGTTCCGCCACCGGCGGAACCGGCGGGACCGTCACGGGGGGGTTGCGTTGCCACCACCAGGCTGCCAGGCCGAGCAGGGCCAGCACCACGGCGGCGATCGCGAGATGGCGCGCTGCGCTCATCGGGCAACCCCGTCGGCCCGGGCCCCTACGCCCCTTGCCGCGCTCTGGAAGTCAGGTGACTGCAACATTTGTGCAAATGTACAACCATCGAAGCGGCCCGGGCCGAACCCCCTCATGTGAGGTCCGACACGCCCCGGGCGGCCGGGAGGGCTCCCCCCGATACATTGAAACAAATACAATCTGCAATGCCCGTCGTGAGTTTGTGTCCTGGATGGGCATCAAAGAGAAGCCTCATTGGAGCCCCCTCCCGGGGCTCCATTTTTTTGGGGGGTCAGGGCTCGGGCGGGCGCGTGGCGCGCGGGTCCAGCTGCAGCGTCGCCTGCGAACTGCCGCCCATCACGACGTAGCCGGCCTTGGCCTCCGCCGGCACCGGCGCCGCGTAGCGCATGCGGTGCAGCGTATAGAGCGCCTGCAGCGCGGTCGCGACGGCGAAGTAGACCAGCAGGCTGCCCGGTCCCAGCAGGTTCATCACGATGCCGGCCAGCGTCGGCCCGATCGAGGCGCCGATGCCGTGCACCAGCAGCAGGCCGCCGGTCACCTCGAGTACGCGCGAAGGGTCGATCAGGTCGTTGACGTGCGCGACGCTGAGCCCGTAGATCGCGAACAGCAGCCCGCCGAGCACGATGCCGGCCGGGATCAGCGCGGCCGGCGCCATTCGCAGCGCGGCAAAGGTACCCGCCGCGACGACCGCCGTGCCGGCGCAGACGGCGAACAGCACGCGGCGCCGGTCGTGCCGGTCCGACAGGTGGCCGATCGGCCACTGGAACAGCGCCCCGCCGAGGATCGTGGCCGCCATGAAGGCCGCGACCGCGGCGTCGGACAGGCCGAGCCGCTGCACGAACACCGCGCCCAGGCCGAGCAGCGCACCGCTCAGCAGCCCGGCGGTGAAGGCACCGGAAACGCCCAGCGGCGACGTGCGGTACAGCTGCGCGAGGCCGAGGTGCGGCGCCTCGACCGGCTCGGGCTCGGCGACCGGCGTCAGCGTCAGCGGCAGCAGCGCGAAGGACAGCAGCACCGAGACGATCACGAACGGCACGAAACCGAGCCGGTCGCCCACCAGCAGCAGCCACTGCCCGAGCGCCATCGCGACGCAGCTGACCGTCAGGTACAGCGCGAACACCTTGCCGCGCTGCTCGCGCGGCGCGAGCACGTTGAGCCAGCTCTCGACGACGATGTACAGGCCCACCAGGCAGGTGCCGGTGACCAGCCGCAGCGCGGCCCAGTACCAGGGTTCGACCCACAGCGCGTGCAGGATCGGCATCGTCGAGGCGACCGAGGCCATCGCCGCGAAGCTGCGGATGTGGCCCACGCGCCGGATCAGCACCGGGCAGTACAGCGTGCCGACGACGAAGCCGACGAAGTAGGCCGACATCACGATGCCGGTCGTGACGGTCGAGAACTCCGCCAGCCCGGCACGCAGGCCCAGCACCGAGAACAGCAGGCCCACGCCGAGCACCAGCAGGCCGACGCCGCTGAGCAGCGTGGCCAGGGGCATCATCAGGCGCCGCATGCGCTCCGCCGTTCAGTCCTGCTGCGCGAGCAGGTCGCGCACCGCGTCCATCGACACCTGGCCGACGATCGTGCCGCCGCGCCGCAAGGCCAGCGGTGTCCGCCGGCCGACCAGCATCGGCAGCACCTGCTCGATCGACAGATCGGCGTCGACGGCGCGCTCCGGCGGCGGCGGCGGCGCGTCGGCCGGCCACGGCACCCGGGCCGCATCGATGGTCAGGGCGCGCGCGCGGTTGACGTCGCGCACGAACGCGGCCACCTGCTCGTCGGCCGGTGCCATCAGCACCTCGCCGGGCGTACCGACCTGCGCGAGCCGGCCGTCGCGCAGGATCGCGACGCGGTCGCCGAGGCGCAGCGCCTCGTCGAGGTCGTGCGTGATGAACACGACCGTGCGGCCGAGCTCGGCCTGCAGCGTCAGCAGCTCGCCCTGCAACTGGGAGCGGATCAGCGGGTCCAGCGCCGAGAAGGCCTCGTCCATCAGGATGATGTCGGTGTCGCTGCACAGCGCGCGTGCCAGCCCGACCCGCTGCCGCATGCCGCCGGACAGTTGCGACGGACGGTGCTGCTCGAAGCCCTGCAGCGCGACGCGCTCGATCCAGTGCCGCGCCCGTTCCTGCCTCTCGGCGCGGGCCACGCCGCGCAGTTCCAGCCCGAAGGCCACGTTGTCGAGCACGCTCAGGTGGGCCAGCAGGCCGAAGCCCTGGAACACCATCGCAAGGCGCCGCCTGCGCAGCGCGATCAGCTCGTCCGGGCGCATCGCGAGCACGTCCTCGCCGTCGATCGACACGCTGCCGGCAGTGGGGTCGATCAGGCGGTTGATGTGGCGCACCAGCGTCGACTTGCCCGAGCCGGAGAGTCCCATGATCACGAAGATCTCGCCGGCACGGATGTCCAGGTCGATGTCGTGCAGCGCCAGCGTATGGCCCCGGGCGAGCAGCGCGGCCTTGTCGACCCCGGCACGCACCTGCTGCAGCGCCTCCTTCGGTCGCGGGCCGAAGATGGTGCTGAGGCCGCGGATCCGGATCAGCGCCATGGCGCGTCAGGGCGGGCCGCCGCGATCCTGCAGCCGGGTGCCGCCGGCCTGCAGCAGCCGGTCCAGCACGATCGCCAGGATGACGATCACGAGCCCGCCGACCAGGCCGGTGCCCGGGTCGTTGCGCTGCAGCCCGACCAGCACCGTCTCGCCGACGCCGCGCGCACCGATCATCGAGGCGATCACCACCATCGCGAGCGCCATCATCGTGGTCTGGTTGATGCCCTGCATGATGGACGGCAGCGAGAGCGGGATCTGCACTTTCAGCAGCAGCTGCCGGCGCGTGGCGCCGAAGGCCCGCGCCGCCTCGACGGCCTCCGCGCTGACCTGGCGGATGCCCAGGTCGGTCAGGCGCACCAGCGGCGGCGCCGCGTAGATCACGGTGGCCAGGATGGCCGGTACCTTGCCGAGGCCGAACAGCATCGCCGCGGGGATCAGGTAGACGAAGCTGGGAATCGTCTGGATCAGGTCCAGCAGCGGCAGCGTCACGCGGCGCACGCCGCGCGAGCGCGCGCACAGCACGCCCGCCGGCAGGCCCAGCGCGAGCGCGACGGCTACCGACACCAGCACGAGTGCGAGCGTCTGCATCGCCTGGTCCCACTGGCCGAGGGCGCCGATCAGCCAGACGGCCGCGGTGGTCAGCGCCGCGAAGGCCCAGCGCCGGCTCGCGGCCAGCGCGAGCGCGCCAGTGGCCGCGAGCATGACCCAGGGCGGAGCGCCGCGCAGCGCCTGCTCGATGGCCACGAGCAGGCCGAGCAGGCCGTCCGAGACGCGTTCGAACGCATCGCCGTAGCCCACCACCAGCGCATCGATCAGCTGGTTGGTGCCGTCCCGCAGCGGCGATCGCCAGTCCGGGAACAGGCTGGCGGCATCGGCCATCAGAGCGCTGCCCGGACCCGTGCCGCGACCTCCGGCGTCACCCAGGCGGTCCACAGTTCGCCGTGTGTCTTGAGGAACTGGCGCGCGGCGTCGTCGGGACTGCCCTTCGTGCGCTGCATGTAGGCCAGCGCCTCGGAGACCAGCTTCGCGCTGGTCCGGTAGCGCTGCAGGAAGGCGCGGATCTGCGGTGCCTTGTCGAGGAAGGCCTTGTTGGCACCGATGCGCACCTCGACGACCGGATAGGCCGTCGCGTCGCGGGCGTCGCGCGGGTCCTTCACCGCATCCAGCGCGGCCCACCTGGCGTCGTCATAGGGGGGCTCGTCGAGCATCACCACCTGCTCGCCGATCTGGCCGAGCAGCCAGGTCGGGCGCCAGTAGTAGAAGAGCACCGGGCGCTTGCGCTTCAGTGCGGACAGGATCGCCGCATCGAGCGCCGCGCCGGTGCCGGGGCGGAAGTTCGTGAAGTGAGGCGCCAGGCCGTAGGCGTACAACTTCTTGGAGTTGACGAGCTCGCACTGCCAGCCCGCGATGCAGTTCAGGAAGCGGCCCTTGGACGGCTCCTCCGGATCGCGGAACAGCGCCTTGAAGCGCGGCAGGTCGGCGACCGACTTCAGGCCCCTGGCCGGCGCCCGGTCGCCCTCGACGAGGTACTTCGGGACGAACCAGCCCTGCACCGCATCCGGAAAGTTCACGCCCACCTCGACCAGCTTGCCGGCCTCGATGCCGGCCTGCCAGCTCGGCGGCGTGTTGTTGGACCAGACCTCCATCATGACGTGCATGTCGCCGCGTGCCATGCCGTTGAACAGCGGGATGGTCGAGCCCGGCACGAGGTCGACCTGGCAGCCCATGCCGTCGCGCAGGATGCGCTGGGCGAGGGCGGTGTGGAAGGCGTTGGAGTCCCAGTCCAGGCCGGCGAAGACGACCTTGTGGTCGACCTCGCAGGCCTGCGCCGGCGCGCCGAGCCCGACCAGCAGGCCCAGCGCCACGGCGGCGGCGCGGCGCATCAGGCGGTTCACGCCCATCGCGGCGCCTCAGTGGTGCGGCAGGCTCGACAGGATGGCAGGTGCAATGTCGGACTCCTTGCGGCCGATGAGCACGTAGTAGAACAGCGCGCGCCCGTCGATGGAGATTCGGTGCCGATAGCGTTCGAGATGATGCACCTGAAGCGCGTCGCTGACGAGCAGGTGCTTGACCAGCATCGAGAAGCCGCTGCGGTCGCTCTCCTGCAGGAAGGTTTCCTTGATGTTGAAGGTCACCCAGCCCTCGTCGCGGATCAGGTTGTAGGCGTTGGCGAATGCGGTGACCGGAATGTCGCCGAAGCCGAGTGCGGCGATGCAGGTCAGGCAGTCGAGCTTCCAGCTCTTCATCTCCGCGTTCATCTCGGCGCTGAGCCGGCTCATGTCGGTCACGTAGTAGGCGTCGTAGGCGTCCGGCCGGTCGCGTTCGCAGGCCTTGCGGGCGCTCTCGGAGATGTCCACGCCGATCACGCGGGCCGCGTCGAGCAGTTCGCCGACCATGCCGTTGCCCGCGCCGAGGTCGAGCACGCGCAGCTCGCTGAGTTCGACGCGGTTGTCGGCCAGCACCTTGGCCAGCAGGTCGCGTGCCTTGCGCGGCGAGGCGCAGCGCAGGCGCTGGTAGAAGAGTTGCTCGTACAGGCCCGGCCGGTCGTAGATCTGGTCGTAGTCGTGGAAGCGGATCTTCAGTTCCCGGCCGTCCTCCTTCAGCAGGAAGTAGGCCTCGTCCTGCGTGAGGACGTGCGGCTCCGAGATCGGGAAGCTGATGTTGTGCACCTGTTTGAACACGGGAATAGCCCTCCTGAAGTGGCGTGGGACGACGGGCGTCCCCCACGGATGGTGGATGAGGCGAAGATCGATTCGACCACCCGAGGACAGGATCCTCGGGCACGGCCGGGACCGGCCGTCGACACGAGCGCCAGCTACTCGTGGGGAAGGGCAATGCCCTGCCCGGTCGGCGGGGTTGGCTTCCCCGCAATCAACATTTGTACAAAGATAGCACACTGGGTCACTTGTGTGACCAAAGGGATTCGGCCCGGTGGGGCATCGACACAGGAATCGTGCATGAATGAATGGTTGAAGGGGATCGCTGAATTCGACTGGGGGCGCCTGGGCGGGCCGATGGGATCGGCGCTGCGGATCATCGGCATCGCGGTGGCCGCATGGATCCTGGTCGTGGTGCTGCAGCGCATGGTGCGCGGCGTGCGCGTGCGCATCGCGGCCCGGCTGGACAACGCCGACGGCGCGCGCCGCGCCGAGACGCTGGGCCGCGTGATCCGCTACCTGATCGCGATGGTGATCGGCGCACTGGCGGTCATGCTGGTGCTCGGCGAGCTCGGCGTCTCGCTCGCCCCGGTGCTGGGGGCGGCCGGCGTGGTCGGCCTGGCGGTCGGCTTCGGCGCACAAAGCCTGGTCAAGGATTACTTCACCGGCTTCTTCATCCTGTTCGAGGACCAGATCCGCACCGGCGACGTCGTGCGCATCGCCGACCTGACCGGCACGGTCGAGGACATCACGCTGCGCCACGTGCGGCTGCGCGACTACGAAGGCAACGTGCACTTCGTCCCGAACGGGCTGATCACCACGGTCAGCAACATGGGGCGGGTGTTCGCGCAGTCGGTGATCGAGGTCGGCATCGCGTACCGCGAGGACGTCGACGAGGCGCTGGACCTGATGCGCGAGGTCGGCGCGCAGATGCGCCTCGATCCGGTGTTCGGGCCGCGCATCCTGGAGGACCTGGAGGTCGCCGGCGTCGAGCGCTGGGACGACAGCGCGGTGGTGCTGCGCTGCCGCTTCAAGGTGCAGGCGCTGCAGCAGTGGGGCGTGCGGCGGGAGTTCCTGCGCCGGCTGAAGTCCACCTTCGACGCCCGCGGCATCGAGATCCCGTACCCGCACCTGACTGTCTATGCCGGCGCCGACAAGAGCGGGGCCGCGCCGCCGCTGCCGCTGCGCGTCGTCGACGGCAGCGGCGCGTTCAGGCCGGCGGGGGAGATCCGGGCGGCGGATCCGCCGCCGGCGCCGGAGCGGCAGGCGCGCTCGTCGTGAGGCGCGCCGGCGGCACCGGCATCCGGCCGAGCTGCAGCTGGGCGAGCGTCGAATAGAGCGGGCGCGTCAGCACCCGCGAGACGCCGCTGGCGATCAGCGCGCAGGCCATCAGGCTGAGCACCATCGCATGGCCGTCGATCATCTCCATCACGATGATGAAGGAGGTCAGCGGGGCCTGCGTCGCCGCGGCGAGGAAGCCGACCATGCCGAGCGCGATCAGCGTGGCCGCGTGCGGGTACTGGGTGAGCAGCGCGATGTCGTTGCCGAGCGCCGCACCGATCGCCAGTGACGGCGCGAAGATGCCGGCGGGCACGCCGGACCAGGCGGTCAGCCAGGTGGCGATGAACTTCAGCAGCACGTAGATCGCCGGGGCCGTCGCCTCGCCCGACAGCATGGCCTTGGTGTAGACGTAGCCGCTGCCGAAGGTCGCGCCATTGGTGGCCAGGCCGATCACCGCCACCGCGAGCCCGCAGGCGACCGCGAACAGCACCGGGCGGCGCAGGCGCCAGCGGCTCACCGGGTCGGTCGAGCGGCCGCCGAGCGAGGCGATCAGCAGGCGCGCGAACAGGCCGCCGGCGGCGCCGCTGGCGAGCGCCACCAGCAGACCCGGCCAGAGCAGTGCGAGCCCGATCTCGGGCACGCGGATCACGCCGAAGTAGGTGCCGTTGCCGAGGATCGAGACCGCCACCAGGCCGGCCAGCACGATGCCGGAGACGAGCAGGCCGCTGCTGCGCTGCTCGGGCGTGCGCGACAGTTCCTCGATCGCGAACATCACGCCGGCCAGCGGCGTGTTGAAGGCGGCCGCGATGCCGGCCGCGCCGCCGGCCACCAGCAGGCCGTGTTCGGTGACCGCCGAGCGCTTGGGAAGCCAGCGCCGTGCGCCGTGCATCACGCCGGCCGCGATCTGCACCGACGGGCCCTCGCGTCCGAGCGACAGACCGGCCAGCAGGCCCCAGGCCGTCAGCACGATCTTCGCGACGCTCAGGCGGATCGAGACGAACAGGCCGCGGTGCACCGAGTCGACCGACGAATCGAGTGCCGCCATCACCTGCGGGATGCCCGAACCCGCCGCGCCGGCGGCATAGCGGCGCGTGAGCCAGACGATCGCGCCGGTGCACAGCGGCGTCCACAGCAGCGGCGCCCACCACCAGGCGGCGCGCAGCGCGAAGAAGTGCTCCAGCGCGCGCTCGGTCAGCCAGGTGAAGCCGACCACGGTAAGGCCGGCGAGCGCCGCCACCGCGATCACGATGCCGCGCGCGAGCCACAGCCGCCAGTCGGAGAACTCGCGCCGCAGCGCCGCGGCCACATGCAGGTCGTGTTTCATGCCTCGATCCGGTTCGTCCGGCCGCCTCTCATATGATTCCGGGATGACAAATCGAACCAGCAGGGGGACCGCTTCGGGCGCCGTGCCCGGCCCGGAGCCCACTGACAGCGACATCGGCGAACCCGCTGCCCGCGTGCTGCGCCGATTCCGGCTTGTCTTCAACGCGGTCAAGACGCATTTTCAGCAGGTCGAGAAACGTGCCGGTGTGGGCGGTGCGCAATTGTGGGCGCTGAGCCTGGTGCGTGCCCGGCCCGGACTGGGTGTCAGCGAACTGGCGCGTGCGATGGACGTGCACCAGTCGACCGCCAGCAACCTCGTGCGCACGCTGGCCGAGCGCGCACTGATCGTCGGGGAGAAGAACGGGCCGGATCGGCGCACCGTTCAACTGCGGCTGCTGCCCGCCGGCGCCGCCGTGCTGCGCAAGGCGCCCGGGCCGCTGAGCGGCGTGCTGCCGCAGGCGCTGGCCAGTCTGGATGCGAAGACGCTGGCGCGCCTCGATGCCGATCTGGCCAAGCTGATCACCGCGCTCGACGCCGACGAGCGGGCCGCCAACATCCCGCTCGGTCAGTGAGCGCGGGACCTCACTGGCGCGGATAGACCAGGTCGGCGCGCCGGTTCTGCGCCCAGGCCGCCTCGTCGTGACCGGTCGCGCGCGGGCGCTCCTCGCCCCAGCTGACCGGCTCCATCTGCGATTCCTTCACGCCGTAGATGCGCAGCGCCTGCGCGACCGCCTCGGCGCGCTTCTGCCCGAGCGCGAGGTTGTATTCCGGGCTGCCGCGTTCGTCGGCATTGCCTTCGATCTTGATCGCCAGCGCCGGCTTGGACTGCAGGTAGCGGCCGTGGCGTTCCACCAGCGCCGAGTAGTCGCTGCGGATCGAGAAGTCGTCGAAGTCGAAGAACACGCTCCGCTCGGAGGAGATCCGGTTCTTCGGATCCAGGTGCGGCGCGAGCATGACGCTGGTCACCGTCGAGGACGCGACCGGCTTGCCCGTACCGCCGCCGGCCGGCGGCGTCGCCGTGGACGAGCCGGTCGTGGTGGTGCTGCCGCTGGACGGCTCGCTCAGCGGAGTGCTGCTGCAGCCGGCGAGCACGGCGGCACCCGCCAGCAGCAGCGCTGCGGTGGAAAGGGAGGCTTGCATCGTTGAACTCCTGATCGTCGTGACGGGGGGACATCAGAAGAATCAATGTTACATGAAGATTTGTGCAAATGTAATATTCCTGCGCGCCGGGCGGCCGGGCCGCGGCGATGCGGCCCGGTGCGCGCTCAGCGCCGCACTTCGAACACGAGATTGAACGGCGTCTCCGCGGCGCGCCGGAAGTGGGTGAACCCGGCCTGTCGGAACACCGCGGCCAGCCGCGCCTCGCCGGCCTGGGCGCCGAGCACCAGGTGCCCGCCTTCCGAGATCGCGTGCGCGCAGCAGATCAGGGTCGAGCCGGCGTAGTACATCTGCCCGACCGGCGTGAGGTTGTCCGCGATGCGGTCGTTCGCGTAGGGCTCGACCAGCAGCACCGTGCCACCCGGCGCCAGTGTCTTTGCGGCGTGGCGCGCGGCAGCCTCCGGATCACCCAGGTCGTGCAGCGTGTCGAAGAAGCAGATCAGCCCGTAGCGCTCGTCGGGGTAGTCGACTGCCCGGGCCCGCGCGAAGGTCACGCGCTGCGCCGCGCCGGCGGCCGCCGCATTGCGCTGCGCGGCGGCGAGCGAGGCCGCGTGCGTGTCGTAGCCGAAGAAGCGCGAGTTCGGAAACGCTTCCGCCAGCAGCAGCGTGGCGTGGCCGTGGCCGCAGCCGATGTCGGCCACCGCGATGCCGGCTTCCAGCTGCTCCACCACGCCATCCAGCGCCGGCAGCCACTGCGGCACGAGGGCCGCGCGGTAGCCGTTGCGGTAGAACGCCGCGACGCCGCAGGACATGCGCTCGTCGTGCTCACCCCAGGCCACGCCGCGGCCGGTGCGGAAGGCCTCCAGCGCCTTCGGCTCGTCCGCCCACATCGCGGCCGGCACGTTCCAGGCCGGCGGGATGTAGACCGGGCTGTCCTCGTCGGCCAGCACCATGGCCTGCTCCGGCGTCATCTCGTAGGTGTCGCTGACGGCGTGGTAGACGAGGTAGCCGCCGGCCGCCTGCGCGTTGAGCCACTCGCGCACGTAGCGCTCGGCGCAGCCGGCGCGCTGCGCGACCTCCTTCGCGCTCAGCGGGCCGGCATAGGCGAGCGCCCGGTACAGACCGAGCTGGCTGCCGAGGCTGATCATCACGCCGGTGTAGCCGGCCGTGATGTCGGCGATCGCGCGTGTCACGAAGGCTTCGAGCCGGGCGGGGTCGATCACGGGCGCATCCATGGAGTTTCCTTTCGGGTGATTCGTTGGGGAGGGTCGGGATGGTCGCCGCCCGCCCCGGTTCACGGCAGTGCCGAAATCGCCCAAGATCGGTCCGTTCCTGCCATTGCCTGCTTGCGCGCCATGCCTCCAGCCTCGAGCCGTTCCCCGTCGTCGACCCCGCCGGCGCCGCTGCGCGTCGCGCTGCTGGCGTTGCCGGAGGCGGTGCTGTCCACGCTCGCCGGCCTGTACGACGTGATGAATGCCGGCGCGCTGATGGAGACTTCCGACGAACCCGCGGCGTCCGGGGCGACCTTCCGCGCGGAGATCGTCGGCGAGCGCGCCGGCGCGCTGGTGCTGGCCAGCGGCGTGCCGCTCACCGTGCAGCGGCCGATCGAGGAGATCGAGTCCTGCGACGTGGTGATCGTGCCCTCCGTGCTGCTGCACGACGGCCTCTGGCGCCGCGACCGCCACCCGCGCGCCGTGCAGTGGCTGCGGCGCATGCACGAGCGTGGCGCACTGCTGTGCTCGGCCTGCTCGGGCATCTTCCTGCTCGCCGAGACCGGCCTGTACGACGGCCAGGACGCCACCGTGCACTTCGACTACGCACGCGCCTTCGCCGCGGTGCACCCGGCGGTGCGCATCCATCCCGAGCGCGTGCTCGTGATCGCCGGCCGGCGCGAGGAGCTGATCAGCTCGGGCGCCTCGACCACCTGGCACGACCTGGCGCTGTACCTGATCGCGCGCTTCGCCGGCGCCACCGAGGCGCAGCGCGTGGCCCGGATGTACGCGCTGCAGTGGCACCACGACGGGCTGGCGCCCTACATCACCTTCGAAGGCCGGCGCGACCACGGCGATGCCGAGATCGAGGCGGCGCAACGCTGGCTCGCCACGCACTTCTCGGTCGCCAGCCCGGTCGAGGAGATGATCAGCCGCTCCCGCCTCGCCGAGCGGACCTTCAAGCGGCGCTTCGCCGCGGCCACCGGCCTCACGCCGATCGCCTACGTGCAGCGGCTGCGTGTCGAGGATGCCAAGCGCCGCCTGGAGCGCACCGACGCGGCCGTCGACGAGATCGCATGGCGGGTCGGCTACGAGGACCCGGCCTTCTTCCGGCGCCTGTTCAAGCGCACCACCGGCCTCGCGCCCGGCGCGTACCGCAAGCGCTTCTGCCTGCCGGACTTCGCCCGGCCGCGCTGAGGCCTCGACGGTGCCGCGCGATACTGTGTCGATGAGAAGACTTCTTCCCGGCCGCGGACGCCGGGCCGCGTTGGCCTGGCTGGGCGCCGCGGCCTGGCCGGCGCTCGGGCGGGCACAGGCGCCGGCACGTTTCCCGCAGCGGCCGATCCAGCTGCTGGTGCCGTTCGGCCCGGGCGGCATCGCCGACCTCACGGCCCGCAGCGTCGCCGAGGTCATGGGGCAGCGCCTCGGTCAGCCGGTGGTGGTCGAGAACCGACCGAGCGCCGGCAGCATCGTGGCCAGCCAGGCGGTGGCGACGGCGCGCCCCGACGGCCACACGCTGCTGCTGATGAGCAACGGCAACGCGGTCAGCGTCGGCCTGTTCCGCAGGCTGCCCTACGACACGCTGAAGGACTTCGCGCCGATCAGCACGCTGGGCGCGTTCGACCTCGGCGTGTTCGTGCGCGCCGAGGCGCCTTTTGCGACCCTCGCGGCGCTGCTCGCGCATGCGCGGGCGAACCCCGGGCGGCTCAACGTCGGCACGATCGCGGTCGGCAGCACGCAGCACCTGGCCGCCAAGCTGTTCGAGACGGTGGCCCGCGTCGAGCTGCTGCCGGTGCCCTACAAGAGCAGCCCGGCGGTGCTGTCGGCGCTGCGCGCCGGCGAGGTCGACGTCGCCGTCGAGATCGTCGCGCCGATGCTGCCGCAGGTGCAGGCCGGCGCCGTGCGCGCGCTGGCGGTCACCTCGGATCGGCGCAACCCGGCGCTGCCCGATGTGCCGACCGCGGCCCAGGCCGGCCTGGCCGGCTACGAGGTGGCGTCGTGGAACGCGCTGGCCGCGCCGGCCGGCACGCCGGCGGAGGTGATCGAGCGCCTGAACGCGGCGGTCCGCGACGCGGTGGCGGCACCGTCGGTGCAGGACAAGCTGGGCCGCCTGGGGATGCGGCTGGCGGCCGGTTCGCCGGCCGACCTGCAGCGCCTGCTGGAAGGCGAGGTCCGGCGCTGGTCCCAGGTGATCCGCGCGGCCGGCATCGAGCCGCAGTGAAGGCGCGGCGGTGCCCGCCAGCCGCTTCAGCCGCGGCGGCGCCGCAGCCGCTGCATCGTGCCCTTCATCGTGCCTTTCAGCCAGGCCGCGACGCCGCGCCGCCGGCGCGGTTCGGCGATGCCCAGCGGCAGCGTCGGCAGGGGGAGGTCACGCATGTCGGTCTCCTGAACCTGCCGCCAAGCATCGCCGCGGCGCGTGTCGCCTTCGTGAAGACTCGCTGACGGCCGTGTGACGGCCGACCGCGTTGCGCTGCCTCAAGGCCCGCGGCCGTGCGCTGCCCCGGGCGTCACGTGCCTGCCACATCGCCCGGACAGACTGGCCCGCGATGGAAGACATGATCGAGCCGGGCCTGCAAGAGGCCCCCCCTTGGGAACGGGCCGAGTGCCAGGCCCTGGTGGATGAACTGCAGGGCCTGCGGCGCGCGATGCTCGACTGCGAGCAGCGCCTCGCGCCGTGGATCACCGGTACCGCGCCGGTGCAGCGGGCCAGTGCGCGCAACCTCGCGCATTACCTGGCGATGCGCAGCGTCGATGCACGCGGGCTGCAGGACCGCCTCGCGCGGTTCGGTCTGTCCTCGCTCGGGCGGGCCGAGAGTCATGTGCTGGCCAACCTCGACAAGGTGCTGGGCCTGCTGCACGTGCTGCTGGGCCGGCCCTGGCGTCCGCTGGCCGGCGACGAGCCGGCAGGCTTCCGGCACGGCCCGGCGCTGCTCGCGCGCCACGCGGAGCGGCTGTTCGGCACGTCGCCGGCCGAGCGCCGCGTGCGGGTGATGGTCACGCTGCCGTCCGAGGCGGCGCGCGACCCGGTGCTGGTCGGATCGCTGGTGCATGCCGGCATGGACATCGCCCGCATCAACTGCGCGCACGACGATGCCGACGCCTGGGCCGCGATGGCCGGCCACGTGCGGCGGGCTGCCGCGAGCTCCGGGCGACCGGTGCGCGTGCTGATGGACCTGGCCGGGCCGAAGATCCGCACCGGGCCGATCGCGCCCGGGCCGAGCGTGCTCAAGCTGCGCCCGCTGCGCGATGCGCTCGGCCAGGTGCTCGCGCCGGCGCTGGTCGGGCTGCGTGCGCAAGGCGCCGGCGGCACGGTCGACGGCGCGAGCGCGATGCTCGGTGTCGATCCGGCCTGGCTCGCCCAGCTCCGCCCGGGCGACCGGATCGACTTCGTCGACTCGCGCGGGTCGGCCCGGCGCCTGACCGTGGTCGACGAGCGCACCGGCGGCGTGCTGGCGCAGTGCGACCGGACCGCCTACCTGACGCCCGCGACGCGGCTGCGCCTGCACCGCCGCGGCGCCGAGCCACGCGAGACCGGCGTGGCCGACCTGCCCGAGCAGGCCGGCCGCGTCCCGCTGCAGCGCGGCGACATGCTGCG
The DNA here is from genome assembly GCA_019635485.1 of Piscinibacter sp. Lineage (GTDB taxonomy): Bacteria > Pseudomonadota > Gammaproteobacteria > Burkholderiales > Burkholderiaceae_C > Piscinibacter. Next base: position 8,106 of record JAHBZL010000048.1, on the reverse strand, counting down.
CCTGACGCCGGACGGCCTCGGCCACGCGGCCAGCCACGGCTCCGGTCACCGGCGCGTGCAACCGGCCAGCGTGGCCTGCACGCTGCCGGAGGTGCTGGCGCAGGTCCGCAAGGGCGAACGCGTGTGGTTCGACGATGGCCGCCTCGGCGGCGTGATCCGCCGGGTGACACGCCGCGGTGTCGACGTCGAGATCACCGACGTCGCCGATGGCGGCGCAATGCTGGCGGCGGACAAGGGCATCAATCTGCCCGACAGCCGCCTGGAACTGCCGGCGCTGACGGCCAAGGACCGCGCCGATCTCGACGCGGTGGTGCACCATGCCGACCTGGTCGGGCTGTCGTTCGCGCAGTCGGCCGACGACGTGCGGGCGTTGCGCGTGCTGCTGGCCGAACGCGGCGGCGCGCAGCTCGGGCTGATCCTGAAGATCGAGACGCGGCGCGGCTTCGAGCACCTGCCGGAGATGCTGTTCGCGGCGCTCGCCGGCGAGGCGGCCGGCGTGATGATCGCGCGCGGCGATCTGGCGGTCGAGTGCGGCTTCGAGCGCCTGGCCGAGGTGCAGGAGGAAATCCTCTGGGCCTGCGAGGCGGCGCACCTGCCGGTGGTGTGGGCCACGCAGGTGCTCGAGAGCCTGGCGCGTACCGGCCTGCCCTCCCGCGCGGAGATCACCGACGCGGCGATGGGCGAACGTGCCGAGTGCGTGATGCTGAACAAGGGCCCGCACATCCTGGAGGCGATGCGCACGCTGGACGGCGTGCTGCGCCGCATGCAGGGCCACCAGTCGAAGAAGCGCCCGCTGCTGCGCGCACTCAAGGCCTGGGGGCCGGCACCGGCCTGACGGGCGCGCGTTTCGCGCCGCCGCAGCGGCGTTTCGCGACCGCCACCGACCCGCCGTCGCATGCCAGCGGCGCCGTCAATTCCCCGTCGATAGCCTGCATTCCTGCCGGGTCGTCCGGCGCACGGGGAATCCAACATGAACCACCACAGACAGGGCGGCCGAGCGGCTGTCCTGGCCCTCCTGACCGCCGCCGTCCTGTCGGCCGCCGGGGTGCACGACGCGGCACTCGCGGCGCCCGAGGCCACGTTCCAGGCCGCCTATGCGACCTTCGCGCGCGCCTCTGCCGGCGACAGCGCGGCCATCGACGCGGCCGCCGAGGCCTTCGACGCGCTGCGGCGTGCCGAGCCGGCCAATCCGGTGCTGCTGGCCTATGCCGGTTCGGCACTGACGATGAAGGCGCGCACGACGCTGATGCCCTGGAAGAAGATGGGCTACGCCGAGGACGGCCTGGCGCAGATCGACAAGGCGCTGGCCCTTCTGACACCGGCGCACGATGCGGCCGTGCAGCACGGCGTGCCGGGGGCGCTGGAGGTCCGGTTCGTCGCCGCGAGCACCTTTCTCGCGGTGCCGGGGTTCATGAACCGGGCCGCGCGCGGCCGCCGGCTGCTCGACGACGTGCTGGCCAGCCCGCTGTTCGACCGCGCGCCGCTGCCGTTCCGCGGCCAGGTCTGGATGCGCGCCGCGGCGCTGGCGGTGGAGCAGCAGCGCCCGGCCGACGCGCGTCGCTGGCTCGACGCGGTGATCACGCACGGCGCGCCGCAGGCCGCCGACGCGCGCACGCGGCTGAAGGAGATCGGGGCATGAGCGCCATCGCCTCGGTGCCCGACGCGCCCGTGGTGGCGCTGCGCGGCGTGCACAAGACCTACCGGCTCGGCCAGCACGTGATCCCGGCACTGCAGGGCGTGGACCTGGACGTGCGGCGCGGCGAGATGCTCGCGATCACCGGGCCGTCGGGCAGCGGCAAGAGCACGATCCTGAACCTGTGCGGGCTGATCGACGCGCCCGACCGCGGCGAGATCGTGCTCGGCGGCCAGAGCGTCACGGCGCTCGACGAGAGCCGGCGCACCCTGCTGCGGCGCGACGCGCTCGGCTTCGTGTTCCAGAGCTTCAACCTCGTGCCGGTGATGAGCGTGGCGGAGAACGTCGACTTCCCGCTCTTCCTGGCCGGCGTGCCCGAGGCCGAGCGCCGCCGGCGTGTCGCGGCGCAGCTCGACGCGGTCGGCCTCGCGGAACACGCGCGGCACCGGCCCGACGCGCTGTCCGGCGGGCAGCGCCAGCGCGTCGCGATCGCCCGCGCGCTGGTCAAGGGGCCGCGCCTGGTGATCGCCGACGAACCGACCGCCAGCCTCGATTCGCACACCGCCGACCAGGTGCTGGACCTGATGCGCGAGCGCTGCCGCGCCGAGGGCGCCTCGTTCGTGATCGCGACGCACGACGGCCGGCTCACCGGCCGCTGCGACCGCGTGCTCTCGCTGCTGGACGGGAGGCTGCAATGAGGTGGCTGCGCTTTGCGGTGCAGAACACGCTGCGCAACCGGCGCCGCTCGCTGGTCACCGTCGCGATCGCCGCGCTGGGCACGGCGGCCATCCTGCTCGCCGGCGGCTTCGCGCTGTACACCTACGAAGGGTTGGCGCAGTCCGCCGCGCGCAGCACCGGCCACCTGATCGTCGCGCGGCCCGAGCAGTTCACGCAGGACGAGGACACGCCGCTGCAGTGGGGGCTGGACGACCCGGCCCGGCTCGGCGCGCAGCTGCTGGCCGACCCCGCGGTGCGCCAGGTGCTGCCGCGCGTCTCGTTCAGCGGCCTGATCAGCAACGGCGACAAGTCGACCGTGATGGTGGCCACCGGGGTCGAGCCGGATGCGGAGTTCGCGATCAAGGGCCCGTTCCTGAACGTCACCGAAGGCGAGGTGCTGGCGTCTCACGCGGCGCAGGCCGAAGTGATGCTCGGCGACGGCCTGGCGCGCAGCCTGAAAGCGCACCCGGGCAGCAGCCTGACGCTGCTGGCCAGCACCACCGACGGCGCGCTCAACGCGCTGGACGTGACCGTCCGGGGCGTGTTCTCGACCGGCGTGCCGGACATCGACAAGCGCATCGTCTACACCGACATCGCCACCGCGCAGAAGCTGCTGAACACGGCCCGCGTGTCGACCCTCGGCGTGACCCTGGCGCGCATGGACACGACGCCGGCTGCGCAGGCGCGTGTCGCCGCGGCGAACCCGGGGCTCGCGGTGCAGACCTGGCTCGACCAGGCCTTCTTCTACCGTTCGGTGCGCGACCTCTACAACCGCATCTTCGGCGCGCTGGGGCTGATCATCGGCGTGATCGTCGTGTTCGTCGTCGGCAATGCGATGGCGATGGCGATCATCGAGCGCACCCGCGAGATCGGCACGCTGCGCGCGCTCGGCACGCTGCCCGGTCAACTGCTGCGCAGCCTGGCGCTCGAGGGCCTGGTGCTGGGCGGGGTCGGTGCGCTGTGCGGCGCGGCGCTGGCCGGCGGCGTCGCGCTGCTGCTGCACGTGGTGCCGGTGCAGATGCCGCCGCCGCCCGGCAGTTCGCGCGGCTATCCGCTCTACATCAACCTCGAGCCCACGCTGGTCGCCGGCACGCTGCTCGCGATGCTGCTGCTGGCGACCTTGGCGTCGGCCTGGATCGCGCGGCGCACGGTGCACACGCCGATCGTCGAGGCGCTGGCCCACACCTGATCTTCCGGAGGATCCGATGAAACAGTGGATCGCCGCCGCGCTCGCGGCCCTGGCGGCCGGCTTGTCGCACGCCCAGGACGTGGGCGCACTGCTGAAGGCCGCCGACCGCTACCGCCTGAACGGCGAGAACATGCAGGTCGAGACGCAGGTCAGCGTGATGAACGCCGACGGCTCGCTCGACAAGGAGCGCCGCTACACGGTGTTCGCGCAGGCCGGGCACCAGTCGCTCGTGCTGATGCGCAGCCCGGCCGAGCGCGGCCAGAAGGTGCTGATGCTGGGCGACGACTTCTGGCTGCTGATGCCCGGCAGCCAGCGGCCGCTGCGCATCACGCCGATGCAGAAGCTGCTCGGCGACGCCAGCACGGGTGACATCGCGACGCTGAGCTGGGCCGACGACTACACGGGGCACCTCGCCGGCGAGGAGCCCTGCGGCGAACCGGCGCAACCCTGCCTGCACCTGAGCCTGCAGGCCACGCGCAAGGGGGTGACCTACCAGCGCATCGAGCTGTGGCTGGGCAAGGCGCGCCACGAGCCGGTGCGCGCCGACCTGTACGTGCAGTCCGACAAGCTGGCCAAGCAGGCGCTGTTCGTGCTCGACCACCCGGGCGCACCGACGCAGGTGACCGCGATGCGGCTGCGCGACCAGCTCGCGAACCGAAAGGAGACCCACGTGCGCTACCTCGAGCGCCGGCCGCGCAGCGTGCCCGAGAGCTGGCTGAACCCGATGTTCCTGGCCCGCAACCCAGCACTGGACTGAGCGTGCGCGCCGTGTTTCGTGTTGCCCTCGGACTGCTCTTCGGCGTGGCCGCCGGTGCCGCGCCGGCCGCCGAGTTCGGGGCCCGCCTGATGCCCGTCGTCACCGACCAGCGGCCGAACGAGCAGGGGCCACTGGCGCAGGCCGACCGGCTGGCACCTGGCAGCGTGGCGCGGCCGGGCGGCGGGATGGCGGCGGAACTGGAGCTGCGCGCCAGCGGCCACGGGCTGACCGCCGTGGCCACGCAGCGCGAGGAGCGACCCGATGGCGGGCCGACGCGCCACCGTGGCTGGGTCAACGAGCTGTACGCCGCGGGCGGCGGCGACGCCTGGCAGTTCAGCGCCGGCAAGCGGATCGCCGGCTGGGACGTGGGTTACGGCTTCCGTCCGAACGACGTCGTGCAGCAGGAAACCCGCCGCCTGCTCGTGCCGACCACGCTGGAAGGCCGGCCGCTGCTGATGGCCGAGCATTTCGAGGCCGACGCTGCCTGGACGTTCGTGCTCGTGAACCCGGGCGTCTCGGCGTCACGGCGCGGTGCCGGGGAACCGGCGCTGGCGGCGCGTGCCTACCGGCGGGCCGGCAGCGTCGATGCGTACGGATTCGCGCGCTGGGGTCGGCGCACGCACGGCAGCGTCGGCGCGGCGCTGTCCTGGGTCGCCGGCGACGCGCTCGAACTGCACGCCTCGGCCCGCTGGCTCAGCGCCGCGGACACGCTGGCGTTCGAGGCGACGGGCGGCGGGTTGGAGACGGCGAACCCCTGGCGCGAGTCCGCCATCCGGCATGTCGCGCAGGCGCTGGTCGGCGGCACCTGGACCAACGACGCGCAACTCAGCGTACTGGTCGAGGCGTGGTGGGACGGCACGGCCATGGCCGACGCGCAGTGGGACGCCTGGAACGCACGCAACGCAGGGCTCGCGGCCCTGGCCGCGTCGCCGGCGCCGGTCGCGGCCGTTGCCGGCAACCTGGCGTGGCAGGCGAACGCTTTCAACGCCTCGACCAGCCTGCGGCGCGCCAACCTGTTCGGCCGTCTCAGCTGGCGGCACGAGGCCTGGGAGCCTGCGCTCGACCTGCTGCTGACCCCGGCCGACCGCGGGCGCGTGGTCACGGCCTCGCTGGGCTGGCAGGGCGACCGGGTGCGCTGGGATGCGGGCTGGCGGCGCTACGGCGGGCCCGGCCGTGCTGTGCTGACGCAACTGCCGACGCGTTCGTCCGGCTACATTGCGGTGTCGTGGAGCTACTGACCCCCCGCGCGGATCCCCCCGCGAAGACCGCCGCATGGCAAGATCGCTCTCGTGACCATGACCCACCGCTGCCGCTGCTCGGGCATCGAGGCTGCCGTCGAGGCTGCCTGACCTTGGTCAACCTCGTCGACCTCCAGACGCTCTGCGGGCAGCTCGACCGGCGCGAGGTGACGCCGGCCTACTTCATGGAGATGTGCACGCGCATGATGGCTGCGACCGTCGGCTGTTCGCGCACCGGCATCTGGCTGTTCGAGGGCGAGGGCGAGCAGCGCCGCCTGCGCTGCCTGTGCCTGTACGACAGCCGCCTGGACGGGCTGGACAAGGTGCCGGACGAGGCGGTGCGCGAGGTCGGCACCTATTTCGAGATGCTCGAGCGGACCGGCTACGTGCTCGCCAACGACGTCAGCACGCATCCCGCCACCGTCGGCTACATGGCCGAGCGCTTCGCGCTCTACGACGTGCGCTCGCTGATGGCCGCCGCGTTCTCCGTGAACGGCACGCTGTACGGGGCGTTCACCTGCACCCAGCAGCACGAGCCGGCGAACTGGACCCCGCGCCAGCTTTCTGCGCTGATGCGCATCGGCGCGCGCGCCAGCCTGGCACTGGCCGGGGCCACCTCGACCGACCCGCCGACCCTGCCGATGCCGCTGTGAGGCGGCCGGCACCGGGGCCGCACGACGGCCCGGCGGTGTCGCCCGGTTGATGCGCATCAACGCCCGCAGGTCCAGGATCAATCGTTCAATGCCGATATGCGCAAATAAAGAAACAAAACGAGGAATCCTGCGCGGCCTCGTGCCCCCGCCGGACCGGACGTCCCACTAGATTGGCGGCGACCTGACGACACCCCGGGCCTCGCCATGTGCCGACTTCTCGCCCTAGCATTCGCACTCACGCTGTCGCTGGCCGCCCGCGCCCAGCCGGTCCTGACGCTAGGCATCAGCGAGGGCACCTCGGGCGGACTGGACCACGGCCGGGTGATCGCGAAGTACGGCGGGCTGGCCGATGCGATCGGCGGCGCGATCAAGCGCAAGGTCCAGGTGGTCTTTGCGCGCGAGTTCAGCGCGCTCGACGAGGGCATGCGCAGCGGCCGGTTCGACTTCGTGCTGGCGCGCCCGAGCGACTACCCGGCGCGCGGCGTGCGCGACCACGGCTACCAGTTCGTCGCCAGCGCGCGGCCGGACGGACAGTGCCTGATCATCACCGGCAAGAACTCCCCGCTGCGCGAGCTGGCCGACGCCAAGGGCAAGCGCTGGGTGCTGCCCGAACGGGTGTCCTACATGTCCAAGTTCTGCGCCGCGGAGCTGCGGGACCGGGGCATCGTGGTCGAGCGCGAGCAGCTGCAGTACGTGCGCGAGCAGGGCGCGGTGCCGTTCTACCTCGACAACGGGTTCGCCGACGTCGGCGGCATCGCCTCCTACTCCGGTGTCGCGCGCTCGCTCGAGAAGACCGGCCACCGGATCCTGCACCGCAGCGTCGCCCAGCCCTACTTTCCCCTCGTCGCCGGCAAGCGCCTGACGGCCGAGCAGATCCGGGCCGTGCAGGCGGAACTGACCGCGCTGCCGCAGACCGAGGCGGGCCGCGAGATCCTGAAGTCCGTGGGCGTGCAGTCGTTCGACATCGAGTCCGGCGAGCGGCTCCGCGTGCTGCTGGGCTGGCTGGGTCTCTGAGTGGCGGCATTCAAGTCCGGCGGCCGCACGCCGAAAGCGACGCTTTGACCGGAGGGCCCGATGAGCTTCAGAAACCGTCTCCTTCTCTGCAGCGCCGTCCCGGCCGCGATGTTTCTCGTCGCGCTGGCGGTCGGCCTGTGGGGGCTGCTGCGCACCCAGGGCGAGTTCGACAAGTACATCGGCACCGAACAGGCCATCGCCAACGGCTTCAACGAGATGTACGCGCAGGGCCTGCAGATGGGCCAGGCGCTGCGCAACGTCGTGCTCGATCCGGCCAACCGCAAGGCCTACGACAACTTCGCTTCCGCCGAGTCCACCTACGCGAAGGCGGCGGCCGACGTTGCCGCCCTCGCGCGCGGCACCGGCCAGGAGGCGGCGCTCGGCCGTCTCGGCCAGCTGCGCGAGGCGCAGGCCGCCAAACAAGCCCGGGTGATGGAGCTGGTCAAGAGCGATCCGAAGGCCGCCGCGGCCGCGCTGACGGCCGAGGAGACGCCGGCCTGGCGCGAACTGCGCGGCGCGCTGCTGGAGCGCATCGAGCTCGGCCGGTCCGTGGCCGCGCAGGCGCACGAGACGACGCGGGCCCGGGCGCGCCGGCTGACCTGGTGGGCGGCCGCGCTCGCGCTCGGCGCCAGCCTCGTCGCCGGCGGCATGTGCGTCCTGATGCAGCGCACGGTGCACCGCGAGCTCGGCGGCGAGCCGGCGACGGCGCGCGAGGCGCTGCGCCGCATGGCCGAAGGCGACCTGAGCCACCGCGTCGACGCGGCGGGCATGGCGCAAGGCCTGATGCACGAGATGGGCCGCATGCAGCAGGGGCTGCGCGAGCTGATCACCTTCGTGCGCGGCAGCGCCGACAGCATCCGCACCGCCAGCAGCGAAGTGGCTTCGGGCAGCCAGGACCTGTCCTC
>JAHBZL010000047.1 GCA_019635485.1 Piscinibacter sp. | reverse complement strand
GCCGGGGCCGGGGCCGGGGCCGGGGCCGGAGCCGGAGCCGGAGCCGGAGCCGGAGCCGGAGCCGGAGCCGGAGCCGGAGCCGGAGCAGGAGCCGGAGCCGGAGCCGACCCCGTCTGCAGTTCGCATGACTTCACCACCATGTAGGCGGGGTCCGTTCCGAAGAATCCATTCGTGCACTGACCCGCGCCCGACATGGTCTTCTGAACCCAGAGGCTGCCGGCACCATAGCGGACAGTCTGCGTGCCGCTGACGCTGAAGGACTCACCTTCGACCGCAATCGTCGCCCATCCGGGTGCGGGAGCGGGTGCCGGTGCCGGTGCGGGTGCGGGTGCGGGTGCGGGTGCGGGTGCGGGTGCGGGAGCGGGAGCGGGAGCGGGAGCGGGAGCGGGAGCGGGAGCGGGTGCGGGTGCGGGTGCGGGAGCGGGAGCGGGAGCGGGAGCGGGTGCCGGTGCCGGTGCCGGAGCGGGTGCTGCAGTGCTACGCGTGACCACACGCGTGATGCTCGTCTTGTTGCCGGCAGCATCCTCCGCGGTCACCGTGATCTTGTTGTCGCCGCTCTGCAACTGGATCGTCGGCACCGCCCAGCTGGCACTCAAGGTCGTTCCTGACAGCGAAGCCGTACCGCTTCCGCCTCGGTCATTGGACCAGCGGACCTTGTACAGCCGCAGGTTGTCGGCGGCTCGGCCGGACACGCCGACGAGGCCGGAAGAACTGATCTCGGAGACGGCATCGATGCTGACGCTCGGCGCAATCGAGTCCAGCGACCTCCAGCGCAGTCGCTCTGCTTCCTCCATTTCGCTGCCGTCGATGACGACTTCGGCGTCCTGCAAGGCGGCCTCGTCCTTGGACCCGCCGCATCCGGCAATCGAAAACACCGAGATGGCCTGTGCGACCACCAAGGCGGTCCTGTTCAACTGGAACTTCATTCCCAACCTTCGTTCTGACCGACATGTTCCCCACGCCTGCATGGATCGCAGGCGTTGGGCACGTAGCTGTGCTTTTGTTGCGAGACGGCCGAGAAGGCCGGCGCGAACGTCGTTCGCGAAATCGCGGGGCACCGCTGCTCGGCGTTGCCAGACTCTGTCTGGGCATTGGGCCGCCGAAAGCATCGTTTGCGGAACGAACGGTATCTCTGGGCCGAGAGTGAGGCGTAACGGCTCGGCAACCGTGTAACCCGCGGAGGCCGGGCGCATCGGTACCCGAACGCCCACTATCAGAGGGCGCGCAAGGTGCGGGCTGGGCAGAAACCCCTCAAACAGGGGGTTGACTCGTATCCCGCCGCTACAGGCGGGCGCGCTTGTTACAGATCAGGCTTCAGCCTGCAGGTCGCCGCGAACGAGCAGACCGTTAATTCTGCACATTGGCGCGCGAGGGACGCCTTGCTTCGCGGCATCGGCGCCGAATGGCGGGGTGGGTTCGTGCGTAGGCAGCGCCCGGCGCAGTCCGATACAAGCACTAGCTGGCAGGGCGCTGATAGACGCCGAGCAGGCAACGTTCGGGATAGCGGAGCGACCAGCGGCTCAAGGCCCGCTGCAGGCGCAGTTCGAGGGTGTTCAGCCATCGGAACGCCGCCAGCGTGCGGCAATCGTCGAGCTCTGTGTAGAGCACTTCGCGCAATCCGGCCTCTCCGGTGTGGCGAAGCAGGTCCTTGTGGGTGTTCAGCTTGTAGGCAGTCGGGAAGGTGTCGCGCGCCTCGGAGTCCCAGATCAAGCGCTTCATCGGGTTGTGCAGCTTGAATGGTACTGCCGTGGCGATGATCGACATCGGCGCCCACTTGTACGGCGTGTAGATGACAGCATGCCCACCCGGCTTGAGCAGCGAGGCGACGCGTCCGATCGCTGCCGTCGGGTTGACGATGTGCTCGGCGACCATGCGCAGGGTCACCAGGTCGAACTGGCGATCGGTATCGCAATCTTCCACGAGCCCCTGGAAGTGCCCGTGCAGCATGCGATTCTCGCGCACGTTGTCGTCGGGATCGATGCCGAAGACGTACGAGCACCGTGCGGCGAGTTCCTCGGCGAGCGCAGGGTTCTGCGGGAAGATGTCGCGGCCGCAGCCGATGTCCGCCCAGGCGGCGCCCGGTACGACCAGGCGCGAGGCGACGGCCTCGTAGTAGTCGTCCGGCGTGTAGTAGCCGAAACGCTCGCGCAGCGCCGGGCTCCATCCGGGCTGCCCGCTGCGGTAGTACTTCGCCTTGAAACCCTGCGCCAGTTCGTCGCGGGAGGGCAAGCTGACAACGGAAGATCCGCTCATGAGCATCGAGTACCTTCGATCGAGAACACGCCGCCCGGGGTCGCCCGTTCAGTCGGGCGCAGACCTTACCTCAAACGCAACGGCCCCAACACCACCAAGTCGTGTGCATCATCACTTGCCAGGCTTGGCGTTCGCCGGCCTGCCGAGTTCATCCTTGCGTCGCAGCAGTGCCTTGGTGCCCGGGGCGTGGGCCAGGCCCTTGTCCAGCCACTCGCGCGCCAACGCCAGATTGCCCGAAGTCTTGTAGTAGTCGCTCAGATGCGCGTACGGCGGCCAGTACGAGGGGTTCAGTTCGACGGCACGCTCGAACGTCAGGACTGCGGTCTCGCCCTTGCCCAGTCGCACGAGATTCTCCCCCTTCTTCGACAGAATTTCGGGCAGCAGAATGAAATCGGGCGGCGACCGGTTGATGACGTAGTCGAACTCGGTGATCGAGTCCAGCAGGTAGAAGCGACGCGTCGTCGCGTCCTGGGCCAGCAGCGTTGCCCGATTGGTCTTCATCAGGGCGTAGCAGTAGTGGTGAATGGCCTCGAACGGCTTGCCCATCTGCGCATGCCACTGCGCGATCATCTGCGGATTGTTGCCGTTCGGAACGCGATCACGAAAGGTGTCCGCATAGATGCACCAGCGCGGCAGCAACGCGATCTCGCGCGGGTCGAAACCCTCCACGGTTCCGGGGTAGCCTGGAATGCCCTGCGCAGCCGCCCCCATCGTCGTGGACAGCGCCAGCGCGGCGGCCGACCCGCGCAGCAGCAAGTTCATGCCGTGCCTTCCTTGCATCGATGATTCATTTCAGCGCCTGCCGTGGTCCCTGGTCTGGCTGCGCCCAGCATTTGAAACACAAATATAGTCCCGGTTCCCGCTCCTGTTGAAGCCTTGGTCCCTCGCACGAGGGGGCTAGCCTGGCCGACCGGCGAAGCCCGAGCAGGCTCACGAACCGATCCTGCTCGTCCGGTCGCGGGGTATCCACCCGCAGGGGCGCGCGGCATCATGCGCCCCGCGCGCGGGCGCCGCGACAATTCTCCCCGGAACAACTTGACCCAGAATGTCCCTCGAACCTAGCGTCTCTGCTCGAGCGCCAGCGGCAGACACGCCGGAACCGAAGTCAGGCGCGACCACGGCCGAGCGACGCGTCTTGATGCTGGCCTTCCACTTCCCGCCGCTCAAGGGCAGCAGCGGGCTCGAGCGTGTGCTGGCGTTCTGTCGTCACCTGCCGCGCGCAGCGTGGAGACCGGTGGTGCTGTCGGCGCATCCGAGAGCCTATGACGCCGTCTCGGACGAGCGGATGGGGGACATCCCCGCAGGCGTCCCGGTCGCACGTGCATTCGCACTCGACACGGCGCGACACCTGAGTGTGCGCGGGCGTTACCCGCGATGGACCGCCCTGCCGGACCGCTGGATTGCCTGGCTGATCGGGGCCGTGCCGCGCGGCTGGCTCCTGGCGCGCGAATACCGCCCAGCCGCGATCTGGTCGACTTACCCGATCGCCACAGCGCACATCGTCGGCTGGTTGCTCTCGCGGCTCACCGGGCTGCCGTGGGTGGCCGATTTCCGCGATCCGATGGTTGAAGTCGATTCACGCACAGGACTGACGCATCCGACCGACCCTGGCCTGCGCCGAGCGCGCCTGTGGGTGGAGTCACTGGTCGCGCGCCGTGCCGCCGCCGCGGTGTTCTGCACGCGTGATGCGGCCGACATCTTTGCCGGACGCTACCCGTTCGTGCCCCCCGAGCGCATCCATGTCATTGCCAACGGCTACGACGAGGGCGCGTTCGCCACGGCATCGGCGGCGGCACCGGGTGACCCAAGACAACTTGTGTTGCTTCATAGCGGTCTGCTCTATCCCGGACCGGATCGCGACCCCGGCGCATTCCTGCAGGGGCTGCGCGCATTTCTCGACGCCCAACCGCGGTGGCAAGGGCGGCTGCGGGTCGTGCTTCGTGCCAGCGGCTTCGATGCCCAGTACCGGCCAATCATCGAGCAGCTCGGCCTGGCCAATTGCGTGCAACTGGCGCCGCCGACGCCCTACCGGGAGGCGCTGGGCGAGATGCTCGGCGCCGACGGGTTGCTCGTCTTCCAGGGGCATCCGTCGAATCCGGCCATTCCGGCCAAGCTCTACGAATACCTGCGTGCGCGTCGGCCGATCTTCGCACTGGTCGACGACCAGGGCAGCACGGCCGCGTTGCTGCGCGAGGAGGGGGTCGGCATGCTTGCGCCCATCGACGATGCCGGGGCCATCGAGCGCCGCCTGTCTGACTTCCTCGCCGCAGTCGAATCCGGAGGGGTCCCGGTGCTGACGGAGGATCGTGCGCGCCGGTTCGAGCGTGGCGAACGCGCCATCGAACTGGCCCGACTGCTGGACCGCGTCGCCGCGAGGCCGGCCGTTGGCGCCGGAGGCTGACGCGGTGCTGCGCCGCGAACTGTCGGGTTCGCTGCCGGACTGGGCGAGCCATGCATTGCAGGGCGACCTGTTCTGCACGGGGCCGTGGTTCAGCCACTTCGCGGCCACGGCGCTGAGTTCGGGCGAGCCGGCGCGCTTCGTGCAATGGCAGTCAGGCGACGGGGACGTCGCTCTCGCCCTCGCGCTGAAGGAGGCGCGGGCGCCGGTCCTGCCGCACGCACGTCTGCTGGAGAGCATGGCGAGCTACTACTCGTGCGGCTACGGGCCCATCGCTTCCGCGCCGGCTGGCGCATCGGCCTACCGAGGACTGGCAGAGGTCCTCGCGCGCGCGGCCCGCGGTCACGACGGCGTCGCGCTTGGCCCGCTGGATCGCGAGTCCGTGTTCGCACGGACTACGGTGGAGGCGCTTCGCGCTGCTGGATTCATGACCTTCTGGACCTTGGCCTACCGCAACTGGTACGCCGCCACGGCAGGCATGACATACGCGCAATACCTGCAGCGCGTCGCGTCAAGCTTCCCGGCGACTTCCGAAAAGCGCCGCCGTGCATTCCTGCGCAAGGGGCAGGGGACGATCGAGATCGTCTCCGCGGCGGAAGGCCTGCAGCCCTTTCTTGAGGCCTACCAGGAGGTGTACAGCGAGAGCTGGAAGGTGCCGGAGCCGTACCCGTCGTTCATGCCCGGCCTGATCCGGCTCGCCGGTGAAAGGGGCTGGCTGCGTCTGGGCATCCTGCGCGTGGACGGGGAGCCCGCGGCGGCCCAGCTCTGGTTCGTCGCCGACGGACGTGCGTTGATCTACAAGGTGGCCTACGTGGAACGGCACGCCAAGCTGTCGGTAGGTTCCATGCTGAGCTGCGCGATGCTCGAGCACGTTATCGACGTCGACCGCGTGCGCGAGGTCGACTTCCTCTCCGGTGACGATGCCTACAAGGCCAAGTGGATGTTCGAGCGGCGCGACCGCCACACATTGCTGGCGTTCAATCCGAGGCGCTGGCGCGGTCTACTGGCGGGCCTGCGCGAGACGCTCGCCCAGCGGCGCGATGCGCTGCGGCACGACGCGGTGCCGTCGCCGACAATCGCCAAGGATGCCGATGTCTGAGTTGCGCCCGGGCCCACATCCGGTCGTCCCGAGCCGCTTGCTGTGGCGGCCGCATGCACGGCCGACGGCGCAGCAACTGCTCGCGCTGCCCGGGCTCGAGCTGACCTTCAATGCCCGCGGGGCGCTGATGCGTGCGTTCGGCGAGATCGCGGCCCTCACCGGACGCAAGCAGGTCCTGCTGCCCGCCTACCACTGCCCGTCCGTGGTCGGCCCCGTGCTGCACGCCGGACTCGAGCCGGTCTTCTACCGGATCCGCCGGGACCTGAGCATCGATGTCGACGACCTTCTGGCCAAGGCCGGCCCGCGGACGGCGGCGGTGCTGGTGATCCACTTCTTCGGCGTGCCCCCCGACCTCGCGCCCTTGTCCCCGTTGCGCCAGGCCGGCGTCTTGCTCGTGGAGGACTGCTCGCATTCCTTCATGCTGGCCGATCCCCTTGCACTGGCCGGCGACGCGGGCAGCGACTATCGGGCCTTCAGCTTCTGGAAGATCGTGCCCTCGGGCGTGGGCGGCGGCCTGTGGCGGGCGCGACCAGGGGCCTCCTCGGCCACCCCGCCGGGAAACGCGCCGTGGGTGGCCCGCGCGCGCAGCTTCAAGCGACTGATGGAGGAGTCCATCGAACACGGCGGGGCCGGGCCGGTGCGGTCCGCCCTGCACATGTTCGAAGCCGGCCGGGCTCGCTTGCGCGGGCCGGTTTCCGCCGGTGCCGGCGATCCGGCTGGCGATCTGCTGCGGAACGGCGAGGTCTACTACCCGCTGGATCCCGAGGTGTCCTGCGCCGCGATGCCGGGCTACTGCCGGCGCATCATCGAGGCGTCGGACCTCGACGCGATCAGCGCGCGGCGCCGTGCCAACTTCGCCCGCTTTGCGGCGCAGGTCGAGCAGCTGCGGCCCATGGAGCCGCTGATCACCGAACTGCCGACACGATCGTGCCCCTGGGTCTATCCGGTGCTGCTGGAAGGTCGGTCGGCGATCGACTTCCGGCTGCGCGCCGCCGGGGTGCAGCTGCACACGTTCGGCATCTACCTGCATTCCGCGCTGTTCCAGGCGACAGACGAGGCGACGGTGACGGATGCGGTCTTTCTCGCCGAGCGCGTGCTTTGCCTGGCGATCCATCAGGATCTCGACGTCGGCGACATCGATCGCTCGGTCTCGGCGATCCGTCACGCATTCTCGAGCGGCGCCGGACGATGAATCTGAAGGTCGAGTGGGTCGACGGTGCCAGCGCGCCGGAACGGTTCGGCGATGCCTGGAGCGGACTGGTCGGGCGCCATTCGGCGCCGCCGGGGGGGCTGGACGCGACCGCAGGTCCGGTGTGGTTCGCGGCGTTGTCGGAGGCGTTCGGCACCGCCGCACGCAGTGGCGTCGTCGTGCTGCGCGACGGCGAGGCGGTGGCGGGATTGCTGCCGCTGGTCCGCGAGTCCGGTCGTGCATGCCGGCGTCTGATGGCTCCGACGGTCCTTTACGGTGGCCGCAACGGATTCGTGCTGGACCGGCCGGACGCGGATCGCCTGCACGCCCTGCTGTGCGGTGTGCGGGAGGCCTTCGGGGCATGGCAGTCGATCCGGATGGTGCTGGTCGACGGCGGCGAGACCGACATCCTGCTGCGCGAGGCCGCAGCGCGCCATGGCTACGGGCTGATCCATGACGAGGGCGAGGCATCGCCGTACTTCCCTCTGCTCGATGACGAAGCGGCGTTCAGCGCGAAGATGTCCAAGGGGCTGAAGCAGACCTTGCGTACCGCGACGAACAAGTTCAAGGCCCTCGGGCCGCTGGACCTCCGCCCGTTCGGTGCGGAGAGCGACGTCGATTGGGCGCTCGAGTCGATCCTGGCGATCGACCGCGCGTCATGGAAACAGGAGGCCGGTACCGCGATCACCTGCCATCCGGAGCAGGAGCGCTTCTACCGCGCGCTCTTTCCACTCGCCGCGCGGGCCGGGCTGCTGTACGGGCAGATCGCGATGCTGGCGGGACGGCCCATCGCATTCAACTTCGGGCTCGTGCATGCCGGCGTGTTCTGCTGTCTCAAGCACAGCCAGACGCTGGAGCACCAGGCGCTCAGTCCCGGACAGATCGTGAACGCCGACATGATCGGCGCGCTGCGCGCACGCGGCGTGGCGACCTTCGACTTCATGGGCAAGGTCGAACCACACAAGATGCGCTGGTCCGATGCGAACGGCCTGTACACGCGCCGCCAGGTGTGGATCTATGCCCCCACGATCTGCGGACGCATCGGCCACCTGCTGCATCGCGTCAGGCGCTGGCTGCGCCAGTCGCTGCGGCCTGCCCCGACGGGCACGACCGGCACGACGAACCCGGATCCAGCCTGATCCGCCGGCGATCGTCAGTGCCGAAAAACGGTCCAGTCGCCGAGGTCGTAGAGATCGCGCTCCGGCTTCCTGCCGATGGCCCGCTTCACCAGCGCCTTGGCCGCCAGCAGCGTGCGGGATCGCGCGCCGAAGCCCTGCGGCGGTGGATTCTGCTTGCGGATCAACTGGATGAGCTGGCGATGCAGGTTCCTTCTGGCGACGGCGGCCGCGTTGTACTCGAAGATTCCGCCGGAGCCCACGAACAGGATCTCGTCGCCGAACTCGCGTGTCAACGCCCAGCGCAGGTAGGCCAGCCGGGTCGTGTACACCACGTCGTAATCCGTCTCCGCTCCGGCCGGCTCCGCGGCCACGCCGAGGGCGTCGCCGCGCTTGGTCACGACAATGCCCAGCGGGCTGTTGTGCAGGCGGATCAGGAAGCGGTAGTCACCGTCGAAGCGCTGCAGCGACGCCCGGCAGGCGTCGAGGTTCCCGCGCAGGAGGTCGGCGACCTGACGCACGCCCTCCTCGTCGACGCTGCCGTAGCGGTTGGCGCGCTCGATCTGCTCCGCGCAGTGCACGCGCAGGTCGGACGCCCGCACGGGTTCACGTAACACCCGCGCGGACACCTCGCCGTTCTCGATGACGAAGCCGGGGGCGATGTCCAGCACCTTCACGGCGGACTCCGGATGGTCCTGGCGGAAGACGTCGGTCGGCCGTTCTGCGTTGTGGGTCGCCTCGTTGACCCAGAAGAGGTCATCCTCGAGAAAGACCACATCGGCGGCGAACGGGAAGCCGTACGTGGGCGAGAGCCCGAGGATCAGGCGCGACCATTGGCGATTGAAATGGGCCTGCCGCCGCTCCGTGGTGGCCACCCGGTCCTTGTCAGGGATCACGTAGCAGTTCGGGAAGTGCGATGCGATGCCATAGCCGCAGAACACGTAGTCCATGCGCGGATGCATGGCGCGGAGGCGGGAGACGAAGTCGTCCTGAATTGCCCGCGGCGCCGAGTGCAGGGCGTCGTTGAGGTTGACGCAGACCTCGTGGCCGTCGTCGAGGGTCATCAGCGTGTCGCTGGCGTGTGTCTCGACGATGCGGCACTTGAGCCCTTGTGGACCCAAGATCGCCGTCTCGTCGTTGCGCACCTCGATGACCTCGAATCCCAGCTCGCGCACCGCGCTCGCCAGACCCGTGTGTGCTGAAACCAGGACCTTCGTGTCGCGAGGGAAGGTCTTGAGCGTTCCCGCGTGGAAGTGGTCCGCGTGCCCGTGCGAGATGTAGATGTAGTCGACCTTGCGCCCCTCGACGGCGGCCACGTGCGGCGCAGGATAGTTCCACCACTGCGCGCCAAAGCACGGGCCGCGCCACCAGGGGTCGGACAGCACGGTGACGCCGGCTGCCTCCACCAGGATGGCAGCATGGCCGACAAAGGTGATTTTCATG
Organism: Piscinibacter sp.; assembly: GCA_019635485.1. GTDB lineage: Bacteria > Pseudomonadota > Gammaproteobacteria > Burkholderiales > Burkholderiaceae_C > Piscinibacter. Next base: position 27,963 of record JAHBZL010000047.1, on the reverse strand, counting down.
TACCGGGCTCGAGGTGGCTGCGGGAATCGCACCCCATGGTCGACGCGACCCCGGGGACTCGGGAAATCCTACAGGCAATCCCCGGCGACATCCCCGCCGTGCACCCACCCGATCAAAGGGGGCGATACTCGCCGGGCAGCCCGCTCCCGATGCACGCTCGATCAGGGGAGTCCGGTGTGCCGCTGCGATCGGGGCCGAGCTTCACCGTCGACAATCGCTGCCCGGGTCACCACTGCTTCCATTCCGACGCATGACACCAGAAGCCAACCTGCTGCATGAGCTCCCGTGGCGCAGCGCCGATCGGGCGCCCCAGGCCACGGCCCTGCTCGACGACGACCGGGCGATCAGCTACGCCGCGCTGGCCGAGGAGATGCGTGCCTTCGCTGCAGCCCTGGCGGCGCTGGGCCTGCAGCGCGGCGAGCGCGTCGGGATCTACCTGGACAAGCGGCGCGAGACCGTCGTCGCCTCCTTCGGCGCGCCGGCGCAGGGCGGCGTGTTCGTGCCGATCAACCCGCTGCTCAAGGCCGAGCAGGTGGCCTACATCCTGCGTGACTGCGGCGTGCGCGTGCTCGTGACGTCACCCGAGCGGCTGCGGGCGCTGCAGGCCGTGTTGCCGGATTGCCCGTCGCTGGCGCACGTGATCGTCACCGGTGCACCGCCGGCCACGGTGGCCGGGCCGGCGGTGCACGCCTGGGCCGAGGTGCTGCAATCGCCGCCGGCCGCGTCGCACCGCGTCGTCGACACCGACATGGTCGGCATCCTGTACACGTCCGGCAGTACCGGCAAGCCGAAAGGCGTGGTGCTGTCGCATCGCAACATGGTGGCCGGCGCGAAGAGCGTCGCCACCTACCTCGAGAACCGAAGCGACGACGTGCTGCTCGCCGCGCTGCCGCTGTCATTCGACGCCGGCTTCAGTCAGCTGACGACGGCCTTCCACGCCGGCGCGAGCGTTGTCCTGCTGAACTACCTGCTGCCCAGGGACGTGGTCAAGGCCGTCGTCGCCCATCGGGTCACTGGAATGACCGCGGTGCCGCCGCTGTGGATCCAGCTGACGCAGGTCAAGTGGCCCGACGTCGGGGTGCATTTCCGGTACTTCGCGAACACCGGGGGGCGCATGCCGCTGGACACGCTGAAGAGCCTGCGCGCGCTGCTGCCGTCGGCACGGCCCTTCCTGATGTACGGGCTCACCGAGGCCTTTCGTGCCACCTACCTGCCGCCGGACCAGGTGGACCGCCGCCCGGACTCGATCGGCAAGGCGATCCCGAACAGCGAGGTGCTCGTGCTGCGTCCGGATGGCACGCCGTGCGACCCCGGCGAACCCGGCGAGCTGGTGCAGCGCGGCGCGCTGGTGGCACAGGGCTACTGGAACGACCCCGAGAAGACGGCGGAGCGCTTCCGCCCCCTGCCGGGCCGCGAGCCTGGCCTCGTCCTGCCGGAGATCGCGGTGTTCTCCGGCGACACGGTGCGGCGCGACGAGGAAGGCTACCTGTACTTCATCGGCCGGCGCGACGAGATGATCAAGTCCAGCGGCTACCGCATCAGTCCCAACGAGGTGGAGGAGGTGCTGTACGCGACGCAGCGGGTCGGCGAGTGCGCGGCCTTCGGCGTGCCGCATGCGACGCTCGGCGAGGCGGTGATCGTGGTGGCCACGGCGCGCGCCGGCGCGGCGGTCGATGCGGCCGAACTGCTGGCCCTGTGCCGGGAGCGGCTGCCTGCCTACATGGTGCCGGCGCAGATCGAATTGCGCGAGGGACCGCTGCCGCGCAATGCAAACGGCAAGATCGATCGCAAGGCGATCTCGACAGCGTTCCGCGACGCGCTGCAGGGGGTGGCGCCGTGAGCGCAACGCGCCATCCGAGCGCGGCGCGCTTCCCCGTTGTCGGCGGCGAACTCAGCGTCGGCGGCGTGCCGCTGTCGCGCCTCGCGGCCCGCGTCGGGCGCACGCCGTTCTATGCCTACGACCGGGCGCTACTGACGCAGCGTGTGCAGGCCCTGCGCGAGGCGCTACCGAAGGCAATCAGTCTGCACTTCGCGATGAAGGCCAATCCGATGCCGGCGGTTGTCGGCCACATGGCGGGCCTGGTCGACGGCATCGACGTCGCATCCGGTGCCGAGTTGCTGGTCGCGCTCGACGCCGGAGCCGACCCGCGCGAGATCAGCTTCGCGGGACCGGGCAAGTCGGAGGCCGAGCTCGCGCAGGCCGTCGCTGCGGGGATTCTCGTCAACATCGAGTCGATGCGCGAAGTCACGCTGCTTGCGTCCATCGGCGAACGGCTCGGCCTGCGCCCGCGTGTCGCGGTGCGCGTGAACCCCGACTTCGAGCTCAAGTCGTCGGGCATGAAGATGGGCGGCGGGCCCAAACAGTTCGGCATCGACGCCGAGCTCGTGCCGCAGGCGCTGGCGGCGATCGGCGAGCGGGATCTGGGCTTCGAGGGGTTCCATATCTTTTCGGGATCGCAGAACCTGCGCGCCGAGGCGATCTGCGAGGCCCAGACCAAGGCCCTCGCACTCGCGGTGCGCCTGGCCGGGCACGCGCCTTCACCGACGACGTTGCTGAACCTCGGCGGCGGCTTCGGCATTCCGTACTTCCCGGGCGAGCAGGCGCTCGACCTCGTGCCGATCGGCGCGCACCTGCACGGCATCGTCGCGGAGGCGGGGCGCGAGCTTCCGCGGGCCGAGCTGGTGATCGAGCTGGGCCGCTACCTGGTCGGCGAGGCCGGTGTCTACGTGGCCCGCGTGCTCGACCGCAAGGTGTCGCGTGGCGAGGTCTTCCTTGTCACCGACGGCGGCCTGCACCATCACCTGGCGGCCTCGGGCAACTTCGGCCAGGTGATCCGCAAGAACTACCCGGTGGAGATCGGCACGCGGGCGGGCGCGGCGGAGCGCGAATCCGCGTCGGTGGTGGGGCCGCTGTGCACGCCGTTGGACTTGCTGGGCGACCGCATGGATCTCGCGGTCGCCGCGCCCGGGGACCTGGTCGTCGTGTTCCAGTCCGGCGCCTACGGATTCACTGCCAGCCCGCAGCAGTTCCTCAGCCACCCGCCGCCGTTGCAGGTGCTGGTCTAGCGGGTGCGGCCGAGCAACCCGTCGTAGACCGCCGCGTAGCGCCGCGTCATGGCGTCGAGACTGAACGCCTCCTCCGCGATCCGGCGCGCGGCGCGCCCGTGATCCTCGCGCAGGGCGGGGTTCCCGGCATAGTCCGCCAGCAGGGCGGCGAGCGCGGCGACGTCGCCTGGCCGGAAGCAGCGCCCGCTGACGTCCTCGCGCACCAGTTCAACGTTGCCGCCGATGGCGGTCGCGAGTACCGGCACGCCGCTGGCCATCGCCTCGAGGATGGTGTTGGAGATGCCCTCGTTCAGGGACGGGAGCACGAACACATCGAAGGCCTGGAGCACCTGCGGCACATTGCCCAGCGCGCCGGGGAACCAGGTCGACGCCGCGATGCCGAGCGACTCGGCCAGCGCCGTCAGTTCACCCCGCTTCGGCCCGTCGCCGACGACGGCCAGGCGCAGGCTCGGGCGCAACGCGGGCTGCGCATCCAGCAGCGCGGCGAAGGCACGCAGCAGTGTCGCCTGGTCCTTCACCGGCTGCAGGCGCCCGACCGTGCCGATCAGCACGCCGTCCGCCGGGCAGAAGCCGGCGGGCAGCGCCGCTCGGCGGTCGGCCGGCCTCGGGGCGAAGCGCACCGTGTCCACGCCGTTGTAGATCTGGGTCACGCGGCGCGGCGCGATGCCGACACGGCCGACGAGGTAGCGCTCCAGATCCTTGGACACGGTGATGTAGCGCCCCACCAGTGGCGCGTGCAGCCGGCGCAGCAGGGCCGGCCGTCGCTTGGTTCCATCGAGGTCGTCGACGTCCCAGCCGTGCTCGCCGTGCACGGCATGCGGCACGCCGGCCAGCCGTGCGGGCAGCAGCGCGTCCAGGCCGGACAGATTGCGCGAGTGCACGATGGCCGGCCGCCAGCGCCGGCACAGGCGGAACAGCTCGCGGCGCAGCCCCCACACGCCGATGCGCGAGCGATGCAGGGCCACCACCTCCACGCCGGGCCTCGTGATGCGCGTCCGGAAGTCGGAGTAGTCCTCGACGCAGGCGATCGCATGCCGGAAGGCCTGCGGGTCCATCCGGTTGATCAGGTTGACCAGGCCGTTTTCCATGCCGCCGACCACCAGGTGGTGGATCACGTGCAGCACCAGCGGCGGGGCGCTGTCGTGTGTCACAGGCCGAGGCACTCGTAGAGGAACGCGCCGTCGCTGAACTGCCAGTGGATCCCGCGGCGCAGCACGTTGAAGCGGTCGACGCGACCGATGTTGCTGCCGCCGTAGGCGGACAGGCAGCCGTGGTAGCCGGCCTCGCGGACCAGTTCTAGGCGTTGTGCCGTCATGTGCTGGCGCCCGCCGTAGGGGTAGCCGAAGAGCAGCCCGTTCGTGCCGAGTTCGCGGGTCAGCGTATCGCGCGATTCGGCGAGTTCTCGGCGCACCCGGTCCTCGGGCTCGGCGGCGCAGTCGATGTGATTGACCGAGTGCGAGCCGATCGTGAAGCCCCAGTCGCGCATCCTGCGGATCTGGTCCCAGCTCATCACCGGGATCGGCGGGTTGCCGCGCCGCAGGTCGTGCGGGAAGCGGCCGTCGGTGCCGACGATGCCGGTCGAGACGAAGAACGCGCACGGGATGGCGTGGCGCAGCAGGGTCGGCGCGGCATGCTCGAAGTTGTCGCGGTAGCCGTCGTCGAAGGTGACGGCCACCAGCGGGCGCTCGGAGCTGGGGACGGTCTCGGCCTGCAGCACCTGCTCGATCGAGAGCACCTCGCAGTGCCGGCGCAGCAGCTGCATCTGCCGCTCGAACTGCTCGATGCCGACCGTGAGGTTGTCGCGCACGTCGTCGCTGACCCGGTGGTAGAGCAGCACCGTGATGCGCGGCTCGAGGGTCTGCCGCAGGCCGACCGGCCAGGCGGCGCGGGCCAGTGCGGAGCGCAGGTCCTTCGCCAGGCGTGCCGGCGATGGTCCCGGCGAGGGTTCGCGCTTGGCGAGCCGCCGCTCGAGCTCGGCGAACTGACCGAGCGTGGGCTTGCGGTAGGTCTTTCCCGCACCGGTCTGCGGTGTCGGCGCGGCGCGCCCTTCGAGCACTTCCCGCACTGCGGTGCACATCAACGCCACGCCGGCCTCGTCGAGCTGCAACTGCAGGCCGCGCAGCGTGGCATGGGGCGCGCGTGCGACCTGCGCGCGTGCGATCACGTCGCCCGTGTCGAGCTTGGCATCGACGGCATGCACCGTGCACCCGACCGACGACTCGCCATTCCACAGCTCCCAGAATGCTGGTGGCATGCCGCGGTAGTCGGGGACGCGGCCCTTGTGGAGATTCACGGTGCCGAGTCGCGGCAGCGTGAACAGCGCCTCGCGCAGGATCGGCGCCGCCAACGACAGGCCCAGGTCCGGCGCGAACTCACGCACCGCGGCGAGCGAAGCTTCGCCGTGGATGTCCGGGACCTGGACGATCCGGACGTTCTGGCGACGTGCCAGCGCGGCGGCCCCGTAGTCAAGGCCGGGTGCTCCGGCTGCAACCGACACCGCGGGCGCGGGCCGCAACCGGTGCCACAGGTCGACGGCCTGGTACGGGATCCAGCGCCAGCCATTGCGCTTGAGATTGCGCCACTGGCTGCGCAGCAGCTGGCCGAGCGTCTTGCGCGGTGCGTGCACGACGACGAGCCAGGTGAGCCCCGGCATGGCCTGGTCAATTTCGACGATGCCTTTGCGTACCGAGTAGCCGAGTTGGCCGGTGAAGACGACGATGCGACGGGAACCTGACATGGGGGGGAGGCGCGGCGCGGCGCGACGCCGCCGGGAGGCTGCAGAGTGTACGGATCGGCGGCGATCCTTCGGCACCACCCCGATGAGGGGCGCCGGGGCGCGTGCGATCCTGCCGGTACTCAACCGTCAGGCAGCACTCCGAAGGCCTCGGCCAGCTTCTGCACGCGGCCGGTCTCGGCGGCGCGGTAGCCCGCCAGCAGTGCGATGGCCGCCCGACAGCCCGGCGTGGCGAGCAGATCCAGCACGCGACGGACCTGCGGCAATGGCAGGCTGGCCGTCGGCAGCGCAAAGAAGTACCGCTCGCGCAGGAGCGGAATGAAGTGCAGACCGAAACGCTGGGCAGCGGTCTGCACCCCGATGCCGACGTCGGCCATGCCGCTGGCGATGTAGGCGGCCACGGCTGCGTGGGTGAGCTCGGTGTCGTCGTAGCCGAGCACGGCGCGCGTCGGGATGCCGGCCCGATCGAGCAGGAGCTCGGTCAGCAGCCGGGTTCCGGAACCCTCGGGCCGGTTGACGAAGCGCACCTCGGGCCGCGTCAGGTCGGACAGTCCGCGGATCGCCTTGGGATTGCCCGCCGCGACGAACAACCCCTGCGTACGCACGGCCAGATGGACCAGGCTGTGGCGCTCCGGCCGCAGCCAGCGCAGATAGCGCTGCAGCGCGCGCGGTTCGAAGTCGCCGATAGGCACGTGGAAGCCCGCCAGGTCGCAGTCTCCGCGGGCGAGCGCAGCCACGGATTCCAGACTGTTGCGGTAGCGCAGCTCGATCGGGATACGCGCTGCCTGCAACTGTTCCATCAACCGGGCGACGGCAAAGCCATGGCTGGCATCGACGCGCACGACGGTGCGGGCGGGTGCTCGCTCGCGACCGAGCTCATGCTCGATCTCGGAAGCCAGCGACTCCAGCAGCGGTGAGAGGCGAGCGGCGATGCGCCGGTCTGCCCACAGCAGCTTGTGGGCGAGTTCCGTCAGCGCCGAGCCCCGCCCGCGGCCCGAAGCGATCAGCGTGCCGCCGAACAGCGCTTCGGCCCGCTTGACCATGTCCCAGCAGTGCCGGTACGACCAGCCCAGCCCACGCGCCGCCTGCGCGAGCGAGCCGCTGTCCTGGACGGCCGCCAGAAGCGCCAGCAGGCCGGTCGTGTCGACGCGGCGTTCGCCGTCACGGCCGATCTCCCAGTGGGGTCGCAGATGGATGTCCATGGCCAAATAGGCAACGTCGTGCATATTGTGCTCTGCGTGGCTCCTTACCCTCGGCGCATGGCCATCACCGAAATTCCCCTGCGTGTCGTGCGCGACGAGCTGCCCCGCCGGCAGCGTGCCCGGAGCAGCGGCCGCAAGGTCGACCCGTCGACGCTGGACGAGGTGCGCGACGCCCTCGGCACGCTGCCCCTGCGCCGCGACCTGCTGATCGAACACCTGCACGCGCTCAACGACCGGCACGGCCAGCTGCGCGCCGATCACCTGGCCGCGCTGGCGCAGCTGCACCGGCTGGCGCAGGTGGAGGTCTTCGAGGTGGCGAGCTTCTACCACCACTTCGACGTCGTGCGCGAAGGCGCGGATGGCGCCTTCGAGGCCCCGGCTTCGCTCACGGTGCGGGTGTGCAACGGGCTGTCCTGCGAACTGGCGGGCGCGCGCGCACTGATCGAGAAGCTGCCGTCGCTGCTGGGCGCCGACGTGCGCGTGCTCGAGGCCCCGTGCGTCGGCCGCTGCGAACAGGCGCCGGTGGCGGTGGTGCACCAGCGGCCCGTCGCTCAGGCGACCGCGGAGCGGGTCCAGGGCGAAGCGGCCCGGCGCCGCACGCAGGACGATCTGCCGGCCGCGATCGACCTCCCGGGCTATCTGGCGCAGGGCGGGTACCGCCTGCTGCGCGACTGCCATGCCGGCACCCGCGACATCGAATCGGTACTGAAGGCGATGGAGGACTCCGGCCTGCGCGGCCTCGGCGGCGCGGGATTCCCGGCCGGGCGCAAGTGGCGCATCGTGCGTGCCGAGTCCGCGCCGCGCCTGATGGCCGTGAACATCGACGAGGGCGAGCCCGGCACCTTCAAGGACCGCCACTACCTCGAGCGCGATCCGCACCGCTTCCTCGAGGGCATGCTGGTCGCGGCCTGGGCGGTCGGCATCGCGAAGATCTACGTCTACCTGCGCGACGAGTACCACGGCTGCCGCGCGCTGCTGGAGCGCGAGCTCGCGGCGCTGCGCGCGGCTCCGCCGGCGGCGGGCCTGCCCGAGATCGAACTGCGCCGTGGCGCCGGCGCCTACATCTGCGGCGAGGAGTCCGCGATGATCGAGTCGATCGAGGGCAAGCGCGGCATGCCGCGGCTGCGCCCGCCGTACGTGGCGCAGGTCGGGCTGTTCGGCCGGCCGACGCTGGAGCACAACTTCGAGACCCTCTACTGGGTGCGTGACCTGCTCGAGCGCGGGCCGCAGTGGTTCGCCTCGCAGGGACGTCACGGCCGCAAGGGCCTGCGCTCGTTCTCGGTCTCGGGGCGCGTGCGCGAGCCGGGCGTCAAGCTGGCCCCGGCCGGCATCACGCTGCGCGAGCTGGTGGACGAGTACTGCGGCGGCCTGCCCGAGGGCCACGAGCTGTACGCCTATCTGCCGGGCGGCGCGTCCGGCGGCATCCTGCCGGCGAGCATGGCGGACATCCCGCTCGACTTCGACACGCTGCAGCCGCACGGCTGCTTCATCGGCTCGGCGGCGGTGATGGTGCTGACCCGGAGCGCTCGGCATGTCGACCGCGCCGTGGATGCGGCGCGCAACCTGATGCGCTTCTTCGAGGACGAGTCCTGCGGCCAGTGCACGCCGTGCCGCGCCGGCACCGCCAAGGCCCGCGCGCTGATCGAGCGCGACACCTGGGACCTGCCGCTGCTGGCCGAGCTGTCGCAGGTGATGCGCGACGCCTCGATCTGCGGCCTCGGGCAGGCCGCGCCGAACCCGGTGGACTGCGTGGTCCGCTACTTCCCGCACGAGCTGGAGCGAGCATGAACAAGCCGGTCGAACTGATCGAGTTCAGCCTGAACGGCCGCGCGATCACGGCGCAGCCCGGCGAGACCATCCTAGACGCCGCCAAGCGCGCGCGCATGCCGATCCCGCACCTGTGCGCGAGCCGGGCGCTCGAGCCGGCGGGCAACTGCCGCGCCTGTGTCGTCGAGATCGCGGGCGAGCGGGTTCTCGCGCCGTCGTGCTGCCGCACGCCGACCGCCGGCATGAAGGTGGAGAGCACCAGCGCGCGGGCCGTGGCCGCGCAGAAGATGGTGCTGGAACTGCTCGTGAGCGATGCCGGCGCCGCCAGCGCCGCGCAGACCCAGGAATCGAAGCTGCTCTTCTGGGCCGACCGGCTGCAGGCGCCGCGCGGCCGGCTGCCGGGGCGCGAATCGGTCGCCCCCGACACCTCGCACCCGGCCTTCGCGGTCAACCTGGACGCGTGCATCCAGTGCACGCGCTGCATCCGCGCCTGCCGCGACGAGCAGGTCAACGACGTGCTCGGGCTCGCGTTCCGCGGCGCGCACGCGAAGATCGTGTTCGACCAGGACGACCCGGTGCTCGCCTCCACCTGCGTGGCCTGCGGCGAGTGCGTGCAGGCCTGCCCGACCGGCGCGCTGATGCCGGCGCGCGGGGTTGGCCTGGAGAAGATCGAGAAGACGGTGGATTCCGTCTGCCCGTACTGCGGTGTCGGCTGCCAGCTGACCTGGCATGTCGGCCGCAACGAGCAGGGCGCCGAGTCGATCCGCTACGTCACCGGCCGCGACGGCCCTGCGAACCATGGCCGGCTGTGCGTGAAGGGCCGCTTCGGCTTCGACTACGTGCGCGACGGCGAACGGCTGAGCGTGCCGCTGATCCGGCGCGACGGGGTCGGCAAGGACCCGGCGCAGATCGAGCAGGTCAAGCGCGGCGAGTTGCCGCTGTCGGCGCTGTTCCGCGAGGCGGGCTGGGACGAGGCGCTGGATCGCGCTGCCGGCGGGCTGGCGCGCATCCGGGACGGTGCGGTGCCCGGGGCACCGAGCCCGCTGGCCGGCTTCGGCTCGGCCAAGGGCAGCAACGAGGAGGCCTACCTGTTCCAGAAGCTGGTGCGCACGGGCTTCCGCACGCACAACGTCGACCACTGCACGCGGCTGTGCCATGCCAGCTCGGTGGCGGCGCTGCTCGAGGGCATCGGCTCCGGCGCGGTGTCGAACCCGGTCGAGGACGTGGCGCGCGCCGACCTGATCCTGCTGATCGGCGCGAACCCGGCTGCGAACCACCCCGTGGCGGCGAGCTGGATCAAGAACGCCGTCAAGCGCGGGGCCCGGCTGGTGCTGGCCGACCCGCGCGCCACGCCGATGGCGCGCTTCGCGACCTGGCACCTGGCCTTCCGACCGGACACCGACGTCGCGCTGCTGACCGGCCTGCTGCACGTGATCGTGACCGAGGGGCTGGTCGACGAGGCCTTCGTCGCCGCGCGCGTCAACGGGTACGAGGCGCTGAAGGCGAGTGTCGCGGAGGCCACGCCCGAGCGCATGGCCGAGATCTGCGGCATCCCGGCGGCGACGATCCGCGAGGTGGCGCGGGCCTACGCGACGTCGAAGGGCTCGATGATCCTGTGGGGCATGGGCATCAGCCAGCACGTGCACGGCACCGACAACGCGCGCTGCCTGATCGCGCTGGCGCTCGTCACCGGCCAGATCGGCCGCCCGGGGACCGGCCTGCACCCGCTGCGCGGGCAGAACAACGTGCAGGGCGCGAGCGATGCCGGGCTGATCCCGATGATGTACCCGAACTACCAGCGCGTCGTGCGCGACGAGGTGCGCGCGAAGTTCGAGTCGCTGTGGGGCGAGGGGCTGGGCAGCGAGGCTGGCCTGACCGTCGTCGAGATCATGCACGCCGCGGCGGCCGGGACGATCCGGGGCATGTTCGTCGAGGGCGAGAACCCGGCGATGAGCGATCCCGATCTCGACCACGCCCGTGCCGCCATCGCGAAGCTCGAGCACCTCGTGGTGCAGGACATCTTCCCGACCGAGACGGCGATCCTCGCCGATGTCGTGCTGCCGGCCTCGGCCTGGGCCGAGAAATGGGGCACGGTGACCAACACCGACCGGCTGATCCAGATCGGCCGGCCGGCGCTGACGCCGCCGGGCCAGGCCCGGCAGGACCTGTGGGTGATCGAGCAGATCGCACGCCGCATCGGCCTGGGCTGGAACTACTGGCGTGCCGAGGACGGCGACGGCCACGCCGCCGCGGAGGCGCCGGTCGCACGGGTGTACGAGGAGATGCGCGGCGTGATGGAGCCGCTGGCCGGCGTGCCCTGGTCACGCCTCGTGCGCGAGGACGCGGTCGTCACCCCGGCCGAGCGCGAGGACGAGCCCGGCCATGCGGTCGTGTTCACCGACCGCTTTCCGACCGCCGACGGCCGTGCCACGCTGGTGCCGGCGCGCTTCGCGCCCGGGCCCGAACAGCCGAGCGCGGAGTACCCGCTGGTGATCGCCACCGGCCGCGTGCTCGAGCATTGGCACACCGGCGCGATGACGCGCCGCGCGGAGGTGCTGGAGGCGCTCGCGCCGGCGCCGGTGGTCAGCATCCACCCGGTCGATGCCGCGCGGCTCGATCTCGCCGACGGGGCCGCGCTGCGGGTCGAGTCGCGGCACGGTGCGATCGAGGCGGTCGCCGACATCACGCCGGCGGTGCGCGAGGGGCAGCTGTTCATCCCGTTCGCGTACTGGGAGGCGGCGGCCAACAAGCTGACCGGTTCGGCGATCGACGCCTTCGGCAAGATCCCCGGCTTCAAGGTGACGGCGGTGCGGGCGGTCCGCATCCCGGAGCCGGCCGCGCCGGGCTCCTAGGGACGCGGGCGCCGACCGGGCAGGCATACTCGGGCGGATGTACGAATCCCACTTCGGGATCAGCGGGCCGCCGTTCCAACTCGCTCCCGATCCGCACTTCTACTTCGACAGCCACGGCCACCACGACGCGCTGGCCGTGCTGCGGCGCGGGCTCGTCGAGCCGGGCGGGTTTGTCGTCGTCAGCGGCGAGATCGGGGCCGGCAAGACGACGCTGGTGCGCACGCTGCTCGCGCAGATCGACACCAGCAAGGTCGTGGTCGGGCAGGTCCTGACCACGCAGCTCGACGATGCGGAGCTGTTGCGCGCCATCCTGCTCGCGTTCGGCGCGCCGTCGCGTGCCGGCACGCCGGCCGAACTCGGCGAGGCGCTGCGGCAGTTCCTCGCCGGGCTGGCGCGAGAGGGTCGCCGTGCGGTGCTGATCATCGACGAGGCTCAGCACCTGGAGCGCAGCGCGTTCCAGTGGCTGATCGACCTGGAGAAGGGCGGCGGCGCCGGGCTGCAGGTCTGCCTGGTCGGCCAGCCGGAACTGCGCGACCTCGTCGCCTCCGGCGATCTGCTGGCGCTGCGCGAACGCGTCGCGGTGTCGTGCCACCTCGGGCCGCTCGGCCCCGGCGAGACCGGTCCCTACGTGCGGCATCGCCTCTCGAAGGTCGGCTGGACCGGCATGCCAGCCTTCGACGACGCGGCGTTCCTCGAGGTGCACCGCTGGACGCAGGGCATTCCGCGCCGCATCAACCTGTTGTGCAACCGGATCATGCTGGCCTGCTTCCTGGGCGGCAAGAAGCGCATCGACGCGGCGCTGGTCGGCCAGACCGCCACGGAACTGCGCACGGAGATCGGCGAGACCGGCCCCGTGCCTCCGCCGTTGCCCGTGTTGCCGGTGCTGCGCGACGAGGCCGTGCCGCCGGCGGCGGAGGTCGAACCCGCGGCCGGGCCTGTGGCGCCCGGGCCGGGCGCAACGCCGGACGCATCGCGGGCCGACGCTGCAGAACCGCAAGCCGGCGCGCAGACGGACGGCGCCATCCAGACCTCGGAAGACGTTGCCGTGCCGGGCGAGCCCGCCGCGGCCGCGCCGGCTCCGGTCCACCCGGTGGCGCCGCCAGCGGCGCCGCTGCTGCCGTACGCCGGCGGCGACGCGCGCCCGTTGCTGTGCGTGGCCGCTTCGCAGGGCGACCACATCAAGGCCGCGGTGCTGATGCAGGCGCTGGCCGAGCGCGACGACCTGCCGGTCACGCTGCTCGTGCGCTGCTATGCGAACAACGCCTTCGAGCGCCACCGCGAGCTGTTCGCCGGCCTGGAGATGCCGCAGCGGCTCATCAATCTCGGCATCGCCGGCGGCACCTACGCCGGCCGCGCGACGGAGCTGATGAAGCGCTTCGAGTTCGTCGTCGACCAGTGCGTGCCCAGCGCGGTGATCGTGTTCGACGGCAGCGATGCCGCGCTCTCCTGCGGGCTGGTCGCCAGCCGCAAGGGCCTGCCGGTGCTGCACGTCGGCGCCGGCGTGCGTTCGCACGAGCAGGCCGGCGCGGGCGACATCACGCGCCGCCTGACCGACCAGCTGGCCGACGTGCTGTACACGACCGACGCGCAGGCCAACGAGCAGCTGGCGCAGGAAAGTGTCGCGGCCGAGCGCGTCTGCCATGCCGGCAACCTGCTGGGCGACGCGCTGCAGGCGGCACTGCGCTGCAAGCTCGCGGTGCCGAGCCCGCGCGAGCGGCTCGCGCTGCCGGCCAACTTCCTGTCCGGCCGCAACGGCTACGGGGTCGCCGTGCTGGACCGGCTCACCGAGATCAACGACCGCCAGGTGCTCGCCGAGATCATCGCCATCCTCCGCGTGGTGGCGCACGACGTGCCGCTGGTCTGGACCATGCACGCCAGCACGCGCGAGCACCTGGCCAAGCTTCGCGTCGACGGCATGCTCGCCAACGAGCCGATCGCGGGCCGGCCGATGCAGAGCTACCCGTCGTTCGTGCAGCTGCTCGCCAACGCGACCTGCGTGCTGACCGACTCCTGGAACGTGCAGGAGGAGGCGACCATCCTGTCGATCCCCTGCCTGACCGTCGGCAACGCCCCGGAGCGCGGCATCACCGTCGCGCAGGGCTCGAACCTGGTGGTGGGCCGCAACAAGTCGCTCGCGACGCGAGCCGTCTGGGACTGCATCTTCAACGGCGGCAAGCGGGGCCGCGTGCCCGAGCTGTGGGACGGACAGGCCGGCACGCGCATCGCAGCGCACCTGGCCACCTTCCTGCAGACCCGGCCGCAGGTGATGGACCTGGTGCTCTGACGCTCAGGCGCTGGCCGCCTGGCGCTGCCTCGGGCGGATCACGCCGGTCGCGAGCCCGGTGCCGAGCAGGATCACCGCGCAGCCGACGGCCATCGCGGCACTCGGCGTCTCGCCCAGGAACCACCAGCCCCACAGCACCGCGAACGCCGGGATCAGGAACGTGACGGTGATCGCGTTGGCCGCGCCGATGTGCGCGATGAGCCGGAAGTACAGCACGTAGGCGACTCCGGTGCACAGCAGCGCGAGCAGCGCGGCGGCCGCCCACGACGTGGCCGACGGCAGCCGGGCCGGCCACCACCACAGCGCCGGCAGCGCCAGCAGCAGCGCGGCCGAGAGCTGGCTGCCGGCGGCCACGGCGAGCGGCGCCACGCCGGCCAGGTGCTTCTTCGTGAAGCTGGCGGACAGGCCGTAGCAGAGCGTCGCGGCCAGGCAGGCGACGATCGCCCAGCCCGAGCCGCCGGGCTTGAACGAGGCCTTCTCCCACGCCAGCCCGAGCACGCCCGCGAAGCCGATCGCCAGGCCGAGCACGCGCGGCGGGGTCAGCCGGTCCTTCAGCCAGATCCACGCGATCACGGCGCCGAACAGCGGGGTCGCGGCGTTGAAGATCGACGACAGCCCGGCGCTGATCGACAGGGCGGCATAGCTGAACAGCAGGAATGGCAACGCGGAGTTCGTCAGGCCGACGATGAAGATCGGCCGCCAGTGCCGGCGCAGCACGTCCATCTGGCCGCGCCACGCGAGCAGCGGCAGCAGGCACAGCGTGGCTCCGGCGACACGCACGGCCGCCAGCGCGACCGGTCCGAACTCGGCGGCACCCAGGCGCATGAACAGGAACGACGCTCCCCACAGCGCCGCGAGCGCGAACAGCTCGCCGAGGTCCGCGGGCCTCACGGACGCGCCTCCAGCGTGAGCAGGGCGCGCTTGCGCGGCAGGCCGCCGGCGTAGCCCGTCAGCGCACCGTCGTGCCCGACGACGCGGTGGCAAGGCACGATGACCGAGAGCGGGTTGCGGCCGATCGCGGCGCCGACCGCGCGCACCGCTTGCGGCGCGCCGAGCGCGCGGGCGAGCGTGCCGTAGCTGGTCGTGTCGCCGGCCGGGATGCGCTGCAGTGCCTGCCACACCAAACGCTGGAACGGCGTGCCTTGCGGGTCCAGCGGCAGGTCGAAGACGACCGCTTCGCCGGCGAAGTAGCGCTGCAGCAGCTGGCCGGCGCGCTGCAGCAGCGGGTCGTCCGGTCGCTCGGGCGCCGCCAGCGGCCCGGGATGATGCTGCTGCCCGTCGAACCACAGGCCGGCCAGGCCTTCGGCCGTGCGCGCGACCAGCATCGGCCCGAGCGGGGTGGACAGGGTGGCCTGGGCAGTGCAGGCGCGGCGGAGGCGTTCGTGGGTCATGGGTTCGGTCTCAGGGGGTCGGGCTCAGCGAGTTCCAGAGCCGCAGCACCGCATAGGCGCGCCAGGGCCGCCAGGCCTCGGCACGCGCGAGCGCGGCGCGCGGGGTGAGGGGGCCGAAACACTGGCGCATCGCCTTCAGCACGGCGACGTCGTTCGGCGGAAAGGCGTCCGACCAGCCGAACGCCCGCATCGCGATGTAGTGCGCCGTCCAGGCGCCGATGCCGGGCAGGGCGGTCAGCGCGTCGATCAGCGCCTGCGGCTCGCCACGGCCCGCCAGCAGCCCGCCGAGCGATGGCCAGGCGCGTGAGAGTTCCAGCAACGCCTGCGCGCGTGTGCGCACGATGCCGAGTTCGGCGATGTGCTCCAGCGGTACCGCGGTGAGTGCCTCCGGTGCGGGGAAGGCGAGCGTGATCTCCGGCCAGGGCGTCGCCAGCGGCGTGCCGAAACGTTCGACGAGGCGCCGCGCCAGCGTGCGCGCGGCCGCGACCGTGACCTGCTGGCCGAGCACCGCCCGCACCGCGAGTTCGAAGCTGTCCAGGCTGCCCGGCAGCCGGATGCCGGGCGTACCGGGCAGGTCGGCCAGGGTCTCGGCGATCGCGGCCGGCGCCGCATCCAGGTCGAGCCAGCGGCGGACGTGGCCCAGCAGCGGGGCGCTGGCCGGCGCGAGCGCGGCGGCGAAGCGCACCCGGACCCGGTCGGCCGCGGGCAGGAACTCGGCTTCGATCCAGCCTGCTGCCGGCGCGACGCTGCCCGCGCGCAGGCTGCGCCGGATCGCGAGGCCCGTGACCTGCTCGATGCCGGGAATCGCGCGCTGGGCGACGAAACGCAGCAGCGCCGGCCGGTCGTACGGCGCCCGGAAGGCGAGCGTCACGGTGACCGCGTCCGGCGCGCGCTCGCTGGCGGGAGATTCATCCGCCGCCGCGCCGCGCAGGCGGCTCGGGCTCATGCGGTAGCTCTCGGCGAAGGCGGCGTTGAAACGCCGCAGGCTGCGGAACCCGCTCGCCAGCGCGACCTGCGCGACCGGCAGCGCCGTGTCCGTCAGCAACTGCTTGGCCAGCAGCAGGCGCCGCGTCTGCAGGTACTGCAGCGGCGTCACCCCGTGCTCGGCCGCGAAGATGCGGCGCAGGTGCCGGTCGCTGACGCCCAGGCGCGCCGCGACGGCCGTCAGCGCCGGGGCGTCGCCGCTGCCGGCCTGCGTATCGAGTTCGTCGGCCGCCTGGCGCGCCAGCGTGCGCGATGCATCCATCACGGTCCACGGCAGGCCCGGGCCGGGTGCGATCTCGGGGCGGCACTTGAGGCAGGGTCGGAACGCGGCCGCCTCGGCTTGGGCCGGCGTCGCGAAGAAGCGGCAGTTGCGCCGCTGCGGCGTGCGCACGCGGCAGATCGGCCGGCAGTACACGCCCGTCGACGTGACGCCGACGAACAGCCGGCCGTCGAAGCGGGCATCGCGGGCGGTCAAGGCCTGGTAGGCGGCGTCGGCGTCGAGGTCCATGCGGTCATCTTAGCCAGCGCCGCGGGCGCGACTGGCCGTTTCCGGACATGCCGCCGGACCGGCTCAGGACACGATGTAGGCGGCGGCGCCGGTGGCGAACAGGCGGTCCTGCGCGCCGCGCAATTCCATGCGCGTCGTGGCGACGCGCGAGCCCAGGCGCAGCACTTCCGCGTGCAGCGCGAAGCGCTCGCCGACGGCCGGCCGCAGGTAGTCGATGCGCAGGTCGATCGTGCCGAGCTTGCCGAAGCGCTGCAGGCGCTGGGCCGGCGGCTCGTCCAGGTGGCGGGCGCCGATCGCCGCCATCACCGCCAGGCCGCCCATCGCGTCCAGCCCGGCGCTGATGACGCCGCCGTGCAGGCGCTGGTGAGCGTAGTGGCCGATCAGCTCGTGCCGCATCGGCAGGTGACCGCTGACGCCCTCGGCCGCCACGGCGTCGATGCGCAGGCCGATCAGCCGGTTGAAGACGATGCGCTCCTCGAAGATCTCCTTCAGTCCCGCGACGAACTCGGCTTCGAAGGCTGGCTGCATTGTTTCAGTGTGTCGGCGCCGATAATCGGCTGTCAATGCGGGAAGGCGGCATGGCCGAGGCGATGATCTTCGAGGCGCTGCGCACGCCGCGCGGCAAGGGAAAACCAGGCGGCGCGCTGCACGGCGTGAAGCCCGTGGACCTGCTCGGCGGGCTGCTGCAGGCGCTGCAGCGGCGGCTCGATTTCGACCCGGCCGCGCTCGACGATGTCGTGATGGGCATCGTCACGCCGATCGGCGAGCAGGGTGCCGTCCTGCCGAAGACCGCCGCGCTGAAGATCGGCTGGGACTGCCGCGTCTCGGGCCTGCAAGTGAACCGCTTCTGCGCTTCCGGCCTGGAGGCGGTGAACCTGGCCGCGCAGAAGGTCGCAAGCGGCTGGGAAGACCTGATCGTCGCCGGCGGCATCGAGAGCATGTCGCGGGTACCGCTGGGCAGCGACGGCGGGGCCTGGTCGCAGGACCCGGAGACGAGCGCCGCGATCGGCTTCGTGCCGCAGGGCATCTCCGCCGACCTGCTCGCGACGCTGGACGGCTGGAGCCGCGACGACCTCGACGGCTACGCGCTCGCCTCGCAGCAGCGTGCCGCGCGGGCGCAGCTCGAGGGGCGCTTCGACCGGTCGCTGGTGCCCGTGATGGCGGACGACGCGAAAGTGCTGCTGGCGCGCGACGAGATCGTCAAGCCGCAGACCACCCGCGATGGGCTCGCCCAGTTGAAGCCGGCCTTCGCCGAGCTCGGCGCGGCCGGCTACGACGCGGTGGCGCTGGCCCGCCACCCGTCGCTGGAGCGGGTGGCCCACTGCCACACCGCCGGTACGTCCTCGGGCATCGTCGACGGTGCCGCGGCCGTGCTGATCGGCAGTGCTGCCATGGGGCGCTCGCTCGGGCTCGAGCCGCGCGGGCGCATCGTCGCGACGGCGCTGTCGGGCGGCGACGCGACGCTGATGCTGACCGGCCCGGTGCCGGCGGCGCGCAAGGCGCTCGCGAAGGCGGGATTGCGGCTCGCCGACATCGACCTGTTCGAGATCAACGAGGCCTTCGCGGCCGTCCCGCTGCACGTGATGCGCGCGCTGGGGCTGGCGCACGATCAGGTCAACGTGAATGGCGGCGCGATCGCACTCGGCCACCCGCTGGGTGCGACCGGCGCGATGCTGCTGGGCACGCTGCTGGACGAACTGGAGCGGCGCGACGCGCGGCGCGGACTGGTCACGCTGTGCGCCGGCGGCGGCATGGGCATCGCGACGATCGTCGAACGCTGCTGAGCCGGAAACGACGAAGGCCCCGCGAGCGGGGCCTTCTGGTGGTGCGGGCGCCTCAGGTCACTTGATGGAGAGGATCCACTGGACCAGCTGCTTGGCCTCGGCCTCGTTGACCTGCGCGTTGGCCGGCATCGGGATCTGGCCCCAGGTGCCGACGCCACCCTTGATGACCTTCTGGGCGAGCTTGTCGACGGCGTCCTTCTGGCCAGCGTACTTCGCGGCGACGTCCTTGTACGACGGGCCGACCAGCTTCTTGTCGACGGCGTGGCAGGCCAGGCAGTTCTTGGCCTTGGCCAGGTCGGCGTTGGCGAAGGCCGGGGCGGCGGCGGCCGCGGCGACCGAGACGACCAGGGCGGAGAGCAGTTTCATCGATTTCCTTTCGTGGACAAGCGGGAAATGTTGCGGATGAATCACCACCCGCCCAGCCGTAGCGTCGGCTACAGTGCCATCAACGGATTGTAGGGGCCGCGGTTGACGGCGGGCTTGCGCCCGATCGTGGCTCCGGGGAGCACTGGCTGTGTATTTTGTCCTGCTGGGCCTGTTCATCATCCTGCTGCATTTCGCCGGCATCGGTCCGATGGCCGACTGGACCTGGAACCTGACCGGGGACCTGTGGAAGTTCTGCGTCCCGTTCGGGCTGGCCATCGTCTGGTGGGCGTGGGCCGACGTGACCGGCTACAACAAGCGCCGCGAGATGGAGAAGATGGAGGCCAAGCGCCAGACGCGCCGCGAGCGCAACCTCGAGGCGCTGGGCATGGACGCCCGGGCCCGCCGCAAGAAGCAGAAGGCGTCGGGCGGCTGAACGCGCGGCCTTACTCGAACTTGTCGAGCACCGCGCCCGAGCTCGCGCTCGACGCGTTCATCGCGAACTTCGCCAGCACGCCGCGCGTGTAGCGCGGTGCAGGCGCCTTCCAGGCCGCGCGCCGGCGCGCCAGCTCGGCGTCGTCGACGTTGAGCTGCAGCAGCAGGTCGTGCGCATCGATGGTGATCGAATCGCCCTCGTGTACCAGCGCGATGGTCCCGCCCGCGTAGGCCTCCGGCGCGACGTGGCCGACCACCATGCCCCAGGTGCCGCCGGAGAAGCGCCCGTCGGTGATCAGGCCGACCGACTCGCCCAGCCCCTGGCCGATCAGCGCGCCGGTGGGCGCGAGCATCTCCGGCATGCCCGGCCCGCCCTTCGGGCCCAGGTAGCGCAGCACCATCACGTCGCCCGGCTTGATCTGCCCGGCCATGATCGCGGCCAGGGCCGACTGCTCGTCGTCGAACACGCGCGCCGGGCCGGTGATCACCGGGTTCTTCAGGCCGGTGATCTTGGCCACGCAGCCCTCCGGCGACAGGTTGCCGCGCAGGATCGCCAGGTGGCCATGCTCGTACATCGGCTGGTCGATCGGGCAGATCACGTCCTGGTCGGCGCGCGGCGTGTCCGGCACGTCGGCCAGCGTCTCGGCGATGGTCTTGCCGGTGATCGTCATGCAGTCGCCGTGCAGCAGGCCCGCCTTGAGCAGGATCTTCATGACCTGCGGGATGCCGCCGGCCCGGTGCAGATCCACCGCCAGGTAGCGGCCGCTGGGCTTGAGGTCGCACAGCACCGGCGTGCGCTGGCGGATGCGCTCGAAGTCGTCGATCGTCCATTCCACGCCGGCGGCGTGCGCGATCGCGAGGAAGTGCAGCACGGCGTTCGTCGATCCGCCGGTGGCCATGATCACGGCGACGGCGTTCTCGATCGCCTTCTTCGTGACGATGTCGCGCGGCTTCAGGTCCTTCCGGATCGCTTCGACGAGCACGCGTGCCGACTCCTTCGCGGAATTCTGCTTCTCGTCGTGGGGGTTGGCCATCGTCGACGAGTAGGGCAGCGAGAGCCCGAGCGCCTCGAAGGCCGAGCTCATCGTGTTGGCGGTGTACATGCCGCCGCATGATCCGCTGCCGGGGATCGCGCGGCGCTCGATCTGGCAGAAGTCCTCCTCGCTCATCTTGCCGGCGCTGAACTGGCCGACCGCCTCGAACACGCTGACGATGTTCAGGTCCTGCCCCTTGTAGTGGCCGGGCAGGATGGTGCCGCCGTAGACGTAGATCGCCGGCACGTTGGCGCGCAGCATGCCCATCATGCCGCCGGGCATGTTCTTGTCGCAGCCGCCGATCACGACCACGCCATCCATCCACTGCCCACCGACGCAGGTTTCGATGCAGTCGGCGATCACCTCCCGCGACACGAGGCTGTACTTCATGCCCTCGGTGCCCATCGCCATGCCGTCGCTGATCGTCGGCGTACCGAAGATCTGCGCGTTGCCGCCGGCCGCCTCGATGCCCTCGACGGCCGCATCGGCCAGCTTCTGCAGGCCGGAGTTGCACGGCGTGATCGTCGAGTGGCCGTTGGCCACGCCGATCATCGGCTTCTTGAAATCGCCTTCTTCGTAACCGAGCGCGTAGTACATCGAGCGGTTCGGCGCCCGGGCCACGCCTTCGGTGATGTTGGCGGAACGGCGGTTGATCTTCATCGCTGTCTCCTGTCGCGTGGGTCGAGAGTATCGGGTCGGGTGCAATGTGTGTCCAATAGATCTGTGATGCATGTTTGATATGCTGTGCAAATGAATCCGGAGATCGACCTGCGCGCCTGGCGGCAGTTCGCGGTGCTGGCCGACACGCTGCACTTCGGCCGCGCGGCGCAGCGCCTGCACATGACGCAGCCGCCCCTGACCTTGGCGATCCAGCAGCTCGAGCGGCGCCTGGGCACGCCCCTGTTCGAGCGCACCCGGCGCAGCGTCGCGCTGACTCCGGCGGGCCAGGCGCTGCGCGCGCCGGTGCAGGCGCTGCTGCAGCAGGCCGCGGCGCTGCCGGCGCTGGCGCGCGGTGCTGCGCGCGGCGAGCAGGGGCGTCTGAGGCTCGGATTCGTGTCGACGGTCGGCTACGGTCCGCTGCCGGGCTGGCTGCGCGGCTTCCGCGAGGCCTGGCCGGGCATCGCGGTCGAGTTGCGCGAGGCGACCGGCGACGTCCAGCTCGAAGCCTTCGGGCGCGGCGAGCTCGATGCCGGCTTCGTGC
This sequence comes from Piscinibacter sp., assembly GCA_019635485.1. Lineage (GTDB taxonomy): Bacteria > Pseudomonadota > Gammaproteobacteria > Burkholderiales > Burkholderiaceae_C > Piscinibacter. The sequence goes on along the minus strand of JAHBZL010000047.1, from coordinate 6,358 downwards.
TGCATGCGCCCGGCCATGCGCCGGCGCTGCCGCTGCTCTCCATCGGCGTCGAGCCGCTGGTGCTGGCGCTGCCCGAACCGGCGCCGCGCCGACTGCGCACGGACGAGCTCATGCAGCAGCCGCTCGTGATCTTCCCGCGCGGCATCGCACCGTCGCTGTACGACGCCGTGCTCGCCTTCTATCACCGCCATGGCGCGACGCCGGCCATCGCGCAGGAGGCGATCCAGATGCAGACCATCGTGAACCTGGTGTCGGCGGGCCTGGGCATCGCGCTGGTGCCGCGTTCGATGACGCTGCTGCAACGGCCCGGCATCGCCTACCGCGCGTTGCCGGGCGCATGGGCCGCGGACGCGCCGAGCTGCGAGACCAGCCTCGTCTGGCGCGCCGGGGCGCCGCCGGCGGTCGACCGCTTCGTCGAGTTCGTCCGGGCCGGCGGGGCGGGTGCGTAGGCTGCGGTATCGTTCGCGCCCATGCTCGTCCATCCTCAGTTCAGCCCGATCGCCGTGCAGATCGGCCCGGTGGCCATCCACTGGTACGGCATCACCTACCTCGTCGCCTTCGGCCTGTTCCTGTGGCTGGCGTCGCTGCGCGTCAGGCAGCCGACCTTCGCGCAGGCCGGCTGGACACGGCGGGACGTCGAGGACCTGCTGTTCTTCGGCGTGCTCGGCGTCGTGCTGGGTGGGCGGCTGGGCTACGTGCTGTTCTACAAGCCCGCCTACTACGCCGCGTACCCGCTGGAGATCTTCGCCGTCTGGAAGGGCGGCATGGCGTTCCACGGTGGCCTGCTGGGCGTGATCGTCGCGATGGTGCTGTTCGCGAAGCTGCGCCAGCGGCCCTGGCTGCAGGTCACGGACCTGATCGCCCCCTGCGTGCCGACCGGCCTGGCGTCGGGCCGCATCGGCAACTTCATCAACGGTGAACTGTGGGGGCGCGCCGCCGATCCGTCGCTGCCCTGGGCGATGGTCTTCCCGCAGTCGGGCTTCCCGTTTCCGCGCCACCCGTCACCGCTGTACCAGTTCGCGATGGAGGGCCTGCTGCTGTTCGTGATCCTCTGGGTGTATGCGCGCAAGCCGCGCGGTCCGGGCCAGGTGTCCGGCCTGTTCCTGATCGGCTACGCGGTGTTCCGCTTCATCGCCGAATTCTTCCGCGAGCCGGATGCGTTCCTGGGCCTGCTCGCGCTCGGCCTGAGCATGGGGCAGTGGCTGTGCGTGCCGATGCTGCTCGCGGGCGTCTGGCTGTTCGTGCGCGGGGCGCGCATCGGACCCGGGAGCGCGGCATGAGCATGAGACAGGTGTTCCTCGACACCGAGACGACCGGCCTGAGCGCCGAGGCGGGCGACCGCATCATCGAAATCGGCTGCATCGAGATGCTGAACCGGCGCCTGTCAGGGCGCACGCTGCACTTCTACCTGAACCCGCAGCGGCCGAACCACGAGGACGCGGTCAAGGTGCACGGGCTGACCGACGACTTCCTGGCGGACAAGCCGCTGTTCGCCGCGGTGGCCGATGAGCTGATGGCGTTTCTCGCCGATGCGGAGATCATCATCCACAACGCGGCCTTCGACGTCGGCTTCCTCGACGCGGAGTTGAAGCGGCTGGGCCGCCCGCCGCTCGAAGGCCATGTCGGCGCCGTCACCGACACGCTGGTGATGGCGCGCGAGCTGTTCCCGGGCAAGTCCAACTCGCTGGACGCGCTGTGCAAGCGCCTCGAGGTCGACAACTCGAACCGCACGTTGCACGGCGCGCTGCTCGATGCCGGGCTGCTCGCGGAGGTCTACATCCGCATGACCCGCGGGCAGGACTCGCTGGTGATCGACGAAGCCGAGTCGGCGGCGGGCGAGATCGCCATCGAGGCGGTCGACTTCGCCCGCTTCGAACTGCCGGTGCTGGAGGCCGACGCGGCCGAGGCCGCCGCGCACGCGGCGCTGCTGGCCGAGCTGGACAAGGCCAGCGGCGGCAAGACACTCTGGCCGGCCGCCGAGGCGGCTGTGGCATAATCGCGGGCTGTTTGGGCGGCTAGCTCAGGGGTAGAGCATCGCATTCACACTGCGGGGGTCGGGGGTTCGAAGCCCTCGCCGCCCACCAAACGAAACTCGCCAGCAATAACGAAAGCAATAGCGACGAAGGCGACGAACGACGGCCGGCACTCCCGGCCGTTTTTCTTGCGCGGAAGCACGCATGGACCGGGTCGATGCGATCGTGATCGGGGCGGGGGTGATCGGCCTCGCGGTCGGGCGCGCGCTGGCACGCCGCGGCCTCGAGACGATCGTGCTCGAGCGCGAGAACGCGATCGGCACCGGCACCAGCTCGCGCAACAGCGAGGTCATCCACGCCGGCATCTACTACCCGCGCGGTTCGCTGAAGGCGCGCCTGTGCGTCCAGGGCCGGCAGCTGCTGTATGCCTACTGCGCCGAACACAGCGTGACGGCGCGGCGCTGCGGCAAGCTGATCGTCGCGACGTCGGATGCGCAGCGCCCGAAGCTGGAGGCGACGCGCGCGGCCGCGGCCGGCAACGGCGTCGAACTGCAGGCGCTCGACGCCCAGGCCGCGCAGGCGCTGGAGCCGGCGCTGCAGTGCGTGGCGGCGCTGCTGTCGCCGGAGACCGGCATCGTCGACAGCCACGCCCTGATGCTCGCGCTGCAGGGCGACCTGGAGGCGGCCGGCGGCGCGCTGGCGCTGTGCTCGCCGGCGCTGGCCCTGCACTGCGACGCCGACGGCCATGTCGTCGAGGTCGGGGGCGCGGCGCCGATGGCCCTCGGCGCGCGGATCGTCGTGAACGCCGCGGGGCTGTGGGCGCCCGGCCTGGCGGCCCGCACCGCGGGCCTCGCGCCCGGGCATGTGCCGCAGGCTCGACATGCCAAGGGCAACTACTTCTCGCTCTCCGGCCGCGCCCCGTTCTCGCATCTGATCTACCCGGTGCCGGAAGCGGCCGGGCTGGGCGTGCACCTGACGCTGGACCTGGCCGGCCAGGCGCGTTTCGGCCCTGACGTGCAATGGCTGCCCCCCGGCCCGCCCGACGCGATCGACTACCGCGTCGACCCGGCGCGCGGCGAGTCCTTCTACGCCGAGATCCGGCGCTACTGGCCGGCGCTGCCCGACGGCGCGCTGCAGCCTGCCTACAGCGGCGTGCGCCCGAAGCTCGGCGGCCCGGAGGCCGCGGCCGCCGACTTCGTGCTGCAGGGGCCGGCCGAGCACGGCCTGGCGGGGCTGGTGAACCTGTTCGGCATCGAGTCGCCGGGGCTCACCTCGAGCCTCGCGATCGCCGACGAGGTGCTGCGGCGGCTCGGGATGGACGCCGGTTCAGCGGCCTGACACCGCCGCCGGCGCGCCCTGCCAGCGGCCGTCGACCAGCAACTCGTGCGGGCCGAACTGGGCCTTGTAGGCCATCTTCTCGCTGCCGGCGATCCAGTAGCCGAGGTAGACGTGCGGCAGCTTCAGCGCACGCGTCTGCTCGATCTGCCACAGCACGTTGTAGGTGCCGTAGCTCGCGCGCGCCTCCGGTTCGAAGAAGGTGTAGACCGCGGACAACCCGTCGTTCAGGATGTCCAGGATCGAGACCATCTTCAGCGCGCCCAGGCCCTGCTCGGACGGCTCGCGGAATTCGACCAGTCGCGAGTTGACGCGGCTCTGCAGCAGGAACTGGGTGTACTGGTCGATGCTGTCGTGATCCATGCCGCCACCGCTGTGCCGGCCGGCCTGGTAGCGCAGGTAGAGCTGGTAGTGCTCGGGCACGAAACACAGCCGCAGCACGCGGGCCTGCAGTGCCTGGTGCGCCTTCCAGGCGCGGCGCTGGCTGCGCGTCGGCTCGAAGCGGGCCACCGGCACGCGCAGCGGCACGCAGGCGCGGCAGCCGTCGCAGTAGGGCCGGTAGGTGAACATGCCGCTGCGCCGGAAGCCGTTGGCCACCAGCCCGGAGTAGGCGTCCGCATGGATCAGGTGGCTGGGCGTGGCGACCTGCGAGCGCGCCATGCGCCCGGCCATGTAGCTGCACGGGTAGGGCGCCGTGGCGTAGAACTGGAGCGAGGCGAGCGGAAGCTCTTTCGGGTGCGTCACGAGCCGGTGTCCTGCGTGGCGGGAACACCCGTGTCACCGGTTGCCAGGCCGAGGTGGCGCCACAGCGAGGAATCATAGGACCAATCGGAGACCGGGCCGGCCCCCAGGGCAAGGGACAGCCGGCGCTCGAACTCGGCGCGCGGCAGTTCGCGGCCGCCGAGCGACGCGAGGTGCCCGGTGCGCTGCTGGCAGTCGATCATGCCGATGCCGTGCGCGCGGCACAGGCACACCAGCGCCGCCAGCGCGATCTTGGACGCGTCGGTGCGGTGCGAGAACATCGACTCGCCGAAGAACATGCGGCCGAGGCTCACGCCGTACAGCCCGCCGGCGAGCTCGCCGTCGATCCAGGTCTCGATGCTGTGCACCGCGCCGAGGCGGTGCCAGCGCACGTAGGCCTCCACCATCGCCGGGACGATCCAGGTGCCGTCCTGGCCTTCGCGCGGCGTGGTCGCGCAGGCCTGGATCACGCGCCGGAAGTCGTGGTCGATGCGGATGGCGCAGCCCGGCGTGCGGACGAAGCGCGCGATCGTCTTGCGCAGCGAACGCTTGAGCCGGAACTCGTCGACCAGCAGCACCATGCGCGGGTCCGGCGACCACCACAGCACCGGCTGTCCTTCGCTGTACCAGGGGAACACACCCTTGCCGTAGGCCTCGGCCAGGCGCTGGGGCGTCAGTTCGCCGCCGGCGGCCAGCAGGCCCGGGGCCTCCGAGCCCGGCGGCAGCGCCCGCCCGGTGTCGGGCAGCGCGTCCAGCGGGCTGCGCAGCCAGGGAATCACGGGGGCGAGCGCCGCCGGGCCGGGGAGGGCATCAGTTCGCGAACGCGGCGATTCCGGTGATCGCGCGGCCGAGGATCAGCGCGTGCACGTCGTGCGTGCCCTCGTAGGTGTTGACCACCTCCAGGTTGACCAGGTGGCGGGCCACGCCGAATTCGTCGCTGATGCCGTTGCCGCCCATCATGTCGCGCGCCGTGCGGGCGATCTCGAGCGCCTTGCCGCAGGAGTTGCGCTTCAGGATGCTGGTGACCTCGACCGACGCGGTGCCTTCGTCCTTCATGCGCCCCAGGCGCAGGCAGCCCTGCAGGCCGAGCGTGATCTCCGTCTCCATGTCGGCGAGCTTCTTCTGCACCAGCTGGTTGGCGGCCAGCGGACGGCCGAACTGCTGGCGGTCCAGCACGTACTGGCGGGCGCGCGCGAAGCAGTCCTCGGCGGCGCCGAGCGCGCCCCAGGCGATGCCGTAGCGGGCGCTGTTCAGGCAGGTGAACGGGCCCTTCAGGCCGCGCACCTCGGGGAAGGCGTTCTCCTCGGGGCAGAACACGCGGTCCATCACGATCTCGCCGGTCAGGCTGGCGCGCAGGCCGACCTTGCCGTGGATGGCCGGCGCCGACAGGCCCTTCATGCCCTTGTCGAGGATGAAGCCGCGGATGGCGCCTTCGTCGTCCTTGGCCCAGACGACGAACACATCCGCGAAGGGGCTGTTGCTGATCCACATCTTCGCGCCGGACAGCTCGTAGCCTCCGGCGACCTTCTTCGCGCGGGTGATCATGCTGCCCGGGTCGGAGCCGTGGTTCGGCTCGGTCAGCCCGAAGCAGCCGATCCACTGGCCGGAGGCGAGCTTCGGCAGGTACTTCTGCTTCTGCGCCTCGCTGCCGAAGGTGTGGATCGGCACCATCACCAGCGAGGACTGCACGCTCATCATCGAGCGGTAGCCGGAGTCGACCCGCTCGACCTCGCGCGCGATCAGGCCGTAGCAGACGTAGTTCAGCCCGGCGCCGCCGTAGGCCTCCGGAATTGTCGGCCCGAGCAGGCCGAGCTCGCCCATCTCGCGAAAGATGGCCGGATCCGTCTTCTCGTGGCGGAAGGCCTCGAGCACGCGCGGCGCGAGCCGGCCCTGGCAGTAGTCGCGCGCGGCCTCGCGGATCGCGCGTTCGTCGTCGCTCAGCTGGTGCTCCAGCAGCAGCGGGTCATCCCATTGGAAGGTGGCGGCGGAAGCGGCCATGGCAGTCCTCGTCTCGGTGGTCTCGTCCGGGCATGGTATATCGGCCGCCATGACGGAGATCGCCGAGCTGGAGTTCGCGACGCTGCCGGCGCTGATCGCCGGGCATGCGCGCACGGCGCCGCGCCGGCCGGCACTGCGGGTGGACGACACCGTGCTGGACTGGGCGGCGCTGGAGGCCCGCATGGACCGGGTGGCCGCCGCGCTGCAGCGCGATGGCGTGCGCCCCGGCGAGGCGATCGCCGTGTGCGCCGCGACGAGCGCCGACTACGCGGTGCTGTTCCTCGGCGCGCTGCGCGCCGGCGTGGCGGTGG
>JAHBZL010000046.1 GCA_019635485.1 Piscinibacter sp. | reverse complement strand
CTGATCATGGTGTTCGGCGCGATCATGCCGGCCTTCGTCGGCTTCGCGAACTGGATGATCCCGCTGCAGATCGGCGCGCCGGACATGGCCTTCGCGCGCATGAACAACCTGAGCTTCTGGCTGCTGATTCCCGCGGGCCTGATGCTGGTCGGTTCGTTCTTCATGCCCGGCGGCGCACCGGCCGCCGGCTGGACGCTGTACGCGCCGCTGACGCTGCAGATGGGCCCCTCGATGGACGCCGGCATCTTCGCGATGCACATCATGGGCGCCAGCTCGATCATGGGCTCGATCAACATCATCGTCACGATCCTGAACATGCGCGCGCCCGGCATGACGCTGATGAAGATGCCGCTGTTCTGCTGGACCTGGCTGATCACCGCGTACCTGCTGATCGCGGTGATGCCGGTGCTGGCCGGCGCGATCACGATGACGCTGACCGACCGCCACTTCGGCACGCACTTCTTCAACCCCGCGGGCGGCGGCGACCCGGTGATGTACCAGCACATCTTCTGGTTCTTCGGGCACCCCGAGGTCTACATCATGATCCTGCCGGCGTTCGGCATCGTCAGCGCGATCATCCCGGCCTTCGCCCGCAAGAAGCTGTTCGGCTACACCTCGATGGTCTACGCGACGGCGTCGATCGCGATCCTGTCGTTCATCGTCTGGGCGCACCACATGTTCACGACCGGCATGCCGGTCACCGGCCAGCTGTTCTTCATGTACGCGACGATGCTGATCGCGGTGCCCACGGGCGTGAAGGTGTTCAACTGGATCGCGACGATGTGGCGCGGCTCGATGACCTTCGAGACGCCGATGCTGTGGGCGGTCGGCTTCCTGTTCGTGTTCACGATGGGCGGCTTCACCGGACTGATCTGCGCGATGGCGCCGATCGACATCCAGATCCAGGACACCTACTACGTCGTCGCGCACTTCCACTACGTGCTGGTGGCCGGCTCGCTGTACGCGCTGTTCGCCGGCGTGTACTACTGGGGCCCGAAGTGGACCGGCGTGATGTACTCGGAGACGCGCGGCAAGATCCACTTCTGGGGCTCGCTGATCTTCTTCAACGTCACCTTCTTCCCGATGCACTTCCTCGGCCTGGCCGGCATGCCGCGCCGCTATGCCGACTACCCGATGCAGTTCGCCGACTTCAACGCGATCGCGTCGATCGGTGCGTTCGGCTTCGGACTGATGCAGGTGTACTTCTTCTTCTTCGTCGTGATCCCGATGATGCGCGGCCAGGGCGAGAAGGCGCCGCAGCAACCGTGGGAAGGCGCCGAGGGCCTGGAGTGGGAAGTGCCGTCGCCGGCGCCGTTCCACACCTTCGAGCAGCCGCCGAAGCTGAACGCGGCGGCCACCAAGGTGATCGGCTGAGGCGCGCGCCATGGCGACCTCTCCCGAGCAGCGCCGCGCGAACCTGCGGCTGGCCCTGATCCTGGCGTCGGTGGCGGCGGCGCTGTTCGTTGGCTTCGTCGTCAAGATCGCGACGATGGGCGCCTGACGGCGATGGATCGTTCCCCGGCCCCGGACGGCGGCGTGCGCGGCGACAACCTGCGCATGCTGGGCAAGCTCGGCGTCGTCGCCGCGCTGATGTTCGGGTTCGGCTACGCGCTGGTGCCGATGTACCGCGCGATCTGCACGGCGCTGGGCATCAACGTGCTGTCCGTGTCCGAGCTGCGTTCGGCGGAGCAGGCGCCGCGTGCCGGCAACACGCAGGTCGACCGCAGCCGCACGATCACCGTCGAGTTCGACGCCAACGCGCGCGGGCCGTGGGATTTCAAGCCGGCGCAGCGCTCGATTGCCGTGCACCCGGGCGAACTGGCCAGCGTCGTCTACGAGTTCCGCAACGTGCAGAACCGGACGATGGCGGCGCAGGCCATCCCGAGCTACGCGCCGCGCCAGGCGATGGCGTACTTCAACAAGCTCGAGTGCTTCTGCTTCAGCGAACACGTGCTGAAGCCGGGCGAGAGCAAACGCTGGCCGGTGGCCTTCGTGATCGACCCGAAGCTGCCGCGCGACGTGAAGACCATCACCCTCTCGTACACCTTCTTCGAGGTGGGCGGGAAGGTGCCGCAGGCGCCGGAGGCGACCGTGCGGACCACGCCGCCGCAGGCCGCGGTCGGCCTGGCACGGGAGCCGCGCTCGTGAGCGAAGGCCTCAAGGAAGCCGTGCGGCGCAAGGGCTCGTTCGCGCAGACGCTGCGCGCGGTGGCGTGGTCGTTCTTCGGCGTGCGCAAGGGCGCCGACTACGAGCGCGACGTCAGCCGCCTCAACCCCGTGCACGTCGTGATCGCCGGCGTGCTCGGCGCGATCCTCTTCATCGTGGTACTGGTGCTGCTGGTCAACTGGGTGATCGGCAGCGGCGTGGCGAAGTAGCCGTCCTTCAGAAAGAAACAGGAACCTCAGGAGCAACCATGTCGGCAGCGACACCCCACGGGCAGACGCCCTACTACTTCGTCCCGGCGCCTTCGCACTTCCCGGTGCTGACGGCCACCGGGCTGCTGTTCGTCATCTTCGGTGCGGGCCAGTGGGTCAACGGCCACGGCTGGGGTGCCTGGGTCACGCTGTTCGGCCTGCTGATGTGGGCCTTCGTGATGCAGGGCTGGTTCCGGCAGGCGATCGGCGAGAGCGAGGGCGGGCTGTACAGCGACCGCATCGACATCTCATTCCGCTGGAGCATGAGCTGGTTCATCTTCTCGGAGGTGATGTTCTTCGGCGCGTTCTTCGGCGCGCTGTACTGGACGCGGCTGCATGCGCTGCCCAACCTCGGGAGCCTGGACAACGCGATCCTCTGGCCCGACTTCAAGGCGGTCTGGCCGAGTGCGGGCGCGGGCGCGACCGGCTCGCCGGCCGGCATCGTCGAGCCGTTCACGACCATGGGCCCGTGGCCGCTGCCGACCGTCAACACGGCGCTGCTGCTGACCTCCGGCGTGACGCTGACCATCGCGCACCATGCGCTGGTCGCCGGCCACCGCAGCAAGACGATCTTCTGGATGTGGATCACCGTGCTGCTGGGCGCCACCTTCCTCGGCGTGCAGGGCTACGAGTACATGCACGCCTACCGCGACCTGAACCTCAAGCTCAGCTCAGGCGCCTACGGCTCGACCTTCTTCATGCTGACCGGCTTCCACGGCTTCCACGTGTTCGTCGGCATGCTGATGCTGCTGTTCATCACGATCCGGCTGATGAAGGGGCATTTCACGCCGCAGCGCCACTTCGGCTTCGAAGGCGCGGCGTGGTACTGGCACTTCGTCGACGTCGTCTGGCTCGGCCTGTACATCGTCGTCTACTGGGCGTGAGCGTCCGCCCGCCCCGCAGGAACGCCGCGCAAGCGGCGTTTTTGTTGGCGGGGCCGGCTCAGCGGCCCAGCGGCAGGCCGCTCGGCTGGATCCAGCCGAGCCGCCAGGCCAGCAGCACGAACAGGAACAGCGCGACCGACAGCGCCACCCGCACGGCCAGCGCGCGCATCATGTTGCCGGTCTTCGGCTTGCCGTCGCGGCCCTCGCGCATCATGTACACGCCGGCCGTCGCCAGCGCGGCGAGGATGCCGGCGAACGCGAGGCCGAGCAGGATGGACTTCATGGCCTTCGATTATCCGCGCGCCCCGCGATGGACCCGGCACGTCGACGAGGCTTGATCGTGCTGCTGGCCGCGTTGGGGGCGGCGCTGCTGACCGCCCGGCTGGGCGTGTGGCAAGTCTCGCGCGCGCACGAGAAGGAGGCCCTGCAGGCCACGCTCGAGCAGCGCGGCGAAGCACCGCCGCTGGCGCAGGCTGCGCTGGCCCGCGAACCGGCCGAGGCCGCGCTGCAGCACTACCGCCGGGTGACGCTGCGCGGGCGCTGGGCCGAGGAGCGCACGGTCTTCCTCGCCAACCGCCAGATGAATGGCCGGCCCGGCTTCGTGGTCGTGACGCCGCTGGTGCTCGCCGATGGCGGCGCGGTGCTGGTGCAGCGCGGCTGGGTGCCGCGCGATGCCGCCGACCCGACCCGGCTGCCGGTGCTGCCGCGCGCGGCCGCGCCGGTCGAACTGGTCGGGCTGATCGCCCCGCCACCGGCGCGGTGGGTGCAACTGGGCGAGGAGTCGCCCGGCGCGATCCGGCAGAATCTCGATCTGGACAGCTTCTCCCGCGAAACCGGCCTCGCGCTGCGCCCGCTGTCGGTGCTGCAGCTGGAGGCGCCCGGGGCCGCCGCCGACGGACTCGAACGGCAGTGGCCGCGACCGGCGGTCGACGTTCACAAGCACTACGGCTATGCCTTCCAGTGGTTCGCGCTCGCGGGCCTGATCACGATCCTGTATGTCTGGTTCCAACTCGTCCGACCCCGGCTCCGGCGCCAAGTTTGACGCTGCTTCGCCGTTCGCGCTGACGGTGCATACGCTCGCCGCGCCGGCGCTGGACGACGCGGCACGCCGCACGGCCTCGGGCCGGCTGAAGATGCTGCTGATCCTGCTGGTGTGCGCCGCGCCGGTGGTGGCGTCGTACCTCGCGTACTACGTGTTCCGCCCCGACGGGCGCACGAACTACGGCACGCTGATCGATCCGCTGCGGCCGATCCCGGCCGCGTTGCCTCTGGCGGGGCTGGACGGCCAGCCGGTGGACCCGAAGACGCTGCGTGGCCAGTGGCTGCTGGTCGTGGTCGGTGGCGGCGCCTGCGATGCCGGCTGCGAGAAGCTGCTGTGGCTGCAGCGCCAGGTACGGGAGGCGCTGGGCCGCGAGAAAGACCGCCTCGACAAGGTCTGGCTGATCGACGACGCCGCCGCGCCGCGCCCCGAGACGCTGCAGGCCGTGCGCGACGGCGACGCGGTGACCGTGCTGCGCACCGACCCGGCGGCACTCGCCGAGTGGCTCGCCCCGGCGCCCGGCCACGCGCTCGAACAGCACCTGTACGTCGTCGACCCGCTCGGCATGTGGATGATGCGCATGCCGGCCGACCCGGAGCCGGCGCGCCTGAAGCGCGACCTCGAGCGCCTGCTGCGCGCCTCGTCCGGCTGGGACCGGCCCGGGCGTCCCTGATCCGCGATGGATGCCGCCGCCTCGCTGGTCGACCTGACGCCGCTGCTGCGCATGGCGCTGCTCGGGCTGGTGGTCGCGGCCGGCCCGCTGGCATGGTGGTGGCTGCGCCACCGCGGCACGGCGCCGGCGCAGCGGCTGCGCGGGCTGACGCTGCTGACCTTGTTCCTCACCTTCGACCTGGTGCTGTTCGGCAGCTTCACGCGGCTGACCGATTCGGGCCTCGGCTGTCCGGACTGGCCGGGCTGCTACGGCAGCGCGAGCCCGCTCGGCGCGCATGCCGAGATCCGCGCCGAACAGGCCCTGCGCCCGACCGGTCCGGTGACGCACGCCAAGGCCTGGGTGGAGATGGTGCACCGCTACCTCGCCACCGGCGTCGGCGTGCTGATCACGGTCCTGCTGCTGGCGAGCTGGCGCGAACACCGGCGCGGATCGACGCCGCTCTCGCCCGGTTGGGCGACACTGTCGTTCGCCTGGGTCTGCGCCCAGGGCGCGTTCGGCGCGCTGACGGTGACGCTGAAGCTGGCCCCGGCGATCGTGACGCTGCACCTGCTCGGCGGCATCGGCCTGCTGGTGCTGCTGGCGGCGCAGGCGCGCCAGTTCGTGCCGGCGCCGTTGCCACTCGGCGACGGGCTGCGCCGGGGTGCCTGGGCCGTGGCGCTGCTGCTCGCGCTGCAGGTCGCGCTGGGCGGCTGGGTCAGCACGAACTACGCGGTGCTCGCCTGCCGCGATTTCCCGACCTGCCAGGGCGCCTGGTGGCCCGAGATGGACTTCAGCCACGCCTTCACGCTCTGGCGCGGCCTCGGACAGACCGCCGCCGGCGACTTCCTGCCGTTCCCGGCGCTGACCGCGATCCACATGACGCACCGCCTGGTCGCGCTGGTCGTGCTCGCGGTGCTGGCGCTGCTGGCGTGGCGGCTGCAGGCCACGGGCGCCGCGGGCCGACGCTTCGCGGCCGGAATTGCGGCGCTGGCACTGCTGCAACTCGCCACCGGGCTCGCCAACGTCGTGCTCGGCTGGCCGCTGGCGGCCGCCGTGCTGCACGTCGGCGGTGCCGCCGCCCTGGCCGTGCTGCTGACCTTCCTGCTCGTGCGCGCCGCGCAGGGCCGGGAACGCGCGCCGACGCACGGCGCGCTGCCGCTGCCCCAGGCCTCCTGAACATGTCCGACACCGCTGCCCGCGCCCCCCTTGCCGTCGCGCCGCCGTCGCGGCTGCGCCAGTACTACGTGCTGACCAAGCCGCGCGTCGTGCAGCTGATCGTGTTCTGCGCGGTGATCGGCATGCTGCTCGCCTCCCCGGGCTGGCCCGACTGGCCCGTCGCGCTGGCCGCGACGGCCGGCATCTGGCTCGTCGCGGCGGCGGCGGCGGCGTTCAACTGCCTGGTCGAGCAGCACATCGACGCCCGCATGGCGCGCACCGCGTGGCGCCCGACCGCGAAGGGCGAGCTGACGACCACCCACACCCTGCTGTTCTCGACGCTGCTGTGCGCCGCCGGCAGCGCGCTGCTGTACTGGCTGGTCAATCCGCTGACGATGTGGCTGACCTTCGCCACCTTCGTCGGCTACGCGGTGATCTACACCGTCGTGCTCAAGCCGCTGACGCCGCAGAACATCGTGATCGGCGGTGCGTCGGGGGCGATGCCGCCGGTGCTGGGCTGGGCGGCGATGCGCGGCGAGGTCGGGCCCGAGGCGCTGATCCTGTGCCTGATCATCTTCGTCTGGACGCCACCGCACTTCTGGGCGCTGGCGCTGTACCGCGCGGAAGATTACCGGCGCTCCGGCCTGCCGATGCTGCCGGTCACGCACGGCGCCGAGTTCACCCGCCTGCACGTCTTTCTCTACACGCTGGTGCTGTACGCGGCCACGTTGCTGCCGTTCGTGGCCGGCATGAGCGGGCTGCCATACCTGGTGGCCGCGTCGGTGCTCGGCGCGATCTTCATCGGCTACGCCTGGAAGCTGTGGCGCGAATACTCCGACATGCTGGCGCGCAAGACCTTCCGCTTCTCCATCCTCCACCTGTCGCTGCTGTTCGCGGCGCTGCTGGTGGACCACTACCTGGGACTGCTGCTGTGAACCTCGTCCGACGCCACCTGCTGATCGCCGCCACTGCCGCCGCCGCGGCGCTGGCCGGCTGCGACCGCGCCGCCGTGCCCGGCGAGAAGCTGCAGTTCAAGGCCGTGGACATCACCGGGGCCGAGTACGGTCGCGCGCTCTCGCTGCCCGACCAGGACGGCAAGCTGCGCACGCTGGCCGACTTCAAGGGCAAGGTGACCGTGGTGTTCTTCGGCTACACGCAGTGCCCCGACGTCTGCCCGACGACGATGGCGGAACTGGCGCAGGTCAAGCAGTCGCTCGGCGCGGACGGCGAGAAGGTGCAGGGCGTGTTCGTCAGCGTCGACCCGGAGCGCGACACGCCGCAGCTGCTGAAGGCCTACCTCGCCAACTTCGACCCGAGCTTCGTCGCGCTGCGCGGCACGCCCGAGCAGACGGCCGCCGCGGCCAAGGAGTTCAAGGTCTTCTACGCGAAGGTGCCGGGCAAGACCGAAGGCAGTTACACGGTCGACCACACGGCCGGCTCGTACATCTTCGACCAGTCCGGGCGGCTGCGCCTGTTCGTGCGTTACGGCAGCGGGGCGGACGCGCTGGCGGCGGACCTGCGGACGCTGCTTGCCGCGCCCGCCTGAGGACGGCACCCGCAGGCGCCGCCTCGTCGGAGCACGAACCTCTTACGGGCGGACGTCGCCCAGCGCCTTGCGCATCTTCTTCATCGCCGCCACCTCGATCTGGCGGATCCGCTCGGCGCTGACGCCATACTCGGCCGCCAGCTCGTGCAGCGTCATGCCGCCCGAGGTGTCGTCGTTCACCTTCAGCCAGCGCTCCTCGACGATGCGGCGGCTTCGCGCATCCAGCGCGTCGAGCGCCCGGCTGATGCCGTCGCCGGCCAGCCAGTCGCGACTGCGCGCTTCCAGCACCCGGGTCGGCTCGTTCGACTCGTCGGCCAGGTAGGCGATCGGCGCGTAGCTCTCCTCGCCGTCGTCGCCGGTGCCGGGCTCGAGCGCGACGTCCCCACCGGACAGGCGGGTCTCCATCTCGAGCACGTCCTCGCGCTTGACGTTCAGCGTGCGGGCGACCGTGTCCACCTCGCCCTGCGTCAGTGTGCTGCGGTGCGTGTCGGTGGCCTCGGCGTCGTCCTTCAGGTTCTGCTTCATCGAGCGCAGGTTGAAGAACAGCTTGCGCTGTGCCTTGGTCGTGGCGACCTTCACCATGCGCCAGTTCTTCAGGATGTACTCGTGGATCTCGGCCTTGATCCAGTGCATCGCGTAGCTGACCAAGCGCACGCCCTGCTCGGGGTCGAAGCGCTTGACGGCCTTCATCAGGCCGACGTTGCCTTCCTGGATCAGGTCGCCCTGCGGCAGCCCGTAGCCGAGGTACTGGCGCGAAATCGACACCACCAGGCGCAGGTGCGACAGCACCAGTTGCCCGGCGGCCTGCAGGTCGCCGCTGGCGCGCAGCCGGCGGGCCAGAGACACCTCTTCCTCCTGCGTCAGCAGGGGCAGGCGGTTGACGGCGCTGATGTAGGCATCCAGGTTGCCCAGCGAGGGAACCAGGGCCCAGGGGTCACGGACGGCCAGAGCGGTGGCGGGGGTCATGTTCATGGAGGCGTCAGACATGCTGAAACTCCTTTCGTTCCGCAAATATTAGCACTCGCCCCCATCGAGTGCTGACGCCACTTCGGCAACACTTCACTCCGGATCCGACAACAATCCTTACGTAAGCGTTTGCTTACTCATGGAATGGTGTCGGAGGAGTGCCGACTACTTCGTCGCGGCTGCCGCGGCCTGCGGCGCCCAGGGCTCCGGCACCTTGTTCTTCACCGCCGGAATGGTGCGCAGGTAGCGGTAGATCGCCTCCAGGTCTGCGTCGGAGAAGTGGCTGTACGCCGGGATCGGCATCGGCGGCAGCACCGCGCGGCCGCGGCCCAGGTGGCGCCCGGTCCGGATCGTCGAGACGAAGTCGCGCAGCGTCCAGTCGCCCAGGCCGGTCTCGGCGTCCGGCGTCAGGTTGGCGGTGAAACTGACGCCCCAGGGACCGGCGTGCGCCGTGTTGGTGGCGGCGGAGACCGCCATCCAGGGGCCGTCCGGCAGCTTCGGGACCGGCGGCATCACCAGCGCTTCGGGGTGGCCCGCGAGCATGTGGCTCATGTCCTTCTCGGGACCGTTCGGGCCCATCTTGAAGGGCGTGTGGCAGTCGTGGCAGCCGGCGGTGTCGACCAGGTACTTGCCGCGGGCGACCTGTGCATCGGTCGCGCCGGCGGGCAGGGCCGCGGCCAGCGCCACGGCGCCGAGGAGGGTGGAGAGGGCGGTCTTCATGGCTGCGGATCCTTTCGTTGAAGCAGCGGGTGGTTGATCCAGGAGGTGACGAGCGCGAGGCCGTCAACGTCGGGCACCCGGGTGCCCAGCGGCGGCATCTGCACGTTCGGGTGGCGCGACTGCAGCCGGGTCAGCAGCACGCTGTCCTGCGGCCGGCCGGGCACGACGACGCGGGCGCCGGGGCCGAAGCCCGGCGGCCGGTAGCGGCTCGGGGCGCCGATCAGCGAGCGCAGCACGCGCTGCGCGCCGCCGACCGGGTCGGCGACCGACTGCGCCAGCACCAGACGCACCGGCACCGGTGCGCCGCTGTCGTTGTGGCAATGCCCGCAGTTGGCATGCAGGTAGCCGAGTGCCGCCTCCTCGACCGGCGACGCCGCGGCGATGCGGGGCGGCGCGGCCAGCAGCGCCGGCGGCAGCCCGCGCAGCCAGCCGCGCCGGACCAGCGCCGGCAGCTGATCGGCGAGTTGCAGCGCGCCGACGCCGAGCACCGGCACGGCCGCACCCTCGTGGCAGGCCGTGCAGTCGGCGCGCGACGGCACTTCGTAGCGGCCCTCCGGGGCGGCGGCCACGGGCAGGGACGGCAGGCCGCGCTCCGGCGCCAGCCGGGCCTCGCGGCCCTCGGCATCCCAGACGTAGGACGCGAAGCGCCAGCGGCCGTCGGCGAGGCGTTCGATGTAGCGCGTCTCGACCGGCCGGCCGGCGACCGCGAACTCCTTCCACAGGCGCGTCCCGGGCGGGAACTGCCAGGCGTCGGGCTGCGAGGCGTCGATCGACTGGCCCGCCGGCACGTGCAGCCAGCGCCGCTTGCCCGCGCCGTCGGACCACAGCGGATAGCGCGGCGTGACCGGCATCGTCTCGAGCTCGCCCAGCCCGGTCTCGCTCAGGCGTTCCGGCAGCGGCGGTTCGGCGGCCAGGCCGATGCCGCTGGCCGGGATCAGGACCAGCGCGAGGAGAAATCGGCGGGCGGCTGTGAACATGGCGCCAGTCTCCGCAGCGGCCGCCGGGTGGACATCGCCCAAGCGGGCCACGCCGGCGGCGGCGACGGGCCATGTCCGGGCCATGCCCGGCTGTGTCAGACTGCGCCCCGATGAAGCTGGGCTGCATCGCCGACGACTTCACCGGCGCCACCGACCTCGCCAACAACCTGGTGCGCGCCGGCATGCGCGTCGTGCAGACCATCGGCGTGCCGGGTGACGACGAGGACGCCGGCGAGGCCGACGCCGTCGTCGTCGCGCTGAAGTCGCGCACCATCGACCCCGCCGATGCCGTCGCGCAGTCGCTGGAGGCCCTGCGCTGGCTGCGTGCCCGGGGCGCTGCGCAGATCTATTTCAAGGTCTGCTCGACCTTCGATTCGACCGAGCGCGGCAACATCGGCCCGGTGGCCGAGGCGCTGATGGACGCGCTCGGCTGCGACTTCAGCATCGCCTGCCCGGCCTTCCCGGCCAACGGGAGGACGATCTACAAGGGATACCTGTTCACCGGCGACGTCCTGCTCAGCGAAGGTCCGATGCGCGACCACCCGCTCACGCCGATGACCGACCCCAATCTGGTGCGCGTGCTGCAACGCCAGTGCCGGCGCCGGGTCGGCCTGATCGAACACGCCGTCGTGAGCGCCGGCGGCGCAGCGATCGCGCGGAGTATGGAGGAGCTGCGGGCGCAGGGCATCGGCCATGCGATCGTCGATGCGCTGTCCGACGCGGACCTGATGGCGATGGGCACCGCCTTCGCGACGCTGCCGGTGCTGACTGCCGGATCCGGGGTCGCGATCGGCCTGCCGCGCAACTTCGGCATCGAGGCCGACGCGCGGGCTGCGCAGCTGCCGCCGGCCGGCGGTGCCGCGGCGATCGTCTCCGGCAGCTGCTCGGCGGCCTCCAACGCGCAGGTCCAGGCCTTCCTGCAGCGCCATCCCGACCGGGGCCTGGCGCTGTCACCGTCCGCGCTGGCGCAGGGCGACCAGCCGATCGACGCGGCGCTGGCCTGGGCGCGTCCGCGCCTGGGCGACGAACCGCTGCTGGTCTACGCCACGGCGCCGGCCGACGCGGTGCGCGCCGTGCAGGCGCAGCTCGGGGTGCAGCGTGCCGGCGAACTGGTGGAGCGTGCCCTGGCGCGCATCGCGCACGGGCTGGTCGAGGCGGGCGTACGGCGCCTGGTGGTGGCCGGCGGAGAGACCTCGGGCGCTTGCGTGCAGGCGCTGGGGGCGCGCCGCCTGCGCATCGGCGCCCAGATCGACCCGGGCGTGCCTTGGTGCCATGCGCCGGATGCCGCGGGCCGCGGGCTGCACCTGGCGCTGAAATCGGGCAACTTCGGCACGGTCGACTTCTTCGACAAGGCTTTCGAGGCGCTCGCGTGAGCGACGAGGCGCGTGCGCGCGAGGAGATCTGCCGCGTCGGCGCGAGCCTGTTTGCGCGGGGCTACGTGCACGCCACGGCGGGCAACATCAGCGTCCGGCTCCCCGACGGCTACCTGATCACGCCCACGGATGCCTGCCTCGGCACGCTGGACCCGGCGCGCCTCGCGCGGCTGGACGCGGAGGGTGTGCAGCGCGACGGCGAGCCCGCCAGCAAGACGCTGGCGCTGCATCGCCGCATCTACGCCGCCGACGCGACGGCGCGCTGCGTGATCCACACCCACTCGACCCATCTCGTGGCGCTGACACTGCGCGGCGTCTGGCGGGCGGAGGACATCCTGCCGCCGATCACGCCCTACTACGTGATGAAGGTCGGCCACGTGCCGCTGATCCCGTACCACCGTCCGGGCGACCTGGCGGCCGCCGAGCAGGTCGCGCAACGCATCGCGTCCGCCCAGGCGGCCGGCGTGCCGATCCGCGCGGTCATGCTGGAGCGGCTCGGCCCGAACGTCTGGCACGAGACACCGGCCGCCGCCTCGGCGGTGCTGGAGGAGCTGGAGGAGACGGCGCGCCTGTGGCTGCTGGCCGGCCCCGACACCGCGCCCCTGGCGGACGAGCAGATCGATGAGTTGCGGCGCCGGTTCGGCGCCCGCTGGTGATCAGCCGAAGCGGGTCTCCGTGCGCTCCAGCACCTCGTCGACCGCGGCGAGCAGTTCGGCCACGCTGACCGGTTTGGTCAGGTACTGGCTGGCGCCCGCCCGCAGGGCGGCGTCGATCTGCGCCGCGGTCGCGTCGGCCGACACCACCACCACCGGAATGAGCGCGGTGGCCGGATCGGCCTTCAGGTGCTGCAGCAGCTCCAGGCCCGTCAGGTCCGGCAGATGCATGTCCAGCAGCACCAGGTCCGGCAGGCTGCGCCGGATCGCCGCGCGCGCCTCGGCGCCGGAGGCCGACACCTCCATCTGCACCTGCGGGCGCTGCGCGAGGATGCCGCGCATCACCTCGACGTTGGTCTCGTTGTCCTCGACGTAGTGCACGATGCGCCGGTGGTAGTCCGGCAGCTCGGTCGCGAGCCCGTCCAGGTCGGACGGCACCGTGTCCGGCTCCAGCGCGCGCGGCAGCGCCAGGATGAACGACGAGCCTTCGCCGGCCGTGCTGCGCGCGCGCAGCGAACCGCCCATCAACTCGGCCAGGCGCTGGCTGATGACCAGGCCGATGCCGGTGCCCTCCTGACCGGACTCCTCGCGGCCAAGCCGGTTGAAGGGCTGGAACAGGTCCGCGAGCTGCTCGCCCGTCATGCCCAGGCCGGTGTCGGTGACGGCCAGCTCGACCGTGTGGGTGTCCGCCAGGCGCGTCGCGACGTGGATGCGCCCGCCGTCGATGTTGTACTTGACCGCGTTGCTGAGCAGGTTCACGAGGATCTGCTTGACGCGCGTCGCGTCGCCCATCAGTACGCCGGTGCCGTCGGCCAGCTCGGTGCTCAGCGCGATGTGCCGGCGCCGCGCGTCCCCATCCACCATCGCCACGCTCGCGGCCAGCAGCTCGGCGAGGTTGACCGGCTCGATCAGCAGCCGCACGTTGCCCGACTCGATGCGCGAGAGATCCAGCACCTCGTTGATCATCTCCAGCAGGTGCCAGCCGGCCTGCTGGATCTGCGCCACCCAGGGCCGCTGCTCGGCGGGCAGCGGATGGCGACGGTCCAGGTCGAGCAGCTGCGCGAAGCCGAGCATCGCGTTCAGCGGCGTGCGCAGCTCGTGGCTCATGCGCGAGAGGAAATCGCTCTTCGCGCGGTTGGCCGCCTCGGCGAGGTCGCGCGCCTTCTCGGCCTCGAGCAGGCGCAGGTGCTCGGTGATGTCCTCGACGACGCCGACGATGCGGCGCGGCTGCCCTTCCTCGTCGCGCAGCAGCGTGACGATCGACTGGACCCACACGATGCGCCCGTCCTTGCGCACGTAGCGCTTCTGGCGCCGGTAGAGCGGCACCTCGCCCTGCACCAGCGCGCGCGACAGCTCGACGTCCTGCGGCGTGTCGTCGGGGTGCGTGAACTGCGGCACCGTCATCGCCAGCAGCTCCTCGTCGCTGTAGCCGGTCAGCTCGCAGAAGCGCGGGTTGGTCTGCTTCACGTTGCCGCGCAGGTCGGTGTAGATCACGCCGATCGGCACCGTGTTCAGGATGTTGCGGAAGCGTTGTTCGCTCTCCCGCAGCGCGGCCTGCGCACGCTCGCGCTCGAGCGCCTCGGCCTGCAGTGCGGCAGTGCGCTCGCGCACCGCGGCCTCGATGCGGCGCGTGCGACCGGTCACCGTCAGCAGCAGCGCGCCGAGCATCGCCGCACCAAGCAGACCGACCATCGAGAACAGCCACGCGTTGGCGGCGCGTGTCGCGGGCAGCGCGCGCCGGTCGGCGGAGACCCCGAGCATCCACTGGCGGCCGGCATAGGCGAACGGCTTGTCGTAGGTCAGGAAGCGGCTGTCCGGAGCCTGTTCGCAACCGGGTGGGCCGGCGAGCCGGCGCAACGGAGCCTGCGGATCGGCGTCGACGATGCAGACGCGCAGCGCGGCCGGAAACTCGTGCATGAGCGCCTCCACGAGCAGGCCCGGCCGCACCGTCACGAACACCACCCCGAGCAGCCTGGACTGGCGCTCGGCCTCGGTCGTGGGCGCACCGGCATACACGGCGCGGTAGGCCACGACACCGGTCCGGTCCTGGCCGGCCGGCACCTGGGTGAGCGGGAAGCCGGCGCTGGCGACGGCCTCGTCGTGCCGCGTACTGCGTTCGATCGCGGCGCGGGCCGCCGGCACGGACATCGCGTTGACCCCCAGTGCCGCCGCGTTGCCGGCCATCGGCTCGATGTAGCGCATCGCGATCACCTCGCCGGCGGCCGGCAGGGCGCCGGCGTCGGGGCGATCGAACACGCGGAAACCCTCGAGCCCCTCCGCCCGCGTCGCCGCCTCGAAGGCCGGCACGTCGGCGCGGCGCAGCCGCTCGTACCAGCCGATCGCGCTCAACGCCGGGTCGTCCAGCCAGGCCGCGGTGGCGCGCCGGAACTCGCCGCGATCCACGTCGTTGGAGGCGATGAACACGCTGCGCACCGCCTCCAGCGCATGCAGCGGCTCCTGCAGGCGCGAGCGCAGCACCGCTGCGACGCTGCTCGCATCGCGTTCGAAGGCATCGCGCAGGCGGGCCTCGTCCACGCGCGCCACCTGCCAGATGCCCAGACCCAGCACCAGTGTCGTCAGGGTCAGCGTCAGGCCCACCGACAGGCGGCGCGGTGCCCAGTCCTCGCGCGGCCGGCCGATCAGCGTCAGCGCGATCGGGGCGCCGATCAGCGTGCCCAGGGCGTCGCCGCTGTACCAGGTGAACCAGGTGCGCAACTGCTCGGCTTCCGGCAGCGCGCCGCCCAGCGACAGGGCCAGCGTCGCGATGCTGCTGCTGATCGTGCAGGCCGCCAGTGCGCCGAGCCCGAGCAGCACGGCGATGTCGCGCGGATCGTTGATCGACTGCGGCGCGCGCGCGAAGCGCCGCACCAGCGCCGCGCCGGCCCAGGCCTGCAACCCGGCGCCGAGCGCGATCAGGCCCGGCACCACCAGGGCGGCGAGCGATGGGGTGCCGCGCTGGGCGCTCAGCGACGCGTTGACGATGAACGCGCCCAGCACCGTGGCGGGCACGGCGGCCGGCGCGCCGTACACGAGCACCGCCGCGAGCGCGATGCCGCTGGCCGGGTAGATCGGCGACGCGTAGCTCGGTGGCACCGCCACCTGCAGCGCGAGCATGCCGGCCACGGCGTACGCGACCGCCGTGCCCAGCACCACCGCCAGCAGGCGCAGCGAGGCGGACGGGTTCAAGGGACCTCGTGGCCGCTGCCGGCCTGCCAGATCGCCGTCCATTCCTGCGCGTCGAGCGTCAGCGTCAGCGCATCGACGGCGTCGCGCAGCGCCTCGATGCGGCGGCTGCCCGCCACCGGCAGCGGCCGGCTCGGCAGGCGCAGCAGCCAGGCGAAGGCCACCGTGGCCGGCGTGCAGCCACGCCTTGCGGCGATCTCGCCGAGTGCCGCCTGCACGCGCCGCGCCGCGTCGTCGCCGCCGGCGAACAGCGCGCCGCCGGCCAGCGGCGACCAGATCATCGGGCGCAGGCGCAGGCGCTGCAGCTGGTCCAGCGTGCCGTCGTGCAGGGGGCCGCGCTGCAGCGGGTGCAGCTCGATCTGGTTGGTCACGAGCGGCGTGCGGCTGGCCAGCAGCTCGAACTGTGCCGGCGTGAAGTTCGAGACGCCGAAATGCGCCACCTTGCCGGCCGTGCGCAGCGCCTCGAACGCGCCGGCCACCGCATCGGCGTCGAGCAGCGGATCGGGCCGGTGGATCAGCAGCAGGTCCAGCCGCTCGGTGCGCAGCGCGCGCAGCGACGCCTCCGCACTGGCGACGATGTGCGCGGCCGAGGTGTCGTAGTGCTTGACCCGGTGCGCCGGGCGCGCCGGGTCGACCAGCCGGATGCCGCACTTGCTGACCAGCTGCAGCCGCTCGCGCAGCGCCGGCGCCAGGGCGAGCGCCTCGCCGAACAGCGTCTCGACGGCGTAGCCGCCGTAGATGTCGGCGTGGTCGAAGCTGGTGACGCCGAGTTCGACGCACTGCTCGATCCAGCGCAGCCGCTCCTGCGCGGACCAGCCCCAATCGGCCATGCGCCAGGCGCCTGCGACGATGGGGGAGAGCGCCGGGCCGCCGGCGGCGAGCCGCTCAGCCTCCATCACCTCCCTTTCCCGGCTGGCCCGCCAGCGCCATGAAAGGCAGGACAAGGGTGAACCATGCCTTCATGTCACACGTTGAACAGGAAGTTCATCACGTCGCCGTCCTTGACCACGTACTCCTTGCCCTCGGCGCGCATCTTGCCCGCGTCCTTGGCGCCCTGTTCGCCCTGGAAGGCGATGAAGTCGTCGTAGGCGATGGTCTGCGCGCGAATGAAGCCGCGCTCGAAGTCGGTGTGGATCACGCCGGCCGCCTGCGGCGCCGTGTCGCCGATGTGGATGGTCCAGGCTCGCACCTCCTTCACGCCGGCGGTGAAGTAGGTCTGCAGCCCGAGCAGCTTGAAGGCCGCGCGGATCAACCGCGCGAGGCCCGGCTCGGTCTGCCCCATCTCCTGCAGGAACAGCAGCTTGTCCTCGTCGGACATGTCCGCGAGCTCGGCCTCGGTCTTCGCGCAGATCGCCACCACCGGGGCCTTCTGCGCCTCGGCGTAGGCCCGGAGCTTGTCCAGCAGCGGGTTGTTCTCGAAGCCGTGCTCGTCGACGTTGCCGACGAACATCGCCGGCTTGGCGGTGATCAGGCACAGCGGCTTGAGCACCACCTGCTCCTCCTTGCTGAAGTCGAGGCTGCGCACCGGCTTCGCCTCGTTCAGCGCCGCCTGGCACTTGTTCAGCACGTCGACCAGCCGCTGGGCCTCCTTGTCGCCGCCGGCGCGCGCCTGCTTGCTCCAGCGCGCCAGGCTCTTCTCGACGGTCGCGAGGTCGGCCAGGCACAGCTCGGTCTGGATGACCTCGATGTCGGCGATCGGGTCGACCTTGCCGGCCACGTGCACGACGTTCTCGTCCTCGAAGCAGCGCACGACGTTGACGATCGCGTCGGTTTCGCGGATGTGGGCGAGGAACTGGTTGCCCAGCCCTTCGCCCTTGCTCGCGCCGGCCACCAGCCCGGCGATGTCGACGAACTCGACGATCGCCGGCACGACACGCTCGGGCTTGACGATGCCGGCCAGCGCCGCGAGGCGCGGGTCGGGCAGCTCGACCACGCCGACGTTCGGCTCGATGGTGCAGAACGGATAGTTCTCGGCGGCGATGCCGGCTTTGGTCAGGGCGTTGAAGAGGGTGGACTTGCCGACGTTGGGCAGGCCCACGATGCCGCACTTGAGGCTCATGGAGGCGCTTTCGGGGGATCCGCTGGAAAGGCCGGGATTTTAGGCGCCGGGGGTCAGTGCGGTGCCGCGCGCCGTTCCTGCTCGAGCCGCTCGAGCAATGGGCGGATCGCGCTGCCGACGTGGATCTGCGGATTGGAGAAGCCGTCGTCCTTGCCGGCCTCGCGTTCGCGCCGCTCGATCACCTGGCGCGCCTGGGCGTGCGCCTGCTCGAACGACCAGCCGCGGCGCAGCTCCTCGTCGTACATCGCGCGGCCGAAGAAGGTCAGCTCGGAGCGCCGCCCGCAGCCGTAGGACGTGTGGTCCGCATCCGCAGCCGTCATCACCAGCGTGTGCTCGTCGGCCAGCGGCGCGATCCAGCTGCCGGAATAACAGGCCGAGACCGACACGATCCGGTGCCTGATGCCGGCGGCATCGAGCCAGGACTTCAGCAGCGCTGGCGTCACGGATTCCACGCTCAGCGGCCAGAAGCCCGACGCGAGCGCCCCGGAACGCGCCCCGTGGGAGGTGAGATGGATGAACAGCAGGTCCTCGTCGCGGTCCATGCGGGCGGCGATGCGCTGGATCGCGCGCTGCAGGTTCAGCGGCGTCGCCCAGGGCAGTTCCGCGTTCGTCGCGCGGTGGTTCACGAGCTGCAGCGTGCGGCCCTGCGCGCCGAAGCGCTCGGCCATCACCCCCGCCACCAGGCGGCTCTCGCGCAGGAACACGTCCGCGTCGGCGTAGGGGGCGAAGGTCAGCGCGAACACGTCGACCTGTCCCGGCCGCGCCGGAGCGAGCCCGTCCAGCTGCCGGTCGAGCACCGGCGCCTGCGCCTCGAACAGCTCCTGCGTCAGGCGGAAGGCTTCCGGCCGCCCGGCGCCTTCCTCGGGTTCGGCCGGGTACCAGGCCCGTGTCGGCTGCAGCCATTGGCCGACCAGCAGCACGCCGGTCATCAGCGCGATCGCCAGTGCACGCAGCCCCGGCCGGCGGCGCCCGCCCTGCCAGAGAAGCCGGGCCTGGGCCGCCGCGACCCAGGCGATCGGCAGCAGCCACGCCAGCCAGGCCAGCAGGCCGCCGTCCTGCGGCCAGGCGCCTTCGCGCACCAGCGGGACCGCGACCAGCGCGAACAGGGCATCGAGCGTCAGCGTCTGGGCCGCGAGCATGCCGAACAGGGCTCCGGCGCTCGGCGCGCGCCCGTCGTCGGCGTCGGTCCCGGCGCGGGGCACCAGCAGCCAGCAGACCCAGGCAGCGACCGCGCTCGCCCAGCCGTGGTTCTGCAGCGCCGGCCAGTAGAAGTTGGCCGGCCCGACGATGTACAGCCGCTCGACCAGCAGTCCCAGTGCGAACGGCACGGCCACCAGCCATACCAGCAGCGCGGGGGTGCACTGCAGGCCGCGCCAGTCCGGCGCCCGCAGGAAGGCGCTGCGTGCGCCGCGCTGCCACCAGCGGCCGAGCGCGCCCGGGCGCAGGGGTTCGGTGTCCTGCGGCGGCAGGGAAGCGCCGGTGGCGAGGGACGGGGAAAGGGCGCTGGGGGAGGACATGGGCGGCGACTGTAGCCGCGCCCTACACTCGGCCGATCTCACGCGGGAGCACGCCGATGACCGAAGCGGTACTTCTTCGCCCCCATGCCAAGGATCTCGGTGGCGGCTTCATGGTGCGCCGCAGCCTGCCGTCGGCGCAGCGCCAGGCGGTCGGCCCGTTCCTGTTCTTCGACCACTTCGGTCCGATCGCCGCGCAGCCGTCGGACAACCACGACGTGCGGCCGCACCCGCACATCGGTCTGGCCACGGTGACCTACCTGTTCGAGGGCGCGATGATGCATCGCGACTCGACCGGCGTCGTGCAGCGCATCGAGCCCGGCGCGATCAACTGGATGACCGCCGGGCGCGGCATCGTGCATTCCGAGCGCACGCCGGAGGACCTGCGCGACAAGCCGCGGCGCAGCCATGGCCTGCAGCTGTGGTGCGCGCTGCCGGCCGAACACGAGGAGGACGAGCCGTCGTTCCAGCACACGCCGGCGCAGGCGCTGCCCGAGGTCGTGCTGCCGGATGCGGCGGTGCGCGTGCTGATCGGCAGCGCGTTCGGCGCGACCTCGCCGATCGCGACGCTGTCGCCCACGCTGTACCTGGACATCGCGCTGGCCTCCGGCGGCTCGATCGCGATCCCCGACGCGGCGCAGGAGCGCGCCGTCTACAGCACCGACGCGGACATCGAGCTCGGCGGCCAGGCCGTGCCCGCCTGCACGATGGCCGTGCTGCCGGCGCACGGGCAACCGGTGCTGCATGCGAAGGGCGGGGCGCGGGTCGTCGTGATCGGCGGTGCGCCGCTCGGGCACCGCTTCATGGTCTGGAACTTCGTCTCCAGCCGCAAGGAGCGCATCGCCCAGGCACAGGACGATTGGGAGGCGCAGGCCTTCGCGAAGGTGCCGGGCGAGACCGAGTTCATCCCGTTGCCGCCGCGGCGGCCCGAGTGAACCCGGGCAGGGCGGCGCGCCTCAGCGGGCGGCCGTCGCGGCCGGGCGCAGCATCCACACGTTGCCGAGCACGGCCAGCGCAGCCCCGGCCAGCGCGATCCAGCCAGGGCGGTAGCCCTCGAACGCCAGCGACACGACGAGCGCCAGCAGCGGCGTCATCACGCCGATCGTGCCCGAGGGGCCGGCGCCGAGCCGTTCGACCAGCGTGAGGTAGCAGGCGAACGCGAGCACCGAGCCGGCCAAAGCCAGGTACAGCAGCGCGGTCCACCAGAGCGGCGCCAGCGGCAGCGCGAAGCTGCGCCCGAGCAGCGCGGCGACGAGCGCCGCGCTCGCCGCGCCGTAGACCATGCCCCAGCCGAGCGTCGGCCAGAGCGGCAGGCCCTGCAGCCGGTTGCGGCTCGCCGCCAGGCTGCCGGCGCCCGACAGCAGCACCGCCACCGCGGTAAAGGCGACGCCTGCGCCGGTGCCCTCGGTGGCGACGGCCCGGCCGAACTCCGGCCAGAAGATCAGGGCCACGCCCGCCAGCCCGAGCAACCCGCCGGCGACGAAGCGAGCACCCAGCGGCGTCCTGTAGAGCACCCGGCTGCCGACCCCGCCGACCAGCGGCGACGCGGAATAGCCCACCGCGACCAGCCCGGACACCAGCGTGGTCTCGGCGTGGTAGACCGCGACGTACGACAGCCCGTACAGCAGCACGCCCTGCAGCGCGAAGCGCCGGTGCTCGCGCCCGCCGAAGCGCCACGGCTGCCCGCGCAGCGCGAGCGCGCCCAGCACCACTGCCCCGGCCAGCGCGAAGCGCGCCGCGACGCCGACCTCCGGCGCGACCGTGTCCACCTGCCAGGTGATCGCGTACCAGGTCGTGCTCCAGACGAGCACACAGACCGCGAACAGCGCCGGGTTGCCGACGCGGGTCATTCGAAGCGGTAGCCGGCCCCGCCCTCCATGCCGACGCGCAGCGTGCGCTCGATGCCCTCCAGGAGGATCGCGTTCATGCCGAACGTGATCGCGCCGTCCAGGCGCGCGTCGGCGCGGTAGGCGGCCAGCGTGTCGCCGACGGCGTGGCCGGTGTCGGCCGTCGCCGGGTCGACGTCGGGGATCGAGCAGCGCGAGCAGGGCTTGACGAGCTTCAGGCGCACCGGGCCGTCGGGCGTGTCGAAGCGGATCTCGTCCAGGTGGTCCTCGCCGTGTGCGTCCAGGCCGTCGAGCACGAGGTTGGGCCGGAAGCGCTCCATCGTGACCGCCGCGTGGCCGGCCGCGGCCAGCCGCCGGTTCAGCTCGGCCAGCCCGGCGGTCGACGCGACGAGGATCGGGAAGCCGTCGCTGAACTGGTTCTCGGCCTCCAGCGGGCCGGTCCAGCGCCGGTCCGACAGCCGGCGGTGTTCCGGATCGAAGCGCACCAGGCGCAGCTTGCTGCCGAGAAAGTCGCTGAACCACTGCGCCGCCAGGTCGCCCATGTCGTAGGCCGCGACCTCGTCGTTCCACACCGTCGCGCGCACCGGCGCCTCGACGGTGTCCAGCGCGATGTGCAGCGCCAGCATGCCCGGCGCGCGCAGGATCATGTCGTGCAGGCGCAGCACCGGTTTCACGAGCGCCATGCGCGGCAGCTCGCGCTGGCTGACGAAGCGGCCGGCCTCGTCGACGACCATCCACGCGCGGTCGAACTCCAGGCCGGTCTCCGCCACCAGCGCCTCGGCCGGCGCGATGCCGGCGCACGACTTCACCGGGTGCACCGCCAGACCGGCCAGGCGCACCTGCACATCCGCGTCGCTCACTTGAAGATTCCCTTCAGCAGTTTGTCCTTCAGCCGGTCCTTCGGCGAGGCCGCCGGCGCCGAGGCGGCCGACGCGGCAGGGGCCGCCGGCTTGAGCCCGAGGCGTTCCTTCAGCTTGTCCTCGAGCTTGTTCTGCACCGCGCCGGCGGCCACCGCCGACCAGCGGATGTTCCAGTCGATCGCCTCGAACGGCCCGCTCAACCGCACCGGGATCGTCAGCCCCTTCAGCGCCGCCAGCTCCGCGCCGCCCTGGCCGGAGGCGGTGTTGGTGACCGAGACGCGCGTCGTGTAGTCGATGCGGCCCTTGCCGATGTCGACCAGCCCGTCGCCGCCGATGCGCAGGTACGGGCTCTTGACGTCCAGGTCGTTGCTGCGCGCCACACCATCGGCGATCTGGAAGCTGGCCGACAGCTCGGAGAAGTCGGTCTTCTCGGCCTGGACCGATTTCTGGGCGCTGTCGCCGCCCAGGCCGAGCGCCGACCTGGCCTGGCGCAGGCTCTTCGCGAGGTTGATGCCCTTGACGGCGCCGTCGCGCAGCTGCAGCGCGGCGCTGCCCTGCAGTGCCGAGCGCAGCGCGCCGACGCTGCGGCCGGTGGTGTTCACGTCCAGGGTCACGCGGCCGGTGCCTTCCAGCAGGTCCTTGCCCGCCACGTCCTTGAGCAGCGCGTTGACGTTCACGCCCTGGGCGGCCGCCTTCACCCCGATGCGCTGGCTGCGCGCGTCGGCCGTGGCGTTCGCGTCGAGCGCGCCGCCCCAGGCCTTGCCCTGCAGCGTGCTGACGCGCAGCAGGCCGTTGTCCAGCGTGGCATCGAGGCGCGCGTCCGCCACACGCACCTGGCGGAAGGTCAGGCTGCCGGCGCGCAGCGCGAGGTTCGCGTTGACGGCCTTCAGGCCGGACAGGTCCACCGGGGCGTCGGCCGGGGCCGGCGCGCCCGGGGCGGCGCCGCCGGACGCGCCGGCCGGCAGCAGCGTGTTCAGTTCCAGCGCGTCGAACTTGGCCTGGGCCTTGACGAACGGCACCGCGCCGTCCAGCCGGGCCTGTCCGTCGACGGTGAACGCATTGCGGTTGACCGTGCCGGCGAGCGCCCATTGCGCGGCCTTCGGCCCGGCGGTGACCGTGCCGCGCACGCTGCCCTCGACCGGCTGGCCGCCGCCTCCGGCCACGACGCGGGCCTCCAGCGCCGGCAGCGTGACGGCCTCGAAGCTGCCGGTCGGCGCGCCGGTCTTGAAGTTCACGTCCAGCGGCGCCGCGCCGCCAAGCACGAGCTTGCCCTGCAGCGGGCTGCCCTTCAGCCGCTGGCCCTGCACGTCGAGCTCCGGCCAGTCGAGTTCGAGCGCGAGCGGTCCGCCGTCGCGCTGGCCCTGCAGCTTCAGCTGCAGCCGGCCGAGCGCGAGCGCCTGGCGCGCCGGGTCGTAGGCGAAGCGCTCGAGCGCGACGCTCGAGTCCTTCAACTGCAGTCCGGCCGCCTGGGCCGCGAGCTTCAGCACCACCTGGCGTGCCTCCAGCGCGCCCTTCGCGCCGTCCCAGGCCAGCGCGCCCGTCAGCGCGGCGTCGACGGCGCGCGCGCCGGGCAGATCGCCCTTCCACGCCAGCTGCATGTCGCTCAGCTGGACGGATCCGGTCGCCAGGTCCGGCCGCAGCTTGGTTCGCCCGGACAGCTCGCCCTTCAGCACCGGCTTGCGGAAATCGAGCTTCGCGTTCAGCGTCACCGGCGACTCGACACCGCCGGCCAGCCGGCCGCTGGTCAACTCGACGAGCTGCAGTTCGCCGTCCAGCTGGGCCGCGGCGTCCTGCACGCGGGCACGCACGTCCTTCAGCGTGATGCCGCTGATGTCGAACACCATCGGCTTGCCGGCGCCGCCGGTATCGGCGGACGGCGTGGCGCCCGCTCCGGCCGCGCCGTCGGCGCCGCCGGCCAGGTCGTCGGTGTTGCGCCGGCCCTGCGCGTCGCGGGTCAGCTGCACGCGCACGCCGCTCGCCTCGACGCGGTCGACCTGCAGCTCGCCGCGCAGCAGCGGCAGCAGCGCGACCGACAGCGCAGCGCGGTCGATCGCGGCGAAGGTCTCGGCCCGCCGGGGTTCGCTGAGCGTGACCTGGCTCAGGCGCACGGCCAGGCGCGGGAACACCGACAGCTCGATCGGCCCGCCGATCACCAGCGTGCGCTGGCGATGGGTCTTCATCCAGTCGACGGCCACGCCCTTGTAGCGGTTCGGGTCGAAGCTGCTGACCAGCCAGACGGCCAGTGCCACCAGCACCAGCAGCACGGCCGCAAGCGCGATCAGGGTGCGGCGGATCCAGGGCGACATGGGCAGACGGAAGGCGGGGCTCGGGGGAGGGCGATTTTGCACTCGTGAGGTGGCCGCGACCCGCTCTCTACAATGAAAGCCCATGAAACAGGTGGACGTGCTGGTGCGCGGAGCGGGCATCGTCGGGCAATGCCTGGCGTTGTCTCTGGCGCGCTCGGGCCTGCAGGTCGCGTTGCAGCCGGACCCGGCGCGCCCGGACGCGCCGCCGGACGTGCGTGCCTACGCGCTGAACGCGGCGTCGGTGAACCTGCTGCGCGGGTTGAAGGTCTGGGACGGCCTGCCGGCGCATGCCGCGACGCCGGTCTACGACATGCACGTGCAGGGCGATGCCGGCCGCGCGATCGACTTCTCCGCGTACGAGCAGCGGGTCGGCGAACTGGCCTGGATCGTCGATGCGCCGGTGCTGGAGCGCGAACTCGCCGCGGCGGTGCGCTTCGCGCCGCATGTGACCGTGCTGCCGGCCGATGGACACGAACCGGTGCGCGCCGCGCTGACCGCGCTGTGCGAGGGCAAGCAGTCGGCTTCGCGTGCCGCGCTCGGCGTGGTGTTCGAGCGCCACGACTACGGCCATTGCGCGCTGGCCGCGCGGCTCGTCGCGGACGAGCCGCACCTGGGCATGGCGCGGCAATGGTTCCGCGCGCCGGACGTGCTCGCGTTGCTGCCCTTCGACGCGCCGCAGCCGGGGCGCTCGTACGCACTGGTGTGGTCGCTGCCGCGCGAGCGTGCCGACGCGCTGCTCGCGCTCGACGACGCCGCCTTCGCCGAGGCGCTGATGCAGGCCACCGGCGGCGAGGCCGGCGCGCTGCAGCTCGCGTCGCCGCGCGCGGCCTGGCCGCTCGCGCTGGCGCGCGCGCAGGCCTGGTGCGGCCCGGGCTGGGTGCTGCTCGGCGACGCGGCGCACGTGGTTCATCCGCTGGCCGGCCAGGGGCTGAACCTGGGCCTGGCCGATGTCGCCGCGCTGGCCCGCGTGCTCGCGGCGCGCGAGCCCTGGCGCGGCCTGGGCGAGGAGCGCCTGCTGCGCCGCTACGTGCGCGAGCGCGCCGCGCCGACCTGGGCGATGAGCACGCTGACCGACGGCCTGCTGCGCCTTTTTGCCGAACCGGCCCCGGTGGCGAGGGAACTTCGCAACCGCGGACTGACTCTCGTGAACCGCCTCTCTCCCGTGAAGCGCTGGCTGACCGCCAAGGCGCTCGATGCCTGAAAGCCTCGCCATGCGCCTGCCGACCTCATTCGCTCCCGCCGCCCGCCTTGCCGTGCTCGGCGCCGCCTTCCTGCTGGCCGGCGCGGTGTCCGCCCAGGAGGCGACGATCCGCAAGAACATCGCCGAGCGGCTGCCCAACTTCCCGAAGATCGACGAGATCAGCAAGACGCCGATCCCCGGTGTCTTCGAGCTGCGGGTGGGGACCGAGGTCTACTACAGCGACGCGAAGGGTGACCACGTCATCGACGGCCACATCATCGAGACCGCGTCGCGCACCAACCTGACCCAGGCGCGCATCGACAAGCTGACGCAGATCGACTTCGCCACCCTGCCGCTGAAGGACGCCGTGGTCTGGAAACAGGGCAGCGGCGCGCGCAAGCTGGTGGTGTTCGCGGACCCGAACTGCGGCTTCTGCAAGCGCTTCGAGCGCGACCTGAACGGCGTCAAGGACGTCACCGTCTACACCTTCATCTACCCGATCCTCGGCGGCGACTCGCCGGAGAAGGCGAAGAACATCTGGTGCGCGAAGGACCGCACGGCCGCCTGGCGCAACTGGATGCTCGACGGCGTGCCGCCGCCGCGCAGCATGGGCGAGTGCGACACCGGTGCGCTGGAGCGCAACGCCGAGCTTGGGCAGAAGCACCGCATCAACGGCACGCCCGCGCTGGTGTTCGAGGACGGCAAGCGCGTCGCCGGCGCGATGAAGGCCGACCAGGTCGAGAAGCAGCTGGTCGCCAGCCGCGCCAAGCCCTGACCGCGCCCCGCACGGGCGGGCGCCTGCCGATCCTTCCGCCGCGCAGGCGGCTGTCCTGATCGGCGCCCCGGCCTCGTACTGCATGACAGGAGGTGTCCTGTCATGTCCCATGTCCGCTGCTCCCGCTTGGCCGCCGCGCTGTCGCTCCTGCTCGGTGCCGGCCTGGCGTTCCCTGCGCCCGATCCCTACGTGTCGCCGGTCCAGCCTTACTACGACCTCCTGGTCGCCGCGAGCGTGGGCGACGCGGACGCCGCCCTGGCCGTCTTCGACACCGGCGCCCGCGTGGTCGCCGGACCGCAGTGCACGCCGGCCGCCCCGTGCATCGGGCACGCGGCGATCCGCGCCGGGTATCTCGTGCCGCTGCTGGCCGGCGCCGCGGTGCTGCCGCTGCGCGACGCCCGCTTCGACGGGCATCAGCTGCGAACGCGCGGCGAATGCCTGGCGGTCGCGCAGCCCGGCGGGCATGTGATCGAGTTCGGTGGTGGCCGCATCCGCTCGCTGGTGGCCGAGCCGGAGAACCCCGGTGCGGCGGCGCCCGTCGGCGCCGCGCTCAGTCCGCGGTGATCGAGCGGCGCAGCGCGGCCAGCGGCGCGTCCTCCAGCACGCGCGTGTCGGCGACACCGAGCGCGCGCCACAGCGCCGGCAGGTCGACTGCGGTCGGGGTGTCCTTCATCTGCGCGTACAGCTCGGCGAGCGTGCGCTGGCCGACGGCGTTGTCCGCAGCGGCCAGCACGCGCTCGATCGGCCAGGCCACCGCGTAGCTGCCGCCGGCGTCCAGCAGGCCGCGCAGCGCGTGCATCAACCCGGCACGCAGCCCGCTGCGCTCGCGCAGGCGCACGTCGGCGAGCAGGCAGAACAGGGCGCCGCCCCAGTACGTGCGGGCCCAGGTGACGGTGTCGTCCAGCCCGCCTTCGCCGGGGCGCGGCAGGCCCTGCGGGAGCTGGTGCGCCAGCTCGATCCACATCCGGCGCGGGGCGAGCAGCCCGGCCCGTGCACGGGCGACACCCTCGACGTAGGTCGCAATGCCCTCGTGCAGCCAGTTGTGCGCAATCGCCAGCCGCGGCACCGCGAGGTGGACCAGCTCGTGCACCAGCACCCAGTCGTCGCGCAGCCGGGAGACCGGCGTGTCCCGGCCGAGCGTGACCTGCAGCTGCACCGGCTCGCCGGGGCGCGTGCGGCCGTGGCGCACGCCGCTGCCGTCCACCGCGTCGATGCGCAGTTCGACCTCCGCCAGCGGGAAGCGGCCGAAGTAGCCGGCCACCGCGCGCGCGGCGGTCTCGATCCAGCCCGGCACGGCGGCCCGCGTGGCCGGCGCCAGCGTGTCGTCCAGCTGCAGCAGCAGCTGGCTGCCGGCCACCTCGATTGTCGCGGCGGCCGCGGCGGCCCGGCCCGGCCGCACGGCCCAGGCCAGCGGCGCGAGCAGGGCGCGGCGCCGCCTCATGCGTAGGTCAGCTCGCGGGTCTTGCCGGCGAAGACCCGGTACGAGAACACCGTGTAGCCGACGATCGCCGGCACCGAGATGCAGGTGCCGACCAGGATCACCTTCAGCGCCGCCGGGCTGCTGGCCGCCTGCCAGATCGTCAGCCGGTCGATCACCACGTAGGGGTACAGGCTGTACGCCAGGCCGAGGAAGCCGAGCACGAACACGACGATCAGCAGCACGAACGGCAGCCCGCACAGCGGCCCGCGCACGGCCCGCGTGGCCAGCAGCGCGCGCAGCGCGATCAGCGCGACGCCGGTCATCAGCGGGATCGCCGACAGCGCGATCAGCTCCGGCAGCACGAACCAGCGCTGCCGCACGGTGGCGCTGATCCAAGGCGTCGCCATCGAGACCAGCAGCAGCCCGCCGACCATCGGCCACCAGGCCTTTTGCGCCCAGCCGAGCGCGCGCTGCTGCAGCTCGCCCTCGGTCTTCATCACCAGCCAGCAGGCGCCGAGCAGCACGTAGGCCATCGGCAGCGCCAGCGCGATCGCGGCGGCGAACAGCGGGTAGTTCCAGCCGCTGCCGAAGCCGCTGACGTAGCGGCCCAGCATCCAGCCCTGCGCGACGGCCGCGAGCGTCGACCCGACGACGAACGCCCGGTCCCACAGCGGCTTGCGAACGGCCTGCGCCTTGACGCGGAAGTCGAACGCCACGCCGCGCAGGATCAGCCCGATCAGCATCAGCGCCACCGGCAGGTACAGCTCGGTCAGCACCACGCCGTGCGCCTTCGGGAAGGCTACCAGCAGCAGCCCGACGCCCAGCACCAGCCAGGTCTCGTTGGCGTCCCAGAACGGGCCGATCGAGGCGACCATCAGGTCCTTCTGCTCGGGCGTGGCGCGCTGCATCAGCATGCCCACGCCGAGGTCGTAGCCGTCGCTGAGCACGTAGGCCAGCATCGCCAGGCCCATCAGCGCCATGAAGATCACCGGCAGGGTTTCGTCGAAGCTCATCCAGGTCATGTTCGTCTCCGGGGCCGGATGTCGCCGGCCGGTTCAGCGGAAGCTCCGGCTGACCACCGGCGGCGTGATGGCGCCCGCCGGCGTGGCGGCCAGTTCCTGCGCGTCCTGCGCCAGCACCTGCTCGGGTTTTTCGGCCATGTACTTCAGCACGCCGACGTAGGCGACGAGCAGCCCCGCGTAGACGGTGGCGTACAGCGCCAGCGTCAGCCCGATCATCTGCGCGGCCACCTGCGAGGCCACCTCGGCCGTGCGCAGCAGCCCGTAGACGATGAACGGCTGGCGGCCGATCTCGGTGACGAACCAGCCGGCCACCGTCGCGATCCAGCCGGAGAAGGTCATGCCCGCGAGCAGCCACAGCAGCCGGCGCGGCAGCGCCTCGGCGCGCCAGCCCGCGCGGCGCCCGAACCAGGCGCCGCCCCAGGCGGCGACGAGCATCAGCACGCCCATGCCGACCATCACGCGGAAGGCCCAGAACACCGGCAGCACCGGCGGGTGCGCGCCGGGAAATTCGTCCAGGCCGCGGATCTCCGCGTCCGGGTCGTGGCGCAGGATCACGCTGGCCAGGCGCGGGATGCCGATCGCGAAGCGGTTGCTGCGTGTCTCCTCGTCGGGCAGCGCGAACAGCAGCAGCGGCGCGCCGCGCTCGGTTTCCCAGACGCCCTCCATTGCGGCGATCTTCTGCGGCTGGTGCTCGAGCGTGTTCAGGCCGTGCTGGTCGCCGACGAACATCTGCACCGGGATCAGCAGCGCCGCGAGCGTCAGGCCGACACGCAGCACCCGCGGTGCCGAGGCCGGCGCCGCGCCCCTGAGCAGCTGCCAGGACGACAGGCCGGCGAGCAGGAACGCGCAGGTCAGCGCCGAGGCCAGCAGCATGTGCGTGAAGCGGTACGGGAACGACGGGTTGAAGATCACCGCGGCCCAGCTGCGAACGTGGAACTCGCCGGCGATCACCTCGTGGCCCGCGGGCGTCTGCATCCAGGAGTTCAGCGCCAGGATCCAGAACGCCGACAGCGTGGTGCCGAAGGCCACGCAGAAGGTCGCCAGCAGGTGCACCCGCTCGCTGACCTTGCCGTGGCCGAACAGCATCACGCCGAGGAAGCCGGCCTCGAGGAAGAATGCCGTCAGCACCTCGTAGCCGAGCAGCGGCCCGGCGACGTTGCCGGCGCGCTCCATGAAGCCGGGCCAGTTGGTGCCGAACTGGAAGCTCATCGTCACGCCGCTGACCACGCCGAGCGCGAACGAGAGCGCGAACACCTTGGTCCAGAAGCGGTAGGCATTCAACCAGGCCTGCTTCGCCTGCGCCTCGCCGGCCTGCAGGTAGCGCCAGCGGAAGAACAGCAGCAGCCAGCCCAGCGCGATCGTGATGGTCGGGAACAGGATGTGGAAGGTGATGTTGGCGGCGAACTGCGCTCGCGCCAGGATCAGTGCGTCCATGGGATCGGGCCTCGATGAATCAGCGTTTCACGCCGGTCGCGGACTTGACCTTGTCGCCCAGCTCGAGCAGGCGCTGCACCTTCGAGCCCATCTTCATCAGGCGCGAGAGCGTCGCGGCGTCCAGCCGCTGCACCTCGTCGAACCAGGTCGTCATCAGCTCGATCAGGTCGTGCATGCCGCGCATGCGGTCCAGCGCGATGCGGTCGGCCGCGTCGGCCGGCTCCTCCAGCAGCGCGTTGCGCAGCATCGACAGCGTCGGCTCGATCTCGCGCCGGCGGCGCTCCTCGGCCAGCGTGCGGAACACCTCCCAGGCGTCGCCGGGCGCCT
This sequence comes from Piscinibacter sp., assembly GCA_019635485.1. Taxonomy (GTDB): domain Bacteria; phylum Pseudomonadota; class Gammaproteobacteria; order Burkholderiales; family Burkholderiaceae_C; genus Piscinibacter. Next base: position 7,590 of record JAHBZL010000046.1, on the reverse strand, counting down.
CGAAGTACTCGCGCCGGTCGCCGCTGAAATGGCGCAGCCGCACCAGGCGCCAGGCCTGCAGCTCCTTCAGCCCCATGCTGACGTTGGAGCGCGAGAACTCGAGCCGCTCGGCGATCGCGTCGGCGTGCAGCGGTTCGGGGGCGACGTAGATCAGCGCGTAGATCTGGCCGACCGTGCGGTTGATGCCCCAGCGGCTGCCCATCTCGCCGAAGTGGCCGACGAAGCTGCGCACGAGGGGGGAAAGCTGGTTCATCGGGCAGGCGTCGATCGGTTGAGCGGCATCAAGAGTTTCGCAGAATTTTCAGGAATTCCTGAAAACTGAGTAAGGCGAGGGGGTGAAGGACAATCCCCCTGCCCGCCGCCCGGACGTGGGCCGCCGAACCATGATCACCTACCGCATCGACGTCGCCGACCCCCACGCCCACCTGTTCGAAGTCGCGCTGACCGTGCCGCGGCCGGACGAGCTGCAGCGTGTCAGCCTGCCGGTCTGGATCCCGGGCAGCTACCTGGTGCGCGAGTTCGCGCGCCACCTGTCCGGCCTGCACGCGACGCAGGGCGGGCGCGAACGGCCGGTGGCGCAGCTCGACAAGGCGACCTGGCAGGTGGCCTGCGAAGGTGGCAGCTCGCTGACGCTGCGCTACCGCGTCTACGCCTTCGACACCTCCGTGCGCGCCGCCTACCTGGACGCGAACCGCGGCTTCTTCAACGGCACCAGCCTGTGCCTGCGCGTGCACGGCCGCGAGAGCGAGCCGCAGCGCCTGCAGGTCGGGCGGATGCCGCGCGGCTGGGAGGTCGCCACCGCGATGCCGGCCGCGCCCGGCGGCGGCCACGTCGCGGCCGACTACGACGAGCTGGTCGACCACCCGGTCGAGCTCGGGCGCTTCTGGCGCGGCCGCTTCGACGCGCACGACGTGCCGCACGAGTTCGTCGTCGCCGGCGCGCTGCCGGACTTCGACGGCGAGCGCCTGCTGGCCGACAGCCGGCGCATCTGCGAGGCGCAGATCGCGCTGTGGCACGGCGGCCGGGGCCGCGGCCGCGGGCCGCGCACACCGCACGAGCGCTACGTGTTCCTGCTCAACACCGCGGAGGACGGCCACGGCGGCCTCGAGCACCGCGCCAGCACCGCGCTGCTGTCGGCACGGCGCAACCTGCCGTCGCGCGGCGCCGCCGAGACCAGCGACAACTACGTCGAGCTGCTCGGCCTGATCAGCCACGAGTACTTCCACACCTGGAACGTCAAGCGGCTGCGCCCGGCCGACTTCACCCGCTTCGACTACACGCAGGAGAACTACACCGAGCTGCTGTGGTTCTTCGAAGGCTTCACGTCCTACTACGACGACCTGATCCTGCGCCGCTGCGGCCTGATCGACCCGACGCGCTACCTGCGCCTGCTCGGCCGCACCGTCAGCGCGGTGCTGGCGGCGCCGGGCCGGCAGGTGCAGAGCGTCGCGCAGGCCAGCTTCGACGCCTGGGTCAAGTACTACCGCGGCGACGAGAACACCCCGAACGCAACCATCAGCTACTACGCCAAGGGGTCGCTGGTCGCGCTCGCGCTCGACCTCACGCTGCGCCGCGACGGCGGCTCGCTGGACGCGGTGCTGCGCCGCCTGTGGGACGACAGCGGCGGCGGCCCGATCACCGAGGCCGACATCGCCGCGGCGCTGGCCGAGGTCGGCGGCCGCTCGTACGCGCGCGAATTGGCCGAGTGGGTGCACGGCACCGAGGACCTGCCGCTGCAGGAGCTGCTGGCCGGCGCCGGCGTGACCTGGCAGCAGCAGCCGCCGTCGCTGGCGCAGCGGCTCGGGATGCGGGCGGCCGAGTCGGCCCTGACCGGCGTGAAGGTCACCCACGTGCTGCGTGGCGGCGCGGCCGAGTCGGCCGGCCTCGCCGCCGGAGACGAGCTGCTGGCCGTCGACGGCTGGCGCATCCGCCGGCTCGACGATGCACTGCGCGTGCTCAGCCGCGACGAATCGGCCGAGGTGCTGGTGGCGCGCGACCAGCGCGTGCTGCGCCTGTCGCTGCGCCTGCCCGCCGATGCGTCGACCGGCGCGCCGGTGCAACTCGGCCTCGCGGCCCGCCCGTCGGCCGCCGCGCAGGCACTGCGCGAGGCATGGCTGGGCCGCTGACCGGCCGCGCGACCACGCCGCGGCGGCGCATCGCCTGGCTCCTGCTGCTGCTCGCGGTGCTGGCCGCACACGGCTGCATCACCGCCGAACTGGCCGACCGGATGGACCGCCTCGCGAGTGAGGCGGCGATGCCCGAGCGTCTGCAGGCGGTCTACGTGCGCGAGCTGCAGCCGGCAGCCCCGCCGGTCGTTGCGCCGGCGCCCGTGGCGCAGCCCAAGCCGTTGCCGCCCGCGGCGCCGGCGGCCTCGGCGCCGAAGCAGGCGCCGGCCGCGGCCTCGGCACCCGCTGCGCCGCCGGTCGAGCCCGAGCCGTCGCTCGCGCAGGCCGAACCGCCGCCGGCGCCAGCGTCCGCTCCGCCCGAAGCGCCACCACCCGACCTCGTCGCCGCGCTGACGCCGGCCTCCGCGCCGCTGCCAGAGCCGGGTCCCGAGGCCGAGGCGGCGTCATCGCCGGAACCAGGGGCCTCGGCACCGCCGTTCGAGTGGCCGGGCGCCACGCGCCTGAGCTACAAGCTGACCGGCAACGTGCGCGGCGAGGTGCACGGCGATGCGCAGGTCGAGTGGCTGCGCGAGGGCCTGCGCTACCAGGTGCACGTGGACGTGACGGTCGGCCTGCCGATCGCGCCGCTGCTGACTCGCCGCTCCAGCAGCGAGGGCGTGCTGACCGAGCAGGGCCTGGAGCCGCGCCGCTACGACGAGGACACCAAGCAGGCGTTCCGCGACCGCCGGCGCCTGACGCTGCGCTTCGACCCCGACGCGGTGGTGCTGCCGGACGGCCGCCGCCGCGAGCGCTGGCCGGGCACGCAGGATGCGGCCAGCCAGTTCGTGCAGCTGTCCTGGCTGTTCACGACGCGGCCCGAACTGCTGCGCGAGGGCGGCACCATCGAGTTCGGCCTCGCGCTGCCGCGCAGCGTCGACCGCTGGACCTACGACGTGCTCGGCGAGGAGCCGGTGACGACGCTGTTCGGACAGGTCGACGCGTTCCACCTCAAGCCGCGCCGGCTGTCGCGCCCGGGCGGCGAGCTGGTCGCGGAGATCTGGTTCGCGCCGACGCTGCGCTATCTGCCGGCGCGCATCCGCATCCAGCAGGACGAGCAGACCTTCGTCGACCTGGTGCTCTCGCGCAAGCCCGAACTGGGCGCACCCTAGGCACGGTGGCGTCGAACCGTATAGTTCGGCGACGCCAAGGAGTGACCCCGATGACCTACGAGACCATCCTCACCGAGCTGCGCGGCAGCGGCGAGCGCCGCACCGCGCTGATCACGCTGAACCGCCCCAAGCAGCTCAACGCGCTGAACGACACGCTGATGGACGAGCTGGGCGCGGCGCTGAAGGCGTTCGACGCGGACGAGGCGATCGGCTGCATCGTGCTCACCGGCAGCGAGAAGGCCTTCGCCGCCGGTGCCGACATCGGCGCGATGGCCAGCTGGTCCTACATGGACGTCTACAAGAGCGACTACATCACGCGCAACTGGGAGCAGATCCGCAGCGTGCGCAAGCCGGTGATCGCGGCGGTGGCCGGTTTCGCGCTGGGCGGGGGCTGCGAGCTGGCGATGATGTGCGACATGATCTTCGCCGCGGACAGCGCGAAGTTCGGCCAGCCCGAGATCAAGCTCGGCATCATCCCCGGCGCCGGCGGCACGCAGCGCCTGCCGCGTGCGGTCGGCAAGGCCAAGGCGATGGACCTGGTGCTGACCGCGCGCATGATGGATGCCGCCGAGGCCGAGCGCGCCGGGCTCGTGGCCCGCGTGGTGCCGGCCGCCGAACTGCTCGAGACGGCGCTGGCGGCGGCCGCGCAGATCTGCGAATTCAGCGGCCCGAGCGTGATGATGGCCAAGGAATGCGTGAACCGCGCCTACGAGGGCGCGCTGTCCGACGGGGTGATGTTCGAGCGGCGCCTGTTCCACTCGCTGTTCGCCACCGAGGACCAGAAGGAAGGCATGGACGCGTTCGTCAACAAGCGCAAGCCGGCGTTCCGGCAGCGCTGACGGCCCTCCGATGCCCGGTCCGTCCTGGTTCAGCCTCGAGCGTGCCGAGGGCCGGGCGACGCTGCGGCTGGCCGGTGCGTGGCGGCTGGTCCAGCTGGCGCAGATCGAGGCCGCACTCGCGGACCTCACCCTGCCGCCGGACGCGACGGTGGATGCCAGCGCGCTCACCGAAATCGACTCGGCCGCCGCGCTGGTGCTGCTGCGCGCGCTGCGCCGCGCCGGCGCGACGGACGCGCTGGCCTGGACCGGCCTGGCGGCGACGCCGGGGCGCATCCTCGAGCAGGTGCGCGGGCACCTCGCGGCGGCCGGCCCGCTGCCGGCACCGCACCCGCCGGGCGTGCTGGCGCAGCTCGGCCGCGCCTGCGCCATGCTCGCCGGCCTGCTGCATGGCCACCTGAACTTCCTCGGCGCGACACTGGCCGCACTCGGCGAGCTGCTGCGGCGGCCGGGCCGGCTGCGAGCGCGCGAACTCACCGTGCAGCTCGAGCAGACCGGGCTCAACGCGCTGCCGGTGGTCGCGCTCGTGACGCTGCTGATCGGCGTCGTGATCGCCTACCTGCTGGGCCTGCAGGCGAGCAAGTACGGCGCCAACATCTTCGTCGTCGACGGCGTGGGCATCGGCGCGACCCGCGAGTTCGCGCCGATCATCGTCGCGGTGATCGTGGCTGGTCGTTCCGGCGCGGCCTTCACCGCGCAGCTCGGCGCGATGCGGCTCACCGAGGAGACCGACGCGATCCGCACGCTCGGCCTGTCCACCGCGCAGGTGCTGGTGCTGCCGCGCGTGCTCGCGCTGGTGCTGGCGCTGCTGCTGCTGGTGTTCGTCGGCGACGTGATGAGCCTCGTCGGCGCGATGGCGATCGCGCACCCGATGCTGGGCATCACGCCGCCGGCCTTCCTCGCGCGGCTGCACGAGGCGCTGGACCTGCGCCACGTCGTCGTCGGGCTGGCCAAGGCACCGGTGTTCGCGCTGGCCATCGCGCTGATCGGCACGCGCATGGGCATGACGGTCGAGCGCGACACGCGCGCCGTCGGTGCCGCGACCACCTCGACCGTCGTGCAGAGCATCGTCGCGGTGATCCTGCTGGACGCCTTCTTCGCCGTGCTGCTGCAGGCGCTGGACCTCTGATGGACACCGTCATCGAGGTCGACGGCATCGTCACGCGCTTCGGCGCCCAGGCGGTGCACGACGGCGTCAGCTTCGCGGTGCGGCCGGGCACGCTGGTCGGGCTGATCGGCGCCAGCGGCACCGGCAAGTCGGTGCTGCTGCGCGAGATCATCGGGCTGCAGCGGCCCACCGCCGGGCGCGTGCGGCTGTTCGGCACCGAGGTCTGGTCGGCCGCGCCCGACGATCTCGACCGGTTGCGCCAGCGTTTCGGGATGATGTTCCAGGACGGCGCGCTGTTCTCGTCGCTGACGGTGGCGCAGAACGTCGCGGTGCCGCTGCGCGAGCACACCACGCTGACGGACGCGACGATCGACGCGCTGGTCGCGTTGCGGCTGCACCAGGCCGGGCTGCCGCCGGAGGCCGGCGCGAAGCGCCCGAGCGAGCTCTCCGGCGGCATGCGCAAGCGCGCCGCGATCGCACGCGCCATCGCGCTCGAACCCGAGGTGCTGTTCCTGGACGAGCCGACCTCCGGGCTCGACCCCATCACCGCGCGCGGCTTCGACCGCCTGGTGCGTTCGCTGGTCGACGACCTCGGGCTGACGGTGTTCCTCGTGACGCACGACCTGGACACGCTGCTGACCGTGGTCGACCGCCTGATCGTGCTGGCACGCGGCAAGGTGCTGGCCGACGGGCCGGTGAACGAGGTCATGCGCGTCGACGACCCCTGGATCGAGGAGTACTTCTCGGTCCGTAGAATGGTCGCGGATGGAAGCTGACGCACGCTACACCTACGTCGGCGCTGCCGTGCTGGCGCTGGTGGCGGCACTGGTCGCGGCGCTGGTGTGGCTGGGCAACCTCGGCGGCAACGACCGGCAGCGCTTCGCGATCCATTTCGAGCGCCAGGCACTGGACGGGCTGCAGGTCGGGGCGGACGTCACGCTGCGCGGCATCAAGGTGGGCCGCGTCGACGACTACGCGCTGTCGGTCGCGCGCTTCAACCGAGTGCGCGTGGTGGTCGGCATCGACCCGCGCGTGCCGGTGCTGACCAACACCGAGGCCGTCGTCACGCGCAACTTCGTGACCGGCATCGCCTCGATCGCGCTGGTCACGCGCGAGCCGGCCGGCGCCCCGCTGGAGGACGTGCCCGAGGGCGAGAAGTACCCGGTGATCGCCGAGGGCCGCTCGGACCTCGACGAGATCGCCGGGCGCGTCAACAAGGTCGGCGAGATGGCGGCGACGGCGCTGAACAACATCAACCTGCTGCTCAACGCCGAGAACCGGCAGGCGCTGCGCGAGACCGTCGACAGCGTGCGCACGCTGGCCGATGGCCTGAACCGGCGCCTGACGACGCTGGACCGCACGCTCGCGCAGATCGGAACCGCCGCGCGCGATGTCGGCGACGCGTCGGCGCGGCTCGGCCAGGTCGGCGAGCGCATCGCGGGTGTCGTCGAACGCGATGGTGCGCGGCTGGACCAGACGCTGGCCGAGACGGAACGTGCGCTGGCCGATGCCCGCAAGGCCTTGCAGCAGATCGCCAGCACCAGCGTCGCGGTGCAGGAGCAGGTGGCTGCCACCGCGCAGCGCTTCGAATCCACGGCCACCGGCCTGGACGACCAGGTCGGCGCGGCCGTCAGCGAGCTGCGCCTGAGCATCGAGGCGGCAACCCGCGTGGTCGACCGGCTGCGCGACCCGCGTGCTGCGCTGCTCGGCCCCGGCAAGGCCCAGCTCGGACCGGGGGAGAAGCGGTGAGGCGGCGCACGCTGTTGCTCGCGCCGCCAGCGGCTGCGCTGCTGGCAGGCTGCGTGTCGGTCGGGATCGGCAACGAGTCGGCCGCCGAGACGCAGTACGCGCTGCGTGATGCCGCCACGGCCCCAGCCGCCATCGCGCGCCGCGAGAAGCCGCTGGTGGCGGCCCTGGTGATCCAGCCGCTGCCCGCCGATGCACTGGCGGACACCCACGCGATCGCCTACTCGCGCCGGCCCGGGGAGTACGCGTTCTACCAGCTCGCCAGCTGGACCGAGCGCCCGGTGCGCGCGGTGCCGCGGCTGCTGCAGCAGCGGCTCGAGGCGCGTGGCGTGGCCGGTGCCGTCGGCCTGCTGGGCGATCCGATGCGGGCCGACTGGCTGGTCGCCGTCGGGGTCGAGGCGCTGCACCACGACCTGCCGGCCGAGCCCGGGGTGGGCCGTGTCGTGCTGAGCGTCGAACTCTTCGACCGGCGCCGGCGCACGCGCGTCGCGCGGCGTTCGTTCGAGGCATCGGTGCCGGCGGCCCGCGCCGATTCGGCGGCCGCCGCGGTGGCGCTGTCGCAGGGTCTCGGCCAGGTGTTCGACGCCGTCGTGCCCTGGCTCGAGAGCGAGCTCGACCGGGCGACC
>JAHBZL010000045.1 GCA_019635485.1 Piscinibacter sp. | reverse complement strand
TCTCGGGCATATGCCCCTCCTGCACCTGCTGCTCGACCGGCGCGACGAAGGTCGACTGCCCGCTGTCGCCGCGGTCGCCGCGGCGCCCGCCGCGCGGCGCACGCCAGCCGGCCCGGGCACCGCCGGCCGCGCCGTCGCTGCGGCCCTTGACCGCGGCGCGCTTCTTGGCGGCGTCGTCGGCCCAGCTCGAGGACAGCTTCTCGGACTTGACCGACTTCTTGTCGCCCGGCTTGGCCGTCGCGGTCGTCGCCGTTCCCGGCGCGGCGGGTGCGCCGGCCTTCTTGTGGATCGTGCCCGTCACGCCCTTGGCGGGCTCGGCCGGCTTGGCCGGTTCCGGCTTCGGCGCGACGAGCACCTTCTTCGGCGCGTTCATCATCTCGCGGATGGCGCGCGCCTCGGCCTCGGCGGCCTGGCGACGCTTGGCCAGATCGGCCGCGCGCTGCGCTTCCTCGTTGACGACGTCGGCCGCCTTGATGACCCGCAGCGCGGGCTTCGGGGCTTCGGCCGGCGGGGCCGGCGGCGTCTCGACCTTGGGCGGCTCGGCCGGCGCCTTGGCCTTTGTGGCCGGCTTGGCCGCGGCCGCGGCGAGCGCGGCGGCAGCTTCCTCGGCCGCCTTGCGGGCGGCTTCCGCGGCGCGCGCCTCGGCGGCCTCGCGGTCGCGGCGCTCCTGCTCCTCGCGCTGGCGACGCTTCTCGGCCAGGTCTTCCTCCTGGCGGCGCAGCAGCTCGGCCTGGGCACGCGCCTCTTCCTCGCGGCGCTTCAGTTCGGCCTCGTCGATCACCGGCGCGGCTTCCTCGGGCGCCGGCGCGTCGTCGCGCTTGACGAAGGTGCGCTTCTTGCGGACCTCGACCTGGATGGTTCGCGCGCGCCCGCTCGCGTCGGCCTGCTTGATCTCGCTGGTCGACTTGCGTGTCAGCGTGATCTTCTTGCGCTCACCGCCGGTCGTGCCGTGTGCCGAGCGCAGGAAGTCGAGCAGCCGCTCCTTGTCCGACTCGCTGAGCGTGTCGTCGGTGGACGCCTTCTTGACGCCGGCCGACTGCAGCTGCTCGAGCAGCGCAGCAGCCGGGCGGTTCAGCTCGGCGGCCAGCTGGGCGACGGTGGTCGAAGCCATTGGTGAATCCTTGCTTGTTCTGGCGTATTCGGTTCGCGGTGGCGCCGGCGCGTCAGGCAGTGAACCAGTGTTCGCGCGCCTTCATGATCAGCGCCTTGGCGCTTGATTCCTCGACGCCGGTCATCTCGGTCAGCTCGTCGACGGCCAGGTCGGCGAGGTCGTCGCGCGTGTGGATGCCGCCTTCGGCGAGCTTGGCGATCAGCTCCGGCGGCAGTCCCTTGCCGTCGAGCTGCAGGTCGCGCAGATCCTGCGAGACTTCCTCGACACGCTCCTCGCGCGCGATCTCCATCGTCAGCAGCGCGTCCTTGGCGCGGTTGCGCAGCTCGGTGACGGTGTCCTCGTCGAAGCTCTCGATCTCGAGCATTTCCTGCATCGGCACGTAGGCCACTTCCTCGAGGCTCGTGAAGCCTTCGGCGATCAGGATGTCGGCGACCTCCTCGTCGACGTCGAGCTTGTCGACGAACAGCTTGCGCACGCCCTCGGACTCCTCCGCCTGCTTCGAGGCGGACTCCTCGGCCGTCATGATGTTGATGCGCCAGCCGGTCAGCTCGGAGGCGAGGCGCACGTTCTGGCCGCCGCGGCCGATCGCGATCGCCAGGTTCTCCTCGTCGACCACTACGTCCATCGCATGGCGCTCCTCGTCGACGACGATGGACTGCACGTTGGCCGGCGCCAGCGCGCCGATCACGAACTGGGCCGGATCCTCGGACCACAGGACGATGTCCACGCGCTCGCCGGCCAGCTCGTTGGTGACCGCGGTGACCCGCGAGCCGCGCACGCCGACGCAGGTGCCGATCGGGTCGACCCGCTTGTCGTGCGAGACGACCGCGATCTTCGCGCGGCTGCCCGGGTCGCGGGCGCAGCTCTTGATCTCCAGGAGCCCCTGCTCGATCTCGGGCACTTCCTGGGCGAACAGTTCCACCATGAAGCCCGGCGCCGAGCGCGACAGGATGATCTGCGGGCCGCGCAGCGTCGGGTCGACCTCGAGGATGAACGCCCGCACGCGGTCGCCGCTGCGCAGGTTCTCCTTCGGGATCATCTCGTTGCGGCGCAGCCGGCCCTCGACCCGGCCGGATTCGACGATCACGTCGCCCTTGTCCAGGCGCTTGACGGTGCCGACGAAGATCTTGTCGCCGCGCGACAGAAAGTCGTTCAGCAGCTGCTCGCGCTCGGCGTCGCGGATCTTCTGCAGGATCACCTGCTTGGCGGCCTGCGCGCCGATGCGGCCGATCGAGACGGACTCGACCGGCTCCTCGATGTAGTCGTCGACCTCGATGTCGGCGATCTGCTCCTTCGCCTCGAAGAGCAGGATCTCGGAGTCGGGCAGCTGCAGGCCGGCCTCGTCCGGCACGACGTGCCAGCGGCGAAAGGTCTCGTACTCGCCGCTCTCGCGGTCGACCGACACCCGCATGTCGACCTCGCCGCCATGCAGCTTCTTCGATGCCGAGGCGAGCGCCGCCTCGACCGCGCCGAACACGACCTCGCGGTCCACGCTCTTCTCGCGCGAGATGGCGTCCACCAGCATCAACAATTCGCGGTTCATCGGTCCCGTCCTCCGTCTACCCCATCATGCGCCGCCGTCGGGCCGGCCGGCGCAAAACGCCGCCCCTTGAAGTCCAGCACCGGCACGAGCCGGGCCTCGCGGACCTCGTCGAGCGAAAAATCCAAGGCCTGGTCGACCTTGCCATCGTTGAAGACCAGCCGCCAGCCGTCCTGCGGCGCCTCGCGCCACTGCAGTTCGCCGCGGTACTTCTTGCGACCCTGGAAGGCCAGCTTCAGGGTCAGGTCGATCTGCACGCCGACGAAGCGCTCGAAGTGCGCCGCGGTCCGCAGCGGACGGTCCAGCCCCGGCGAGGAGACCTCCAGCCGGGCATAGTCGCAGCCCTCGACCTCCAGCACGTGCTGAAGCTGCCGCGTCACCTTCTCGCAGTCCTCGACGGTCACGAACGCGCCGTTCGGGTCGCCGGCCAGGCGGTCGATCGTGACGCGCAGCAGGCCCCCACCGGCACGCTCGGTCTCGACGAGCTCGTACCCGAGCCCGGTGACGGTGCGTTCGACGGCGCTTTGCCAGCTTCCCACGGGTGCGTCCAGACTTGTCAACCAATCCTCAGGCAGTGACTCAACGAAAAGACTCGACGAAAAACGACTCGGCAAAAAAAATGGGCTGGAAGAATCCGCCCAATCACTAGGATGCTGCAGCTTTCTAGGAAACGCGGGATTGTACTCCGGCGCTCAGGTACAGGCAAGGAAAAGGGCTGTCAAGGCCCCTGGGGCGGCCGGAGGCGCATGCCAAAATCCGGCCCCCGATTCCCACGACGCGCGGAGACTCCATGGGCTTTCTTGCCGGCAAGCGGCTCCTCATCACCGGCCTGCTGAACAACCGCTCCATCGCCTACGGCATCGCGCGCGCCTGCCACCGCGAGGGTGCCGAACTGGCCTTCAGCTACCAGGGCGAGCGGTTCAAGGACCGCATCGCCGAGTTCGCGGCCGAGTTCGATTCCAAGCTGACCTTCGACTGCGACGTCTCCGACGATGCGCAGATCGCCGCGCTGATGGACGGCCTCGGCGCCGCCTGGGGCGAGTTCGACGGCTTCGTGCACTCGATCGGCTTCGCGCCGCGCGAGGCGATCGCCGGCGACTTCCTCGACGGCCTGTCGCGCGAGAACTTCCGCATCGCCCACGACATCTCGGCCTACAGCTTCCCGGCGATGGCCAAGGCCGCCGCACCGCGGCTGCGCGCCGGCGCCTCGCTGCTCACGCTGACCTACCTGGGCGCGGTGCGCTACGTGCCCAACTACAACACGATGGGCCTCGCCAAGGCCTCGCTGGAGGCCAGCGTGCGCTACCTGGCGCACAGCCTCGGGGCGAAGGGCGTACGCGTGAACGGCATCTCCGCCGGTCCGATCAAGACGCTGGCCGCCTCGGGCATCAAGGACTTCGGCAAGCTGCTGGCCGACTTCGCGGCGGCGGCGCCGATCCGCCGCACGGTGACGATCGAGGACGTCGGCAATGTCGCCGCGTTCCTGCTGTCCGACCTGGCGGCCGGCGTGAGCGCCGAGATCACCTATGTCGACGGCGGCTTCAGCCAGGTGATGAGCGGCTCGGGCCAGGCCTGAGCCGGGCGCGCCGGCCGCGGCCGGCGCCACAGCGGCTCAGAGCTGCTGCAGGATCTCCTTGCGCTTCTGCTGGTACTCCTCCTCGGTGATCAGCCCGCGGTCGCGCAGCCGCTTCAGCGTGATCAGGCGCTGCTCGATCTCGTCCGCGAAGCCGGGGTCGCGCGGGCGCGGCATCGGTGCCGCCGGCGGCGCGGCCGCGGGTGCAGGTGCCGGGGTTGCCGCCGCCGCAGGAGCCGCGGCCGCCGGCAACACGGCCGGCATCGGCCCGGCGGGCGCGTTGGTCGCGGCGGTCACGATCAGCGGCAGCGCCAGCCAGTCGCCGCGCGGCCCCTTGGCCGAGGCGCTGCGCAGCTGGGGCGACCCGCTGCTCGCGCGCGACCCATAGGTGAAGGTCGGCGGCACGCGCGAACCGAGGTACTGGTTCATGAACTCGTAGCGCGTGTCGTGCACGATCAGTTGCAGCGCGTTGCCCTGCACGAACAGGCGCGCGGTGACGCCCTGCGGCTGGGTCAGGATGCCGCCGCCGCGGCGCGAGCTCGACAGCAGCAGCACATCGTCGCCGGGCCCGGCGGACGCCAGGGCCTGCGAGAGCGGCTCGACCAGTTCGTCGAGTTCGGAGCCGGCGAAGAGCGCTTCCGTCGCATCGCCGCGCACGACATAGCGCACCTGGGCGAGCTGCGAGCGCAGCACCTCGGGCTGGATCACCGCCGGATGCTGGTTCGGCACGGCACCGCTTTCACGCGCCACGAGGCGGATGGTCGTGAATTCGTGGATGGTCCAGCTGCGCCGGCCCGGCTCCGCCTGCGCGCCGCCGGCGGAACTGCTGCCGAACAGGCCGTCCAGCAGCCCCGCCGCATGGGCCGGGACACCCGGGACGAGCAACAGCCCGGCCATCAGCAGCGGGACAAGGCGGGCGGGCGGGGTTCGGGTCGTGTTCATGAAGGTGTTCAGAGGTCGTCCAGGGCGCGCGAGGCGCCGATCAGCGCAGGCGACACGCCCGCCTGCAGCACATAGGTCGGCACGCCCTGCAGGTAGGCGCGGAACCGCCCCTTCGCCTCGAAGCGCTCGCGAAAGAGCGAACGGTCGATGCGGTCACCCAGGCGCGGCACGATGCCGCCGCCAATGTACATGCCCCCGAGCGTCCCCAGCGAGAGCGCGAGGTTGCCGGCGGTCGTGCCGAGGAAGGCGAAGAACAGGTCGAGCGCTTCCACGCAGTGCGGATCCTCGCCCTGCTCCGCGCGGCGCGTGATCTCGGCCGGGTCGACCGCGGGCACCTCGACGCCGCGCACATGGCACACCGCTTCATGCAGATTCACGAGGCCGGGACCGGACACCGCCCGCTCGGCGGAGGCGTGCCCGAAGCGCTCGCGCAGGCGACGCACGACCGCCTCCTCGAGGTCGTCGGTCGCCGCCAGCGTCACATGGCCGCCCTCGCCGGTGACCGGCGTCGAGCGCAGCCCGCTGCGCGCCGGCAGCAGACCGGACACGCCCAGACCGGTTCCCGGGCCGAGCAGGCCCAGCGGCGCGTCGGGCACGGCCCGGCCGGCACCGACCTGGCGCACATCCCCCGGCGCGAGCGCCGGCAGGGCCAGGGCGAGCGCGGTGAAGTCGTTGATCACCAGGAAGCGCTCGAAGCCGAGCGAGCGCCGCATCGCCTCGATCGAGAAGCTCCAGTCGTGATTGGTCATGCGCACCTGGTCGCCGACCACCGGGTTCGCAATCCCGATGGCGCACCAGCGCGGCGCGCTGCGACCGATTGCGCCGAGGTAGTGCCGCATCGCCGCCTCCAGCGACACGTGGTCGGCACAGGGCAGCGCGACGACGTCGGTCGGCGCGGCTCCTGCCGCGGCATGCCACGCGAGCCGGGCGTTGGTACCGCCGATGTCGCCTACCAGGCGCGGGTAACCAGTCGAGTCCATCGAATGCGATGCGGGGTCAGGCGAGTCGATCAGGCGCGCAATGTAGCCGAACTACTACGGCGTCTGAAACCGGCGTGAAACCCTGAGTCGCGCTGACAAGCCCCTCTGCGGGATCTGTTGCAATCCTGCACAGTTGGCGTAAACCCGTGTACGTCGTTTGTAGTCCGACTACTAGAGTCGATCGCGACTTGAACAGGGCACCCGCACGGGTTGCCCGCGGCCGCCAAGAGCCGGTTGCGGAGACAAGACGCGCGCGCCGCCGGGCACCCCCCGGTGGCGAGTGCCCTGGGAGGTCGGAAGAGCGAGTTCGCGGCGCCGCGTGCGGCGTCGCTCCTTTTTCGCCGGCCTTCCCCTGTTGCGACCGGGTTCCCCCCGCCGCCAGCGCCCGCGCGGGCAGGCATGCCGAGCGTCAGCGCTGGTTCCTTCATGCAGAACCTCTGAGGAGTCAACGATGAGAATCAAACCCACCCTGATCGCCGCAGCCGCGATCAGCCTGCTCTCGACCGGCGCCTATGCGGTCGACTGGGGCGGCTACGTGCGTGTCGGTCCGGGCCAGAAGCAGAACAGCGGCACCGAGAAGAAGTGCTTCGACGGCGGCGCCGACGGCGGCCACGGCGGCATCGGCCGCCTCGGCAACGAGTGCAACACCTATGGCGAGTTCGCGCTGAGCCAGGGCGGCGAAGCGGGCGGCGTCAAGTACAAGACGCTGCTGATGGCGAACTTCTTCAACGAAGGTTCCGACCCGGGCGGCAACGAGACCAAGGTGAACCAGATCTATGTCGAGGGCCAGGGCTTCGACATCGCGCCGAACCTGACCTTCTGGGTCGGCCGCCGCTTCTACCATCGCGCCGACGTGCACTTCGACGACACCTTCATCGTCGACATGAGCGGCTCGGGCGCCGGCGTGGACGGCATCGACATGGGCGTCGGCTCGCTGAGCGCCGCGGTGTTCCGCACCGGCGACGAGTCCGGCGACAACCCGGGCACGCGCCTGAACCTCGACCTCGAGGGCATCAACACCAACCCGGGCGGCAAGCTGCGCCTCACCGGTGTCTACACGAACTTCTCCGGCCCCGGCGGCGAAGACGGCTTCGGCATCAGCCTGCAGCACAACCAGGCCAACCTGTTCGCCGGCGGCGACAACACCTTCTGGGCGCAGTACGCCACCGGCTCGGCCTACCTGAACATGGGCTTCGGCGGCGGCACCGACGACAACGACAAGAAGCGCTGGCGCCTGACCGACGCGATGACCTGGGTCAAGGGGCCGCTGACGGGCCAGGCGATGGTCAGCTTCGGCGAGGAGAAGACGGGCGACGTCAAGCGCAAGTACAACCAGATCGCCGGTCGTGTCGCCTACGCGATGACGAAGAACTTCAAACTGCAGGCCGAACTCGGCACGGCAGCGCAGAAGCCGACCGACGGCGCCCAGACCCAGCGCGTCACGAAGTTCACGATCGCCCCGACGCTGACGGTCGGACCGAACTACTACGACCGTCCGGAACTGCGCTTCTACGTGTCGACCTTCAAGTTCAACGACGCCTACCAGGCCGCCCAGGGCCAGACGAAGTCGAACAAGACGGCCGCCGGCTTCCAGGCCGAAATCTGGTTCTGACCGGCCTCCGGTCCTGACGAGCGAACGGCCGGCCCCGCGGGGCCGGCCCTCGCGTTTCGTTTTCCCCGCCCTCCGCACGGTCGCGCCGGCATGGCCAATGTTCTGCTGAAATCGCTGAAGAAGTCGTTCGGCGACCTCGTGATCATCCCGGGCATCGACCTGGAGATCCGCGACGGCGAGTTCATGGTCTTCGTCGGCCCGTCGGGCTGCGGCAAGTCCACCGTGCTGCGCTGCATCGCCGGGCTGGAGGAGATCACCGCCGGCGAGCTGTACATCGGCGGCGAACTGGTCAACGACGTGCCGCCTGCCAAGCGCGGCATCGCGATGGTGTTCCAGAGCTACGCGCTCTACCCGCACATGACGGTGGCGCAGAACATGGCCTTCGGGCTGCGCCTGGCCGGCTTCTCGAAGGACGAGATCAAGGCGGCCGTCGACCGCGCCGCGCAGATCCTGCAGATCGAACACCTGCTCGAGCGCCGGCCCAAGGCGCTGTCCGGCGGCCAGCGGCAGCGTGTCGCGATCGGCCGCGCGATCGTGCGCAAGCCCGGCGTGTTCCTGTTCGACGAACCGCTGTCCAACCTCGACGCCGCGCTGCGCGTGCAGATGCGTGTCGAGCTGTCGCGCCTGCACAAGGAGCTGGCGACGACGATGATCTACGTCACGCACGACCAGGTCGAGGCAATGACGCTGGCGCACCGCATCGTGGTGCTGAACAAGGGCGCGATCGAGCAGGTCGGCACGCCGCTGGAGCTGTACCACTCGCCGGTGAACCAGTTCGTGGCGGGCTTCATCGGCAGCCCCAAGATGAACTTCCTGGCCGCCACGCTGGTCTCGGCGACGCCGGGACTGGCCAGCGTGCGCCTGCGCGACGGCACGGTGGTGCAGGTGGCGGCCGACGCGAGCGCGCTGCCGGCCGGCGCCGAACTGACGCTCGGCGTCCGGCCCGAACACCTGGGCGCGCACGCCGCGGCCGTCGACAACGCCGTCCAGGCCCACGTGCAGCTGGCCGAGCACCTGGGCGACACGATCTACCTGCACGCCGTGCCGGCCGGCGCGGAGACGGCACTGACCGTACGGACGGAACCCGACAACCCGCTGGACACCGGCGACACCGCCTGGCTCAGCCTGCCGCCGCGGCGCTGCTTCCTGTTCGATGCGGCGGGCAAGACCCTGCCGCCGGTGCGCTGAGGGTCGGCCCCGACAACCCCCGACGGCCCGGCGCGTTCCCACAAGACCCCACCCTCACGGCCCGCGAGGCCTCACTCCGAAGGAGACACGCTCATGAAACCTCAACGTCAGCGCATCCGGATGCTGGCCGCCGCGGCGGCGCTCGCGCTGGTCAGCGCCGGCGGCGCGTTCGCCGCCGAACCGGGCAAGCTGCTCATCTGGATCAACGGCGACAAGGGCTACAACGGACTGCAGAAGGTCGGCGACGAGTTCGCCAAGAAGACCGGCGTGCAGGTGGTCGTCGAGCATCCGGAAGATGCGCCGGGCAAGTTCCAGCAGGCCGCCGCGGCCGGGAAGGGCCCGGACATCTGGATCTGGCCGCACGACCGCATCGGCGAGTGGATCGCGGGCGGCCTGCTGCAGCCCCTGAACCCGAGCAAGAAGGCGCTCGCCGACATCGACCCGCTGGCGCTGAAGGCCTTCACCGTCGGCGGCAAGGTCTGGGGCTACCCGATGTCGATCGAGGCGGTCGCGCTGGTCTACAACAAGGACCTGGTGAAGACGCCGCCGAAGACCTTCGAGGAGGTCATGGCGCTGGACAAGAAGCTCTCCGCCGACGGGAAGAAGGCGATCCTCTGGGACTACAACAACACCTACTTCACCTGGCCGCTGCTGGCCGCCAACGGCGGCTACGCCTTCAAGCCCAAGGCCGACGGAAGCTACGACCCGAACGACACGGGCGTCAACAACGCCGGGGCGCTCAAGGGCGCGGACCTGCTGGCCAAGATGGTGAAGGACGGCGTGATGCCCAAGGGAGCGGGCTATGCCGACATGGAGGCCGGCATGGCGCAGGGCAAGGTCGCGATGATGATCAACGGCCCCTGGTCGTGGGACAACCTGAAGAAGTCCAGCATCAACTTCGGCGTGGCGAAGATCCCGGCGGTCGGCGGCAAGAAGGCCGCGCCCTTCGTCGGCGTGCTCGGCGCGATGATCTCCAAGGCCTCGCCGAACCGCGACGTGGCGGTCGAGTTCATCGAGAACTACATGCTGTCGGTGAAGGGCCTGAAGACCATCAACGACGACGTGCCGCTCGGCACGCCGGCCAGCAAGGCACTGTTCGCCGAGCTGAAGAGCGACCCGAACATCCAGGCGACGATGGCCAGCGCCCAGGACGGCGCGCCGATGCCGAACAACCCGGAGATGGGGCGCTTCTGGTCGTCGATGCAGTCGGCGCTGCAGAACACGACGGAGGGCCGCCAGTCGCCGAAGGAGGCGCTGGACGCCGCGGCCAAGCGCATCAAGGGCCAATGAGGTGAAGAGCGGGCGCTGGGTCGGCCCGGCCGTGCTTGGCGCGGTCGTGCTGGCCCTGCTCTACCTGATCACGGTGGTCTACGCCACCGGCGAGACGATGCTGGCGTCGACGATGCTGGTCATCGTCGCGCTGGCGCTGTGGATCTACTCGTCGTCGAAGACCTACGCCTACCGCTACCTGTTCCCGGGCATCGCGGCGGCGCTGGTCTTCGTCGTGTTCCCGATGCTGTACACGATCGGCATCGGCTTCACGAACTACAGTTCGAAGAACCTGCTCGAGTTCGAACGCGCGCGCCAGTATTTTCTCGACGAGACCTACTCCGGCGACGGCGCCCGCCTGGCAACCACGCTGCATCCGCAGGACGGCGCGTTCCGCCTGCGCCTGGAGGACACCGACGCCGGACGAGCCTACCTGACCGGCCCGCTGTCGCTCGCCTCGGAGCAGCCGCAGGAGGTCGAGGCCCTGCCGGAGGCCCCGGGCGCGGCGGCGCTCGCCGAACCGCTGGAACTCAAGGAACTGATCGCGCGGCAGAAGGCGCTGCGTGCCTTGACCGTGCGCCTGCCCGACGGCGGCAAGGTGCGCATGGCCGGCCTGCGCGAGTTCGCCGCCGTGCAGCCGCTGTACATCGCCAATCCCGACGGTTCGCTGACCAACCAGCAGACCGGCACGGTGATTCGCCCGAACCCGCAAAGCGGCTATTTCGAGACCGCCGCCGGCGAGCCGCTGCAGCCCGGCTTCCAGGTCGGCATCGGCCTGGACCACTACAAGCGCATCTTCACCGACCGGCGTTTCCAGGAACCGTTCCTGCGCATCTTCGTCTGGACCGTCGTGTTCTCGGGCCTGACGGTGCTGTTCGCCACCTCGCTGGGCATGCTGCTCGCGGTGCTGCTGAACTGGGACGCGCTGCGCTTCAAGGGCGTCTACCGCATGCTGCTGTTCCTGCCCTATGCGGTGCCGGGCTTCATCTCGATCCTGGTGTTCCGCGGGCTGTTCAACCAGAACTCGGGCGAGATCAACCTGATCCTGGACGCGCTGTTCGGCGCCAAGCCGGCCTGGTTCTCCAGCCCGGTGCTCGCCAAGGCGATGCTGCTGATCGTCAACACCTGGCTGGGCTTCCCGTACATGATGGTCGTCTGCATGGGCCTGATCAAGGCGATCCCGTCGGACCTGTACGAGGCCTCGGCGGTGGCCGGCGCGGGGCCGGTGACCAATTTCTGGAGCATCACGCTGCCGCTGATCATCAAACCGCTGACGCCGCTGCTGATCTCGTCGTTCGCGTTCAACTTCAACAACTTCGTGCTGATCTCGCTGCTGACCGGCGGGCGGCCCGACTTCCTCGACACCAGCGTGCCGGCCGGCACCACCGACATCCTGGTGTCCTACACCTACCGCATGGCGTTCCAGGACTCGGGCCAGCAGTTCGGCCTGGGCGCGGCGATCTCGACCGTGATCTTCCTGATCGTCGTGGCCATCACGCTGGTGCAGATGCGCTTCACGAAGATCATCGAGGAGGAGAAGAGGTAGCGCCATGGCCATCGTTCTCGACAAGAGCCACCGCTGGCGCGTGATCGCGGCGCACGTGTTCCTGGTCGCGCTGTGCGCGCTGGTGATCTTCCCGTTCCTGATGATCCTGTCGATCTCGCTGCGGCCGGGCAACTTCGCCACCGGCAGCATCATTCCCGAGTCGATCAGCCTCGAGCACTGGCGCTTCGCGCTCGGCATCCCCTACCAGGCGGCCGACGGCCGCCTCGTCGAGCCGGACCTGCCGGTGCTGCGCTGGCTGTGGAACTCGGCCAAGATCGCGACGATGTCGGCCTGCATCGGCCTGCTGCTGTCGACCACCGCCGCGTATGCGTTCGCGCGCATGAAGTTCGCCGGCAAGAAGGCCGCGCTCACCGGCCTGATGCTGATGCAGATGTTCCCGGCCGTGCTGGCGCTGATCGCGATCTACGCGATCTTCGACCGCATCGGCAACGCCTTCCCCGCCTTCGGCATCGACAGCCACTGGTCGCTGCTACTGGCCTATTCGGGCGGCATCGCGCTGCACGTGTGGACCATCAAGGGCTACTACGAGACCATCCCGGTGGAGATCGAGGAAGCCGCCAAGGTCGACGGCGCCTCGCCGTGGCAGGCCTTCTGGCTCGTGCTGCTGCCGATGGCCGTGCCGATCCTGATGGTGGTGTTCCTGCTGGCGTTCATCGGCGCGATCATCGAGTACCCGGTCGCGTCGATCCTGCTGAAGCAGCAGCACAACCTGACGATGGCGGTGGGCTCGCAGCAGTTCCTCTACGCGCAGAAGTACCTGTGGGGCGATTTCGCCGCAGCGGCCATCCTGTCCGGCCTGCCGATCACCATCGTCTTCATCCTGGCCCAGAAGTGGATGATCTCCGGCCTGACCGCCGGGGGCATCAAGGGCTGAACCCGAAACCCCTCCGCCGCCACGACGCGGCCCACCCTCACCGACGCACGAGGTCCACCATGATCCACCGCACCGCCCTCCTCCGCCTCGCCGCCGCCTGCGCGGCGGGCCTGCTCGCCCCGGTCGTCGTGCAGGCCGCTCCGCCGGCCGGCATGGTGGCGATCAACTACAACCGCTGCGACGCCAGCTATGGCGGCTGGGAACTGCACATCTGGCAACGCGGCCCCGGGGGCCCGGCCGTGCCCGGCGTCAGCTGGGACAACGGCGTGCAGCAGACCGGCAAGAACGATTTCGGCGTGTACTGGCAGGTCAAGCTCGAGGACTTCCCCGGCGGCAAGGTCAACTACATCATCCACAAGGGCAACAGCAAGGACCAGGGCGGCCGCGACATGCAGTTCGACGGCAACGCCACGACCGAGATCTGGGTCAACAACGGCGACCGCAACATCTACACCTCGCTCGAGGACGCCAAGAAGGCCCGCGCCGAGAACCCCTGCAAGTGACGGGAGCCGGCATGCTTTCGCTGCGGCGTCACGCCGCGGCCGCGCTGCTCGCCGCCTGGGCGTGGGCCTGCCCGGCCGCCGCCCCGGCGCAGACGCCGGCCATCCCCGACCTGGGCCCGGTGCCGGTGCTCAAGCGCGACAGCGCGCTGCCGCCGGGCTGGGCGCAGCGCGGCGTGTTCATGGAGATCCTGGTGCGCGCGTACCAGGACAGCAACGGCGACGGCATCGGCGACCTGAACGGGCTCACCTCGCGGCTCGACTACCTGCAGAGCCTGGGCGTGAAGGGCCTGTGGCTGATGCCGGTCTTCAAGAGCGAGGACCACGACCACGGCTACGCGGTCGTGAACTACCGCGAGATCGAACCCGACTACGGCACGCTGGCGGATTTCGACCGCCTGCTGGCCGAAGCCCACAAGCGCGGCATCGGCGTGATCGTCGACTACGTGATGAACCACAGCGCCGCCGGCCACCCGCTGTTCGAGAGCGCCTACGACAGCCGCAAGTCGCCGTATGCCGACTGGTACATCTTCAGCGAGGACAGGCCGAAGGGCTGGAACACCTTCTCCGGCGAACCCTGGCGCGAGGGCAACCAACGCTGGTATTACGCGGTGTTCGACACCGGCATGCCGGACTTCAACCTGCGCAACCCGAAGGTGGTCGACTTCCACCTCGACAACCTGCGCTTCTGGCTGAACCGCGGCGTCGACGGCTTCCGCTTCGATGCCGTCGGCGTGTTGTTCGAGAACAGCGCGATCGCCTGGGAGAACCAGCCGGAGAACCACGTGCTGCTCAAGCGCGTGCACGACCTGCTCGACGAGTACGGCAACCGCTACATGGTGTGCGAGGCGCCGAGCGATCCGGCGCCGTTCGCCCAGCCGGACTCGTGCGGCGCGGCGTTCGGGTTCGGCCTGCAGAAGCACATCATCGCCTCGGTAAAGCTGGGTCGCCTGCGCGGCGACCTGCTCTACAACCTCGAGAAGCTGCCCGCGGCGCCGCTGGCCACCCTGCTCGCGAACCACGACTTCTTCGCCGGCGCGCGGTTGATCCGCCAGTTCGGCGGCGACGAGAAGAGCTACCGGCTGGCCGCGGGCACGCTGCTGACGCTGCCGGGCACGCCGTTCGTCTACTACGGCGAGGAGATCGGCCTCGGCGAATCGGCCCCCGTCACCAACGACGACCAGTCCATCCGCGGCCCGATGAGCTGGTCCGGCGAGGGCCAGGCCGGCTTCACGACCGCCGCCCAGCCGTTCCGCCCGCTGGTGGCGAACTGGAAAACCCACAACGTTGCCGCCGAGCAGGCCGACCCCGGTTCGCTGCTCCACTGGTACCGGGGCCTGATCGCGCTGCGCAACGCGGAACCGGCGCTCTCGGTCGGCCGCTTCACCCCGCTGTCGCAGCGCGACGCGCCGATCTTCGCCTTCACCCGCGAGCACGAGGGCAGCACCCTGCTGGTGCTGATCAACTACGCCTACCGCGAGGCCACGCTGACGGTACCCGCCCCGCTCGAGGCCGCCCGCTGGCAGCCGGTCTTCCCGGCGGGCGCCACGCCGTCCCTCGTCGGTCCGGCCGGCAACTTGCAGGTGAAGCTGGCCCCGCAACAGATGGTCGTGCTGAAAGCCCGGCCCTGATCCCGCCCATGTCCCTCGAGCGCCCCCCGCCTCCCGTCCCCGCGGCCACCGCGCCCCGGCTGCTGGCCGATATCGGTGCCACCTACGCGCGGTTCTGCATCGAACGGGTGCGCGGCAGCTTCGAGCACATCGCGGTGCTGCCCTGCGACGACTACATCGGCTTCACGGCCGTGGTGCAGGCCTACCTCGCCACGCTGCCCGGCATCCATCCACGCCACGGCGCAGTGGCGATCGCCAACCCGATCGAAGGCGACCACGTCCAGATGACCAATCGCGACTGGGCGTTCTCGATCCGGGAAGCCCAGGGCGAGCTCGATCTGTCGACGCTGCTGGTGGTCAACAACTACACCGCGCTGGCCATGTCGCTGCCCGACGTCGGCCCCGAGGACCGGCGCCAGGTCGGCGGCGGCGAGGCCCAGCCCGACAGCGTGATCGGGCTGATCGGCCCGGGCGCCGGCCTGGGCGTTTCCGGGCTGGTACCGAGCGGCGACCGCTGGGTCACGCTGGCCACCGAGGGCGGCCACGTCAGCTTCGCGCCGACCGACGAGCGCGAACTGCGCGTGCTGCAGCACGCATGGAAGACGATGCCGCGTGTCTCGGCCGAGCGCATGCTCTCCGGGCCCGGGCTGGAACTGATCCATCAGGCGCTGTCCGACGGGGACGCGCACCTGAGCGCGGCCGATATCGTGCGCCGCGCGCTGCACGGCGGCGACGCCACCTGCGACGCCGCGCTCGACTGCTTCTGCGGCATGCTCGGCACGATGGCCTCGGACCTGGCCCTGACGCTCGGCGCCAGCGGCGGCATCTACGTCGGCGGAGGCATCGTGCCGCGACTCGGTGAACGCTTCGACCGCTCCCCGTTCCGGGAGCGCTTCGAGGCCAAGGGGCGCTTCAGCGAGTTCGTCGCGCGCATCCCGACCTTCGTGCTGACCGCCGAGAACCTCGCGTTCCGCGGCGTCTCGTCGCTGCTGGCGGACCACATGCCCGAGGCCGAGGCCGGCAATCCGCTGCTGGAACGCGTGCGCGCCGCCCGCGACTCGCTGTCGCCCGCCGAGAAGCGCGTGGCCAGCTACGTGCTCGACAACCCGCGCGCCGCGCTGAACGACCCTATCGCGCTGATTGCCCAGGGCGCCGAGGTCAGCCAGCCGACCGTGATCCGCTTCTGCCGCTCGCTGGGCTTCCAGGGGCTGGCGGATTTCAAGCTCAAGCTCGGCTCGGGACTGACCGGCACGCTGCCGGTGCAGCGCACGCAGGTGCGCCGCCAGGACAGCACGGGCGACCTGTGCGCCAAGGTGCTGGACAACACGATCTCGTCGATCGTGCAGTTCCGCGAGTCGATCAACGTCGAGGCGGTCGACCGCGCGATCGAACTGCTGCGGCGTGCCAAGCGGGTCGAGTTCTACGCGATGGGCAACTCGGCCGTGGTCGCGCTGGACGCCCAGCACAAGCTGTTCCGATTCCGCATCCCGTCCGTCGCGCACACCGACGTGTCGATGCACGCGATGGCGGCGGAACTGCTCGGGCCGGACGACGTCGCGGTGTTCGTCTCGAGCTCCGGCCAGCCGCCGGAACTGGCCCGCGCGGCCGGACTGGCGGTCGACCACGGCGCCTCGGTGATCGCCGTCACGGCGGGGCAGTCGCCGCTGGCACGACGCTCGACGGTCTGCATCCCGGTCGAGCACACCGAGGACGCCACGACCTTCGTCTCGATGATCTCGCGCATCCTGCACCTGCTGGTCGTCGACATGATGTCGGTCGGCCTCGCGATGCGCCGGCCCGGTCCCGGGGCGCCGGGCGGCAACGTGCCGGCGCCCGGTCAGAGCCCTGCCGGCGGCCAGGTGCAGCCGGCGCCGGGCGTGCTGATCTCGCACATCACCTGATCAGTCGCGCACGCAGTCGACGTAGTAGCGGCGTGCGCCGCTCGCATCCGGCTCGTCCTCGACGAGGCCGTGCACGTCGGTGTCGAAACCGGGGAAGGCCGCGTTGAACTCGCGCGTGAAGCGCAGGTAGTCGACGATGCGCTTGTTGAAGCGCTCGCCCGGGATCAGCAGCGGGATGCCCGGCGGGTACGGCGTCAGCAGCGAGGTCGTGATGCGCCCTTCGAGCGCGTCGACGCCGACCCGCTCGGTCTTGCGGTGCGCGATGTGGGCGTAGGCGTCGCTCGGCTTCATCGCCGGCTGCAGGTCCGACAGGTACATCTCCGTCGTCAGCCGCGCGATGTCGCCCTTGGCGTACATCTCGTGGATGCTCTGGCACAGGTCGCGCAGGCCCATGCGCTCGTAGCGCGGATGGTGCGCGCAGAACTCCGGCAGGATGCGCCACATCGGCTGGTTGCGGTCGTAGTCGTCCTTGAACTGCTGCAGCGCGGTCAGCAGCGTGTTCCAGCGGCCCTTCGTGATGCCGATCGTGAACATGATGAAGAACGAGTACAGGCCCGTCTTCTCGACCACCACCCCATGCTCGGCGAGGAACTTGGTGACGATCGATGCCGGAATGCCGGTCTTCGCGAACTTGCCCGACACGTCCAGGCCCGGCGTGATGATGGTGCTCTTGATCGGGTCGAGCATGTTGAAGCCGGCGGCGAGCTTGCCGAAACCGTGCCACTTCTCGTCGGCTTTCAGCACCCAGTCGGCCTGCGTGCCGACGCCTTCGGCCGCGAGCTTGTCCGGGCCCCAGACGGTGAACCACCAGTCCTTGCCGAACTCCTTCTCGACCTTGCGCATCGCGCGGCGGAAGTCGAGCGCCTCCTTCAGGCTCTCCTCGACCAGCGCGGTGCCGCCCGGCGGCTCCATCATCGCCGCCGCAACGTCGCAGCTCGCGATGATCGAGTACTGCGGCGAGGTCGACGTGTGCATCAGGTAGGCCTCGTTGAAGAGGTGGCGGTCGAGCTTCACCGTCTGCGAGTCCTGCACCAGCACCTGCGAGGCCTGGCTGATGCCGGCGAGCAGCTTGTGCGTGCTCTGCGTCGCGTACACCATCGCCTCCTTCGGGCGCGGGCGGACCTTGCCCATCGCGTGGAAGCTGCCGTAGAACTTGTGGAAGGCCGCGTGCGGCAGCCAGGCCTCGTCGAAATGCAGCGTGTCGATCCAGCCGTCGAGCTTGGCCTTGATGTTCTCGGTGTTGTAGAGCACGCCGTCGTAGGTGCTCTGCGTCACCGTCATGATGCGCGGCTTGACCTTGGCGGCGTCGACGCCGGCCAGCAGCGGGTTGGCGGCGATCTTGCGGCGGATCGTCTCCGGCGCGAATTCGCGCTCCGGGATCGGCCCGATGATGCCGAAGTGATTGCGCGTCGGCGTCATGAACACCGGCACCGCCCCGGTCATGATGATCGAGTGCAGGATGGACTTGTGGCAGTTGCGGTCCACCACCACCACGTCGCCCGGCGCCACCGTGTGGTGCCAGACCATCTTGTTGCTGGTGCTGGTGCCGTTGGTGACGAAGAAGCAGTGGTCGGCGTTGAAGATGCGCGCCGCGTTGCGCTCGCTCTGCGCCACCGGGCCCGTGTGGTCCAGCAGCTGGCCGAGTTCCTCGACCGCGTTGCAGACGTCGGCGCGCAGCATGTTCTCGCCGAAGAACTGGTGGAACATCTGCCCGACCGGGCTCTTCAGGAACGCCACGCCGCCCGAGTGGCCCGGGCAGTGCCAGGAATACGAGCCGTCCTGCGCATAGTCCATCAGCGCCTTGAAGAACGGCGGCGCCAGCCCGTCGAGGTAGCTCTTGGCCTCGCGGATGATGTGGCGCGCGACGAACTCCGGCGTGTCCTCGAACATGTGGATGAAGCCGTGCAGCTCGCGCAGGATGTCGTTCGGGATGTGCTCCGACGTGCGCGTCTCGCCGTACAGGTAGATCGGGATGTCGGCGTTGCGGAAGCGGATCTCGCCGATGAACTTGCGCAGCGAGAGCACCGCCGGCACGTCCTCCGGCCCGGCGCCGAACTCCTCGTCGTCGATCGAAAGGATGAAGGCCGAGGCCCGGCTCTGCTGCTGCGCGAACTGGCTCAGGTCGCCGTAGCTGGTGACGCCCAGCACCTCCAGGCCTTCCTTTTCGATCGCCGCGGCCAGCGCGCGGATGCCCAGGCCCGAGGCGTTCTCGGAGCGGAAGTCCTCGTCGATGATGACGATCGGGAAGTGAAAGCGCAGCATGACAGCGGCCTCGAGGCGACGACGGAACGGAGTCGCGAAGTGTAGGGCCAGCGTGTGACGGGCCGACCCAGGCCGTACACTCGCGCGCAGTCATTCCACGGAGGCTGTGCATGGACTGGTCCGCCGCGACGCTGTGGTGGCTCGCCGCCGGGGCGGCCGTGGCCGCCGAGCTGGCCACGGGCACGTTCTACCTGCTGATGATCGCGCTCGGGCTGGCCGCCGCGGCCATCGCGGCGCATCTCGGCGCCCCCTCGCCGGCGCAGTGGATCGCCGCCGCGCTGGTCGGCGCCTGCACGACGGCGCTGTGGCACTGGCGCCGCGCCCACGACCCTCGTTCTGCGCCGCCGGCGAGCAACCGCGACGTGAACCTCGATGTCGGCGAACGCGTGCACGTCGAGGCCTGGAAGCCCGACGGCACGGCGCGCGTCAACTACCGCGGCACGCAATGGTCGGCCCGGCTGCAGCCCGGTGCGCCGGCCGCGCCCGGGGAGCACCGCGTCGCCGCGGTCGAGGGCAACTGGCTGGTGCTGGCGCCGGCCTCCGCGTCCTGATCAACGAAGGAAGACCCCGCATGGAAATCGCCCTGATCATCGCCGTCATCGCCGCGATCTTCATCGTCCGCACCTTCAAGATCGTGCCGCAGCAGCACGCCTGGGTGGTCGAGCGGCTCGGCAAGTTCGACCGCACGCTGACACCCGGACTGAAGTTCGTGGTGCCCTTCATCGAGCGCGTGGCCTACAAGCACTCGCTGAAGGAGGTGCCACTGGACGTGCCGAGCCAGGTCTGCATCACCAAGGACAATACCCAGCTGCAGGTCGACGGCATCATCTACTTCCAGGTCACCGATCCGATGCGCGCGAGCTACGGCTCGAGCAACTACGTGTTCGCGATCACGCAGCTGGCGCAGACACTGCTGCGCTCGGTGATCGGCAAGATGGAACTGGACAAAACCTTCGAGGAGCGCGACGCGATCAACGCCTCGGTGGTCAGCGCGCTCGACGAGGCGGCGATGAACTGGGGCGTGAAGGTGCTGCGCTACGAGATCAAGGACCTGACGCCGCCAGCCGAGATCCTGCGGTCGATGCAGGCGCAGATCACCGCCGAGCGCGAGAAGCGCGCGCTGATCGCCGCCTCGGAAGGCCGCAAGCAGGAGCAGATCAACATCGCCACCGGCGAGCGCGAGGCCTTCATCGCGCGCTCCGAGGGCGAACGCCAGGCCGAGATCAACAAGGCGCAGGGCGAGGCCGCCGCGATCGTCGCGGTGGCGGATGCCACCGCCGAGGCGATCCGCAAGGTCGCCGCCGCGATCCAGTCGCCCGGCGGCGAGCAGGCGATCCAGCTGAAGGTGGCCGAACGCGCCGTGGAGGCCTACGGTCAGCTGGCGCAGAAGAACAACACGATGATCGTG
Source organism: Piscinibacter sp. (assembly GCA_019635485.1). GTDB lineage: Bacteria > Pseudomonadota > Gammaproteobacteria > Burkholderiales > Burkholderiaceae_C > Piscinibacter. The sequence goes on along the minus strand of JAHBZL010000045.1, from coordinate 19,665 downwards.
CCGGGCCACATGGGCGAGGTCTCGGCGCTGATCGGCACCGCCATGACGCTGCTGAAGGGCAAGGCCCCCGGCTGATAAACTCCCGCCTCCCGGAGAGATGGATGAGCGGTTTAAGTCGCACGCCTGGAAAGCGTGTGTGGGTTAACAGCCCACCGCGGGTTCGAATCCCGCTCTCTCCGCCAGTCCTCCCCTAGCTTCGCAGTCGAGTTCCCACCCCTTGGGGATGTGCGCGAAACGGCACGCGCCGAAGAATGCCTCGCATCGGCGGCCCGAACGGCCGCGCAAGAGGACGACGCGATGGCCCACATGATCCACTCCGACACCGGCGACAAGGCCCTGGCCGTGCGCCAGATGCTCCATGCCCGCGGCCTGGATGCGCGCGATTTCGACATCGAGGAGGACTCGCGCTCCGGGATCAGCCAGCTGCTCGGTCTGGCCGGCGGGATCATCACGCTGCGCCGCCGCTCCACCGGCGAGATCCGGGTCTACGCCGCCGGCCCCGGCTCGGCGTGGTATGCCGCGATCGCGATGGACCTGGACCGCGGGTACTTCAAGAGCCCAGCGCCGACGAGCGCCTTCCTGCGCCGCCACCAGCCCAGCCCGTCGGCGCTGTGGGTGTGATCCGCGTCGTGCCCCTTCCCCGGCTCAGCCCTTGAGCAGGTGGACGAGGCCGACCAGCCCGGCAACCCCGAGGCCGATGGCCAGGCCAACCACCGCCAACAGCCAGAGCCCGCCGCTGCTGCCACGCCGGCGGCGCTGAACCCGCGCATCGGGGGGCATCGCGTAGTAACCCGAAAGGGACGAGAACCCGGTCGACGGAATGAATTCGCTCGGCCGCTCGTCCTTCGGCTCGGTGGACCAGTCGTAGACCTGCGTGTCCTTGAAATCGCGGCTTGATCGGCTCATGCAGCCATTCTTTCGAGGCCCCTCGCCATCGTGCAGCCCGCGAGCACGGGGCCGAACTTACATTTCGAAACATGCTGTGAACTATTACCGGGCCTCGACCAGCCCGGCATAGAGCGCCAGGTACTTCGCTGCCGCACCGGCCCAGGAAAAATCCTGCGCCATCGCCGTACGGACCAGGCGCAACCAGTCCGCCGGACGGGCCCAGGCCTGGAGCACCCGCTGCAGCGCCCCTTCCAGCGCCGCCGGCGAGGCCGCCTCGAAGACGAAGCCCGTCGCGCGACCCTCGGCCAGCGCCGGCTCGGCGGCATCGACGACCGTGTCCGCGAGCCCGCCGACACGCCGCACCAGCGGCAAGGTGCCGTAGCGCAGCCCGTAGAGCTGCGTCAGCCCGCAGGGCTCGAAGCGCGACGGCACCAGGATCACGTCGGCACCGGCGATCAGGCGGTGGGCCAGGTTCTCGTCGTAGCCGATGCGCACCGCCACCTGCCCGGGGTGGCTGAACGCGGCGGCGTGGAAGGCCGCCTCGAGCACCGGGTCGCCGCTGCCCTGCAACGCCACCTGGCCGCCCAGGCGCAGCAGCGCCGGCAACGCGGCCAGCACCAGGTCCAGGCCTTTCTGCGCCGTCAGCCGGCTGACGACGCCGAACAGCGGCGCCCGGGCGTCCTCGGCCAGGCCGAGCTCGCGCTGCAGCGCCGCCTTGCACAACGCCTTGCCGGCCAGGTTGTCCGCCGAGTACCGCGAGGCCAGCGCGGTGTCGTGCGCCGGATCCCAGACCCGCCCGTCCACGCCATTGAGGATGCCCGACAGATCGCCGCCCCGGCTGCGGATCACGCCGTCCAGCCCGCAGCCGTACTCGTGGGTGGTGATCTCGTGCGCATAGGTCGGGCTCACGGTCGTGATGCGGTTCGCGTACTTGAGCCCCGCCTTCATGAACGACAGCTGCCCGTGGTACTCGAGTCCGTGCGACTGCATGAAGCGCACCGGCAGCCCGAGCTGCGCGAACTCGTGATGCGGGAACAGCCCCTGGTACGCCAGGTTGTGCACGGTGAACACCGAGGCGGCGCCGGTCCCCGGGTGCGCCGCCATGTAGGCGCAGGCCATCGCGGCATGCCAGTCGTGCGCGTGCAGCACCTGGGGGGTCCATTCCGGGTCCAGCTCGCCGGCGGCGACATGGGCGGCCATCCAGCCGAGCAGCGCGAAACGCTGCAGGTTGTCGCTCCACTCGCTCCCGTCTCCGGCCTGGTAGGGCCCGCCGGGGCGCCGGTACAGGTACGGCGCGTCGATCACGTAGGCCGGCAGGTGGCTGTACGGCAACTGGCCGCGTCGCAGCGTGACGCGCGCGGCGCCGAACAGCGGGCCGATCTCGAGCAGCCGGCGCTGGTGCAGCACGGAATCGAGGATCGCCGGGTAGCCGGGCAGCATCACCCGCACGTCGGCGCCGGCCTGCGCCAGCGCCCCCGGCAGTGCACCGGCCACGTCGGCCAGCCCCCCCGTCTTGATCAGCGGAAACAGTTCGGCGGCAACGTGCAGGACCCTCATGGGCGGCCCTGCTCCTCCAGCCGCGCCAGCATCTCGCGCGTCACGAGCGTGATGCCGTTGTCGCTGCGGTAGAAGCGCTCGGAGTCGAGGGCAGCGTCCTCGCCGATCACCATGCCGTCCGGGATCTGGCAGCCGCGATCCACCACCACGCGCGTCAGCCGCGCGCCGCGCCCGACCTGCACACCCGGCAGCAGCACCGCCCAGCTGGCACTGGCGTACGAATGCACCCGCACGCTGGAGAACAGCACCGAGCGGAACACCGCGCCGGAGACGATGCAGCCGCCGGATACCATCGACTCGATCGCCAGGCCGCGCCGGTCGTCCTGGTTGTGCACGAACTTGGCGGGCGGCAGCTGCGGCTGGTGCGTCCAGATCGGCCAGCGGTTGTCGTACAGGTTCAGCAGCGGATCGGTCGCGGTCAGGTCGATGTTGGCGTCCCAATAGGCATCGATCGTGCCGACGTCGCGCCAGTACGGCTCCTCGTTCATGCGCGTGCCGACGGCGCTCAGCTCGAACGGGTGCGCGGCGGCCTGCCCGTTCTTCACCGCACGCGGGATGATGTCCTTGCCGAAGTCGTGGCTGGAGTTCGGGTCGTTGATGTCGCGCTCGAGCTCGCGGTACAGGTAGCGCGCGTTGAAGACGTAGATGCCCATGCTGGCCAGCGCGCGGTCCGGCTTGCCCGGCATCGCCGGCGGGTCGGCCGGCTTCTCGACGAAGTCGGTGATCAGGTTCTTGTCGTTGACAGCCATCACGCCGAAGCCCTTGGCCTCCTCGCGCGGCACCTCGATGCAGCCGACGGTGCAATCCCGCCCCTTGGCCACATGGTCGGCCAGCATCAGCGCGTAGTTCATCTTGTAGATGTGGTCGCCGGCCAGCACGACGATGTAGTCCGCACCGTAGCTGGCCAGGATGTCCTGGTTCTGGTAGACGGCATCGGCCGTGCCGCGGTACCAGCTCTCCTCGTCCACCCGCTGCTGGGCCGGCATCAGGTCGACGAACTCGTTCATCTCGCTCTTCAGGAAGGCCCAGCCGCGCTGCAGGTGGCGCATCAGGCTGTGGCTCTTGTACTGGGTGATGACGCCGATGCGGCGGATGCCGGAATTCAGGCAGTTGGAGAGCGCGAAGTCGATGATCCGGAACTTGCCGCCGAAGTACACCGCCGGTTTGGCGCGCCGGTCGGTCAGGTGCTTCAGGCGGCTGCCGCGGCCGCCGGCCAGCACCAGCGCGACCGCGCGCTTGGGCAGGTCCAGGCTGAGCGCCAGTTCGTTCGGGGTCATCGTTTGTCTCCTGCGGTCGTTGCTGTAGTGGAAGTGTCGGTCACTACCAACGATCATGGGGGCACCAGGGGGGCGCCGGCAACAGGGCCGACTCAAAGTCGGCGCGAAAATTGCGATGCTCCGGGCACCCGCCGCGGAAGCGACCGACATCGGGGGATACGACGTGGCCACCACACCGCTCAGCAACGACACCATCTGTTCCGGCATCGAGGAACACCTGCTCCAGACGGTCGGCGTCGACCCGGCCCGGGCCAGCACCACCGACCTGATGCAGGCCGTCGCCCAGGTCGCGCGCGAGCAGCTCTCGCGCCGCTGGGTCGCGACCCAGGCCCGCGAACGCGCCGCGAAGGCCCGGCGCGTCTACTACCTGTCGATGGAGTTCCTGATCGGCCGCACCCTGGGCAACGCGCTGGCCGCGCTGGGGCTGAACGACGGTGTCGCCCAGGACCTGAAGCAGCACGCCCAGCGGCTGGAGGACGTGGCCGACCGCGAGCCCGACGCCGCGCTGGGCAACGGCGGCCTCGGCCGGCTTGCGGCCTGCTTCCTGGACTCGATGGCCACGCTCGGTCTGCCGTCGTTCGGCTACGGCATCCGCTACGAGTACGGCATGTTCGCCCAGGAGATCCGCGACGGCTGCCAGATCGAGTTCCCGGACCCCTGGCTGGCCAACGGCACGCCGTGGGAGTTCCCGCGCGCCGCGATCACCTACCCGGTGCGCTTCGGCGGCTGGGTCGAGCACCACGGCGACAAGGCGGTCTGGCGCCCGGCCGGCGAGGTCGCCGCCAAGGCGCACGACATGGTCGTGCCCGGGCACGGCACCGAAAAGGTCAGCACGCTGCGGCTGTGGAAGGCGGTCGCCCCGGAGCACATCGACCTGCATGCCTTCAACACCGGCGACTACGCCCGCGCGGCCGGCCTGAAGAACGAGTTCGAGAACATCTCCTGGGTGCTGTACCCGAACGACAGCACGCCGGCCGGCCGCGAGCTGCGCCTGCGCCAGGAATACTTCTTCGTCACCGCGTCGGTGCAGGACATCCTGCGGCGCCATCTCGAGGAACATCCGAGCCTGGCCAACCTGGCCGAGCACGTGGCGATCCACCTGAACGACACCCACCCGGCGATCGGCGTGGCCGAGCTGATGCGCCTGCTGTGCGACGAACACGGCATGGGCTGGAAGGAGGCTTGGGCCGTCACCGGCCAGGTGTTCTCGTACACCAACCACACGCTGATGCCGGAGGCCCTGGAGACCTGGCCGGTGTCGCTGATGCAGCACGTGCTGCCGCGCCACCTGGAGATCATCTTCCGCATCAACCAGGAGTTCCTCGACTTCGCGGCCACGAAACGGCCCGGCGACATCGGCTTCCTGTCCCGCCTGTCGCTGATCGACGAGAACGGCGAACGGCGCGTGCGCATGGCGCACCTGTCGATCGTCGGCAGCCACATGGTCAACGGCGTCTCGGCGCTGCACTCGGACCTGCTGGTCAAGACCATCTTCGCCGACTTCGCCGCACTCTGGCCGGAGCGCTTCACGAACATGACCAACGGCGTGACCCCGCGCCGCTGGCTGGCACAGGCCAACGCCGGCCTCGCAGGGCTGCTGGACCGCACGCTCAGCACCGGCTGGCGCGGCGACCTCGACCAGCTGCGCCGGCTGGGCGAGTTCCGGGCCGACGCCGCGTTCCGCGACGAGTTCATGGCGCTCAAGCGGGCCAACAAGGTCCGTCTCGCGGCCCACGTCGCGCGCAGCACCGGCATCGCGATCGACCCGGCCAGCCTGTTCGACGTGCAGGTCAAGCGGATCCACGAGTACAAGCGCCAGCTGCTGAACCTGCTGCACGTGGTGACGCGCTACCAGGCCATCCTGGCCCAGCCGAACGCCGACTGGCAGCCGCGCACGGTGATCTTCGCCGGCAAGGCCGCCTCGTCGTACGCGATGGCGAAGAACATCATCCGGCTGATCCACGATGTCGGCAGCGTGGTCAATCGCGATCCGCGCGTCGGCGACAGGCTGAAGGTCGTCTTCGTGCCGAACTACGGCGTCTCGGTGGCCGAGGTGATCATGCCCGGCGCCGACCTGTCCGAGCAGATCTCCACCGCCGGCACCGAGGCATCGGGCACCGGCAACATGAAGCTGGCGCTGAACGGCGCGCTGACGATCGGCACCGACGACGGCGCGAACATCGAGATCCGGCAGAACGTCGGCGACGAGAACATCTTCATCTTCGGCCTCAAGACGCCGGAGGTGCAGGCCCTGCGCGCCAGCGGCTACCAGCCGCTGCGCTACTACGAGGCCGACGCCAAGCTCAAGGCGGTGCTCGACGCGATCGGCGGCGGCCAGTTCTCGCCCGGCGAGCCGGGGCGCTACCGCGGCCTGGTGGACTCGTTGCTGTGGGGCGGCGACCACTACCTGCTGCTGGCCGACTATGCGGACTACGTGAAGACGCAGGGGCGGGTCGATGCGCTGTACCGCGAGCGCGCCGAATGGGCCGGCAAGGCGATCGCCAACGTGGCCGGCATGGGCGCGTTCTCGTCCGACCGCACCATCCGCGAGTACGCGCAGCAGATCTGGGGCATGACGCCGCAACCCTGAGGGCTCTGGGTACCATCGCCGCATGATGCAGCGCGGGCATCCCTGGCCGATGGGGGCGCACTGGGACGGCCAGGGCGTCAACTTCGCCGTCTTCTCGGCGCATGCCCAGCGCATCGAGGTGTGCCTGTTCGACGAGGCCGGGCAACACGAGGTCGCCCGCCACGCCCTGCCCGCGCACAGCCACGACGTCTGGCACGGCTACCTGCCGGAGGCCGCACCCGGCCTGGTCTACGGCCTGCGGGCGCACGGCCCGTGGCGGCCCGAGCGCGGGCACCGCTTCAACCCGAACAAGCTGCTGCTGGATCCGTATGCGCGCGAGGTCGTCGGGCGCTTCCGCTGGGCACCCGAGCATTTCGGCGCCGACCCGCAGCACGGCGGCCACATGGACGGGCGCGACAACGGCGCCACCGCGCTGAAGGCGCGCGTCGTCGAAGATCGCGTCGACTGGCGCGGCGACCGCCACCTGCACATCCCGATCGAGCAGACCGTGCTGTGCGAGCTGCACGTCAAGGGCTTCACCCGGCAGCATCCCGGCGTCCCCGAGGCGCTGCGCGGCACCTATGCCGGCCTCGCCTCCGATGCGGCGATCGCGCACCTGAAGCACCTGGGTATCACCGCGGTCGACCTGCTGCCGGTGCACCTGCACGTCGACGAGCAGCGCCTGGTGCAGATGGGGCTGAGCAACTACTGGGGCTACAACAGCCTCGGCTTCTTCTGCCCCGACCCGGCGCTGGCCAGCGGCTACGGCCGGAACTCGCCGCGCGACGAGTTCCGCGCCATGGTCGCGCGGCTGCACGAGCACGGCATCGAGGTGATCCTCGACGTGGTCTACAACCACACCGCCGAGGGCGACGAACACGGCCCGACGTTGAGCTTCCGGGGGCTGGACAACGCCAGCTACTACCGCCTGCCGCCGCATGCGCGCTCGCACTACGAGAACCACTCGGGCTGCGGCAACACGCTGGACATCCGCCACCCGCGCGTGCTGCAGATGGTGCTGGACTCGCTGCGCTACTGGGCCGGCGAGATGCACGTGGACGGCTTCCGCTTCGACCTCGCGCCGGTGCTCGGGCGCGGCGACCACGGCTTCGACCGGCATGCCGCGTTTTTCACCGCCCTCGCGCAGGACCCGCTGCTGTCGCGCCTGAAGATGATCGCCGAGCCCTGGGACATCGGCCCCGGCGGTTACCAGGTCGGCGGCTTCCCGGGCGGCTGGCTGGAGTGGAATGACCGCTTTCGCGACACCATGCGCGCCTTCTGGGTCGAGGGCAGCCACACGCGCGGCGACTACGCGCAGCGCCTGTGCGCCTCGTCGGACATCTTCCAGCCGCGCGGCCGTTCGCCGTTCGACTCGGTCAACTACGTCGTCTCGCACGACGGCTTCACGCTCGCCGACCTCGTCAGCTACGCCGACAAGCACAACCAGGCCAACGGCGAGCACAACCGCGACGGGCACGGCCACAACCACAACGCCAATTTCGGCGTCGAGGGTCCGACGGACGACACCGACGTGCTGGCCACGCGCGGCCGCGTGCGCCGCGCGCTGCTGGCCAGCACGCTGCTCGCCCAGGGCACGCCGATGCTCGCCGCGGGCGACGAGTTCGGCCACAGCCAGGGCGGCAACAACAACCCCTACTGCCAGGACAACCCGACCACCTGGCTGGACTGGACCCAGATCGACGCCGAGCTGCTCGCCTTCACGCGCCGCCTGATCGCGCTGCGCCAGCAGGCGCTGCCATTTGCCAACCGCTGGTACGACGGCCTGCCGAACCGCCACGGCCTGCAGGACGTCACCTGGCTGCGCGTGAACGGCAGCGAACTGCACGGCGACGAATGGCGCCGCCCCGACGGGCGGGCCTTCGGCTGCCTGATCGGGCGCGCCGGCCGCAGCGAGGTGCCGCTGCTGCTGCTGGTCAATGGCGACGCGCCGGACGTGGACTTCATGCTGCCCGGCGGCGTGTGGGAAGCGGTGCTGGACACCAGTCACCCGCGCGGCCACACCGACTGGCACGGCCAAGGGCAGGTGCCCTTCCGCGTCGGCGGCCGCAGCCTCGTGCTGCTGGCCGCCGCCGGCCACGACCTGGACCTGCCGAAGGACTGACATGCGTTTCGATCGCGCCAGCGGCGTGCTGCTGCACCCGACCTCGCTGCCCGGGCCCCACGGTTCGGGGGACTTCGGCCCCGCGGCCTATCACTTCATCGACTGGCTGGTCTCTGCGGGCCAGAAACTCTGGCAGATCCTGCCGCTGGGCGGCATCGGCCCGGGTAACTCGCCGTACATGAGCAGTTCGGCGTTTGCCGGCAACGTGCTGCTCATCGACCTGGGCGAACTGCAGCAGCGCGGGTGGCTGGATCCGGACGACCTGGTCCCCGCACCGGGCTTCGACGAACGCCGCCTGAACTTCGCGGCCGTCGTGCCGTTTCGCATGGAGCGCCTCGCGCGGGCCGCGGAACGCTTCGCGCAGCTGGCCGGCGAGGCCGAGCGGGCGGACTTCGCCACCTTCTGCCAGCAGCAGGCCGACTGGCTGCAGGACTACGCACTCTTCATGACGCTGGCCGAGCAGCACGACTGGCGCGACTGGTGCGACTGGGACGCGCCGCTCGCCACGCGCCAGCCCGATGCACTGATGGCCGCCGCCCGCGAGCATGCGCCACGCCTGTTCTTCTGGCAGTTCTGCCAGTGGTGCTTCTTCCGCCAGTGGCGGGCCGTCAAGGCCTATGCGCACCAGCGCGGGGTGAAGATCGTCGGCGACGCTCCGATCTTCATCGCCTACCAGAGCGCGGAGGTGTGGGCTCGGCGCGAACTGTTCGAGCTCGACGCGGCGGGTCGCCCGACCGCGGTGGCCGGCGTGCCGCCGGACGCGTTCAGTGCCACCGGGCAGCGCTGGGGCAACCCTCTGTACCGCTGGAAGGCCCACGCCAAGGAGCACTACGCCTGGTGGATCCAGCGCATCCGCCGCACCTTCGAGCTGGTCGACATCGTGCGCATCGACCACTTCCGCGGCTTCGCCGGCTACTGGGAGATCCCGGCTAGCGAGCCGACCGCGATCCACGGCCGCTGGCTGCCCGGCCCCGGCGCCGCATTGTTCAAGGCGATCGCCAAGGCGCTCGGGCCGTTGCCGATCATCGCGGAGGATCTGGGCGTCATCACGCCGGACGTGCTGGCGCTGCGCAAGCAGTTCGCCTTCCCCGGCATGCGCATCCTGCACTTCGCCTTCGAGGGTGGCAGCGGCAACGCCTACCTGCCGCACAACCACGAGGTCGACGCGGTGGTCTACACCGGCACGCACGACAACGACACCTCGCAGGGCTGGTGGGCGGCGCTCGATGCGGCCCAGCGCCAGCGTGTGCGCGACTACCTCGCGCTGGACCACGATCCCGAGGGGCGCGAGATCCACTGGCACCTGATCCGGGCCGCCTGCGCCAGCGTGGCCGATACCGTGGTGCATCCGATGCAGGACGTGCTGGGCCTGTCCGGCGAGCACCGCATGAACTTCCCGGGCATCGGCGAGGGCTACTGGGTCTGGCGCTTCGCCTGGGACCAGGTGCACCCGGTCCACGCCGAGCGCCTCGTGCAGCTGGGCCGGTTGTACCGGCGCGACGGTACGCCGCTGCAGGGCTGACAAAGAAACGGGGCGCCCGCAGGCGCCCCGTTCAGATCGTGCCGGGAAACGTGCTCAGCGCACCACGGCGATCTGCTCGCGCTTCTCGCCCTTGTACGTGAACAGGGTCAGCGCGCCGTTCTTGATGTCGCCCTTCTCGTCGAACGTGATGTTGCCGGTCACGCCCTTGTAGTTGGCCTTGGCCAGCACCGGCAGGTACTTGGCCGGATCGGCCGAGCCGGCCTTGACCATCGAGTCGGCCATCACCATCACCGCGTCGTAGACGTACGGGGCGTAGATCTGCACGTCGGCGTTGAACTTCTTCTTGAAGTCGGCCTTGAACTTCTCCATGCCGGCCTTCTGGGCGCCCTCGACGCCACCGGCCTCGGCGCAGACCACCTGGCCGTCGCCCATCGAGCCCGCGGCCAGCTTGGGCAGTTCGCCCGAGCAGATGCCGTCGCCGCCCATGAACTTGGCGCTGATGCCCAGCTGCTTCATCTGGCGCAGCATCGGGCCGGCCACGGCGTCCATGCCGCCGAAGAACACGACGTCGGGCTTCTTGCCCTTGATCGCGGTCAGGATGGCGGTGAAGTCGGTCGCCTTGTCGTTGGTGAACTGCTGCTCGACGATCGTGCCGCCGGCGGCCTTCGCGGCCTTCGAGAATTCCTCGGCGACGCCCTGGCCGTAGGCCGTGCGGTCATCGATCACCGCGAAGGACTTGCCCTTCAGCTCCTTGACGGCGTAGCGGCCCAGCGTGCCGCCGAGCTGCGTGTCGTCGGCCACGACGCGGAAGGCGGTCTTGTAGCCCTGGCGGGTGTACTTCGGGTTGGTCGCGGAGGGAGAGATCTGCGGGATGCCCGCATCGAAGTAGATCTTCGAGGCCGGGATCGTGGTGCCGGAGTTCAGGTGGCCGACCACGCCGTTGACCTTGGAGTCGACCAGCTTCTGGGCGGCGGCGGTGCCCTGCTTCGGATCGGCGGCGTCGTCTTCGGCGAGCAGCTCGAACTTGGCCTTCTTGCCGCCGATCATCACGCCCTTGGCGTTCAGCTCGTCGATCGCCATGCGGGCGCCGTTTTCGTTGTCCTTGCCGAGGTGCGCGATGGCACCGCTGGTGGGCCCGACGTGGCCGATCTTGACGACCATGTCCTGGGCCGACGCGGTACCTGCAGCGATCAGCGCAGCCGCAGCCACCACGACATTCAGTTTGACTTGCATGCAGAATCCTCCGGATGGGATGTTGAGAGTGAGAGTGAGGGTTTTTCTCAACGGCCGCCACGATACCCCAAAAAAACCGGGTTCCGCCCCGGGAAACCTTGGGTGGCGACGTGGCCGCCTCGGGCGACAACGCGCGGATCAGCTCCCGCGATGACGGGACAATTCCTGCTCCACGGCCCGAGCCACCACATCACGCAAGGTCGATGCCAGCTCGGCCCGGGCGTCGCGCAGCATGGTGTCGGTGGCGCGAGTCAGCACCGGCGCCAGCACCTCGCGCAGCTTCACCTCGAGCATCAGGTCGATCTGCCGCTGCAGGTCGGACAGCACGCGCTGCACGATCTGATCCTCGCTGAGCTGCGGCCAGCCGGCACGCCGCTCGACGAAGGGCGCCGCGGCGGGCGGCCGGGCGATCATCGGGTCCGGCGGCGGGGGTGGCGGCGTCGGAACCGCGACCTCCCCTCCCTCGGGCAGGCGCACCACCTCGGTCAGTGTCGGCACGCGCGTGGGCGGCACCTGGCGCGTGTTCATCGGGCGGCGCTCCGCATCGCGACGCTCATGCCTCGACCTCGTGGCGCTCGATCTCATACCCGCGCGCGCTGTAGTGCTTCCAGCGCACCCGGGCGGCGAGCCGGTCGGCCTCGTCGGTCGAGACGATTTCCACCAGGCGCTCGAAGCTCTCGAAACCGGCGGGCGGCTCCACCCCCAGGTTGACGAGCACGTCGTGGTGCAGCCCCGCGCCGGGATCGCCCACGAGGCACACCGGCGTGGCGCGCAGCCGGGCCGGCGGCGTCTCGCCGGGGGCGAGCCTCAGGTGCGGCACGAACTCGATCGGATCGAAAGTCCACAGCGCGCGGTCCAGCTCCGCCAGCAGCGGCGCGGGGCCGGTCGCGGTCACGCGGGCGCCCTGCCGCGTCGCCTTGCGCAGCAGCCGGCAGGCATAGAGCAGCCGGTCCGGCACGTTGAAGTGGAAGCTGATCCGGGTCATTGCGCCGGACGCGCGTTCAGCCCGCCTGGCCGAGCACGAAGTGGGTCAGCAGCGGCACCGGCCGGCCGGTGGCGCCCTTGGCCGCGCCGGACTTCCAGGCAGTACCGGCAATGTCCAGGTGGGCCCAGCGGAACTTGCCGGTGAAGCGACGCAGGAACATCGCCGCCGTGATGGCACCGCCGGCGCGCGAGCCGACATTGGCCATGTCGGCGAAGTTGCTCTTCAGCGCCTCGTCGTATTCCTCGTCCAGCGGCATGCGCCAGCAGCTGTCCTGGGCCGTGCGGCCGGCCTCCAGCAGCTGGCCCGCCAGTGCGTCGTCGGCGCAGAACAGCCCGCTGTGATGGTGGCCGAGCGCGATCACGCAGGCGCCGGTCAGCGTGGCCACGTCGATCACCGCCGCCGGCTTGAAGCGCTCCGCGTAGGTCAGCGCGTCGCACAGGATCAGCCGGCCTTCCGCGTCGGTGTTCAGGATCTCGATCGTCTGGCCGGACAGGCTCTTCACCACGTCGCCCGGCTTGACCGCCCGGCCGCTGGGCATGTTCTCGCAGGTCGGCACCAGCACGACGAGGTTGAGCCTGGGCTTGAGCTGCGCCACCGCCCGCAGCGTGCCCAGCACGCCGGCCGCACCACCCATGTCGAACTTCATCTCGTCCATCTCCGGGGCCGGCTTGATCGAGATGCCCCCGGTGTCGAACGTGATGCCCTTGCCCACCAGCACGATCGGCGGCTGCGACTTCGGCGCCCCCTGGTACTGGGCCACGATGAAACGCGGTGGCTCGTCGGAGCCCTGTGCCACGGCGAGGAACGAGCCCATGCCGAGCTTCTCGAGCGCCTTGCGGTCCAGCACCTCGACCTTCAGGCCGAACTCCTTGCCGAGCTTCTTCGCCTGCTCGCCGAGGAAGGTCGGCGTGCAGTGGTTGCCAGGGCGGTTCGCACATTCCCGGGCCAGCGCGACGCCGGCGGCGATCGCCTCGCCGCGTGCCAGGCCCTGCGCGACGGCCTTGGCCTCCGGCTTCGTGCACAGCAGCGACACCTTGGCGAGCGCCGACGCCGGCGGGGCGCTCGGCTTGGTGTGGCGGTAGACGTAGACGGCATCGTGCACCGCGGCGACCAGCGACTCGGCGAACGAAGCGTCCAGCGGGCCGGCGCCGCTGACCGCCACCGCGAGGTGGCGGGCCCCGCCGCCCTTGATCAGGCCGAGGCCGGCGACCAGCGCCGCCTTCAGCGACTTGGCCGACGGCGCGCCGGCGGCGGCGAACACGACTCGCGCGGCCTTCACGCCGGCCGGGCGGTGCAGGTAGACCGTCTTGCCGGCCTTGAACTGGAAGTCGCCCTGCGCGACCGCATCGGAGAGCGCTTCGGCGAGCAGCGGATCGAGCGCCGCATCCGCCGCGTCGCCGCCGACCACCACGAGCAGCGCATCGCAGGGCTGCATGGCCAGGGCGTCGAGCGGGGCAATCTGATGGCGGAAGTCCATAATGAGAATCGGTCCAGAAAATCACACGATGTTATTCGATTCCTCTCTGCGGACCGACCTGGCCCGCAGTTTCGGAGCGACGCTGGTCGTCATCCTGACCATCGTGCTCACGATGATGCTGATCCGCACGCTCGGCCAGGCCGCGGTCGGGCGCATCGCGCCGCAGGACGTGGTGCTGCTGCTGGGCTACACGGCGCTCGGGCACCTGCCGACGATGCTGGCGCTGTCGCTGTTCATCTCCGTGGTGGCGACGCTCGGGCGCATGTACCGCGACAGCGAGATGACGATCTGGTTCGCCAGCGGTGTCGGGCTGACTCGCTTCGTCCGGCCGGTGCTGCGCACGGCCTGGCCGGTGCTGCTGGTGATCGGCCTGCTGGCGCTGTTCGTCTGGCCGTGGATGAACCAGCGCGTGGCCGAACTGAAAGAGCGTTTCGAGCGCCGCTCCGACCTGTCGCGGGTCGTGCCCGGACAGTTCCAGTCCTCCAGCGACGGCCGGCGCGTGTTCTTCATCGAACGCGACGCGGGCGACGGCCGCACCGGGCGCAACGTGTTCATCCTCTCCAACGTCGGCGAGACCGAGTCGGTGACGTCCGCGCGCAGCGGGCACATCGACAACGAGGGCGACGACCGCTTCCTGGTGCTCGACCGCGGCCAGCGCAACGAGCGCGACGCGAAGACCGGCGAGAAGACGCTGTCGCGCTTCGAGAGCTATCGCGTACTGGTCGGCGAACGTGCGCTGTCCAGCCTCGAGGAACTGCCGCCGCGCGCGCGCCGCAGCATCGAGCTGCTGCGCGACCCGAGCAACAAGCACCAGGGCGAGCTGGTCTGGCGCCTCGGCCTGCTGTTCGGCGGCACCAACCTGGTCCTGCTCGGGATCCCGCTGTCGGCCTCCAACCCGCGGCGCGCCAGCAACTGGAACCTGCTGATCGCGCTGCTCACCTTCGTCGTCTACTACAACGTGATCAACCTGTCGCAGGCCTGGGTCGCGTCCGGCAAGATGGGCATGGGCGCCGCGCTGACCTTCTTCCACGGCGGCGCCTTCGTGCTCGCGCTGGCGATGCTGTGGTGGCGCGAACAGGGCAACCGGCGCGCCTGGTGGCGGCGCCCGCGCGCGGCGGGCGCATGAGGACCGTCCGCAGGCTGTTCTACAAGGACATCGTCGGCGCGGTGACGTTCGTCGCGGTGGCCTTCCTGTCGCTGTTCTTCTTCATCGACTTCGTCGACGAGCTGGGCGACGTCGCGCGCGGCTACACGCTGCTGCACGCGGCCGTGTACTCGCTGCTGCTGGTGCCGGGGCATCTCTACGAGCTGGCGCCGATCGCGGTGCTGATCGGCACCATCTACGCGCTGGCGCGCCTCGCGCAGTCCTCCGAGTTCACCATCCTGCGTACCGGCGGGCTCGGCCCGGGCCGCGCACTGGCGCTGCTGGCCAGCCTGGGGTTCGGCTTCGCGCTGCTCACCTACCTGGTCGGCGACTACCTGGCGCCGCTGAGCGAGCGCGAGGCCGCCCAGCTGCAGGCCGGCGCGAAGGGCACGCAGCGCATCGGCCGCACCAGCGCCTGGCTGAAGGATCACGCCAGCACCCCCGAGGGCGAGCGCAGCTACTCGGTGAACGTCGGCGCGACGCGTTCCGACGCCACGCTGCAGGACGTGCGCATCTTCGAGTTCGACGCCGACGGCCGGCTGCTGCGCCGCATCGCCGCCGGCCGCGCCCGCGTCGAGGATGGCCGCTGGCACCTCGAGAACGTGCTCGTGACGCGCTGGAACCCCGGCGACGGCGCCAGCGCGGCGGTCGCGAACGACGAGCGGGTGCAGGCGCTGGACTGGCCGAGCACGCTGTCCGCCGGCGTGGTGGCGGCGGCCGTGCTGCCGCTGAAGACGATGTCGACGGTCGAGCTGTTCCGCTACATCGGCCACCTGTCCGACAACGAGCAGGCGGCCCAGCAGTACGAGATCCAGTTCTGGAAGCGGGCGCTGTATCCGTTCGCCTGCCTGGTGATGGTCGGGCTGGCCCTGCCGTTCGCCTACCTGCACGCGCGCGCCGGCGGCATCAGCCTGAAGGTGTTCGGCGGCATCATGCTGGGCATCTCGTTCGTGCTGCTCAACAACATGGCCAGCCACCTGGGCCTGCTGCGCAACTGGACGCCGTGGATCGTCGCGGCCACGCCCAGCGCGCTGTTCCTGCTGCTCTCGCTGGCGGCCTTCAGCTGGCTGGTGCGCTACCGGTGAAGCGCGGGCTGCTGCTGTTCGCCCACGGCGCGCGCGACCCGCGCTGGGCGCAGCCGTTCGAGGCCGTGGTGCAGCGCATCCATGCCCATGCGCCGGGCACCCCGGTGGCGCTCGCCTACCTGGAGTTCATGGCGCCGCCGCTCGAGGAGGCCGGCGCCGCGCTGGTGGCGCAGGGTTGCGACACCGTCGAGGTGGTGCCGCTGTTCCTGGGTGCCGGGGGCCACGTGCGCAAGGACCTGCCGGCGCTGCTCGACCGCCTGCGCGCCGCGCACGCCGGGGTGACCTGGCGGCTGCGCCCGGCGATCGGCGAGGTGGAGGCCGTGATCGAGGCGATGGCTCTGGCGGCATTGCAGCCGGCGCCCTGAGGGCCGGCCGCGGCGCGAATCAGCGCCGGATGGAATAATCGGCGCGATCCAAAGAACGCGCGGACATATGAACCTGCACCAGTTCCGCTTCGTGCAAGAGGCCGTGCGGCAGAACCTGAACCTGACCGAGACGGCCAAGGCGCTCTACACCTCGCAGCCGGGCATCTCCAAGGCCATCCTCGAGCTGGAGGACGAGCTCGGCGTCGACATCTTCGCCCGCCACGGCAAGCGGCTGCGCCGCGTGACCGAGCCGGGCCAACAGGTGCTCAAGTCGATCGAGCTGATCATGCGCGAGGTCGGCAACCTGAAGCGCATCGGCGAGGAATTCTCCAAGCAGGACGCGGGCACGCTGTCGATCGCCACCACGCACAGCCAGGCGCGCTACTTCCTGCCCGAGCCGGTCGCGCAGCTGCGCCGGCGCTTTCCGAAGGTCAACGTCAGCCTGCACCAGGGGTCGCCCGAGCAGGTGGCGCGCATGGTGCTCGAGGAGGTGGCCGACGTCGGCCTGGCCACCGAGGCGCTGGACGCGCACGAGGAACTGGTCACCCTGCCCTGCTACGAGTGGCAGCATGCGCTGGTGATGCCGGCCGGCCACCCGCTGGCGCAACTCGATCGCATCGAGCTGGAGGACCTGGCGCTGCAGCCGCTGGTGTCCTACCACCCGTCGTTCAGCGGCCGCACGCGTGTCGACCAGGCCTTCGCCGGCCGGCGCCTGAAGCCCAACATCGTGCTGGAAGCGATCGACGCCGACGTGATCAAGACCTACGTTCGGCTGGGGCTGGGCGTCGGCATCGTCGCCGAGATCGCGGTGCGCGACGACCCTCCGGGCGGCGAGCTGGTGGCGCGGCCGGTCGGCCACCTGTTCGGCCGCAACGTCACGCGCATCGCCTTCAAGCGCGGCGCCTACCTGCGCAGCTTCGTCTACGCCTTTGCCGAGATGCTGTCCGACCGGCTGTCCCGCGCGCTCGTCACGCAGGCGATGACCGGCCCGAAGCAGCAGGACTACCAGCTCTGATCCCATGCCTGACACCAGCTTTCGCACCCCCGTCGTGACCAGCCGCCTGCCGCGTGTGGGCACGACCATCTTCACCGTGATGTCGGCGCTCGCGCAGCAGCACGGCGCGGTCAACCTCGGGCAGGGGTTCCCGGACTTCGACTGCGATCCGCGCCTGCTGGATGCCGTCAACGAGGCGATGCGCGCCGGGCTGAACCAGTACCCGCCGATGACCGGCGTGCCGGCGCTGCGCGAAGCCGTCGCGGCGAAGATCGAGGCGCTGTACGGGCGCCGCTACGACCCGGGCACCGAGATCACGATCACCGCCGGTGCGACGCAGGCGATCATCACCGCCATCCTGGCCGTTGTGCATCCCGGCGACGAGGTGATCGTGCTCGACCCCTGCTACGACAGCTACGAGCCGAACATCGAGCTGGCCGGCGGCCGGGCGGTGCACGTGCCGCTGACGCCCGGCACCTTCCGCCCCGACTTCGCGCGCATCGCCGCCGCGCTGAACCCGCGCACGCGGGCGATCATCGTCAACACGCCGCACAACCCGAGCGCGACCGTCTGGTCGGCGCAAGAGATGGAGCGCCTGGCCGAGCTGCTGCGGCCGACCGACACGCTGCTGATCGCCGACGAGGTGTACGAGCACATGGTCTACGACGGGGCGCGCCACGAGAGCGTCGCGCGCCATCCGGAACTGGCGCAGCGCGCCTTCATCGTCTCGAGCTTCGGCAAGACCTACCACGTCACCGGCTGGAAGGTCGGCTACGTCGCCGCGCCGGCCGCGCTGAGCGCCGAGTTCCGCAAGGTGCACCAGTTCAACGTGTTCACCGTCAACACGCCGATGCAGCACGGCCTGGCAGCCTTCATGGCGGACGCCTCGCACCACCTGAATCTCCCCGCGTTCTACCAGCGCAAGCGCGACCTGTTCCGGGCCGGGCTGCAGCGCAGCCGCTTCACGCTGCTGCCGAGCCAGGGCAGCTACTTCCAGTGTGTCGACTATGGCGCCATCAGCGACGAGCCGGAGGAGGCCTTCTGCCGCCGCCTGACCACGGAGATCGGCGTGGCCGCGATCCCGCTGTCGGCGTTCTACGCCGGCGGCTTCGAGCAGCGCATCGTGCGCTTCTGCTTCGCGAAGAAGGACGAGACGATGGGCCTCGCGCTGGAACGGCTGGCCGCGCTCTGACGCGGCGGGGCTCAGCCCTTGCCGTCGTCCTGCGGCCGGACGTTGATCAGGCCGATCAGGCCGTCGCTGCGCGCCGGCGGCGGGCCGGGCAGCGCCGTCGTGACGTCCAGGTCCACCGAGGTGGTCAGCTGGTCGGTGGCGGCAAAGCCCATCATGCGGCTCGCCGAGAGTTTCTCGATCGGCTGCTCCGGCTCTTCGCCGTCCAGCGGCAGCAGCAGGTCGACGGCGCTCGCGCTGGTCGGGTGTTCGCACAGGTCGCGCGCGATCGAGTAGAGGAACAGCAGTTCGCGGTAGGCCGGCAGGTCGAAGGTGTCGGGGTTGCCGTCCTCGCGCAGCAGTGCGGCGTCCAGCGACAGCGTGACGCGCGACGGCTCGCTCCACAGGCGCTGCAGCTGGGCCATCACGGGCGGATAGTCCTCCAGCGACTTGCCCTGCATCAGATCGACGTCCCACTCCGGCGCATAGGCGTTGAAGCGCCGGTTGAAGCGCTCGCGGATGCGCTCGTAGGCCTCGCGCTCGCCGCGCCGCCGGTAGATCTCCAGCAGCTTCAGGTACGGCAGCGGGCTCGCGCCGCCGCTGCTGCGCACATGGCCCATCAGCAGGTCGATCGCGGCCTCGTCCTGGCCGAGCACGACGAAGAAGTCGGCCTGCTGCTCGAGGTCGATCAGTTCCTCGACCGAGAGCTCGCGGCGCAGCACCGGCGGATCGGCCAGCATCACCGGCGCCGCGGGTGCGACGGCCGGCACGGCCACCGGCGGTGGCGGAGGCGGCGCCGGCGGCAACGACGTTGCGGTGGGCTCCTCGAGCTTGCGCAGCACGGCGCGGTCGTCCATCACTGCCGGTTCGGTCTCGAGGCGCGCTGCCCCGGTGGGCAATTCGCTGCGCCGCGGCGGCACCGGCGGCGTGCCGGCGGGCGCAAGCCACCATTGCGAGGCGGGCCGCGTGTGCGCCTGGCGCCACCACAGCATCGCCACCAGCAGCGCCAGCAGCGCCGACAGGGCTGCCAGCGCGAAGACCAGCGGGTTCGAGTAGCGCGCCGCCTGTGCCTGCTCGAGGCTCGCCTGCAGCGTCGCCAGGGCTTTCTGCGTGGCCAGCGATTCCTCGCGCAGCCGCGCCATGTTCTCCTCGAGCGCCGCGACGCGCTGACGCGCGGCTTCGGCCGCACTGGCTGTGCTGGCGGCCGCGGCGACTGCGGCCGCCGTCTCCTCCGCCAGCGCCGCGGCGGACGCCGCGGTCGCCACGGCGGCAGCCGCCGCCTGCTCGCCTGGCCGCGGAGTGCGCGGCGTGCTCACGG
>JAHBZL010000044.1 GCA_019635485.1 Piscinibacter sp. | reverse complement strand
TGCTGACGGCGCCCGCGCCGCTGACCGCCGGCCCGGCCGCGGCAGTGGCGGTTCCGTCCGGCATGGCCACCGGCACCAAGCTGGCCATCGCGGCGGCGGCGATCGTGCTGGGCATCGCGGCCGGCGCGGCCGTGCGCTACTTCGGCCTCTTCGGTGGCGCGACGGCCGTTGGGCAGGCGCCGGGGCCGATCGTCACCGCCGCGGCGGCGCCGACGCCGGACGCGGCGCCGCCGGCCACGCCGCCCGTGGAGGCAGCCTCCGCGGCCGCCGAGATCCCGCCGGCGGTCGTCGTCGCTGCCGCGCCCGATCCTGCGCCTGCACCGGTTCCGACACCCGGACCCGCCGCCAAACCGCGTACCGAGGCCGCGCCCGATCCGGCTCACGCTCCCGCGCAGGAGGCTCCGGCCCGGGCCGAGCCCGTGCCGGCCCGTCCGGCGGCCGTCAGCACGCCGCCGGCCGAGCCCGTGCGCCAGGCGGCTACCCCGGCAACTCTGTCGCCGGCGGCTCCGGTGGCGGCGGCCGTTCCGGTCGGCCCGGCCACCGCGCGCGAGGCCTGCGGCAGTCGGGTGCTGTTCGCGCTGGCACGCTGCATGGACCGCGAGTGCCGCAACCCGCGCTACGCGCAGCAAGCCGACTGCGTGCAACTGCGCGAGCAGCGCGGCCGGCGCGAAGCAACGCCCTGAGCACACCCGCTGTCGCCCGCGCGACAGGGGTTCACGCCGTGGCCGAAGGCCCTGGGGCTGCGGTATACCCCCTGGGTTCGGGCGCAGCCAGCAGGGAGACCATGCCGCCACCGTCGATCGATCCCCCCGTTCGTCCGGCCGAGCGGCCGCACCACCGCATCTGGCCGCGGCGCCTGCCGCGCGAGCTTGCCGTGCCCGAGACCACGCTGTGGGCGAACCTCGAGGTGTCCGCGCGGCGCTTCCCCGACAAGCCGGCGTACCGCTTCTTCGGGCGCGCGGTCACCTTCCGCGAACTGCACGCGCAGGCGCTGGCGCTGGCCGGCTGGCTGCAGTCGGTCGGCGTGCAGCGCGGCGACCGGGTCGCGCTCTTCATGCAGAACTGCCCGCAGTTCGTCATCGCGGTGTACGGCATCCTGCGGGCCGATGCGGTGGTCGTGCCGGTCAATCCGATGAACCGCGTGGACGAGTTCGGCCACTACATCGCCGACCCGCAGGCGCGCGTCGCGATCTGCAGCGCGGACCTGGCGGCCACCGTGGCCGGTGCCGATGCGGCGCTGCCGGGCGCGCAGCGCCTCGCACAGGTACTGGTGACCCGCTACGCGGACCTGCTGCCCGACGGGCCGCTCGATCCGGCCGAGGCGCCCAGCGCGGCGACCGAAGCCTGGCTGCGTGCCGACCCGCCGCTGCCGACGGACGGCCCGGCGTGGACGCGCTGGCACGATGCGCTCGGGCGCGGTCTCGAACCCGGGCCGTCCCTGGCGGGGCCGGACGACCTCGCGCTGCTGCCCTACACCTCGGGCACGACCGGGCTGCCCAAGGGCTGCATGCATTCCCACCGCACGCTGATGCACAACGCGGTGGCCGGCGTCTGGAGCTACGGCGCAGCCGAGGCGGTCAGCCTCTCGGTCGTGCCGATGTTCCACATCACCGGCATGGTCTACGGCGTGCTGGGGGTGGTGTACTTCGGCAGCACCGGCGTGATCCTGCCGCGCTGGGACCGCGAGCTGGCCGCGCGCCTGATCGCGTACCACCGCATCAGCCACTGGGTGTGCATCCCGACGATGATCATCGATCTGTTCGGCAGCCCGAACTACCGCGGTTTCGACCTGTCCAGTCTGCGCAGCCTGTCGGGCGGCGGCGCGGCGATGCCGCAGGCCGTCGCGCAGCGCCTGCAGGACGAATACGGCCTGGTGTTCGCCGAGGGCTACGGGCTGACCGAGACCGCCGCGCCCAGCCATACCAATCCCCCGGAACGGGCCAAGCTGCAGTGCCTGGGCATCCCGATCTTCGGCGTCGATTCGCGTGTGGTGGACCCGATCACGCTGGCCGAGCTGCCGCCCGGGGAGGTCGGCGAGATCGTCACGCGCGGGCCGATGGTGTTCCGCGGCTACTGGCGCCATCCGAAGGCGACGGAGGCGGCGTTCGTCGCGCTGGCCGGAGACCCCGACGGCCCGCGCTACTTCCGCACCGGCGACCTCGGGCGCATGGACGAGGAGGGCTACTTCTTCCTCACCGACCGCCTCAAGCGCATGATCAACGCCAGCGGTTTCAAGGTCTGGCCGGCGGAGGTGGAGATGCTGCTGTACAAGCACCCGGCGGTGCTGGAGGCCTGCGTGATCGGCGCGCGCGACGCCTACCGCGGCGAGACCGTGAAGGCGGTGATCGTGCTGCGCCCGGAGGCGCGCGGCACGCTCCCCGAGGACATCACCGCCTGGGCGCGCGAGCACATGGCGGCGTACAAGGTGCCGCGGCTGGTCGAGTTCGTCGAGGCGCTGCCCAAGTCCGGCTCGGGCAAGGTGATGTGGCGGCAGCTGCAGGACGAGGAAGACCGGAAGGCGCCGACTTGACCGAGTACGACGAGCTGCTGGCGCTCTACCATGGCGGGGCGCTGGACGAGGCGCAGCAGCGCGCGCTGGCGCTGATCGAGCGCGAACCGGGGCATGTCGGCACCCTGCAGCTGCTGGGCGTGCTGGACGCGCGACGCGGCGAGTTCCCCGCCGCTCTCGAGTGGCTGGACCGGGCAGTCGCGCTGGACCCGCAACTGGCCTCGCTGCACAACAACCGCGGCAACGTGCTGCTCGCGCTGGACCGCGAGGACGACGCGGTGGCCAGCTACGACCGCGCGCTCGCGCTCGGCCTGGAGGACGCGCACGCGCTGAACAACCGCGGCGCCGCGCTGCAGGCGCGCCAGCGCTTCGACGCCGCGCTGCAGAGTTTCGAGCGCGCGCTGGCGCTGCGGCCGGACTTTGCCGACGCGCTGCTGAACCGCGGCGAGCTGCTGCTCGAGATCGGCCAGCGCAGCGCTGGCATCGAGTCGCTGCAGCAGGCGCGCGCGGCCGGCGCCGACGACGCCAAGATCGCCTTCACGCTGGCCTCGCTGGGCGTCGAGGAGCCCGCCGAGGCGGCGCCGGCCGAGTTCGTGCGCGAGCTGTTCGACCAGTACGCGCACGGCTTCGACGCGCATCTGACCGGCCGGCTCGGTTACCGCGCGCCGGCACTGATCGACGCTGCGCTGCAGCCGTTCGCCCTGCGCGGCCAGCAGGTGGTCGACCTCGGCTGCGGCACCGGCCTGTGCGGCCCCGCGCTGCGTCCCCTCGCCGCGCGGCTGGACGGCGTCGACCTGTCCGGCGCGATGCTCGAGCGGGCGCGCGACCTCGCCCTCTACGACGAACTGCGTTGCGCCGAGATCGTCGCCGACCTCGCGGCCACGCCCGGCCGCTACGACCTCGCCGTGGCCGCCGACGTGCTGATCTACTTCGGCGCGCTTGACGCGTTGTTCGCCGCGCTGCATGCCGCACTGCGGCCGCGCGGCCGATTCGTCTTCACCGTCGAGGCCGGCGAGGGGCAGGACTTCGAGCTGCGGCCCACGCGCCGCTACGTGCATGCGGCGGCCTACCTCGCACGCCTCGCGCAGGCGCAGGGCTTCGAACTGCTGCGGCTCAGCGGCGAGGTGCTGCGCCACGAAGGCCGCGCCGAGGTGCCGGGGCACCTGGTGGTCCTGCAGCGCGACTAGCTAGAACCCCGAGCCCGGCTGGCGCAGGAACTCCGCCTCCTCCGGCGTGCTGGCGCGGCCCAGGATGGCGTTGCGGTGCGGGAAGCGCCCGAAGCGCGCGACGATGTCGCGGTGGCGGATCGCGTAGTCCAGGCTCCCCGCCTCGGCCGGGTCCTCCGCCGCGAGGGCCTCGAACAGCCGTACCGCCTCCCGCTGCGCGGCCAGGTCCTCCGCATGCTCGAAGGGCAGGTAGGCGAACGTGCGCTGCACCGTGGGCAGCTCGCGGTCCGCGCCGCGGCCGACCAGCGCCCGGGCCAGTTCCAGCGCCTGCCGGTCGCCCGCGAACGCGCGCGGCGTGTCGCGCAAGCAGTTGCGTGTGAACTGGTCCAGCACGACGATCAGCGCCAGCGTGGACGGCGCGTCCGTCGCCCACGTGTCGAGCCGGCCGGCCAGCGCAGATTCGATCAACGGGCCGAAGCGGGCCGCGATCGCGGCGTCGAACGCCGGGTCCTTGCGGAACCACTCCGGCCGGCGCTGGCCGTGCGCGGGCGTGCCCGGCGCGCCGAACCAGAAGTCCAGCACCGCCTGCGGCGTGCTCACGGGCGCGCCCCGAGCTGCTGCCACAGGTAGCTGAACTCGACCGCCTGCAGCGTGGCGCGCTGCTCGTTGTCGGCCGCGCCGCCGTGGCCGCCCTCGATGTTCTCGTAGTACAGCACCGGGTGGCCCTGCGCGAGCATGCGCGCCGCCATCTTGCGCGCATGGCCGGGGTGCACGCGATCGTCGCGGGTCGAGGTGGCGAACAGCGCGCGCGGGTACTTCTGGTCGGCGTGCAGGTTCTGGTAGGGGCTGTACTTCGAGATGAAGGCCCAGTCCGCCGGGTTGTCCGGATCGCCGTATTCGGCCATCCAGCTCGCACCGGCCAGCAGCTTGTGATAGCGCTTCATGTCCAGCAGCGGCACCTGGCAGACCACGGCGTTGAAGAGCTCGGGCCGCTGGACCATCACGGCGCCGACCAGCAGGCCGCCGTTGCTGCCGCCCTCGATGCCCAGGCGTTCCGGGCGGGTGATGCGGCGGGCGATCAGGTCCTCGGCGACCGCGATGAAGTCGTCGTAGCTTCGCTGCTTGTGCTCGCGCAGCGCGGCCTGGTGCCAGCGCGGTCCGAACTCGCCGCCGCCGCGGATGTTGGCCACGACGAACACCCCGCCGCGGGCGTTCCAGACGGCGCCGAAGGCACGCGAGTACCACGGGTCGAGCGGGATGCGGAAGCCGCCGTAGCCGTACAGCAATGTCGGGTTGTCGCCGTCGGCCCGGGCGCCGCGCGGCCAGACGACGAAATACGGCACGCGCGTGCCGTCGCGGCTGGTCGCGAACAGCTGCTCGGCGCGCATGCCGGTGGCGTCGAAGGCGGCCGGCAGGGTCTTCAGCGTCGCGCGCCGGTCGCTGCCGGTGCGGCCGAGGAACAGCGTGTCCGGGGTCAGGAAGTCGCTGTACGACATCAGGTACTGCTCGGCCAGCGGATCGCTGCGGCGCAGCGGGTCGTGCAGGCTGGCCAGCGCGAAGGTGCCGGGCGAGGGGGCCCGCACCGCGCGCCGCACGAAGCGGCCGTCGGTGCCGCGCCGCCATTCCTCGACGCGGCCGGCCACGTTGTCCAGGATGTTCAGCAGCACGTGGCTGCGGGTGGTCGTGAAGCCGGTCAGCGAGCGCGTCGCGCTGGGTTCGAACAGGACCTGGAAGTCCCGCTTCCCGGCCAGGTAGGCGGGCGCATCCGCGGCCAGCAGCGCACCGGCCGGGTAGCGCTTGCCGCCGGCCTCGAGGTCGCTGCGCAGCTCGAGCAGCAGCGTGTCGCCGCGCCGCCCGGCGCTGTGCATGAACGTGAAGCGCGCGTCCTCCGGAACGTCGACCGGCACCAGCTTTCCGTCCTGCAGCAGGAAACGCTGCTGGTGATAGAAGTCCACCGCGCGTGTGAACACGGTGCGCGCTAAGCCGGGCGTCGGGTCGACCGAGACGCTCGCGTAGACGTCCTCCGGCCGGGCCTCGAACACGGTCTCGGCCGCCGAAAGCGGCGTGCCGCGACGCCAGCGCTTCACCTGGCGCGGGTAGCCGGCGGCGCTCATCGTGCCGGGGCCGAAATCGGTGCCGACGTAGACATGGTCCGCATCGATCCAGCTCAGGTCCGACTTGGCTTCCGGCAGCACGAAGCCGTCGCGGACGAAGGCCTTGTCGACGAGGTCGAACTCGCGCACCACCACGGCGTCGGCGCCGCCGCGCGACAGCGAGACCAGGCAGCGGCGGTCATCCGGGCCCAGGCATTCGGCGCCGCCCCAGACCCAGTTCTCGTTCTCGGCCGCGCCCAGCGCGTCCAGGTCGAGCACCGTCTCCCAGGCCGGCGCCGCGCCGCGGTACTCGGCCAGCGTCGTGCGCCGCCACAGGCCGCGCTTGTGGGTGCCGTCCTGCCAGAGGTTGTAGAGCCGGTCGCCGATGCGGCGCACGGCCGGAATGCGGTCCTTCGAATTCAGGATCGACAGCATCGTGCCGCGCGTCGGCTCGAAGTCCGGCCGCGCGCGCAGTTCCTTCAGCGTCTCGGCGTTGCGTTCGCGCACCCAGGCGAGGGCGCGATCGCCCTGCACCTCCTCGAGCCATTGGAAGGGGTCGTCGGTGGTGGGGTCGTCGGCGGGCATGGCGGCATGGGGCAGCAGCGCGAGGAGGGCGGCGGCGCACAGCGTGCGCAGGGTCGGGTTCGGCCTCACAGCGTGCCCGCCAGCAGGTCCTGCGTCTCGGGGTGGCGCCGCATGTAGGCCTGCACGTACGAGCACAGCGGCCGCACCTTCAGGCCCTGCGCGCGGGCATGCCCGAGCGCGGCGCGCACCAGGTCGGCCGCGATGCCCTGGCCTTCCTCCTCGGGAGCGACCTCGGTGTGGGTGAGAACCATCACGCCGTCGCGCAGCCGGTAGTCGCACACGCAGAGGTGGCCGTGCACGCGGGCATGGAAGCGGCCGAGGTGGGGGTCGTGTTCGATCGTGATCGTCGTCATGGGAGCAGGCGCCTCAGCGCGGGTTCAGACGTTCGGGAGTGAGTTCGACGGCCTGCTGGCCGTCGCCGAGCCAGGCGTGGCCGTCCTGGATCGTGGCCTGCAGCTGCATCGTGCGCTGCGCCAGCCCGGCCAGCGCCTGCGACTGCGCGGGTTCGAGCCGCCACACGGCGAGGTTCGACGCGCGGCTGACGCGATTCACGAGGCCGTCCCACCAGATCGGCGTGCTGGCACCGTAGGCGAGCACGCTGACGCGGTCGGCCCGGCCGGCGGCGCGCAGCAGGCGGCGCTCGTCGGGCTGGCCGACCTCGACCCAGTGCACGATGCGGCCGGTCAGGTCGCGTTGCCACAGGTCCGGCTCGTCGGCATCGGACAGGCCCTTGCCGAACTCGAGCGCGCCGTCATGGTCGTCCGGCGGCACGTGCAGCGCGAAGGCGAGCAGGCGCACCATCATCCGCTCGTCGGTCTCGGACGGGTGGCGGGCGAGGGTCAGCGCGTGATCGGCGTAGACGCTGCGATCCATGTCGGCGATCTGCACGCGCGCCTTGAAGATGGTGGCTTTCAGCGCCATGGGCGGGCAAAGGCCCGATTAGACCAGAGGCCCGCGCCCCGCCTCGGGCGACAATCGGCAAGACCATGGACAGCACCCCCAGCCCGCTGGCGGACGGCGCCCTGCACGATTTCGGCCGGCCGGATGCCGGCTGGCGACGCCGCGTCTACACCATCATCTTCGAAGCGGACACGCGCGCCGGCCGCATCTTCGACTTGCTGCTGATCTGGGCCATCCTGGCCAGCGTCGCGGTCGTCGTGCTGGACAGCGTGGGCAGCGTGCACGCGCGCTTCGGCGGCGCGTTCCAGGTCATCGAGTGGGCCTTCACGGTGCTGTTCACCGGCGAGTACATCGCGCGGCTGGCCTGCGTGCGCCGGCCGGCCCGCTACGCGCGCAGCGTGTTCGGCATCATCGACCTGCTGGCCGTGCTGCCCACCTGGCTCGCGCTGCTGGCACCGGAGCTGCACGCGCTGATCGACGTGCGCATCCTGCGCCTGCTGCGCATGTTCCGCGTGCTGAAGATGAGCGAGTACGTCGTCGAGTACCGGGCACTGGGCGGGGCGCTGGCGGCGAGCCGGCGCAAGATCCTCGTGTTCCTGTCCTTCGTGCTGATGGCGGTGCTGGTGATGGGCACGCTGATGTACGTCGTCGAAGGCGCGGAGAACGGGTTCACGAGCATCCCGATCGGCATCTACTGGGCGGTCACGACGATGACGACCGTCGGCTTCGGCGACATCACGCCCAGGACCGACCTGGGCCGCGCCATCGCGTCGCTGATGATGCTGCTCGGCTGGGGCGTGCTGGCCGTGCCGACGGGCATCGTCAGCGCCGAGTTCACCGCGCAGCGCTTCCGCCCGGGCGAGCCGACCACGCGCACCTGCCCGGAGTGCCTGAGCGAGGGGCACGAAACGACGGCGGCGTTCTGCCGCGACTGCGGCGCGAAGCTGCCGCCGCACCAGAAGGACTGAGGCCGCGCCGCGGCGTTCAGGCCACCGGCCCGACCGGCAGTTCGCGCCCCGCGCGGGCGCTGGCCTGGCCGAGCGCGAGCAGGTCCATCACCGCGACGGCCTGGTCGGGCGGTACCGGCGCGGGGCGTCCTTCGCAGAGGGCCGCGTGGACGCCGGCGTAGTAGTCCACGTAGCGGCCCGGCAGCAGCGGCAGCGGCGTGTCGACCAGGCGGTCGCCCTCCGGGCGGGTCAGGACGCTGGGGCCGGGATCGGGGGTGTCCAGGCCAGCCGCACCGTGCGGGCGGGCACCGGCCTTGAGCGCGTCTTCCTGGGTGTCCAGGCCATGCTTGACCCAACTGCCCTGTGTGCCGTGCACGACGAAGCGCGGCCCCGGGGCAGCGGCCAGCGCGCTCGCGCCGAGCACGACCCGCCGCCGGTCGTAGCGGAGCCGGGCGAGGAACCAGTCGTCGGCCTGCGCCCCGTCGCGCAGCACGGCCTGGTCCAGCGCGAGGCCGTGCGGCGGGCCGAACAGCTGCAGGGCCTGGTCCAGCAGGTGCGGGCCGAGGTCGAACCAGAGCCCGCCGCCGGGCTGCGCAGATTCGCGCCAGCGCGTACGCACCTGCGGCCGGAAGCGGTCGAAGCGCGATTCGAGGTGCACCACCCGGCCCAGCGTGCCGGCCGCGAGCAGGGCCTCGAGTGTCAGGAAGTCGCCGTCCCAGCGGCGGTTGTGGAACACCGACAGCAGCCGGCCACGCTGCGCGGCCAGCGCCTGCAGCTCGCGTGCCTCGGCGGGTGTCAGCGTGAACGGCTTGTCGACCACGACGTGCCGCCCGGCGGCCAGCGCGGCGCGGGCCAGCGGGTAGTGGCTGTCGTTCGGCGTCGCGATGACGACCAGGTCCAGGTCGGCGCGCTGCAGCAGCGCCGGCGCGTCGAGCACCTCGGCCTGCGGCCAGTCGGCGTGCACGCGGGCGGCATCCCGGCTGGCCACTGCGGCAAGCCGCAGGCCCGGCACCGCGGCGATCAGCGGGGCGTGGAAGGTGCGGCCGGCGTAGCCGTAGCCGATCAGGCCGACACGCAGCGCGGGGACGTTCATAGGCCGCGCATTGTGGACTGTCATTTGCACGCCGCCGGCGACGACCCAGTGCATTGCGGGGCATGATCGCGCCGGAGGTGCTGCATGGAAGAGTCGAGCTGGGACCTGTTCGTCATCGGTGCGGGCAGCGGCGGCGTGCGCGCCGCGCGCATGGCGGCGCAGCGCGGCGCGCGGGTGGCGATCGCCGAGCCCGGCGCGCTCGGCGGCACGTGCGTGAACGTCGGCTGCATCCCGAAGAAGCTGTACAGCTACGCCGCCGGCTACGCCGCCAGCTTCGAGGAGTCGCACGGCTATGGCTGGTCCGGCCCGGCGCCGACCTTCGACTGGGCCACGCTGAAGGCCAACCGGGCGCGCGAGATCCAGCGCCTGAACGGCGTCTACGAGCAGCTGCTGCGCGGCGCCGGCGTGCAGCTGCTGCGCGGCCGCGCGCAGCTGGCCGGGCCCGGCGTGGTCGAGGTCGACGGCGCGTTGCATCGTGCGCGCCATGTGCTGGTGGCCACCGGCGGCCGGCCGGTCGGGCTGGAACTGCCGGGGCACGAGCTCGCGGTCAGTTCCGACGCGATGTTCGACCTGCCGGTGTTCCCGCGTCGCCTGGTGGTGGTCGGCGCCGGCTACATCGCCTGCGAGTTTGCATCGATCTTCCGCGCGCTCGGGGCGCAGGTCGTGCAGCTGGTGCGCGGCGAGCAGGTGCTGCGCGGCTTCGATGTCGACGTGCGGGCCTGCGTCGGCCGCGAGCTGCAGCGCCAGGGCATCGACCTGCGGCTGGGCTGCGCGCCGGCGGCCATCGAGCGCGCGGCCGGCGCGCTGTGTGTTCGCCTGGCCGACGGCGGCACGGTCGACGCGGACACCGTGCTGATGGCCACCGGCCGCGTGCCGAACAGCGCCGGGCTGGGACTGGAGCGCCTCGGCCTCGTGCTCGGCGAGCGGGGCGCGATCCCGGTCGACGAACACTACCAGACGGCGCTGCCCGGCGTGCATGCGCTCGGCGACGTGATCGACCGGGTGCAGCTCACTCCCGTGGCGCTGGCCGAGGCGATGGTGCTGGTGGACCGGCTGTTCGGCGCCGGGCAGCGCCGCCTGGACTACGCGCTGATCCCGACCGCGGTGTTCACGCATCCGAACGTCGCGACCGTCGGGTTGACCGAGGCGCAGGCGCGTGAGCGGCTGGGCGACGGCGTGCGCATCTTCCGCAGCGAGTTCAAGCCGCTGCGGCACACGCTGTCCGGCGCCGGCGAGCGCACGTTCATGAAGCTGGTCGTCGATGCCGCCAGCGACCGGGTGCTCGGCCTGCACATGGTCGGCGACGAGGCCGGTGAGATCGTGCAGGGCTTCGCGGTCGCGCTGCAGGCCGGCGCGACCAAGGCGCAGTTCGACGCCACCGTCGGCATCCATCCGACTGCCGCCGAGGAGTTCGTGACCATGCGCGAGCCGGTGGCATGATCACGGGCATGAAACCCGTTCTGATCCCGTTCTGCGCGGCGCTGGTCGCGTTCGGCACCCAGGCGGCCGGCGACAAGCTCAAGCTCGGCAGCTTCGGCCCCGGCAAGCCGAGCGGCCCGCTGCTGACCCGGACCGAGCTGCGCGACTGCCTCGAGCGGCTCGACCGCATCCGCAGCCGCAACGATGCGCTGGCCCAGGAGCGCGAGCGCATCGAGCGCGACAAGGCCGACCTGCTCAAGCTCGGCGACGACCTGAAGGCGCAGCTCGAGACGCTGGACCGCACCAACGCCGAGGCGGTCGAGGCGTTCAAGGCCCGCGCGAGCGCCCGCGAGCAGGCGATCGACGGCTTCGAGAAGCGCACCGTCGCCTTCAACGGCGACATCGAGGCGCTGGGCGGCGAGCGCAAGCAATTCGCACAGCGCTGCGAGAACCGCCGCTTCGACGAACTCGACGAGACCGCGATCCGCGCAGGCAAATAGGCTGCTCCTAGAATCGGCGCCTTCTCACCACCCCGAGAAGCCCGATGAGCACTGCCAACAGCAACCCGCTGCTGCAGTCCTGGGAGACCCCCTACGGACTGCCCCCGTTCGACCGCATCCGTGCCGAGCACTTCGTGCCGGCCTTCGACGTGGCGCGCCGCGAGCACCTCGCCGAGGTCGACGCGATCGCGCGCAACCCGGCGCCGCCGGACTTCGACAACACGGTGGCGGCGCTGGATCGGGCGGGGCGGCTGATCACGCGCATCGAGAGCCTGTTCTTCAACCTGACGTCGAGCGAGACCTCGCCGGCGCTGCAGGCCGCCGAGCGCGAATTGGCGCCGCAGCTGGCCGCGCACGGCAACGCGATCTCCATGAACCGCGCGTTGTTCGAGCGCCTGGACGTGCTGCATGCCCAGCGCGACGCGCTCGGCCTGACGCCGGAGCAGCGCCGCCTGCTCGAGCGCTTCCACTTCGACTTCGTGCGCGCCGGAGCCCGCCTGGATGGCGCGCTGCAGCAGCGCTACGGGCAGATCGTCGAGCGCCTGGCCGAGCTGACGACCCGCTTCGGGCAGAACGTGCTGGCCGACGAATCGGCCTTCCGGCTCGAGCTGCGCGACGAGGCCGAGCTGGCCGGCCTGCCCGACTTCGTGCGCGCCGCGGCCCGCCAGGCGGCGGCCGACCGCGGATTGCCGGACGGTACCCACGTGATCACGCTGTCGCGTTCGCTGATCGTGCCCTTCCTGACCTTCTCCGAGCGGCGCGACCTGCGCGAGCGGGCCTGGCGCGCCTGGACGAGCCGCGGCGAACACGACGGTCCGCATGACAACCGCCCGGTCGCACGCGAGATCCTCGCGCTGCGCCTGGAGCAGGCGCGCGCGCATGGCTACACCTGTTATGCCGACTACGCGCTGGCCGACACCATGGCCGGCACGCGCGCCGCGGTCGACCAGCTGCTGCAGCAGGTCTGGGTGCGCGCCAAGGCCAGCGTGGAGAACGAGCGGGCCGCGCTGCAGGCGCTGCAGCTCTCGCGCGGCGACGCGACGCAGATCGAGGCCTGGGACTGGCGCTACCACGCCGAGAAGGTGCGCCAGCTGCGCTACGAGCTCGACGAGGCGCAGGTCAAGCCGTACTTCCCGCTGGACCGCATGGTCGAGGCGGTGTTCGACTGCGCGCAGCGTCTGTTCGGGTTGCGCTTCGTGGCCCGGCCGGAGATCCGCGCCTACCACCCGGACGTCAAGGTCTACGAGGTGCGCGGAGCCGACGACGCGCCGATCGGCGTCTTCCTGCACGACAACTTCGCGCGGCCGAGCAAGCGCAGCGGCGCCTGGATGAGCAGCTACCGCCAGCAGTCGCGCAACACGCTGCGCGGCGACGATCCGGTGCTGCCGATCATCGTCAACAACAGCAACTTCGCCCGCGGTGCGGCCGGCGAGCCGACGCTGCTGTCCTTCGACGACGCGCGCACGTTGTTCCACGAGTTCGGGCATGGCCTGCACGGCCTGCTGTCCAGCGTCACCTACGAACGGCTGGCCGGCACCAACGTGCTGCGCGACTTCGTCGAGCTGCCCTCGCAGCTGTTCGAACACTGGCTGACCGAGCCGAGCGTGCTGAAGCGCCACGCGCGCCACTTCCGCACCGGCGAGCCGATCCCCGACGCGCTGGTGCAGCGCCTGAAGGAGGCGCACCGCTTCAACCAGGGCTTCGAGACCGTGCGCTACACCGCTTCGGCGCTGCTGGACATGGCCGTGCATGCGCACACCGAGCCCGCGGGACCGGACATCTCGGCCTTCGAGCGCACGCTGCTGGAGTCGATCGGCATGCCGCCGGGCGTCGGGATGAACCACCGGCTGCCGCACTTCCAGCATCTCTTCTCGGGCTCGAGCTACGCAGCCGGTTACTACGTCTACCTGTGGGCGGAGGTGCTGGATGCGGACGGCTTCGACGCCTTCGCCGAGGCCGGCGACCCGTTCGATCCGGCCGTGGCGCAGCGTCTGCGGCGCTTCATCTACTCGGCCGGCAACTCGATCGAGCCGACCGAGGCCTACCGGTCGTTCCGCGGCCGCGCGGCGACCGTGGAGCCGATGCTGCGCAAGAAGGGCCTGGTGACGCCCTGACGGGCCGCGCGCTCAGGCCGTCCCGGCGCGCTGCGGGAACAGCGATTCGAGCGCGGCCATGAAGGCGCGGAAGTCGATCGGTTTGGTCCAGTAGTCGGCGAACCCGGCCTCGCGGGCGCGCTCGATGTCCTCCGGCATTGCGTTGGCGGACAGCGCGATGCACGGGATCGCCGCGGTCGCCGCGTGCGCTCGCAGCCGGCGCAGCACCTCGAAGCCGTCGAAGTCGGGCAATTGCATGTCGACCAGCACCAGGTCCGGCCGCAGGTCCAGGGCGCGCGCGACGCCGTCGGCGCCGGTGCCCACGCTCTCGATGTCCAGTCCGGAGAGGTTGCGCACCAGCTCCTCGACGAGCAGCACGTTGACCTGGTTGTCCTCGATGTAGAGCAACTGCCCGTGGCGCCGCGCGAGGCGCGCCGGCAGCTCCGGCAGCGGTGACGGGCTGGACGCGGGCTCCTCGTGCAGGCGCGGCAGCGTGATCGCGAAGGTGCTGCCTTCGCCGGGGCGGCTGCGCACCTCGATGCGGCCATGCATCTGCTCGAGCAGTGCCTTGGTGATGGTCAGCCCGATGCCGGTGCCCTCGATGCCCTCGCTCTCGACCCCGAGCCGGTTGAAGGGCTCGAACAGGTGCACCAGCTGCCCGCGGTTCAGCCCGCGGCCCGTGTCGGTCACCACCAGCGTGACCTCGTCCGGCGCCAGCGTGCTGGACAGGTGCACCTCACCGTCGGGCTTGTTGTACTTGATCGCGTTGCTGAGCAGGTTGACGACCACCTGCAGCGCCCGGGTCCGGTCGGCCCGCACGACGCCCCGCACGTCGTCGCGCCGAATGTGCACCCGGTGCCGCTCGGCCAGCGGCGCGACCAGCGGCAGCGCCTGCTCGACCAGCGCCGCGAGGTCAACCGGCTGCGCCTCCAGGCGCAGCTGGCCGGCCTCCAGGCTGGACAGGTCCAGCACGCCGTCGACCAGCGACAGCAGGTGCTCGCCGGCGGCGCGGATGTGGCGCAGCTTGGCGTCGCGCGCATCGTCCCTGCGACCCTGGGCCTCGACCTGCAGCAGCTGCGTGAAGCCCAGCACGGCATTCAGGGGCGTGCGCAGCTCGTGGCTCATGCGTGCGAGGAACTGCGACTTGGCCTGGCTGGCGCGCTCGGCCACGGCACTCTGCTGGCGCGCCAGCTCGGCGTCCTTGCCGTCGGTGATGTCCCAGTTGACGCCGAGGCGCTTTCGCACGCCACCCTGGGCGTCCAGCACCGGGATCGAGCGCGAGGCCAGCCAGCGCACGCTGCCGTCCGGCCAGATCACGCGGAACTCGTAGCGGGCCGGCCGCTGGCTGGCCAGGCCTTCCGGCGTGGCATCCAGGCTCCTGGCACGGTCCTCGGGGTGCAGCATCGCGAGGCGTTCCTCACGCGGCGGCGGGTGGTCGCGCGGCGCGATGCCGCGCAGGCGGAACATCTGCTCGTCCCAGCGTTCGACATCCTCCGAGCCGAACTCGACCTCCCACGTGCCGATCCCGGCGCTGCGCGCCGCCAGCGCCGCCCGCTCGTCGGCCGTGCGCAGCGCCTGCTCGGCGCGCACGCGGTCGGTGATGTCGAGCGCCACACCGAGGAACGCCAGCGGCTGGCCGTCGGCATCGCGCTGCACGACGCGCCGTGTCAGCACGTGCCGCCAGCTGCCGTCGCTGCGCCGGTAGCGGGCTTCCATGTCGGTCGGCCGGTCGTTCTGCAGCGCGCGCTTCGCGGAGGCGAGCACCTCGGGCAGGTCCTCGGGGTGGATGAGCGCACGCACTTCCTCGATCGACAACCCGTCCGGGCGCGGCGGGATGTCCAGCACCGCGTAGGCGCGGTCGTTGTAGTGCATGCGGTTGCTGCGCAGGTCGTGGCGCCAGACCGCGATGTCCGCCAGCTCGACCGCCATCTTCAGCTGCGCGCTGGCGTCGTCCAGCGAGCGCGCCAGCTCGTAGGACTCGGTGTCGTCCATCATGATGCCGATGGCGCGGTCCGGAACGCCGCCGGGACCGTTGCGGATCTCCCACTGGGAGTGCAGCCAGCGCAGGCGGCCGTCGGGCTGGAACACCCGGTAGCGCTGGGCATAGCGGCCGGCCCGCAGGTCGCCGACGGTCACCGGAAGCCGTTCGCGATCTTCCGGGTGCACCGCGCTCATCGCCGCGGCGTAGTCAGGGGTGCCCTGCCGGGGATCGAGCCCCCAGAAGGCGAACACGTGGCGGTCCCAGCGGCCGCGGCCGGACGGGATGTCGCGCTCCCAGACGCCGAGGCGGCCGAATTCCTGGGCCATGTCGAGCAGCTCCTCGAGGCGGGTCGCCTGGGCCTGCAGGGCGGTCTCGCGGGTGCGGTCCGTCAGGGTCCAGAGCAGGCGATCGCCCACCGCGCCAGCGCGCACCTCGAAGCGGCCGTCGCGCAGTGCAACGCGCGTCGGCACCAGGGCGCCAGCGGCCAGCCCCGCCTCCAGCGTCGCACGCGTGCCGTCGTCGGCCGCGAGCGCGGTCAGCGGGCCGTCCAGAGGCCCCAGGCGGGCCTGCAGCGACGCGTTTGCCCAGACCGGCAGGCCACTGCGGTCGGTCAGCAGCAGAAGTTCGCCCGACTGCGCGATCCACGCCTCGAGCAGCGCAGGGTCGGGGATCGCGTCGCTGAACACGGCGGGAAGTCTAAGGGCGGCCGGGCCGGCTGCCGGCGCCGTGCCCGCGCCGGGTGCGAACTAGTCCGCCACCTTGAGCACGAGCTTGCCGAAATTGGCGCCGCTGAACAGGCGCAGCAGCGCCGCCGGGAAGCGCTCGAAGCCCTCGACGACGTCCTCGCGGCTCTTCAGGCGCCCGTCGCGCAGGTAGCCGGCGAGCTCGGCGACGGCAACCGGGAAGCGCTCGACATAGTCGAACACGACCATGCCTTCCATGCGGGCACGGTGGACCAGCAGCGAGAGGTAGTTCTTCGGCCCCTGCACCGCCGTGGTGGCGTTGTACTGGCTGATCGCGCCGCAGATGACGATGCGCGCCTTGCGGGCCAGCCGGGTGAGCACGAGGTCGAGGATGTCGCCGCCGACGTTGTCGAAGTAGACATGCACGCCCTGCGGGCAATGCTGCTTCAGGCCCTCGCGCACCGGGTCCCAGCGGACCGCACCCGCGGGCGCCGGGGCCTTGTAGTCGATGCAGGCGTCGAAGCCGAGCTCGTCGACCACCCAGGCGCACTTGGCCGGCCCGCCGGCGATGCCGACCACGCGGCAGCCCTTGATCTTCGCCAGCTGGCCGACGGTCTGGCCGACGGCCCCCGCCGCGCCCGACACGACCACCGTCTCGCCCGGCTGGGGCTGGCCGATGTCCAGCAGCCCGAAGTAGGCCGTCATGCCCGGCAGACCGAGCACGTTGAGCCATTGTGTCGGGCTGCCCAGGCGCGGGTCGATGCGTACGAGCCCGCTGCGGCGGACCTGATCGGCCGGTATCAGCGCGTACTCCTGCACGCCCAGCGCGGCGCTGACGAGGGCGCCGACCGGGAAGTCCGGATGGCGCGATGCGATCACGGTGCCGACGCCGCCGGCGCGCATCACCTCGCCGATGCCGACCGGCGGGATGTAGCTCTTCGCGTCGTTCATCCAGCCCCGCATCGCCGGATCGAGCGAGAGGTACTGCGTGCGCACCAGCACGCCGCCGTCGCCCGGTTCGGCCACCGCTTCGGTGGTGAACTGCCAGTTCGAATCGTCGGGCAGGCCGACCGGACGCGAGGCGAGCCGGATCTGGCGGTTCGAAAGCGAGGCGAGGGAGGGGGTCATCGTGTCTCCATCCGGTGGATCCGGCCCAAAAAAGAAAAAGCCGCGGACCAGCCGCGGCTCCCGGTGCAAGGGCCTCGCGGCCCGTGCAGCTTACAGCGGGCGGATGTTCGCGGCCTGCAGGCCCTTCTGGCCCTGCTTGACTTCGAACTCGACGCGCTGGTTCTCCTGCAGCGTCTTGAAGCCGTTGCCCTGGATGTCACGGAAGTGGGCGAACAGGTCGGCGCCGCCGGCATCCTGGGCGATGAAGCCGTAGCCCTTGGCGTCGTTGAACCACTTCACGGTACCGGTCTGGGTCGTCATGGACGAATTCCTATCTCAATGAATCAAATGAAAACGCGCCGCAATGCGGGCGCACGCAGCGACACTCAAGCGGGCAGGAGGGGATTTCTGACTGCGCCGGCCGCGAGGACCGCGGCGGCAGGGTGGAAGATCACGAACTGACGAAGACTTGCGTATGACTGTGGCGCTAATGTACACGAGGCCGGCGTCGCGACGCGCCCAGTGTGGCGCGTTCACGCCACCAGGGCGATGACCCGGTTACGGCCGGCGCGCTTGGCGTCGTACAGCGCGGCGTCGGCGCGCCGCAGCATGTCGCTGACGGTGCCGACACCGGGGCCGGACGCCGCGACGCCCAGACTCACGGTCAGCTTCCACGGCGTCGCGCCGCGCTGCAGCTCGAGCGACGCGACGCTCTCGCGGATCCGCTCCGCCGCCTGCCGGGCGGCCTCCAGGTCGGTGTCCGGCAGCACGACGAGGAACTCCTCGCCGCCGAGCCGGCCGACGCACATCGGCTCGCGCACCGACTCGGTCAGCCGCGCGGCGACGCTGCGCAGCACCTCGTCCCCGACCAGGTGGCCATGTTCGTCGTTGATGCGCTTGAAGTGGTCGAGGTCGGCCAGCAGCACCGCGCAGGGGGGGCTGCCCGGCTGATCCAGCAGCGCCTGCAGGCGGGTCAGCACGGCGCGCCGGTTCGGCAGGCCGGTCAGCTCGTCGGTCAGCGCGAGCGAGCGCATCGTGCGGCTGGTGCGCCACTGGCGCAGCATCAGCAGCGCGAGCGCGAGCAGCAGCACCGCGGCCAGGCCGATCACGATCACCTTCAGCTGGTTGGCGCGCTGCTCGTGCTGCAGCGCCTGCTCGGTGGCGCGGTTCTCGCGCTGCAGCAGCGCGTACTCGCGGTCCTTCGTGGCGGTGTCGAACTCGATCTTCAGCGTTGCGAAGCGCTGGTCGAGCTGCAGGCGCAGCAGCCGGTCGGACTCGGTCTTGAAGTCCGCCTCGCGCTCGAACGCCGCGCGCCACTCTCCGGCTTCGGCATGGGTCGCCGCGAGCGCACCGTAGGTGGCGGCCAGCTCGTTGCGCGAATCGGCCTCGGCGAAGATGCGCAGCGCACGCTCCAGCGCCTGCACGCTTTCGGCGTAGCGCTTCTTCAGCCGCAGCGCGATGCCGCGCTGCAGCAGGATCTGCGCGCGCAGCCGCTGGTCCGGCGCGTCGCCGATGCGCGCGTCGGCCTCGTCCAGGCGGGCCAGCGCCTGGTCGGCGGTCCCGGCCAGATTGGCCAGGCTCGCGATGCCGCGCAGCGCGTAGGCCTCGCCGCGCGGGAAGTCGATGCGCCGGCTGGTCGCGAGCGCGGCTTCGTACTGCAGCCGTGCGGCCTCGCGGTCGCCGAGGTTCTCGAGCGCGCGCCCGAGGTTGTGCAGCGTCACCGCCTGCTCGCGCAGCGCGCCGACGATCTCCAGCTGGCGCAGCGACTGCTGGAAATAGTCGCGCGCCTGGGCATGGTCGCCCATCCGGTTGTAGATGATCGCGATCGCGTTCAGCACGTTGGCCACGCGCGGCGCCTGTTCGAGCTTCGAGTACAGCTGGTGCGCCCGGCGCAGGTCGGTCAGCCCGCTGGCCAATTCGCCCTGCACACCGCGCAGGTAGCCGCGCTGGTACAGCGCAT
This sequence comes from Piscinibacter sp., assembly GCA_019635485.1. Lineage (GTDB taxonomy): Bacteria > Pseudomonadota > Gammaproteobacteria > Burkholderiales > Burkholderiaceae_C > Piscinibacter. The sequence goes on along the minus strand of JAHBZL010000044.1, from coordinate 19,684 downwards.
TGGCCAGCATGTCGGCGTCGTCGGCCTGCTCGGCCAGCTGCACCGCCTCCTCGTACAGCGCCCGTGCGCGCACCGTGTCGCTCGCGAACTCGCGCATCTGGCCCATGCAGCCGAGCAGGCCGGCGCGCAGGCCGCTGCGCCGCGCCCGCGGGAGCAGCTCGCCGATGATCTTGACCTCACGCTGGGCGGCCTCGGGGTCGCGTTCCGCGTGGTGATCGCACAGCAGCAGCCGGGCCTCGATTTCCAGGTCGGCGTCCGGCTGTGCCGTCAGGGCCTGCAGGGCGGCCTCGGCGAGGCGGCGGCCTTCGATCGGGTCGCGGTCGGTCGCGGCGCGGGCCCGCTCGAGCAGTTCGCGCACCGACGGTTCCGCCAGCGCAGGCGCGACCAGCACTGCCAGCAGCAGCGGCAGCAGGACGTGGCGGAGCAGGCGAGGCAGCGGCATGGGAGCGCGGCGATTGTCACCCGTCGCGGGCACGGTCTTGTCGTGGCCGTGCGACGCGCTCGGGCATCCTGTGCAAAGCTAGCAATCCATGAGCCTGACCCTGTCCATCCTCGACCAGTCCGTCGCCGTCGCCGGGCGCGGCGAGGACGAAGCGATCCGCGACACGCTGGCGTTGTCCGAGCTGGCCGACACGCTCGGCTACCGCCGCTTCTGGCTGAGCGAGCACCATGGGCTGCCGACCATCGTCGGCTCGGCGCCGGAGATCCTGATGGCCGCGGTGGCGGCGCGCACGCGCCGCATCCGCATCGGCAGCGCGGGCGTGATGCTGCCGCACTACAGCGCCTTGAAGGTGGCCGAGCAGTTCCGCGTGCTGGAGGCGCTCGCGCCGGGGCGCATCGACCTGGGGGTCGGGCGCGCACCCGGCGGCGACCTGCGCATCGCCCGGGCGCTGAACGCCCAGGCGGCGGGCTCCGCCGAGCATTTCCCCGAGCAGGTGCGCGACCTGCAGGCGTGGACCGGGCAGCCCGCCCACGCCGGGCTCGTCGCGCACCCGCGCGGGGCCCATGCACCGGAGCTGTGGATCCTGGGCAGCTCGGACTACGGCGCGCAGCTGGCCGCGCAATTCGGCCTGCCCTATGCGTTTGCGTATTTCTTCACGGACGGTGAGGGCTGCGAGCGGGCGCTCGCGCTGTACCGCGAGCTGTATCGTCCGAGCGAGCGCCACCCGCGGCCGCAGGCCACCGTCTGCGTGTGGGCCCTGGCCGCGGACGACGAGGCCCAGGCACGCCACCATGCGCTGAGCCGCGACCACTGGCGGCTGCATCGCATGCGTGGCGTGCTCGGCCCGCTGCAGGATCCGCGGCAACTGGCCGCGCAGGGGCTGAGCGCGGCAGACGAGGCGACACTCGCGCCCATGCGCCACAAGGCCTTCATCGGCGATGTCGGCCAGGTGGCGGCGAAACTGCGCGCGCTGGCAGCAAGCCTGCAGCTCGACGAACTCGTGATCAACAGCTGGTCCTACGATCGCGCGGTGCGGCGCCGTTCGTACGAGCTGCTGGCCACCGAGTTCGGACTCGAGCGGTCGGCGTCCTGACATCCATCACAACACCGGAGACAAGCCATGTTCGAAACCTGCATCGCCGGCAGCCTGCCCAAGCCCGGCTGGCTCGCCGAGACCGACAAGCTGTGGCCGCAGTGGCGCGCCAGCGGCGCAGCCCTCGAGACGGCCAAGCGTGATGCCACGCTGCTGTCGATCAAGGAGCAGGAGGACGCCGGGCTGGACATCGTCGGCGACGGCGAGCAGGCGCGGCAGCACTTCGTGCACGGCTTCGTCGAGCGGGTCGAGGGCATCGACTTCGAGCACAAGGTGCCGATGGGCATCCGCGACAACCGCTACGAGGCGATGGTGCCCCAGGTCGTGGCGCCGCTGCGCCTGGCCGGGCGCGTGCACGCGATGGAGGCGCGGCTGGCCCGCGCCCACACGAAGAAGCCCCTGAAGTTCACGCTGCCCGGGCCGATGACCATCGTCGACACGGTCGCCGACCGTCACTATGGCGACAAGGTGAAGCTCGCGTTTGCCTTCGCCGAATTGCTGAACCAGGAGGCGCGGGCGCTGCAGGCCGACGGCGTGGACATCGTGCAGTTCGACGAGCCGGCCTTCAACGTGTACATGAAGGACGCCGCCGACTGGGGCGTCGCGGCGCTCGAACGTGCCGCGCAGGGCCTGACCTGCAAGACCGCGGTGCACATCTGCTACGGCTACGGCATCGAGGCCAACATCGCCTGGAAGCGCACGCTCGGCGAGCAGTGGCGGCAGTACGAGCAGGTGTTTCCGGCGCTGGCGAAGAGCCGCATCGACCAGGTCTCGCTCGAGTGCTACCACTCGCACGTACCGGCCGAGCTGATGGCCCTGCTGGCCGGCAAGGACGTGATGGTCGGCGTGATCGACGTGGCCAGCGAACAGGTCGAGACACCGGAGGAGGTGGCGGACACGATCGGCCGCGCGTTGCAGTTCGTGGCCCGGGAGCACCTGTTCCCGTGCACGAACTGCGGCCTCGCGCCGATGCCGCGCGCGGTCGCGCAGGCCAAGCTCGAGGCACTCGCGCGTGGCGCGGCGCTCGCGCGCCAGCGCTACGCGTGAGGCGCCAGGGTCAGAACTTGTAGTTCACGCCGATCGAGTACAGGTCGGCGTTCGTCTTGCTGCCCAGGGCGTCGAAGCGGTAGCGCTCCCACTCGCCGCGCAGGCCCAGGTTCTTGTCGAAGTCGTACTGGACGCCGGCGCCGACCTTGTAGCTTGTGCCGCGGTCGCTGCCGGCGATCGTGCTGTCGAGCTTGCCGTTGAACACACCGACCCGGCCGAGTGCCGAGAAGCCGTTGCCCAGCGGCAGCGTGCCGACGCCGTCGACGAACCAGCCGTCGGCCTTCACGTTGCCGGCGCTGCTGCCGAACTTGCCCAGGTTGGCGTAGCCGAGTTCGACGCCGAGGTTGGGGGTGAACCCCCAGCCGCCGTAGAGCTTGCCGGCGGTGTCGCTCTTGTCGGTGGGTGCGGCGCCGACGTCGTCGCCCTTCCAGCGCGATTCGCCGATGCTGCCGCCGATCGACAGGCCTTCGGCGTGCGCCGCGAACGCCGCGAGCAGCGCGGCACCGGCCAGAGCGTTGACGATGGTTTTCATGGAGAGACTCCTTGTGGATGAAAGGCCCGCGGCGTGTCGCCGCGCGGCATCGCCACGTTGGGCCCCGGCGGTGAAGGCGATCTGTCTCCGGGTGAAGATCTGTGGGCCGCGGTAACGCCGCGTGAAAGCCGCGTGCAGGCGCTGTTCGGCACGGAACCCGTGCCCGCGGCGCGGCTCGAAGGCGCCCTAGAGCAGCCGCTCGAGGTCGGCGCGCAATGCGTGCAGCGCCGCGCGGCCGGCGTCGTCGGCACGCAGGAACGCGAAGTCGGCGAATTCGAATCCCGGCGCGACGGTGGCGCCGCACAGCGCGTAGTCGCCCACCGGCTCGGCGGCCTGCCACCAGTGCGCCGGCACCACGTGGCGCGGCGCGGCGGCTGCGCCGGCCGGCGCGAGCTCGATGCGGTCCAGCCGGTCCAGCGTGGGTGGCATCAGCCACAGGCGCAGCGGGCCGCCTTCCAGCAGGTGCCACGCTTCGTCCGAGCGCACGCGATGCCAGGCGCTGAACTGGCCGCGCACGAGCAGGAAGTCGATGCTGGTCAGCGCGCTGCGTGCGCCGCGGCCGTCGCCGGGGTCGACCTGGCCAGGCGCGCGGAACCACTCGCGGTAGTGACCGCCCTCCGGATGCGGCTGCAGGTCGAGCAGCCGCACGAGTTCCGCGGCGCGCCCCGAAGGCGCGTTCATCGTTTCGGCTTGCCGCTGCCGCGCTTGGGCGGCGCAACCGGCGTCGCGCCGGGCTTGGGCTGGTCGCCGAGCACGCTCTTCAGCGGGCAGATCGAGAAGGCGGGGCACTTGCGGCAGCCGGCCGCGAGCGCGATGGGGCACAGCGTCATGGCTGTCTCCGGCGGGCATTCGGGGCACCCAGCATACGCCCGCCGGGATCCGCGGCATGATTCGGGCATGACCCAGTTGCTCGCCCCGCCGATCACCCCTGTCGATGCCGTCGCCGAGGCCCTGCGCCGCGACGGCCACGCCGTGCTCGATGCGGCCGGCCTGCGCGACCTGGCCGGCCTGTCCGGCGCCGCGCTCGAGGCTTGGCGGCCAGCCTGGGATCGCCTGCCGGCGGACGCCTACCTGCGCGACGGCGGGCGCTACCGGCGCCGCCGCCATGGCAGCTTCATCGTCGACGCGGGTCGGGTGACCCGGGTGCCGCACCGCGCGCACTGGCAGCCGCTGTCCTACAACGCGCTGCACGGGGGGCTGGAGCGCTGGTTCGAGCCGCTCGAGGCCGGGATGGCCGATGCGCCGGCGTGGCAGGGCCTGCTGGCTGCGCTCGGGCGCCTGTTCTCGCAACTCAAGGGCGAGCAGCGCTGGTACGTCGAGGCGCACCCGTTCCGCATCGACACCACCGACGGCATCGGGCGCCCGACGCCCGAAGGGGCGCACCGCGACGGCGTCGATTTCGTCGCCGTCGTGCTGGTGGCGCGCGAGCGCGTGAAGGGCGGCGAGACGCGCGTGTTCGCGGCCGACGGCCCGCAGGGCCTGCGCTTCACGCTCGCCGAGCCCTGGAGCGTGCTGCTGCTGGACGACGAACGTGTCATCCACGAGACCACGCCGATCCAGCCCGCCGGGCCGGACGGCCATCGCGACACGCTGGTGCTGACCTTCCGGCGCCGCGGCTTCCAGGACCCGCAGCCGGGCGCCGCGCCGCCTACGGCCTGAGCAGCGTCTGCTGCAGGAACAGCACCGTCGCGTAGAACTGGAAGTCGGCGTTTTCCTTGCGGGCGAAGCCGTGCCCCTCGTTCTCGGCGCGCAGGTACCAGACCGGCGTGCCGTTGGCGCGCACCTTGGCGACGATCTGCTCGGCCTCCGTCCAGGGCACGCGCGGGTCGTTGCGCCCCTGCACCACGAACAGCGGCTTGCTGATCTTCTGCGCGTTGGCCAGCGGCGAGATGCGTTCGAGGAAGCTGCGCATCGCGTCGTCGCGCTCGTCGCCGTACTCGGCGCGCCGCAGGTCGCGCCGGTAGCTCTCGGTGTTGCGCAGGAAGCTGACGAAGCTGGAGATGCCGACGACGTCGATCGCGCCGGCGATGCGCTCCGGATAGGCCGCCGCCACCGCCAGGCTCATGTAGCCGCCGTAGCTGCCGCCGGCCACCACCACGCGCGAGGCGTCCAGGCGCGGCTGGGTGGCGATCCAGTCGAACAGGGCGCCGATGTCCTTCACCGCGTCCTCGCGCTTCAACCCGTTGTCCAGCGCCAGGAAGGTCTTGCCGTAGCCGGATGAGCCGCGCACGTTCGGCTTGATGATCGCGACGCCCAGTTCCTCGAGCAGGTAGTTGCTGCGGTCGAGGAAGCCGACCTGGGCCTGCGCTTCGGGCCCGCCGTGGATGTCGATCAGCACCGGGCGCTTGCCGGTGAACCGCTCCGGCGGCAGGCTCAGCAGGCCGGAGATGCTGCGCCCGTCGAAGCTCTTCCAGCGCACGATCTGCTGCTCGCCGAAGCGCTCCGGGTCCGCGCCGTCGGCCGCCGCGGCACGGGTCCACTGCTCCACCTTGCCGCTGCCCGGGGCCACCGACCAGATCTGGCTCGGGCCCTTGGCGCCGTTCAGCGAGAAGGCGAGTTCGGGCAGGCTGCGGTGGAACTCCGCCGCGCCGACGCTGCCGCCCGGCAGCTCGGGCAGCTTCATCTCGCGCAAGCTGCGGGCGTCGAACAGGCGCAGCTCGTCGCGCCCGTCGACGTTGGCCTGCACCGCGAGCAGCCGGCCGTCCTCGCTCGCCGTGCCGCCGCTGACGTCCCAAGGAATGTGCCGGGTGACCGGGCGCAGGCGCTTGCGTGCCAGGTCGAAGAACGACAGCTGCAGGAATTCACCGTCGCGGTCGGTCAGCAGCCACAGGCCGCGGTTGTCGCGCCGGAAGCCGCCGGTCAGGAACGACGCGCGCTCCTTGCTGCCGGGCGCCGGCAGCAGCTGCGTCAGCCGGCCGGTCGCCACCGACATCAGCCACAGCTGCGATTCGCTCGCGGAGATGTACTTGGTCAGCGCGATCTGGCGGTCGTCCCACGACACGCCGCCGACGAACCATCCGGTGCCCGGCAGTTCGGCCAGGCGCCGGCGCTGGGTCGGCATGGCCGGGTCGATCAGGCTCAGCACCTGGCTGACCTGCGTGCGGCTGCCGCCCGTCGCGGTGCGGTCCAGCGGCGAGGACATCACCAGCAGGCGGCTGCTGCGGTGCAGCCAGCCCTGCAGGTCGTGGCGCTCCTTCGGATCGGTCAGCAGCGTGACCTGCCGGCTGCCCAGGTCGAGCCGGTAGAGCTGATCCGCCTCGTCGCCGCCGTTGCTGCGCTCGAACACGAGGTACTCGCCCTTCTGCGGCTCCCAGGTCGCGACGCGCACCGGATCGGCGAAGTCCGTCAGCTGTTCCGGCTCGGCCAGCGGTGCGGCGACGCGGAACAGCTGCACCGTGTTGCCGCCGGCCTTGCGGTGCGCAACCAGCATCTCGCGCTTCTTCGGGTGCCATTCGACGAAGGCGTGGCCGCGGAAGCCCGTGTACTTCGCGGCCGCCTGCGCGATGGTCGCCGGCACCGGCGGGATGCCCTGCACGAAGAGGTTCGGATTCGGTTCGATCGTCGCCGGGGCCGGAGCGGGCGTGGCCGGCCCGCCCGCGGGGCCGCCCGGCGGCGTGCTGGTGCATGCGGTCAGCAGGAGCAGCGTGGCAGCGGCGAGTGTTCGGATCATGGTCGGGGTGCTGTTGGAGGCCTCGCGAGGCCCGGATTCTGGGCCAAGGCGGTCCCGTCCGTCGCCTGTCAGACGCGTTCGTCGGACCACGCTGCAGTTCGTCGCAAGCCGCTCGCGAAGGGGTGGGGCGCTGCCGATACTGCCTTCCATCGAACACCGACCTGCACCCAGGAGCCCACCATGAGCACGCTGACCCGCCTGACCCCCGCCGTGATGATCGCCGCCGCACTGGCCGCCGTCGCGATGACGCAGGCGACCGAAGCGGCCGTCGTGCCCGCGCCGGTCGTGCTGATGCCGACCGTGCACGTGAAGGCGCAGCGCGCCGCCGTGCTGACCGAGGTCGTGCGCCTGCCGGAAGTCACCGTGGTCGGCAAGCGCGACAACGCGGCCTCGACGCAGGTGGCGCAACGTGCGGCCGAGCCGCGCTCCTGAGGTGCGCGGGCCAGCCCGTATCGGCACGGCGCCGCGCGCGGCGACTCAGCCGCGCACGTCCGCCACCGGCTCCGCGCCGAAATCGGGCCGTTCGAGCACGGCCAGCACGCGCGCCGCGGCGGCCTGCGGCGAGAGCAGCTGGCCATCGCGGTGCAGCGCCAGGAAGCGCTCCCGATCCGGGAACTCGGCCGCATCGGCCTCGCGCAGCTGGCGCTGCATGTCGGTGTCGATCACGCCGGGCGCGAGCGACACCACCCGCGCGCCGTTCGGCAACGCGGCCTCCTCCAGCGCGAGGCAGCGCGACAGGTGGTCCATGCCGGCCTTGGCCGCGCAGTAACCCGCGCTGCCCGCCATCGCGCGCCGGCCGAGGCCGGAAGACACGTTCAGCACCCGCCGATCGCCGCGCCAGTCGCGCGTCGCGGCCAGGAAGGCCTGGCAGAGCAGCAGCGTGGCCTCCAGGCTGACGCGCAGCGCCGTGACCAGGGCAGCCGGATCGGCGTCGCGCAGCGGCTGCGGGCGCGTCACCACGCCGGCGTTGTTGATCAGCAGCGCCCGCTGCACCGCGGCGCCGTCCTGCGCCGCGAGCCAGGTCTGCAGCCGGCGCGCCGCCGGCAGCGCATCGGCCAGATCGGTTTCCCACTGTTCGAGCGTCGCGCCGCGCTCGCGCGCCAGCGTGTCCAGCGCCGGATCGGCGTGGCGCGCGAGGCCGAGCACGCGGCTGCCCGGGGCGAGCAGCCGCGCGACCATCGCCGCGCCGAGCCCGCGCGAGCTGCCGGTGACGATCGCCAGCTGCATCTCAGGCCGCCTGCTGGATGCCGGCGATGGCCCACTCGCGGCTGCCGTCGTTCGGGCGCACCAGATGCCAGACCTCGTCGAACGGGGCCGCGGCGCCGTCGCGCTGCTCGCGGATCAGGCCGTGGAAACGCACGCTGACCACCTGGCGCTGCGCCTCGTCGGCCACGTCGAGCACCTCGGCATCGATCTGCACCACGTCGGTCTGCTGGGTGCCGACCTGGCGCTCCTGCAGGTCGAGCCGGATCGAGGCGAACAGCTCCGGCGTGGTGAAGGCGCGCAGGTCGTCCAGGTCGCCGCTGTCGTTGGCGGCCTGCAGGCGGATGAAGATCATCTTGGCGGTGCGCGCGAAGCCGGCGGCGTCGAAACCGGATGGCAGGGCGGCGGCGCCGGCGCCGCTCGCGGCGGTGGCCGGCGGTGCGGCGAAGTCCCCGTTCGGCACGCCCGCGAACTGCAGGCCACGCGGTGCCGTGCCCTGGGGCGCCGGCGCGAAGCGGCGCAGCAGCCAGCGCCCGACCACGAGCGCCAGCATCAGCAGCAGCGCGATCGTCAGAAAGTTCGCCATTTCCTCGCCGAACCCCAAGTGGCTGGCGAGTGCAGCGATGCCCAGGCCCGCCGCGAGCCCGGCGATCGGGCCCATCCACGAGCGGCGGGGCGCCGGGGCGGCGGCGTTGGCGGGCGTCGGGGCCGGCTTGGCCGGCGTCGCGTCGGGCGTGCGGGACGGCAGGCTGCGCTGCATGCCTGCCGACCCGCCGCCGCCGAGCCGCTTGGCCTCGGCCGGTTCCGGCAGCATCGAGAAGGAGAGGGCGGCCATCAGCAGGCCCAGCAACCAGCGTGTCATCGTCAGGGTCCTCGAAAGTCAGGGGTCGTGGAGCGGCGCATGTTACGGGGCACCGCCGCGGTGTCCGAAGGCAAGACCCTGCCGGCGCATCGAGTGCGCGGCGTCGCGCGGGCACCGCAGCGGCGTTGACCGGCGCGCCCGTTGCTGAGACACTCGCCGCCTTCGCCGAGGCCGCCAGGCCTCTGTCCCAACCCGAAACCGGAGGTGCCCGATGAAGACGACTGACCTTGCCCTCCACGCGGCCGCCGCCTGACGCGCCTTTCGGGTCTTTCGCGCTCCGTCCACCACAGAGCCTGCCCGCCGCGCGCGCATCCGCCGCGCCGCCACGTTTCCCTTCAGCGTTCCCCGCATCGGTGATGCGGGGCCGACTGGCTCGCCTGCGCGCGGGCCGGGAGAAACACGGGTTTCACTCTGCCATGATGGACTTCGACTTCGAACGCCTGCGTTCGATGGGACTGCAATCCGCGATCGCCAACCAGGCGATCGCCCTGGCCGCCGCCGAGGGCGGCGACGACTGGCGCCTGATGCGGCTGACCGCGCTGCATCGCGAGACGCTGCGCGTGCACGACGGGCAAGCCGAGCACGACGCCCGGGCACTGCCGCGCCTGCTGCGCCGGCTCGACGACGAGGAGGACGCGCTGGCGGTCGGCGACTGGGTGCTGGTCGCCGCCGATCCGCACGGCCAGCGCTGGGTGCAGGCACGCGTGCCGCCGCTGACGCACCTGGTGCGGCGCGACGCCGACGGCCGCCGGCACCCGGTGGTCAGCAACGTCGACACCGCGCTGCTGGTGATGGGGCTGGACGCCGACTTCAACCCGCGCCGGCTCGAGCGCTTCCTCGCGCTCGTGCAGGGCAGCGGCGTGGAGCCGGTGATCGTGCTGAGCAAGGCCGACACGGTGGCCGATGCCGCGACGCTGTACGTGCGCATCCAGGAACTGCGTGCGCGCATGCCCGCCGGCGCCGAGATGATCGCGGTCGATACGCGCGACGCGGACTGCAGCGCGCGGCTCGCGCCGCACCTGCGCGAGGGCCGCACGCTGGTGCTGATGGGTTCGTCGGGCGCCGGCAAGTCGACGCTGACCAACACGCTGCTGCGCGAGCAGCGCCAGGACACCGGCGCGGTGCGCGACAGCGACGGGCGCGGCCAGCACACGACGACGGCGCGCACGCTGTTCCGCCTCGCCGGCGGCGCCTGCGTGATCGACACGCCGGGGCTGCGCGCGCTGCGCCCGGATGCCGACGAGGCGGACGTCGCGGCGACCTTCGGCGACATCGCGCGCCTGGCGCCGGCCTGCCGCTTCCGCGACTGCGCCCACCAGGACGAGCCGGGCTGCGCGGTGCGGGCCGGCGTCGACGACGACCGGCTGCGCAACTACCACAAGCTGCTGCGCGAGGCGCGCCGCGACACGATGAGTGCACTCGAACGCCAGCGCCAGGTGGCGATGTGGAAGGCGCGCGGCCGCGCCGGGCGCCAGCGTCTGAAGCAGAAGCGCGGCGAGGCGTGAGCGCGGCCGTGCGGCGGCGCGTCAACGGCCTCTGGCGGCCGCCTCGTACGGCGTCTGCAAGGTGTTCAGGTGCGGGTTCAGTGTCGCGTGCAGCGCGTAGGCCGCCCCGCCGACCGCTGCGGCGCGGTCGGCGTGGCGGGCGCGCCGCACCCGTGGCGGCGGCATGCCGGCCCGCTCGGAGACCCGGTCCAGCACCTCGGTCGCGGCATCGAGAAAGGCCTCGCCCCCGAGGGAAACCGTCTCCCCGCCGAGCACCACCGCCATCGGGTTGAAGGTCGTCCACACGTTCTGCAACATCACGCCCAGGTAGCGGCCGGCGTGCGCGAAGGCGGCGCGGGTCGGCGCATGGCGTGCCGCCATGCGGTCGCGCAGCAACGTGCGGTCGATCCCCTCGTGTCCCAGCGCGTCCGCCGCGGCCGCGATGGAGCGCAGGCCGATGTAGGCCTCGGCGCAGCCCAGCCGCCCGCAGGCGCAGGGGCGGCCATCGATCACCAGCGTGGTGTGGCCGACCTCGCCGGCCGAACCGGTGGCGCCGGTGAACAGGGCCTCCCCGAGCACGATGCCGGCGCCTACGCCGACCCCGCAGCTCACGTACACGAGCGGGTCGTCGACCGGTCGCACCCCGAACTCGAGCTCGCCGACCGCCGCCAAGTCGGCTTCGTTGTGGAAGTAGACCGGCACGCCCGACAGCCCGGCTGCCGCCAGTTCCGCGCCGAGACGCGGACCCACCTCGACATGGCGCCAGCCGATGTTCGGAGCCAGCTCGAGCAGGCCCGAACGCTTGTCGACGACCCCCGGCAGGCCGACGCCGATTCCCAGCAGCGTGGCGCCTCCCCGCGTCGCCCGCGTCGACAGCTCGGTCACCACTTCGGCCAGTTGATGACAGACCGCGCCGGCTTCGGTGGAGTGCAGCGCGGCGACGCGAGTCTCGAGCACCTCGCCGCGGATCGAGGTGCTGACCACGCAGATCGCATCCGGGCCGAGTTCGGCGCCGATCAGCACGATGCGGCGCCCGTCCAGTCCGAGCGGCGTCGGCCGGCGCCCCGGCGCCCCGGTGATGTTGGCCGAGGCCTCGACGATCCACCCCTCGTCGATGAGCTCCCTGGTCAGCAGGCCCACCGTCGACCGGGTCAGACCGCTGCGATGGGACAGGTCGGCGCGCGACAAGCCCGGCTCGTGCCGCAACAGGCGCAGCAGGGCCATGCGGTTGATGTGCTTCATGAACCGCTGGTCGCCGGTAACGGGTGGGATGGCCATGAGCAGACTTGATTCGACAGCCGAACGATAGCGCGCGAGCCCGTGCCCGCCGGCCCCGGATGCGTGAATTCCCGGATAGGTCCGGAAGCGCGCCAGTGACAGCATTTGGTTCGACCGTCAAATTAAGTGGGGTCATCGCATGAAGCTGATCAGGAGTCTCGCGGCGGCGCTCGCGATGGGCGCGTGGTTGCCGTTGTCGGTGCAGGCCGCCACGGTGCGCTGGCTGCACATCGAGCAGAACCCCGAGGTCGCCGCCTACTACGCCGACGTGGCCAGGCGTTTCGAAGCGGCACATCCGGGCACCAAGGTGGAACTGCAGTTCCTCGAGAACGAGTCGTTCAAGAAGAAGCTCACCACGCTGCTGCAGTCGCCCGACAAGCCGCACATCGTCTACAGCTGGGGCGGCGGCGTGCTGCGCGAGCAGGTCAAGGCGGGCGTGATCGAGGACATCACCGCGGCCGTGGACAGCGGCGGCTGGCGCGACCGGCTCGGACCCGCTGCCTGGGGCGCCTACAGCGTGGGCGGGCGCGTCTACGGCGTGCCGATGAATACCACGCAGGTGCTGTTCTTCTACAACAAGGATCTGTTCGCCAAGGCCGGCGTGGATGCCGGTTCGATCAAGACCTGGAACGACCTGCTGGCCGCGGTCAGGAAGCTGCAGGCGGCCGGCATCACGCCGATCGTCACGGGCGGCGCTGACAAGTGGCCGCTGCATTTCTACTGGTCGCATCTGGCGATCCGCCTGGGCGGCAGGCAGGCCTTCGAGGCCGCCAGTGCCGGCGAAGGTCGGGGTTTTGCCGGCGAGACCTTCGTCCGTGCCGGGGAACTGTTCAAGGAACTGGTCGACCTCAAGCCCTTCCAGCCGGGCTTCCTCGGGGCGACCTGGCCACAGTCCGCCGGACAGCTCGGCGACGGCAAGGGCGCGATGATGCTGATGGGGAACTGGATCTCCAATGCGATGGCCGCCAACTCGGCCGACAAGGTCGGCATCCCCGACGACAAGCTCGGCTGGTTCGCCTTCCCCTCGGTGCCGGGCGGCAAGGGCGCGCCGGAAGACACGTTGGGCGGCATGAACGGCTGGCTGGTGACCAAGGGGGCGCCGAAAGAAGCGACCGAGTTCCTGCGCTTCTTCCTCGACCTGCAGAACCAGAAGGTGGCCGGAGAGCGTGGCTTCTTCATTCCGGTGGCCAAGGGAGCCGATGGCGCGCTCAAGCGCCCGATGCTTCAGGACGTGGCGCGCAACGTCGGCCGCTCGCAGTACCACCAGCTCTTCTACGACCAGATGCTCGGGCCGTCCGTGGGGGCGGTGGTGAACGACATCTCGGCCGATCTCGCGGCCGGGCGCATCACGCCGGCGGATGCTGCGGCCAAGGTCCAGCAGGCGTGGAAGCAGGCCAACTGAACGGCCGGCCGCCGACCGAATGCCGGCGCGCCCGCAGGTCCTGAGCACGCCGGCGCCCGCGCGCAGGCGCTGGTGGCAGGCGCTGAACGAGCCGGCCCCGCCCATCGGCGGGCGGCTCGCGATCGTCGTGCTGTTCCTGCCGCCGGCGCTGCTGCTGTTCACGCTGCTGGTGGCGCTGCCGATGGCGGAGGCTGGCTGGTACAGCGTGTTCCGCTGGAACGGCTACGGCAGTCCGACCGACTTCGTCGGCTGGCGCCACTTCGCGCTGCTGATGAGCGACGCCGACTTCCGCACGGCGCTGGGCAACAACCTGCTGATCATCGCGGTCTCGCTGTTCGTGCAGTTGCCGCTGGCGCTGGCACTCGCGCTGCTGCTGGTGGACCGCACGCGCGGCTCGCATGTCTACCGGCTCGTCTTCTTCCTGCCCTACGTGCTGGCGGAGATCGCGGCCGGGCTGATCTGGCGCTTCGTCTACGACGGCGACTACGGGCTGATCGCCAGGGTGTGGAGCGCCTTCGGCGCGACGGCGCCGCACGTGCTGGCGGAGCCCGACCTGGCGATGGGCGCGATCCTCGTCGTCGTGGTCTGGAAGTACTTCGGCTTTCACATGGTGCTGTACATCGCCGGGCTGCAGCAGATCGACCGCACGCTGTACGAGGCCGCCCGCATCGACGGGGCGAGCAACTGGCAGGCCTTCTCGCGCGTCACGCTGCCGTTGCTCGGGCCCACCATCCGCCTGTCGGTGTTCTTCGCGATCCTCGGTTCGTTCCAGCTGTTCGACCTGATCATGCCGCTGACCCGCGGCGGGCCGTCGAACAGCACGCAGACGATGGTGACCTACCTGTACAACTTCGGCGTCACGCGCCTGCAGATCGGGTTCGGCAGCGCGGTGGGCGTGGTGCTGTTCGTGATCTGTGCCGGCTTCGCCTTCGGCTACAAGCGGCTGCTGATGCGCCATGACTGAGCACGAGCCGCCGCCGGCCGCGGTGACGCTGGCCATCCACCCGGTCGTTCGCCAGGCCGTGCTGATCCTGGTGGCGGCACTGGTGCTGATCCCCCTCGTGTCCACCGCGCTGGGCGGATTCAAGTCGCTGGGCAACCTGCGCGTCGATCCATTCGGCCTGCCCGCCCAGTGGGAGTGGCGCAACTACTGGGACATCCTCGCCGGCGCGCGCTACTGGCGCCAGATGGGCAATTCGCTGGTGATCGCCGTGCTCACGGTGCTGCTGACGCTCTCGCTGTCGGCGATGGCGGCCTTCGTCTTCGTGCACGTGCGCTTCTTCGGGTCGGGGTTCCTGTTCAACTACCTGCTGCTCGGCCTGATGTTCCCGGCCGCCACGGCGATCCTGCCCCTGTTCATCAAGATCCGCGATCTCGGCCTGCTGGACACCTACTGGGGCGTGGTGCTGCCGCAGGTGGCGTTCGGGCTGGCGGCGAGCATCCTGCTGTTCCGCAACTACTTCCGTCAGTTGCCGGAGGACCTCTTCGACGCGGCGCTGATCGACGGCTGCGGCTACTTCGGCTTCTTCCGGTACATCGTGCTGCCGCTGGCGCGGCCGATCCTGGCCACGGTGGCGGTGATCACCTTCGTGCACAGCTGGAACGGCTACCTGCTGCCGCTGGTGGTGCTCAACCGCGAGACGCTGTACCCCTGGCCCCTGGGCATCATGGCCTACCAGGGCGAGTTCTCGACCGACTGGCACCTCGTGCTGGCCTTCATCACGCTGACCATCCTGCCGGTGGTCGTCATGTTCGTGGCCGCGCAGCGGCACATCGTCGCGGGCCTCACCAGCGGCTCGGTGAAAGGCTGACCGTGATCCGGAACCCCATCCTGCCGGGCTTCAATCCGGACCCGTCGATCTGCCGTGTCGGCGCCGACTACTACATCGCCACGTCCACCTTCGAGTGGTTTCCCGGCGTGCAGATCCACCACTCGCGCGACCTGGTGAACTGGACGCTGGTCAAGCGCCCGCTGGACCGTGCCGCGCAGCTGGACATGCGCGGCAACCCGGATTCGTGCGGCATCTGGGCGCCGTGCCTGTCGCATGCGGACGGCCTGTTCTGGCTCGTCTACACCGACGTCAAGCGCTACAACGGCAACTTCAAGGACACGCACAACTACATCGTCACCGCACCGTCGATCGAGGGGCCGTGGAGCGACCCCGTGTACGTGAACTCCTCCGGGTTCGACCCGTCGCTGTTCCACGACGACGACGGTCGCAAGTGGTTCCTGAACATGCTGTGGAACCACCGCAGCGATTCGGTCGGCGGCCAGCCCAAGAGTCCCGGTTTCGCTGGCATCCTGATGCAGGAGTGGGATGCCGCGGATCGGTGCCTGGTCGGCCCGGCGAAGAACATCTTCCGCGGCACGCCGCTCGGTCTCGTCGAGGGCCCGCACCTGAACAAGCGCCGCGGCTGGTACTACCTGACCGTGGCCGAGGGCGGCACCGGCTACGACCACGCGGTGGCGATGGCGCGTGCCCGCCGGATCGACGGGCCCTACGAACCGCATCCGCAGCTGTACCTGATGAGCTCGAAGGACGCTCCGCTGGCGCCGCTGCAGCGGGCCGGGCATGGACAGATCGTCGAGACGCCGGACGGAGCCGTCTACCACACGCACCTGTGTTCGCGGCCGCTTCGTCACGATCTGCGCCGCTCGCCGCTCGGCCGCGAGACGGCGATCCAGAAGTGCCGCTGGGGCGAGGACGACTGGCTCTACCTCGACCACGGCGGCATGGTGCCCGCGGTGGAGGTGCCGGCACCGGACGAGGCCGTGCCGTCCGTGCCGCGTGGGGCGCAATGCCACCGTTTCGCCGGGCTGAACGGCCTGCCCCCGGAGTTCCAGTGGCTGCGCACGCCGTATCCGCAGCGGCTCTTCAGCCTCACCGATCGCGCACTCAGGCTGCACGGCCGGGAATCGATCGGCAGCTGGTTCGAGCAGAGCCTGGTCGCGCGACGCCAGGAGGACCTGCGCTTCGCCGCGGAAACCGAGCTCGAGTTCGATCCGTGCAGCCCGCAGCAGCTGGCCGGCCTGACGCACTACTACAACCAGCACAAGTACCACCTGATCGCGTTGACCTGGCACGAGACGATGGGGCGGGTGCTCACCGTGTTCAGCTGCCCGGCGCAGTGGCCGGACGCGCGGCTCGAGTTCGTGCTCGACGGCCCCGTGCCGCTGCCGCCGACGGGGCCGGTCCGGCTGGGCATGACGGTGGACCTCGAGCGCCTGCAGTTCCGGTACGCCGTGGCCTCGGGTGACTGGCAGGACATCGGCCCGGTGCTCGATGCCAGTCTGATCTCGGACGAGGCCGGCCGGGGCGTGCACGGCTCGTTCACCGGCGCCTTCGTCGGCATGGTCGCCTGCGACATGTCGGGCGCGGCGGCCCCCGCGGACTTCAGCGGATTCGACTACCGGCCGCTCTGAGCGGCAACGCCGCGGCCGGGGGTCAGGCGCAACTGGCCGAGCCGCAGCCGGTGATCTGCTGCGCGGGCAACGCCGCAGGATTCGAGAGGCGCCCGCTGGCAGGGTCGTGACCGACGCTGCGCAGGTGCAGCGCCAGGCCCGCGTCCATGCTCTGCGCATGCTGCGGGAACCACAGCGCCAGTTCGCCGGCGATCAGGCGCAGCAGCGCCGCCTCGCCGGCCGCCGCGCGGGTGGCGCCTTCGCGCATCACCTGCAGCACCACCTGGTGCTGCACGGCATGGCAATTGCCGCTCGCGTAGCCGGTCTCGAGCATCCAGCGGTCCTCCTGGCCGAAGTGCTCGACGGTGTGTTCGATCAGCGTCTGCCAGTGGGAGAGCAGGTCTGCATCATCGGCCGCCTGCACGGCGGCGAGCAACTCGACGAACTCGCGGTGGGTCACGTCCATCTGCGGCAGCTCCAGCTGCAGCGCCTCGGACCATTCGAGGGTGGGGGTTTGCATGCCGGCAGGCTATGGGGTGCCCGTTGCCGGCCGTTTGCGACAGGTCAAGCTCGGCGGAATGGTCGATCACGCTGCCGGACCGACACCGCCGGAGCCTTAGAACGGCGCGGGGCGCCGGAAGTGCATCGGTGTTCCGTCGGCCGGATGGGCGAAGCCGATCTCGCTGGCGTGCAGCAGCAGCCGCGGCGCGGCGGCGGCCACGTCCGGGGGCGCGTACAGGGCATCGCCGAGCAGCGGATGGCCCAGCGCGGCGAGGTGCACGCGCAGCTGGTGCGAGCGGCCGGTGAGCGGCTCGAGCTGCACGCGGGTGCGGCGCTGCGCCGTGTCGCGCGCGAGCACCTGCCAGCGGGTCTGCGACGGCTTGCCGCGCACGGGGTCCACCACCTGGCGCGGCCGGTTCGGCCAGTCCGCCGCGAGAGGCAGGTCGATCTCGCCCGCGTCGGCGGCGAGCAGCCCGTCGGCCACCGCGATGTAGCGCTTGTGGACCCGCCGCTGCGCGAAGGCATCGCCGAGCCGGCGCTGGGCGTCGATGCCGCGCGCGAACAGCACGAGTCCGGAGGTGGCCATGTCGAGCCGATGCACGACGAGCGCGTCCGCGTACTCGGCGCGCACGCGCTCCCAGAGGCAGTCGTGCAGTTCGGCAGGTCGGCCCGGCACGGTCGGCAGCCCGGCGGGCTTGTCGGCGACCACCAGCGCCGCGTCGGCGTGCACGATCACCGGGATCACGGTGAGCCGACCAGCCGGTCGCGCGCGGCGAGCGCCGGAAACAGCCGGACCCACAACGCGGCGATGGCCATCGAACCGAGCCCGCCGAGCAGTACCGAGCCGACCGGCCCGAGCAGTGCGGCCGTCGCGCCGGACTCGAACTCGCCGAGCTGGTTCGAGGCGCCGATGAACACCGAGTTGACCGCACTCACGCGCCCGCGCATCTCGTCCGGCGTCTCGAGCTGCACCAGCGACTGGCGGATCACGACGCTGACCATGTCCGCCGCGCCGCTGACCGCCAGCAGCACGATCGACAGCGCGAGCACCGTCGACAGCGCGAAGCCCAGCGTGGCCGCGCCGTACACCGCGACGGCCCCGAGCAGCACGCGCCCGGCGCCACGCTGCACCGGCCAGCGCGACAGCGCGAGCGACATCGCCAGCGCGCCGGCCGCCGGCGCGCCGCGCAGCAGGCCCAGGCCCCAGGGGCCGACGTGCAGGATGTCCTTCGCGAACATCGGCAGCAGCGCCGTGGCGCCTCCGAGCAGCACCGCGAACAGGTCCAGCGAGATGGCGCCCAGCACCACCGGCCGCTGGCGCACGAAGTGCACGCCGGCCAGCAGCGACTGCAGCGACATCGCCTGCGGGCCGCGTGGCGCGTGGTGGTAGCGCACGCCGAGCACGAGCAGCGCGGCGAGCAGGAACAGCCCGGTGCAGCTGGCGTAGACGGCCGCCGCGCCGGCCACGTACACGAATCCGCCCAGCGCCGGCCCGGCGATGACCGCGCCCTGCATGCCCGCCGAACTGAAGGCGAGCGCGCGCGGCAGCACCTCGATCGGCACGAGCAGCGGCGTGATCGCCTGCTGGGTGGGCAGCTGGAACGCCTTCACGGTGCCGATCGCGACCGACAGCCCGAGCAGCAGCTCGCGGCTGGCCCAGCCGCCGCCCGAGGCGGCCGCCAGCACGGCCGCGATCGCCACCTGCGCCAGCATGCACAGCATCAGGATGCGGGCGCGGTGGTAGCGGTCCACCGCATGCCCGGCCACCAGCACCAGCAGCAGCGCGGGCGCGAACTGAAGCAGGCCGACGAGACCGAGGTCCCAGGCGCTGCCGGTCAGGTCGTAGATCTGCCAGCCGATGGCGACCATCAGCATCTGGTTGGCAGCGGTCCCCGCCAGGCGCGCGAACCAGAGCCGCACGTACGCGCGGTACTGCCAGAGCGAGGGACTCAAGGCCGCGCGGCTCCCTGCATCCGGCCGGAGCCGAGCACTCGCACGCCGGGCTGGCCCGCCAGCGTGGCGGCCAGCAGGGCGGCCGCCACGTCGGCCGCCGCGATAGGACGGACCGAGCGCGGCACCAGGGCGCCGAGCGGCCCGAACAGGCGGGCGGCCCACACTTCGCCCGGCCGCTCGCGCTGACCGAGGGCACGCCGGTCGCCCAGCAGCAGCGAGGGCTGCGCGAACACCACGCTGCGGTACCCGAGGCCGCTGACGGCACGCTGCATCTCGCCCTTCACGCGGTTGTAGAAGATGCGCGAACGCTCGTCCGCGCCGAGCGCCGACACCACCGCCAGCCGCGTGGCGCCGGCCTCGCGTGCGGCGCGGGCGGTCTCGAACACGTAGTCGGCGTCGACCTGGCGGAAGGCCTGCTGCGAGCCGGCCGCCTTGATCGTCGTGCCCAGCGCGATGTAGACGTCGTCCACTGGCGGCAGGCGCACCAGGTGGCCGAAGTCGACCAGGTGCAGGTGCAGTTTGGGGTGTGATTCGATGCCGCTGGCGGCGCGCCGCAGCAGCACGTGCACGTGGGTGTAGTCGGCGCGGGCCAGCAGCATCGGCAGCAGCGCGCGGCCCACCAGGCCGGTCGCACCGGCCAGCAGGGCAGTGCGAGCGGCGCTGTGCGGCATGCCGCGATGGTGCCGCAGGTCGCTCAGCGTTGCTTGGGCTGCGTGAGCCGCGGCTGCGGCTTGTTGTCGCGGCGCGACTCCGGGCGCCCCTCGGAGCGACCCTCGCCGCGGCCCTCCCCGCGGGCATCGGCCGGTCGTGCCGC
>JAHBZL010000043.1 GCA_019635485.1 Piscinibacter sp. | reverse complement strand
GCCGGCAGGGCCCTGGTTCCGCTAGTTCTCGTCGACGCGGTAGCGGCGCATCGCCCGCCACAGCACCAGGTCGTAGCCGATCTTCAGCGCGCCGCAAGCAACCAGCGGCGCGGCGATCCAGCCGGCGGCGAACAGCGCGCCGCTGAGCGTCGGGCTGAGCGCGGCCGCCAGGCTGCGCGGCACGGCCGTGAAGCTCGCCGCCGCGCTGCGCTCGGCCGGCGTGACCACGGCCATCACGAAGGCGGTGCGGGTCGGCACATCCATCTGCGACAGCGCGCTGCGGACGAACAGCAGCCCGAGCGCCAGCGGCAGGCTGGGCGCCAGCGCGGCAAGGATCAGGCAGACGTTGGCCGGGATGTGCGTGAACACCATCGTGTTGAGCAGCCCGATGCGCTCGGCCACCTTCGGCGCGGCGAACTGCGAGGCGGCGCTGAGCAGCCCGGCCCAGAAGAAGTAGACCCCGGCCTGCGCCAGCGACAGCCCGAAGCGCTGCAGCAGCCACAGCGAGAGCAGCGCGTTGACCACCAGGCCGCCGGCGAAGGCATCGACGCTGAACAGCGCGGCCAGGCGCACGACGATGGCGCGCGAGGGCCCGAGCGGCGCGGCGGGGGCCTCCGGCGCCGCCGCCGCGACCGGGGCACGCCGGTAGAGGGTGAACACGACCAGGCCGATGAGGCCGTAGAGCACGAACATGCCGCGCAGTGCGTTGACGCGGTCGAACAGGCCGGCACCGGCAAGCCCGTCCGGGAGGCCGGCCGCGAGCGCGCCGACCGCGGCACACAACGCACCGAGCACGCTGTAGCGCGCGAACAGCGCGGTGCGTGCGCTGCCGCGCGCGGCACCGGCCAGGCGGGCGTGCTCCAGCGGCAGGAACACGCTCACATCCCCGGCGCTCGGGTTGAGCGTGCCGACGAAGGCGACCAGCAGCAGCGGCGCGTAGGCGGTCGAGAGCGCGAAGCCCAGCCCGGTGGCGGCCATCAGCAGCGCAGCCCCGCGCAGCAGGCGCTGGCCGGCGAACCGGTGCCCCCAGGCGCCGACGGCCAGCGTGGCCAGCGCGGAGCCGAGCATCGTCGCGGTGCTGACGATGCCGACCTGCAGCGTGTCCAGGCCGATCGCCAGCAGGTAGGCGGGCAGCAGCACCGCCATGTAGCCGTCGCCGACCGCGCGCAGCGCACGCGCCACGAGCAGCGGCGCGGCCGCGGGATCGACGCCGGCGGGCAGCAGCCAGCGCACGATCGGTCCGGGCGGGGTGGCTGCCATGCCTGCATTGTTCGTCAGCGCGGCGCCGGGCGTGGCCCGCGCTGCTACAGTGGCCCGCGCATGGACACGCTGCACGACCTGAGCGCGCTCGAGCTGAGCGAGGCCTACCGCACCGGCCGGCTCGGCCCCGTCGAGGTGCTGCGCGACGTGCTGCGCCACGTCGGCCGCTGGGAGCCGCAGCTGAAGGCGCTCTACTCCTTCGACCCGGAGGGCGCGATGGGCCAGGCCGAGGCCGCGCAGGCACGCTGGCGGCGCGGCGCGCCGCTCTCGCCGCTGGACGGCGTGCCGGTCACGCTGAAGGAGAACATCGCCAGCGCTGGCGTGCCGGTGCCGCTGGGCACGGCCGCCACCGCGCTGGTGCCGGCCGCGGCCGACGCGCCGCCCGCCGCGCGG
Source organism: Piscinibacter sp. (assembly GCA_019635485.1). GTDB lineage: Bacteria > Pseudomonadota > Gammaproteobacteria > Burkholderiales > Burkholderiaceae_C > Piscinibacter. Next base: position 40,138 of record JAHBZL010000043.1, on the reverse strand, counting down.
CTGCGCGAGGCCGGCGCGGTGCTGTTCGCGAAGACCACGATGCCCGACTACGGCATGCTCTCCTCCGGCCTGTCGAGCTTCCACCCGTTGACGCGCAACCCGTGGAACCCGGCCCGGAACCCGGGCGGCAGCAGCGCCGGCGCGGCGGCGGCGGCCGCGGCGGGTTACGGCCCGCTGCACGTCGGCACCGACATCGGCGGTTCGGTGCGCCTGCCGGCCGCGTGGTGCGGCATCGTCGCGCTCAAGCCCAGCCTGGGGCGCATCCCGATCCAGCCGCCCTATGCCGGCCGTGTCGCCGGGCCGATGACCCGCTACGTTGCCGACGCCGCGCTGCTGATGACGGTGCTGACCCGCCCGGACACCCGCGACACGACGAGCCTGCCCTACCAGGCGATCGACTGGATGGCACTCGAGCGCCCCCTCACGGGCCTGCGCCTCGGCCTGCAGCTCGATGCCGGCTGGGGCCTGCCGGTGCAGCCGGCGGTGCGTGCGGCGGTCGAGGCCGCGGCGCAGGCGTTCGAGCATGCCGGCGCGCGGGTCGAGCCGTTGAAGCCCTTCATGACCCGCGCGATGATCGACGGCATGGACGACTTCTGGCGCTGCCGTTCCTGGCTCGACATCCAGGCCCTGCCGCCTGAGCGCCGCGCCCGGGTGCTGCCGTTCATCCACGACTGGGCGCGCGGCGGCGCCGGCCTGTCCGGCGAACGGGTGTTCCGCGGCTTCAGCCAGATGGGCGCGATGCGCGAGGCGGCGGTCGCCGCCTGCGCACCGTTCGATGCCGTGCTGTCGCCCACCGCGCCGATCACCGCGTTCGCCGCCGAGCTGCCCTGCCCGACCAATGACCCGGCCCGGCCGTTCGAGCACATCGCGTTCACGCTGCCGTTCAACATGAGCGAGCAGCCCGCGCTGAGCATCAACGCGGGATACGACGGCGACGGCCTGCCGATCGGGCTGCAGATCGTCGGCCATCGCCACGACGACCTGGGCGTGCTGCAGCTCGGCCGGGCCTGGGAGCGCCTGCGCCCGCCGCCGCGGCCCTGGCCGCAGCCGGGGGGAGACGGCCGGTGACGGACGACGCGGCGGCCGAAGGGATGTCATGAACGACGCGCGCGGCAACCCGGTCGGCACGAGCTCGCAGGCCGCGCTCGCGCACGCCGAGATTGCGCAGTGGCGCATGTGCTCGTTCTTCGACGTGCCGCTGGCCGACCTGGAGGCCGCCAGCGCCGAGGACCCGCAGTGGATGCTGCCGCACGTGCTGCGTGCCGGCTTCCTGCTGTCGCTGACCGAGCCGGCGCTGCTGCCCGACGCGCGCGCCGCGCTCGAGCAGGCCGACCTGCGCGCCGCCCACGCGCCGCCGCGCGAGCGGGCCCACCTCGCCGCCGCCAGCCGCTGCGCCGCCGGCGACTGGCACGGCGCCTGCGCGCTGTGGGAGCAGATCCTGCTCGAGCACCCGCGCGACATCGCGGCGCTGCAGTGGGCGCACCTGTTCGACTTCTACCGCGGCGACGCGCGCAACCTGCGCGGCCGCGTCGCGCGCGTGCTGCCCGAGTGGCTGCGCGACGATCCGCTGCACCCCTACCTGCTGGGCATGCTGGCGTTCGGCCTTGAAGAGTGCAACCAGTACGCGCAGGCCGAGGACGTGGGCCGCCAGGCCTGCGCCCGCGCCGCCAAGGTCCCCTGGGCCACGCATGCGGTCGCGCACGTGATGGAGATGCAGGGCCGGCACGAGGACGGGCGACGCTGGCTGAACGACACCCGCGCCGTGTGGGCCGAGGGCAACGGCTTCGCCGGCCACCACTGGTGGCACCTGGGGCTGTTCCACCTGGAGGCGATGGACCTGCCGGGCGCGCTCGCGCTGTACGACGAGCACCAGGGCGGCGCGCACGCGGTGCTGACGCTGCAGCGGCTGGACGGCGCGGCACTGCTGTGGCGGCTGCAGCTGCTGGGCGCCGATCCGGGCGGGCGCTGGGCCGACCTGGCGCTCGGCTGGGATCTCGGCCCGCGCGATGCCGGCCATTCGGCCTTCAACGACGCGCACGCGCTGCTGGTGCTGCTCGGCCTGCACGACCGTGCCCGCGCCGAGACGCTGCTCGGCGCCGCGCTGCGCGTCGCCGAACGCGGCGGCGACGCCAACGCGGGCATGGCGCGCGAGGTCGGCGTGCCGCTGATGCGCGGCCTGCTCGCCTTCGATGCCGGCGACATGGCCGAGGCGATCCGGCTGCTGCTGCCGCTGCGCGAGACGGCGCATCACTTCGGCGGCAGCCATGCCCAGCGCGACCTGATCGAGCTGACGCTGCTGGCCGCCTGCGCCGCGCCGCGCGGCGAGCGCCGCCTCGGCCGGGCCCTCCTCAACGAGAGGATGCTGGCGCGCGGGCGCACGCCGATGATCGACCACTGGCGGGTCCGGCTGCGGGCCTGAGGAGCTGGGCATGCCGACCTTGGACGAACAGATCGCGCAGAGCTTGCGGGACAGCCTGGCCAGCGGCGAGTTGCGTGCCGCGCCGAGCTGGGGCAAGCCGCTCGCGCTGGACGACGGCTGGGACGAGACGCCGGTCGAGCTGCGCCTGCCGTTCCGCATCCTCAAGGAGGCGGGCTACGTGCCGCAGGAGGTGCTGCAGCTGCACGAGTGCGCGCAACTGCGCAGCGCGATCGCGGCCTGCAGCGACGAGGCCGAGGCGCTGCCGCTGCGGCGCCGCCTGGCCGACCTGCAGCAGATCGTCGCGCTGCGCCTGGAGCGGCTGCGCGTGACGGGCACGCTCTGACACCCGGCGCGCGGGCACGCTGTCGGACCCGTCCGACAGTCCGGCGCGGCGTCGGACGATGGTGTCGGCGCGGCGCGGCGCCGATGCTGTGGGCATCACCTCACCATGCCAGGAGCCCACGATGAACCCGATGACCCGCCTCGCCGCCGCCACGACGCTCGCCCTGTCCACCCTCGCGCTGGGCGCCTGCGGCAGCATGTCGCCGCAGACCCGCGACACCGCGGTCGGCGCCGCCGTCGGCGGCGTGGCCGGCTCGGTGCTGACCGGCGGCAGCACGGCCGGCACCGTCGGCGGCGCGGTGGTCGGCGGCGTGATCGGCCACGAGAACCGCAAGAACCGCTGACCGGCCGGGCGCCCGCCTCCCGCCTAGGGATGCCGCGCCCGGCCGCGGCGGCCTAACCTGCACACGCGGCGCGATGCCGCGAGCAGGAAGGAGGCCGCCGTGGTGATCCACTACATCCCGAACGACCCGCGCGCCGGGAGCGCCGCCCCGGCCCTGCGCCGGCAGCGCAAGCGCGCCGAACGGCCCGCCGACCGGTCCGGCTTCAGCTACCCGCGGCCCGAACCGGAAGGCGCGGCCGACCCCTTCACGCCGCAGTTCCTGTTCTGGCAGTCGCGCGAGGCCGCGATCGCCGCGCTGCGGGCGTGGGAGGCCTGCGCCGGCACGCACACCCAGTGGCAGGGGCGTCGCCGGCGCCTGCCGCTGCGCACCGACGACGGCGAGGACCTGAACGCGTTCTACGACCGCACCAGCTTCTCGTTCTTCCACCAGCGGGTCGGCGGCACCGACTACTTCACCGCGGCGAGCACCGAGGTCGTCGCGCACGAGGTCGGCCACGGGCTGCTCGATTCGGTGCGGCCCGACTACTTCGAGGTCAACTTCATGGAGGTCGGCGCCTTCCACGAGGCCTTCGGCGACTGCCTCGCGATCCTGACCGTGCTGGAGGACCGCCAGACGCGCGAGCGCCTGCTGGCCCAGGTGCCGTCGCTGCGCGGGCGCAACTTCGTCGAAAGCTTCGGCGAGGACCTGGCGCACGGCATCAACCGGCTCGTTCCCGGCCACAACGCCGGGGTGCCGCGCCGCGCCTTCAACACGCACCGCTTCCAGACCCCCGGCTCGCTGCCGATGGACAGCGGGCCGGGTGTGCTGGTCAACGAGGTGCACAGCTTCGGCATGGTGTTCACCGGCTGCTTCTGGGACCTGATCGCCAACCTCTACGCCGGCGCCGCGAAACCCGGCGAGGCGGCGCTGCGCAGCGCGGCGCGCCTGGCGGGGCGGCTGCTGATCGAAGGTGCGCGCAGCGCGGAGACCACGCCGCGCTTCTTCCTCTCGGTGGGGCGCAGCATGATGGCCTCGCCGACCGCGCGGCGCCGCAGCGCCACGCGCGAGGCGCTGCGCGCCGCGTTCGCGCGCCACGCGATCGTGCTCGACCCGAACCCGCCGCGGGCGGTGGCAGCGTCCCGCGTTGGTGCCGCGGCGCCGCGGGCGCGCCTGACCCGGGCGGTGGCGCTCGGCGCGCTGCACCCGGAACTGCAGGGCGTGGTGGCGCTGGCGCCGGAGCCCGCGGGCGACGCGGCGCCGGCCGGATCGCGCGCGGGGGCGTCGGCGCCCGGCGCGGACGGCACCGCCCAGGAAGTCCAGGACTTCGTCGCCTCGCTGCTCGCGCACCGGCGCATCGCGCTGCCGGGCGCGGCCGCCGTGCCGCGCGGCGCGACGGCGCGCGGCAACACGCCTGCACGCGACCACACGACGCACGTCGTGCGCGAGGTGGACGGCCTGAAGGTGCTGCAGCGCACACGTTTCCTGTGTGCCTGCCACCTATTCGGGCCGGCGCCGGACGACGACCCCGGCGCGCTCAGCGCGCGCTGAAGCGACGCCGCACGAGGCGCTCGCGGCCGTCCGGGTCGACGACGATCTCGTGGCTCGCGCCGCCGCGCGGGCTGCCACGCGCGCCGACCTGGCCATGCGCGACCAGGCTGTTCGCGAAGGCGGCCGCCTCGGCGAGCATGTCCGCGTCGGGCGGCGCGAAGTCGGCCTGCAGGCCGCCGTCCGGCGTCTGCCGCACGTCTCCCTGCACCGGCAGGCAGACGTGCAGCGGAGCGGCCCGGCCCGGCAGTTCGAGCGGCCACCAGCGCTGGCCGGTCACGTGCCAGCTGTGCGGCCGCTCTCCGGCCCGCGTGGACGCCGCCTCGATGCCCTGCGCGGCGAGGAACTCGCGCAGCGCGGCACTCGGGCGGCGTGCGGCACTCATGCCGCCGATGCTACTGCGCGGGTCAGGCGCACCGCCGGGAAATCCACCGGCACGTCGAACGCGATGTTGACGTAGTTGGTGAACAGGTTCAGCGCGACGTGGGCGACGATCTCGACGATCTCGCCGTCGGCGAAGCCGGCCCGGCGCAGCGCCTGCACGTCCTCGTCGCCGACCTGGCCGCGAGCCTCGACGATGTGCAGTGCGAAGCGCAGCGCCGCGGCGGTCGCCGGGTCGGCCGATTCGCCCTGCTGCGCCGCGCTCATCTCGGCCGCGCTGGCGCCGGCCTTGCGGCCGAGTGCGGTGTGTGCGGCCAGGCAGTACGAGCAGCCGTTGCGGTCCGCCACGGCGACGGCGATCTGCTCGCCCAGCTTGGCCGGCAGCGAGCCGCCACCGAGCGCGCCGAAGAAGGACCACAGCGCCTGCAGCGTCGCCGGCGAGTGGGCCACGGTGCGGAACATCGCCGGCGTCGCGCCGAAGGCGGCCTGCACCTGGTCGAGCAGCGGGCGGGAGCCGGCGGGTGCGTCGGCGGGAGCGAGGGGAAGGATGCGGGACATGAGGGATCTCCTGTGGACATGCCGAACAACCGGCACCCCGTCAGGGTAGGTGGCACTTCTGTACCATTCGTGCCGTACCGTCCATGAAATCAACCGAATCGTCCAATCTGCAGGCAGGTCCGGCCGCCACGGGGATCGACCGGCTGTCCGCGCTGTTCGAGCGCTTCCGCGTCCGTGCGCACCTGTTCCACGCCGGCCCGCTGTGCGGCGTCACGCGCTTCGCCGCCGAACCCGGGCGCGGCTTCCTGCACGTGATGCGCGAGGGCGAGATGGTCGTCACGCACCGCGGCCGCGACGGCGTGCCGCGCCGGCTCGAGGTGCGCGAGCCGAGCCTGCTGTTCTACCCGCGGCCGCTGGCGCACGACTTCCACAACGCGCCGAAGGACGGTGCCGAGTTCGCCTGCGCGACGCTCGATTTCGAGGGCGGCACCGAGCACCCGATCGCACGCGCGCTGCCGCCCGTGGTGCTGCTGCCGATCAGCCGGGTCGGCGGGCTGGACCACTCGCTGGCGCTGCTGTTTGCCGAGAGCACGCGGCTGCGCTGCGGGCAGCGCCTGCTGGTCGACCGGCTGTTCGAGGTGCTGCTGTTGCAGATGCTGCGCTGGCTGCTCGACCATCCGGCCGAGGGCGGGCTCGGCCTCGGACTGCTGGCCGGCCTGGCCCATCCGCGTCTGGCGCGCGCGCTGGTGGCGCTGCACGAGCGGCCGGGCGAGGCGTGGACGCTGGAATCGATGGCCGCGTGCGCCGGCATGTCGCGCAGCGCGTTCGCCGCGGCCTTCCGCGCCGAGCTCGACCAGACGCCGGCCGACTACCTGGCGCAGTGGCGCCTCGCGCTGGCCGGGGCCGCGCTGCGGCGCGGCGAGCCGCTGAAGACGATCGCCGAGACGCTCGGCTACGCGAACGCCTCGTCGCTGTCGCGGCTGTTCACGCAGAAGCTCGGCCGCACGCCGCGCGACTGGCGGCGCGCCGCCGCCGACGGCGGTCAGAACGGCTCGACCAGTTCCTCGCGCGCATAGGCACGCTGCACGGCCGGCCGCGCGTGCACGCGCTGCAGATAGGGCAGCAGGCCCGGCAGCATGCGCGCCGGGCGCTGCATGCGGCGCGTCCAGCGCGCCAGCATCAGCACGTAGGGGTCGAGCACGCTGTAGTCCGCACCCAGGAACCAGGGGCCGCCGCTGGCCGCGACCTGGGCCGCGAGCTGGTCGACCATGCCGGCGATGCGGGCCTCGGCGTGGGCCTTGACCTGCGCGGCGCCCTCGGGCGTGTCGGCCCAGCGCTCCGCATAGAAGTACAGCACCATCTCCGCGTGCAGCGTGTTGGCGAGCCAGAACAGCCACTTGTACAGCTCGCCGCGCTGCGGCGTGCCCAGCGGCGGCACCAGGCGTGCCTGGGGGTGCCGGTCGGCCAGGTGCAGCACGATCGCGGCGGTCTCGTACAGCACCAGGCCGTCGTCCACCAGCACCGGGATCTTGCCGTTCGGGTTCAGCTTCAGGTACTCGGGGGAGCGCTGCGCGTTGCGGGAACGGTCCACCAGCGCCAGTTCGAACGGGACGCCCAGTTCCTCCAGCACCATGTGCGGGGTCATGCTCGCGTCGCTCGGGGAGTAGTGCAGGGTCAGCATGAACGTCATGCTAACCGCCGCCGGGAAGCGGCACCGCGGGTTCAGGCGTCGGTGCTGCTGTCGCGCTCGCCCATCTCGCCTTCGACCAGGCGCAGCAGGTCGGCCAGCGTGCGCCCGGGCTCGTCGCGGAAGCGCGCCTCGAGCACCTCGAGCCGTTCGATGCGGTCGACCCGGAAGTTGCGGAAGTCCTCGCGCAGTTCGCACCACGCAGCCAGCGTCCAGACCTCGCTCCAGTAGAAGCAGCCCAGCGGCCGCACGCGGCGCTCGCTGACGCGGTCCTTCAGGTCGCGGTAGCTCAGCTGCACGAGGCGGCGCGCCTCGGTGGCCTGGCGCAGCGCGGACAGGCGCTCGCGCGTGGCCATGTCCGGGCCGATCGGCGGCGCGTAGACCGCCAGGCTCTCGGCCGCCACCCGCGCCTCGGCCGGCAGCACGGCGAGGATCTTCGACAGTGCGGTGTCGGCCTGTGCGGCCAGGTCGCTGTCCAGGCGCGGCTGCGCGATGCGCACGGCGGCGGCCAGGGCGCGGGCTTCGTCCTTGGTGAACATCAGCGGTGGCAGGTCGAAGCCGGAGTGCATGCGGTAGCCGACGCCGGCCTCGCCCTCGATCGGCACGCCTTGCGCCATCAGGTCCGCGACGTCCCGGTAGACGGTGCGTTCGGACACCTCCAGCCGCTCGGCGAGGAAACGCGCCGTCGACAGGCGCCGCCCGCGGATCAGCTGGACGATCTGGAACAGGCGTTCGGCACGGCGCATCGCGGCGGGTCAGCCGATCGGCGTGCAGACCTCGACCAGCGTGCCGTCGGGGCAGCGCAGGTAGGCCACGGTCTGGCCCCAGGGCTTGACGGAGGGGGCCTTCAGCAACGTCGCGCCGGCGCCGACGGCGCGCTCGCAGGCCGCGGCGACGTCGTCGGTCAGCAGGCCGATCTCCATGCCGAGCGGGCGCATCGACGTGTCGGCGGCGAGGTAGTCGACGCCGAGGTTGTCGCGCGCCACGGCATGGCGCGCGAAGGCCAGTGCCGTGCTCCCGGTCTCGAGCTCGCCGTAGTCGCCGGACTCGTGCAGGAAGCGCCGCGCCAGCCCGAACGCCCGCTCGAAGAAATCGAGCGAGCGCGCCGGATCGGCGACGTAGACGATGGTGTAGCCGAAGCGCATGGTGGCTCTCCTCGGGGCGGCCGGACCGATGCTACGCCTGTGCGTGCAGGCCGACGCGATTGCCTTCGCTGTCGACGATGTGGGCGAACACGCCCATCTCGCCGGGCAGCTTGACCTTCGGCGTCGCGACGCGCCCGCCGGCGGCCTCGGCCCGTGCCAGCGCGGCATCCAGCGAAGGCGCCGCGTTCAGGTACACCAGCGTGCCGGTGGTGCTCGGCGCCGGCGCGCCGGGACCGGCGATCAGGCAGCCGCCGACGCCGCTCTCGGCGTACGGGAACACGGCCAGCGGCGAACCGCCGACCTCCTCGCGGCGCAGCGTGGTGGACAGCATGGTTTCGTAGAAGCGCTGGGCGCGCTCCAGGTCCTGCACGGGGATTTCGAACCAGTCGAGGGCATGGGTCATGGGGGGCTCCGGTCGGTCGGTGGATGGAGCCCGCATGCTGCGCGGGGGCTGCTGACAACGTGGTGTCAGCAGCGGTTCGGGCGAAGACGCGCTGCGGTCACACCTGAAGCCGGGTGGGTAGCGGCGCGGGAGGGTGGCCTGCGGAGGGCGTGGACCGCGCCCTGCCAAGAGTCATGCCGATTTGCATTCGACATCCGAGTACCTGCTTGAGACTGGTAGCAGCCGCTCGCAACAAGTCTCTCGAACGACAGCGTGGACACCAACCAGTCGTTCGGCCAAGCGAGCGACGGTACAAGACACATCATCAACCGCCGACCTTGCTCGCAGGAACGCACCGCTCAACCGTTGCGCGGACATCTACGCCGCAGCGTGGATCAATGCGGACTGTTTCCAGCGCCGAGCCTCCAAGTACCGGGTCAGCCGACTCAAGCCTATGTACCCCTTCCAGTGTCAGGGTGCGTAGCTTAGGCAGATCACCGGCCCGCCGAAAGCTTACCGTGTGTGCGCCTCGAATGTGCAGTTCCACAAGGCCTGGCGGAGGGTCAATGTCGAGAACCAACCCGTCGCCCGGATCGCAAGCTAGCCTGAGGCTGCGAAGCGAGTCAGCCTTCCTCAAACTTCGGGTCTGGTTGACAGATCGCTTGGCGAGGTGCAGGACCAGCTCGTGGGTCAGGCACGCCTCGAACACCTCGTCCAAGTCGCGTACAGCCGGTAGTGCCAACAGTTCCAGCGACATTCGGGGGAGGCGCTTGCCGCTTACGACATCCGTAAACCGAAGATCGAGGCGGCGGAGATGACGGTGACCGGCTAAGAGATTGAAGTCTGACAGCGGGCCCGACACTTGCAGGCTACGTAGGCTGGAAATGCCGCAGATGTCGACAAGGTCGTCAGTACTGTTAAGGTGGACCCGGAGGAATGAGAGGTGCTGCAGACGAGTCAGTTGCGACAACACGCCCGGCTCGACGCGATCGACGGCGAGAAAGCGTAGCCCAGCGATTCCAGCAATTAGCGTCGCCATGCCTTTGGACAGTACCGAGCCCGAGACTCCAGGTGCCCAGCCCGCGTCGCCTCCCGGGAGCAGCAGGGTGGACCCTGACATGTCGGTGTCGGCTTCCGACAATGTACCGGCAGCAGAGATGTTGAGAATTCCGGCTTCGAGAAAGGATCGCAGGCTTCCAGCAAGAGCATTCACGTCTCGCCTCGATCCGAACCGTCCGACAAGCAACTGTACTAGCGGCCGATTGCTTGGCGAAACTTGACACACCAAGCCATCAAAGAGCGTAGGAGTGGTCAGTACTACCTTCTCCAGGAATGCGGTGAAATCAAACGCGGGCCAAGCGCGAAGCACCTCACGCTCGACTATCTCGTCCACAAGAGCAGCGTTTCGTGCGATCACCTCCAACATGGGGCGCGAGGCAACGTACGCCGCGGTGCGGATGCAAGCCGCTCGAACGTTCGCGTCGTCTGAAGCTGCAGGGTGTAACCAGGCGGGTTCCAGCGCAGCCGCGGGCGCCAGAACCCGCGCGTCCTCAATGCGTCGAGGTGGGAACAGGGCCTTGGCGTCGGCCTTCAACGCATCGAGCAACTTTGGCTCAAGCGTGGCACTTGCGGTTTCGAGGCAGCAGGCAGCCGTAACGAGTAATTCCTTCGGCCGCGCACCGAATTGCAACCACCGCGGTCGGATGATTCCCTCGACGAGCTTGGTCCGTTGCTTCCCACGGGCGTGGCCCGCTGCGAAGACGAGGGTTTCACGCCATTCAGGTAGGTGCGCATTGTTGATCAGTAGACCCGTCTCACCGCCGGCGATTGCAGCGCGCGCTCCCATGTACTCTTGGAAGGTCTTGTGGATGAAATCAACGATGCCGAACTGCGGCTGCCGGATCACACCGCTGCGCTCTAGCAGCGCCTGCACCACGGACCGAGCATCTGCTCGAATCCCCCCCATTTTCGGCAGGAAGCGCTCGACCTTCTCGATGGCCTCGTCGACTGGAATTTCGCTATAGGAGTTCGAAAGCATCCAGAGTGCAAGGTGGTCAAGAATCTCCTCCTTTTCGCGCCGGTCAAGCGCAACCACCTCGGGGACGTTCCGGTCGGCGTCGCGCCCTTCGAGTAGTAGCTCAAGCGCAATGCGGTAGAGCTCCATGCGATCGTCCGGCAGACGTCGCTTGCGATCCCAGTTAAGCGCGCAGACCATGGCGCACAGCAGGGGGTTAGCGGAAAACGCGCGCAGGGCTGGTCGGTCCTGAATGAGCACGATGAGTTCGTTCTCGCAGCTAAGCAGGCGCTCCCTCGAGGCATCGGCGGGCAACTCACGTCCAATTGCCGCGTGCCACAGTGAGATGAAACGTTCGGAGTCCGCGGGAGACATTGGCTCAAGTGACAAGCTAGTGAAACCTTTTTCGCCCAGCCGCGCGCCAATGGTGGAGAGCTTGGTCAGGTCGGGCACCTCACCGGCACCGCTGCGCCCGCCTTTCAGGACCTTCGGGTCTGCATCGGTCATAACCGGCACATCCAACTGGGCGTCAAGTGTCGCTGGGCGCGATGAGATCAGAATCACGCTCGTCGGGAACGACGACCGCACGCCCAGAATCCACGTCAGAAACTGACGCCGTTTCTCCAAGGGGAGTTCGTCAACACCATCAACGAGTATCAACGCGCCAGCAAGCAGTTTCTCGTGGGCCCAGCCCGCAGGTTGCATCCCCAAGAGGTTGGGTGCCGCTGACTCAATGAAGCGCTCCGGCGTAGGCAGCTCTTTTTCTCGGTAGTCGCGCAAACGGATATAGAACGGCATTCGCGCGTTCCAGTGTTCTAGGCGCTCAGAGAGCGATCGCGTGGCGGCGTGCACGGCTAGCCAACAGAAGAGCGTTGTCTTCCCGGAGCCGGCCTCTCCGCGCAGCAGCGCGTGGCGCACGCGCGCCAGACACTCGCTAACGTCGCCCTGCACCCGCGAGCCAGCCACGGTCGAAGTCAAGGTCACGTATGCCACAGTCAGCCCGTACTCGCCGGATCTCGCGCCGAACATGCGCAGGCCAAAGAGCTGGATTCGGTCGAGAGAGGTGGCGATCCAGCGTCGATAGTGGGTTTCAAAGGTCGCGTTTTCCGGTGAGACGCCGCCTTGCTGTCGAACCCTGGAGGCATCAATGAGTTGCAGGATTTTGGAGACGTCTTCGCCAAGCTTGGATAGGCGCGACAGGCTCTCCTTGGTTGTCGCAATGCTCAGATCCGGAAACGCCTTCGCCAGCGAGACGGCGACGCTAGCGGATTCCTGCACCATCAGCGACGCAAGGGCATAGGTATCTTCGGCGAGGTCGTCAAACTTGTTTCCGATGCGCGATCTGGCCAGCGCCTCGAACTTGATCACGTCTAGATCGGCACGCACTAGACCTGCTGGAAGCTCAATATCTAGGAAGACACGCGAAACCGCTATCGCGGCTAGTTCGCGCTCTGCTTCTGGCATAGATGCAAATTCGGAAGCGATCATTGCGGCCAAGTGCTCTGCGACCTCGTCTTGAATCCTGGAGGCAACTCGTTCGAGCTGGCGGCGCGTCTGAAAGTCCTTAAGCTGGTCCTTCGCCAGATCGACGGCCGCTCCAGCCGGTCCCTCGAGTAGCGTGCCGCCGATCCCTAGCTTTAGGACACTCTTAACAAGCGCACCCCCCAAGTCGATCGTGAGCTTTTCCAGTAGTGCCATCGCCTGCCCCATTCGAACGCGTACTCGCTGGTCGCGCCTGTCACGATGCACTGACTCATCCGTACTTGCAAGGGGCCTCCCGACTGCCCTCGGCGGCGGCGACTAGTGGCGGCTCGAATAGATATCGAGCGCTCGCCAGCGCCCGGCTTGTCGATCACCCACACGCAGCGCACCTGGCCGTGCTGCTGCGCCTGCAACGCGAGGCGGCGCCGGCTCTCTCCTAGTGGGCGCAATCCCGCTGCGCGTCAGCGCGGGCACCAAGCGGGAGCACAGGCACGCTGCTGATCACAGTCGTTCGCTTGCAGTGCGACGCGGCCCGACTGCTGGAGCCCGCACACCTGGTGACGCACCCGAACTGATCGTGCTGAAGTCCGGGTGCCAAGCGCCAAGCGTCCTCACGACCGCGACTTTGACCTGCCGACTGCACCACCAAGTTTGCCCGACCGGCTCTATGCTTGCGGCGGATGGTCGATAGGCAGATACAAGATTCGAGATGGTCTCGGGGCCGGCAGCAGGCAGTAACCACAAACCATCAAACGGCGGCTGTCGACGCTCCTAGCGCATCTATGCCGTCTTCCACTCCCTCGGCAAGTTTGTGGAAGGGGTCCATTTGAACTGTCGGCAGGCCCGGGCACCCAACGGTTAAGGCTGGTACCAGTACTGGCGCTAGTCGTCTTGGGAAGCAACGTCCACAATGCTGGGCAATGCAGCCTAACGCGGCCACTGGCGAAAGAGCCGCTTTCGCTGCAGACCCGCCGCTGTCGCCGCAGCGTGATAGACCCCTTTGTTCAGTCGCGCTTTGGCACGCTGCCGGTTGCCCGGCATCGGGAGTTCGGTACGGCGACTGTGTATAACTGGCCCTGCCGACGCCACGAGGGACGCACCATGGAATCACCGCTGCATGCCCTGAAGGACCTGTTCGACCAGCTCGGCCTGCCCAGCAGCGGGCGCGAGATCGACCGCTTCGTCGCGCAGCACCGGCCGCTGCCGGGCGACGTGGCGCTCGCGGACGCGCCGTTCTGGTCGGCCGCGCAGGCGCGCTTCCTGCGCGAGGAGGTTGCCGAGGACGCCGACTGGGCCGAACTCGTCGACCACCTGGACGCGATGCTGCGGGCCTAGGCGGCCGTCGCCTGCCGCACGGCACGCTCCCAGGCCGCCATGCGCTCGGCGGCCTGCTCGCGCGGCAGCGTCGGCAGGAAGCGCCGCTCGACCTGCCACTGCGCGGCCAGCTCGTCGAGGCTGCGCCAGACACCGGCCGACAGCCCGGCCAGGTAGGCCGCGCCCAGCGCGGTGGTCTCGATGACCTTCGGGCGCACCACCGGGATGCCGAGCAGGTCGGCCTGGAACTGCATCAGCAGGTCGTTGACGCAGGCGCCGCCGTCCACGCGCAGTTCCGCGACGGGCGCGCCGCCGCTGTCCACCGCGTCGCGGCTCATCGCCGCGAGCAGCGCGGCGCTCTGGAAGGCGATGCTCTCGAGCGCCGCCCGCGCGATGTGCGCCACCGTGCTGCCGCGCGAGAGCCCGACGATCGCGCCACGCGCGTCCGGCTGCCAGTAGGGTGCGCCGAGACCGGTGAAGGCCGGCACGAACATCACGCCGCCGGCGTCGGGCACGCTCTGCGCGAGCTGCTCCACCTCGCCGCTGGCGCGGATCGCGTGCAGGCCGTCGCGCAGCCACTGCACGACGGCGCCGCCGATGAAGACGCTGCCTTCGAGCGCAAATTCCGGCGTTGCCGCAGGCTGTGCGGCGCTGGTGGTGATCAGGCCGTTGGCGCTGGTCTGGAAGCGGCTGCCGGTGTGCATCAGCATGAAGCAGCCGGTGCCGTAGGTGTTCTTCGCGAGGCCGGCCTTGAAGCAGGCCTGGCCGAACAGCGCGGCCTGCTGGTCGCCGGCGACGCCGCCGATCGGCAGCGCGGCGCCCAGCAGGGCGGGGTCGGTGGTGCCGTAGACGTGGCTGGAGGGCAGCACCTGCGGCAGCACCTCCGGCGGCACGCGCAGCGCGGCGAGCAGCTCGTCGTCCCAGCGGTTGGTGTGCACGTCCAGCATCAGCGTGCGCGACGCGTTGCTGACGTCGGTGGCGTGCACCGCGCCGCCGGTGAGCTGCCACATCAGCCAGCTGTCCACCGTGCCGAAGGCCAGTTCGCCGCGCGCCGCGGCATCGCGCGCGCCGTCCACATGGTCGAGGATCCAGGCCAGCTTGGTGCCGGAGAAGTACGGGTCGAGCACCAGCCCGGTCTTGCGCTGGAACCGCTCGGCATGTCCCTGCGCACGCAGCGCCGCGCAGACATCGGCGGTGCGCCGGTCCTGCCACACGATGGCGTTGTGCAGCGGCTCGCCGCTGCGCCGGTTCCACACCACGGTGGTCTCGCGCTGGTTGGTGATGCCGATCGACGCGATGTCCGCGGCCTTCAGGCCGGCCTTGGAGAGCGCCTCCTGCGCCGTCGCGAGCTGGGTCTGCCAGATCTCGCGCGGGTCGTGCTCGACCCAGCCGGGCTGCGGATAGATCTGGCGGAACTCCCGCTGCGCCATCGCGACGCTGCGGCCCGCGCGGTCGAACACGATGCTGCGCGAGCTGGAGGTGCCCTGGTCGAGCGCGAGCAGGAAGTCCTTCATCGTGCGCTCCTCACTCGGCCACGGTCAGCTGCACGCCGGCCTCGGCGAGCAGCGCCGGGAACGGCGCCGGCGGCTGCGCGTCGGTGAACAGCATGTCGATCTGGTCCAGCCGCGCCAGCTCCACCATCGCCGGCCGGTTGAACTTGCTGTGGTCGGCGGCCAGCCAGACCTCGCGCGAATGCCCGATGATGGCCCGCGCCACCTTGACCTCGCGGTAGTCGAAGTCGCGCAGCGTGCCGTCGGACTCGATGGCCGAGATGCCGATCAGCGCGATGTCGACCTTGAACTGGGCGATGAAGTCCACCGTCGCCTCGCCGACGATGCCGCGGTCGCGCGAGCGCACCACGCCGCCGGCGACGATCACCTCGCAGTCCGGGTTGTCGGACAGCGTCGCCGCGACGTTCAGGTTGTTGGTGATGACGCGCAGCCCCTTGTGGCGCAGCAGCTCGCGCGCCACGGCCTCGGTCGTGGTGCCGATGTTCAGGATCAGCGAGCAGCCCTCGGGCACCGCCCGCGCGATCGCGCGCGCGATGCGCTGCTTCGCGCCGGCGTTGATCTGCTGGCGCTGCCGGTAGGCGATGTTCTCGGTGGTCGATGCGGGCACGCGCACGCCGCCGTGGAAACGCGCCAGCAGCCCCTCGTCGGAGAGCAGCTTGACGTCGCGCCGCACGGTCTGCAGCGTGACGCCGAACTGCTCGGCCAGCGCCTCGACCGTCATCGAGCCCTGCACGCGCACCGCTTCGAGCAGGTCGGACTGGCGCGGGTTGGGGACGAGCGTCGGCATGCGCCGAGGCTGTCATGAGGTTTTCGCGCTTGCCATTGGGGTTTTTCCTTTCATGTTCGATTTCGTTCGGGTTTGTTCGCATGACATTCGTTTCGACGCGATTGAAGATGCGCCCCCACGGTCCCAACCGAGGCCGGTGACCCCATCGACGAGGAGACACACCATGAGGATGACGAGGCCGCTGCCCACGGCGATCGCTTGTGCGGTCCTGGCGCTGTGCGCCGGCGCGGCGCAGGCCGACCCGGCTGCCGCGAAGCGCTGGATCGACAACGAATTCCAGCCTTCCGTGCTGAGCAAGGCGGACCAGCAGAAGGAGATGGAGTGGTTCATCAACGCCGCCAAGCCCTTCGTGGGCCTGGAGATCAACGTGCTGTCGGAAACCATCCCGACGCACGAGTACGAATCCAAGACGCTGGCCAAGGCGTTCGAGGAGATCACCGGCATCAAGGTCAACCACCAGCTGCTCGGCGAAGGTGAGGTCGTGCAGGCGGTGCAGACGCAGATGCAGACCAACCGCAACCTGTACGACGGCTACATCAACGACTCCGACCTGATCGGCACGCACTCGCGCCTGCAGTCGGCCGTCAACCTCACCGACTGGATGGCCGGCGAGGGCAAGGACGTGACCAACCCGATGCTGGACGTCAAGGACTTCATCGGCATCAGCTTCACCACCGGGCCGGACGGCAAGGTCTGGCAGCTGCCCGACCAGCAGTTCGCGAACCTGTACTGGTTCCGCAAGGACTGGTTCGACCGCGCGGACCTGAAGAAGAAGTTCAAGGACAAGTACGGCTACGACCTGGGCGTGCCGGTCAACTGGAGCGCCTACGAGGACATCGCGAAGTTCTTCTCCGAGGACGTCAAGGAGATCGACGGCAAGCGCATCTACGGCCACATGGACTACGGCAAGCGCGCGCCGGACCTGGGCTGGCGCATGACCGACGCCTGGCTCTCGATGGCCGGGGCGTCGAGCAAGGGCCTGCCCAACGGCCGCCCGATCGACGAGTGGGGCATCCGCATGCCGGCCGGCTCGTGCAACCCGCAGGGCGCGAGCGTCTCGCGCGGCGGCGAGACCAACGGCCCGGCCTCCGTCTACGCGATCGCCAAGTGGGACGAGTGGCTGCGCAAGTACGCGCCGCCGGGCGCCGCCGACTACGACTTCTACCAGTCGCTGCCGGCGCTCGCGCAGGGCAACGTGGCCCAGCAGGTGTTCTGGTACACCGCGTTCACCGCCTCGATGGTGGCGCCGAAGAAGGACGGCAACAACACGGTCGACGACAAGGGCATGCCGCTGTGGCGCATGGCGCCGTCGCCGAAGGGCTCGTACTGGATCGACGGCATGAAGCTCGGCTACCAGGACGCCGGCTCGTGGACGCTGTTCAAGAGCACGCCGGTGAACCGCCGCAAGGCCGCCTGGCTGTATGCGCAGTTCGTCGTCAGCAAGACGGTGGACGCGAAGAAGAGCCACGTCGGCCTGACCTTCATCCGCGACAGCACGGTGCGTCACGCCTCGTTCACCGAGCGCGCGCCGAAGCTGGGCGGCCTGGTCGAGTTCTACCGTTCGCCGGACCGGGTGATGTGGACGCCGACCGGCATCAACGTGCCCGACTACCCGAAGCTCGCGCAGCTGTGGTGGCAGCAGATCGGCGACGTCAACTCCGGCGCGTTCACGCCGCAGCAGGCGATGGACCGGCTGGCCGGCGAGATGGACCAGGTGATGGCGCGCATGCAGGAGGCCGACGAGAAGGCCAAGACCTACGGCGGCTGCGGCCCGCGGCTGAACAAGCCGGTCGATCCGAAGGAATGGCTCGGCAAGCCGGACGGCCCGAAGGCCAAGCTGGCCAACGAGAAGCCCAAGGGCGTGACGATGCCGTACGAGGAGATCGTCAAGCGCTGGGCCACGGCCAAGTGAGGGCCTGAAGCGCCCTGTCCCGAGTCCCGCGGCGGCCCGGCCCATGCCGGCGCCGCCGCGGCCCCTGCCGCTCGACGCCTGCCGGACCGCCGTGACCCTCGAACTCCAGGATGTCAGCCTGCGCGTCGGCGGGCAGACCCACATCCACCCGACCACGCTCGCGCTCGAAGCGGGCGGTTTCAACACGCTGCTGGGCGAGACGCTCGCCGGCAAGACCACGCTGCTGCGGCTGATGGCCGGGCTGGTGAAGCCCAGCACCGGCACGCTGCGTTTCGGCGGCCGGGACGTGACCGGCATGCCGGTGCAGCGGCGGCAGGTCTCGATGGTCTACCAGCAGTTCATCAACTACCCGAACCTGACGGTGTTCGAGAACATCGCCTCGCCGCTGCGTGTCACGCGCACCCATGCGACGGAGATCCGCGAGCGGGTCGGCCGCATCGCCGAGCTGCTGCGCCTGTCGGCCTTGCTGGACCGCAAGCCCGCGGAACTCTCCGGCGGCCAGCAGCAGCGCACTGCGCTCGCGCGCGCGCTGGTCAAGGACGCCGAGCTGGTGCTGCTCGACGAACCGCTCGCCAACCTCGATTACAAGCTGCGCGAGGCGCTGCGCGACGAGTTGCCGCGCCTGTTCGCGGACCGCGGCTGCACGGTCGTCTACGCCACCACCGAGCCGGGCGAGGCGCTGCTGCTCGGCGGCCATGTCGCCACGCTGCACGAGGGGCGCGTGACCCAGTTCGGCCCCTGCACCGCGGTCTACCGCGAGCCCTCCGACCTGGTCAGCGCGCGGGTGTTCTCCGATCCGCCGATCAATGTCGCCGCGGCGCGCAAGCAGGGTGAGCAGATCGTGCTCGACGAACGCGTGCGCTGGCCCGCACCGCCGGCGCTGCGCGGCCGGCCGGACGGCGCGCTGAGCGTCGCGCTGCGCCCGCACCACGTGCGCCCCGCCGGCGGCACCGGGGTGCCGGTGGCCGGGCAGGTGCTGATCTGCGAGATCAGCGGCTCGGAGAGCGTCACCCACTTCGCGCTCGCCGGCACCACCTGGGTGTCGCTCGCGCACGGCGTGCAGAACCATCCTATCGGCGACGAGGCGCATTTCGCGCTGGACATCGCCCACTGCCTCTACTTCGACGACGCCGGCCGGCGCCTGGCCGCCTGACATGGCACGCATCCATCTCGAACGCCTGCGGCACAGCTACCGCGCCGACCCGCGCCCGGACGTCGATGCCGACTGGGCGCTGCGCGGGCTCGACCTCCAATGGGACGACGGCGGCGCCTACGCGCTGCTCGGGCCCTCGGGCTGCGGCAAGACCACGCTGCTGAACCTGATCTCCGGGCTGCTGCAGCCGACCGAAGGCCGCATCCTGTTCGGCGAACGCGACGTCACGCGCCTCGAGCCGGGCCAGCGCAACATCGCGCAGGTGTTCCAGTTCCCGGTCGTGTACGACACGATGACGGTGTTCGACAACCTCGCGTTTCCGCTGCGCAACCGTGGCGTCGCCGAGGCGGAGATCAAGCAGCGGGTGGCCGAGATCGCCGCGATGCTCGACCTCTCGCCGACGCTGCACGAGCGCGCCGCCGGACTGACTGCGGACGGCAAGCAGAAGATCTCGCTCGGCCGCGGGCTGGTGCGCTCCGACGTCGCCGCGATCCTGTTCGACGAGCCGCTGACGGTGATCGACCCGCACCTGAAGTGGCGCCTGCGCAGCAAGCTGAAGGAACTGCACCAGCGTGTCGCGCGCACGATGATCTACGTCACGCACGACCAGACCGAGGCGCTGACCTTCGCCGACCAGGTGGTCGTGATGTTCGACGGGCAGGTCGTGCAGTCGGGCACGCCGGTGGAACTGTTCGAGCGGCCGGCGCACACCTTCGTCGGCCACTTCATCGGCTCGCCGGGCATGAACCTGCTGCCCTGCGAGCTGGACGCGGCCGGGCTGCCGCGTTTCGCCGGCCAGGCGGTGGCCACGGCATCGCAGCAGACCGCCGCGGCGCGCGGCAAGCGGCTCGAACTCGGCGTGCGGCCCGAATTCGTGCACTTCGCCGCCGAAGGCATCCCGGTGCGCATCGAACGCGCCGCCGACGTCGGCCGCTTCCGCATCGTCGACGCGCGCGCCGGCGAGCAGCTGATCAAGCTGATCGTGGCCGAAGGCGAACCGGTGCCCGCCGAACAGGGGCACCTGGCCTTCGAGCCGGAGCGCACGCGCCTGTATGCGGACGGATGGGTGGTGGCATGAGCACGCGCATCACCAACCAGAAGGCCTGGTGGCTGGTGCTGCCGGTGGTGCTGCTGGTGGCGTTCAACGCCGTGATCCCGCTGATGGCGGTGGTCAACTACTCGGTGCAGGAGACCTTCGGCAACAACCAGTTCTTCTTCGAGGGCGTGCGCTGGTTCGAGCAGGTGATGCAGTCGCCGCGCTTCCGCGAGGCGCTGACGCGCCAGGCCACCTTCACCGCGATCGTGCTGGTGATCCAGGTGCCGCTGGGCGTCGCGATCGCGCTGGCCATGCCGCACAAGGGCTGGGGCGTCTCGGTCTGCCTGGTGCTGATGGCGATGCCGCTGCTGATCCCGTACAACGTGGTCGGCGCGATGTGGAACATCTTCGCGCTGCCGGACATCGGCCTGATGGGCCGCGGGCTGAACGCGCTGGGCTTCGACTTCAACTACACGCGCCAGCCGACCTCGGCCTGGATCACGCTGGTCGCGATGGACGTCTGGCACTGGACCTCGCTGGTCGTGCTGCTGGCCTACGCCGGGCTGTCGGCGATCCCCGACGCCTACTACCAGGCGGCCCGCATCGACGGCGCATCGCGCTGGGCGATCTTCCGCCACATCCAGCTGCCCAAGCTGAAGCACGTGCTGCTGATCGCGGTGCTGCTGCGCTTCATGGACAGCTTCATGATCTACACCGAGGCGGTCGTGCTGACCGGCGGCGGCCCCGGCAACGCGACCACGCTGCTGTCGATCGACCTGGTGAAGATCGCGCTCGGCCAGTTCGACCTCGGGCCGGCGGCGGCGATGTCGCTGATCTACTTCCTGATCATCCTGCTGCTGTCGTGGCTGTTCTACACGGTCATGACCAAGGACGAAGAACGATGAGACGCCTCAGCTGGCTCGTGCCGACGTTCTACATCGTGTTCCTGATGCTGCCGATCTACTGGCTCCTGAACATGTCGTTCAAGAACACCAACGAGATCCTGGGCGGCTTCACGCTCTGGCCGCACCAGTTCACGTTCGAGAACTACACGAAGATCCTGACCGACCGCACCTGGTACATGGGCTACGTCAACTCGATCACCTACGTGCTGATCAACACGGTGATCTCGGTGACGGTGGCGCTGCCGGCGGCCTACGCCTTCTCGCGCTACCGCTTCCTCGGCGATAAGCACCTGTTCTTCTGGCTGCTGACCAACCGCATGGCGCCGCCGGCGGTGTTCGCGCTGCCGTTCTTCCAGCTCTATTCGTCGATCGGCCTGTTCGACACCCACCTCGCGGTGGCGCTGGCGCACTGCCTGTTCAACATCCCGCTGGCGGTCTGGATCCTGGAAGGTTTCATGTCCGGCGTGCCGCGCGAACTCGACGAGACGGCGTTCGTCGACGGCTACCCGTTCTGGCGCTTCTTCGTGAAGATCTTCATGCCGACCATCGCGGCGGGCATCGGCGTCGCGGCGTTCTTCTGCTTCATGTTCAGCTGGGTCGAGCTGCTGCTGGCCAAGACGCTGACCTCGGTGGACGCCAAGCCGATCGCCGCGACGATGACACGCACCGCGAGCACCTCGGGTTACGAACTGGGGCTGCTCGCCGCCGCCGGCGCGCTGACCATCGTGCCCGGCGCGGTGGTCATCTACTTCGTGCGCAACTACATCGCCAAGGGCTTCGCCCTCGGGCGAGTCTGAGGGCTGAGGGAGCGGACGCCATGCAACCCGAAGTGACCTTCGGCCTCGGCTGGATGGCCTGGACCTGGCAGACCGGGCTGTTCTTCGGCGTGATCGCACTGCTGCTGGTGCTGATGGGCTTGTGGGAGTGGCGCTCGCCCGGCGGCGGCCCGCGGCGCGGCGTGCTCGGCCTGACCACGACGCGCGGCGACCGCCTGTTCATCTCGCTGCTGGCCGCCGGCTACATCCACCTGCTGTGGCTGGCCTTCTTCGGCGCGCCGCTGTGGGGCGCCAGCGCCCTGGCGCTGGTGCTCGCCGCGCTCGTGTTCCGCTATGCCTGAGGAAAGCGCTGCCCTCGACTGCGACGTGCTGGTCGTCGGCGGCGGCATCAACGGCGCCGGCATCGCGCGCGACCTGGCCGGGCGCGGGCTGGCGGTGGTGCTGGCCGAGAAGGACGACCTCGCGGCGCACACCTCGTCGTCGTCGACCAAGCTCATCCACGGCGGGCTGCGCTACCTCGAGTACTACGAGTTCTCGCTGGTGCGCAAGGCGCTCGCCGAGCGCGAGGTGCTGCTGCGCAGCGCGCCGCACATCATGTGGCCGCTGCGCTTCGTGATGCCGCACGACCCGGGCATGCGGCCCGCTTGGATGATCCGCGCCGGGCTGTTCCTGTACGACCACCTGGCCCGCCGCGAGGTGCTGCCCGGCTCGGGCAGCGTGGACCTGCGCCGCCATCCCGCCGGCGCACCGCTGAAGAAGACCTTCACGACGGGCTTCGTCTACTCGGACGGCTGGGTCGACGACGCCCGCCTGGTGGTGCTCAACGCGCTCGATGCGGCTGCGCACGGCGCGACGATCCTGACCCGCACCGCCTGCGTCGATGCGCGGCGCGAGGCGACACGCTGGCGCTGCACCCTGCGCGGGATCGACGGGGCGACGCGCGCGGTCGACGCGCGCGCGCTGGTCAACGCCGCCGGGCCGTGGGCCGCGCAGTTCCTCGCCGAGCACGCGCACGCGGCGCGCCCGAAGTCGCTGCGCCTGGTCAAGGGCAGCCACATCGTCGTGCCACGGCTGTTCGAGCACGACCACGCCTACATCTTCCAGAACCCCGACAAGCGCATCATCTTCGCGATCCCGTACGAGGTCGACTTCACCCTGATCGGCACCACCGACGTCGAGCACCGCGGCGCGATCGGCGCGGCGCGCATCGACGCCGACGAGACCGCTTACCTGTGCGAGCAGGCCAGCCGCTACTTCGAGCGCGGCGTGCGGCCGGCCGACGTGGTGTGGAGCTACTCGGGCGTGCGCCCGCTGCTGGACGACGAATCGGGGGACCCGTCGGCGGTCACGCGCGACTACGCGCTCGAGCTCGACACGGCGCAGGCGCCGCTGCTGAACATCTGGGGCGGCAAGATCACCACCTTCCGCAAGCTGGCCGAGGAGGCCGCGGACCTGCTGGCCCGGCCGTTGGCAGTCTCGCGCGGCGCCTGGACCGAAGGCGCGACGCTGCCCGGCGGCAACCTCGCCGCGACGATCGGCCGCGCGCAGCGGCCCGATTCGGATTTCACCCGCTTCGTGCAGGCGATCGGCCTGCGCCGGCCCGACCTGCCGCCGGCGCTGGTGCGGCGCCTGTGCCGCGCCTACGGCGCCCGCGTCGAGGACCTGCTGCGTGCGCCGCTCGGCGCGGAAGTCGCGCCGGGCCTGTTCGAGGGCGAGCTGGATTTCCTGCACCGCCACGAATGGGCCCGCACCGCGGAGGACGTGCTGTGGCGGCGCAGCAAGCTCGGCCTGCACTACGACGAGACGCAGCGTGCCGCGGTGGAGGCCTGGTGCCGCGCGCACTGGCGCGACGCGGCCGCAGCGACGCTCCCGACCTCGCCGGCCGAGCGCGCCGCCTCGTGAGCGCTCAGTCGCTGCGGCCCATCGGCAGCGATTCGCACAGCGCGCCGAGCGCCTGCGCCTCCTCGGCGGGCAGCTCGCCGGCGCGCATCAGCACGGCCCGCTGCACGCCGCGCAGGCGGAAGTAGAGCTCGTCCTCCATCGCTTCCACCTCGCCGGCGTCGGTGCCGGTGGCAGCCTGTGCGCTCCACAGGCCGGACTCGTTCCAGCCGGCCCGCAGGCGCGCCAGCAGCGACGTCGCGAGCTCGAGCGCTGCCTTCATCCCCGCCGAATGCGGTTCGCGGGCGGTCCGGCCGACGTTGGTTTCGGCCGCCTGCAGCACCTCGCCGAGCGCGGCACGGCGGGCGCGGATGTCCTCGCCCTCCAGCACCGGCTGCAGCGGCGGCTGGGCCCGCGCCGCCTGCGTCAGGCGGCCGACCCAGACGAGGTCGAACTCGCCCGGCACCGCACGCAGCGCCACGCTCGCATGCAGCAGCTGCTGCGACGGCTGGCGCAGCGCCGCCAGCGTGGCCTCGGTGACGGCGAGCAGGCCGCCCAGCGACGACATCGCGTCGGCGTGCCGCGCATGCGGGTAGCCGGAGCCGTCGAGCCGTTCGTGGTGCTCGACGATCGCACGCGCCACGGCGCCCGGGTAGTTGGTCAGCTGCGCGATCAGCAGCAGGCCGACGTGCGGATGCACGACGAGCTGCCGGTAGCTCAGCGCATCGAGTTCGCGGTCGGCCTCGGCCTCCCCGTGCTCCGGCGCGATGTACATCTCGCCGATGTCGTGCAGCAGGCCGGCCAGCATCGCCAGCCGGATCTCCGGCACCTGCCCGCCGTGCGCGGCCATCAGTGCGCCGGCCAGCCCCATCGCGGCGACGGCGTGCTCGAACGCGGCCGGGCGGGCCGCCTGGGCGGCGCTGAGCAGCAGCTGGGCGACCGGGTGCAGGTGCAGATGGCCCACCTCGCGCAGCAGCCGGGCGGCCTGCGGACGCAGCAGCGGGGCGAGTCGGGCATCCCGCTCCAGCAGCGCCTCCAGCGCGCTGGCCAGCAGCGCCGGCGTGACGCCGTCCTCGGCCACCAGGCAGGCCTCGAGCGGCTCGCGCAGCTTGCGGTCCAGCAGCTTGCGCTGCAGTTCGACGGAGACCGGCTGGTTGCGCGCCCACAGCTTGGTGCCGGCGAGATCGAAGATGTCGGTCGCGGCGATGATGCTGCGCGTCTCGCTCGCCTCGAGGATGGTCGCCAGGGCGTGCGGGTTGGCGGTACGGAAGGTCTGCGCGGACTGGGTGCTCATCGGGTCCCCTTGGATGACCCACGGTGCTTCGGACGGCGCGCGCCGGAACGTAGGGCCAAGTGGTGACCAGACGTAACCGGCCCAGCGACGGTCGTCAGCCCGGCCCTGGCGCCGTCGCGCCCCGAGGCGAAGACCGGATCAAGGCTCAGGTCAGGAAGTCCGGGTGGCTGAGCCGGATCTCGTCGATCCGGCTCAGGGTGCCCGACAGGTGCTCGCGCACCGCCGCCTGCGCGGCCTCGCCGTCGCCCGACGCGATGGCGTCGACGATGCGCCGGTGGTCGCGCAGGATCTGGCGCTGCTTGCCCGCGCTCGGCAGATGCAGGCGGCGCAGCCGGTCGATGTGGCCGCTGCGCCGGTGCACCAGTTCGGCCAGTTCGGGCACGCCGGCGGCCTCGTACATCAGCGCGTGGAAGGCGCGGTCCGCGGCCATGAAGCGCGGGTAGGCGTCGGCACCCGCCACGCCGGTCAGCGCGGCCTGCGCGTCGATCTGCGCCCGCAGGCGCACGATCAGTGCCTTGTCGGCCTGCGCGGCGAGGACGCGTGCGAGCTCGCATTCGATCGCCCGGCGCAGGAAGTGCGACTCCTGCGCCGCCGCGACATCGATGCGGCTGACCACCGTCGCATGCTGCGGAAAGATGTCGACCAGCCCTTCCTCGCCGAGCCGCAGCAGCGCGTCGCGGATCGGCGTCTGGCTCAGCCCGTAGGCCTCGGCCAGTTCGGCACGTGACAGCACCGTGCCGGGCGCCAGCTCGAGCGACAGGATGCGCTCGCGCAGGTGGTCCAGCACCTGCGGCGCGGCCTGGCGCGAGCGGTCGCGGCGCAGCAGCGGGATCGGATCAGGCATGACCGGATGCTAGCAAGCGCGCATTGACGTACTAATATATTAGTGCTTTACTGATTGCCTGCCGACCTCACCGGAGACTTTGCTTGACCCGCTACCTCACCCCCCTGCTGCTGGCCGCCGCGGCCTTCGCCACCGGTCCCGTCGCCGCCCAGGCGACCGACTGGCCGCAGGCCCGCCCGATCACCTACGTCGTGCCCTTCACCGCCGGCGGCTCGACCGACGTCGTCGGCCGCACGCTCGCAGAGAAGCTGCAGACCGCGCTGAAGCAGACCGTGGTGGTCGAGAACAAGCCCGGCCAGGGCGGCGGCATCGGCGCGGCCTACGTCGCCAAGGCCGCGCCCGACGGCTACACGCTGTTCGGCGGCACGATCAGCACGCACGCCATCAACGCCAGCCTGTACAGGAACCTGGCCTACGACCCGGTGAAGGACTTCGAGCCGGTCGCGCTCGTCGCCACGCTGCCCAACGTGCTGCTGGTCGATCCCAACCTGGGCGTGAACAGCGTGGCCGAGCTGATCGCACTGCTGAAGAAGGACGAGAAGAAGCGCACCTTCGCCTCCTCCGGCGCCGGCACCTCGACGCACCTGGCCGGCGAGCTGTTCGCCGACCTGATCGGCGTGCCGCTGCAGCACGTGCCGTACAAGGGCACGCCGCCGGCGATGGTGGACGTGTCCTCCGGCCAGGTCACCTTCATGTTCGACCAGATGACCGCCGCGGTGCCGCTGCTGCAGGCCGGCAAGCTCAAGCTGCTGGCGGTGACGACGCCCAAGCGGATCGCGCTGGCGCCGAACACGCCGACGATGGTCGAGGCCGGCGTGCCCGGCTTCGAGATGGCGTCGTGGCAGGCGGTCTACGCGCCCAAGGGCACGCCGAAGGCGATCGTCGAACGCCTCTCCGCCGAGATCGCCAAGGCGCTGAAGGAACCCGACGTGCAGGCCAAGCTGCACGGCCAGCTCGGCATGGACCTGGTCGGCGGCTCGCCGCAGGAACTGGCGGCGCTGATGGCGCGCGAGATCCCGCGCTGGGCGGCGCTGGTGAAGAAGTCCGGCGCCAGCGCCAACTGAGGGCGCACGATGGCCCGCGAACTCCGCATCACCGCCGTGCGCGTCACGCCGATCGCGTTCCGCGACGGCCCGCTGCTGAACGCTGCCGGCATCCACGAGCCCTGGGCGCTGCGCGCCATCGTCGAGCTCGAGTCCAGCGACGGCCGCGTCGGCATCGCCGAGACCTACGGCGACGCGCCGATGCTGCGCGCGCTCGAGCAGGCGGCGCCACTGGCGACCGGGCTGTCGCCGTTCGACCTGAACCGCATGGAGGCGCGCGTGCACGCGTCCATCCGGCCGGCGCCCGGGGCGGTCGAGTTCGAACTCGCACCCGGCTCGCACAGTGCGAAGAACGCCGCCAAGGTGGCCAGCGCGTTCGAGGTCGCGATGCTGGACCTGCAGGGCCAGCTGCTGGGCGCGCCGGTCGTCGCCCTGCTCGGCGGCCCGGTGCGCGACCGCGTGCCGTACAGCGCCTACCTGTTCTTCAAGCACGCCGAGCACATCGAGCGGCCCTACGCGCCGGACGCCTGGGGCGAGGCGCACACGCCGGCGCAGATCGTCGCGCAGGCGCGCCGCATGATCGAGCTGTACGGCTTTCGCAGCATCAAGCTCAAGGGCGGCGTGTTCGAGCCGGCGCACGAGGTCGAGTGCATGCGCGCGCTGCACGCGGCCTTCCCGGGCCTGCCGCTGCGGCTGGACCCGAACGCCAACTGGTCGCTGGCCGCGAGCATCGCCGCGGCCCCGGCGCTCGACGAGGTCCTCGAGTACTACGAGGACCCGACGCCGGGCCTGGCCGGCATGGCCGAGCTCGCGAAGCACACGAAGCTGCCGCTGGCCACCAACATGGTGATCACGACGCTGGACGAGTTCCGCCGCGGCGCCGAGAGCGGCGCGGTGAAGGTGCTGCTGTCGGACCACCACTACTGGGGCGGCCTGCGTGTCACGCAGACGCTGGCGCGCATGTGCGCGCTGTGGGATCTCGGCATGTCGATGCACTCGAACTCGCACCTCGGCACCAGCCTGATCGCGATGACACACGTGGCGGCCAGCATCCCCAACCTCACCTACGCCTGCGACACGCACTACCCGTGGCAGGAGGAGGAGGTGATCGAGGGCGGCCGCATCCGCTTCGAGGACGGCGCGGTGCGCGTGCCCGACGGGCCCGGGCTCGGCGTGACGCTGGACCGCGCGAAGCTCGCCGAACTGCACGCGCAGTACCTCGCCTGCGGCCTGCGCCAGCGCGACGACCTCGCCCAGATGAAGAAGTACGACCCGACGTTCACGGGCAGGACCCCCCGCTTCTAGCCACCCAGAGGAGGAGACCCATGCAGACCCCCCGCCGCACGTTCCTCAAGGCCGCCGCCGGCAGCGGCCTGGCCGCGCTCGGCGCGCCCGCGCGTGCGCAGTCCTTCGCGTTCCAACCGAACCAGCGCTACCCGGATCCGTCGGTGCTGATCCTGGACCCGAGCTTCGCGCGTTACCGCATCTACAGCAGCACGCTCGAGCAGGTGGCCAGCGGCATGCGCTGGGCCGAGGGGCCGGTGTACTTCCCCGACGACGGCGGCTACGTGCTGGTCAGCGACATCCCGAACAACCGGATCATGAAGTTCAGCGAGCGCGACGGCAGCTTCAGCGTGTTCCGCAGCCCGGCCAACTACGCCAACGGCAACACGCGCGACCGCCAGGGCCGGCTCGTCACCTGCGAACATTCGGTGACGCGCCGCGTCACGCGCACCGAGCGCGACGGCAAGATCACCGTGCTGGCGGACAGCTTCGAGGGCAAGCGGCTGAACGCGCCGAACGACATCGTCTGCAAGTCGGACGACAGCCTGTGGTTCAGCGACCCGGTGTTCGGCATCAACGGCGAATGGGAAGGCTCGCGCGCCAAGCCCGAGCAGGCCACCACCAATGTCTACCGGCTCGGCGCCGACGGCAAGCTCGCGGCAGTGATCACCGACCTCGTCAACCCGAACGGCCTGGCCTTCAGCCCGGACGAGAAGAAGCTCTACGTGGTCGAGTGGAAGGGCACGCCGAACCGCAGCATCTGGGCCTACGACGTGAACGCCGACGGCAGCGTGGCCAACAAGACCAAGCTGATCGATGCGGCCGACCACGGTTCGCTGGACGGCTTCCGTGTCGACCGCGACGGCAACCTGTGGTGCGGCTGGGGCAGCAACGGCGCGCTGCAGGCCGAACCGAGCGATGTCGGCGGGCGCAAGGCCTATCAGCTGCGCGGGCGGCCGGAGGACCTCGATGGCGTGATGGTCTTCAACCCGCAGGGCAAGGCGATCGGCTTCATCCGCCTGCCCGAACGCTGCGCCAACCTGACCTTCGGCGGCCCGAAACGCAACCGCCTGTACATGGCGAGTTGTCACTCGCTCTACGCGCTGTACGTGGAGACGCACGCGGCGGTGTGACATCGGCGCCGGGCGGATGTCACATCCGCCGCGGGCCTTACGTTTCGAGACGCGCACGCGGCGCCGGGCTGCGGCACAACGCAGGCCATGGACGTCCTGCTTCATGGCCAGCACGCCCACCGCGCCGCCCGCGCGGGCCTCGCCGCTGCGGCGGCGCTGCTGCTCGCGGCCTGCGGCTCGCTGCGCCTGCCGCTGACGGCGCCGGTCGGTTCGCCGACCAGTCCGCCGCCCGAACGCCCTCGCGCCGCCGCGGCGGCACCGCAGGTTTCGGCGCCACGCGAGCTGCCGCCGGCGCTCGCGCGCATCGAGCCGCTCGCGCCCGGCAGCGTGCCGGGGCTGGACGCGCTGCCGCCCGGCCCGGTCGAGGCGGCCCCGACGCAGACCGGCATCGCGTCGTGGTACGGCCGCGCGTTCCAGGGCCGCCGCACCGCGAGCGGCGAGCGCTTCGACATGCATGCGCTGACGGCTGCGCACCGCACCCTGCCGCTGCCGAGCTACGCGCTGGTGCGCAACCCGGCCAACGACAAGCAGGTGATCGTGCGCATCAACGACCGCGGGCCGTTCAAGCGCGGCCGCATCGTCGACCTGAGCTGGGCCGCGGCCCAGGCACTGGGCATCAGCGGGCTCGCCACGGTCGAGCTGCGGCCGCTGACGATCCGCGAGCAGCCGCCGGAGCGCGACCCGTCGGCCGCCGTCGCGCAGGACGACGCGCGCTGACGTTCGCGCCGGCTACTTCTTCACCAGCTCGACACGCCGGTTCTTGGCCCGGCCATCCTCGCTGCGGTTGTCGGCGATCGGCCGCTCGGGCCCGAAGCCGGCCGCGCTCAGGCGGCCCGCCGCGATGCCGCCGGCCACCACCGCGTTCATCACGCTGCGCGCCCGCGCCTCCGAGAGCGCCTTGTTGCTGGCCGCGGCCCCGACGTTGTCGGTGTGGCCCTCGATCGCGATCTTCAGCGCCGGCGTGGCCTTCAGCATCGCGACGATCTCGCGCACCGTGGCCTGGCCGTCCGCCTTCAGGTCCGACTTGCCGGTGTCGAAATTGATGTAAAGCGCGATGAAGCCGTTGCGGTTCAGCTCGTCGAGCAGCTTGTTCGCGTTGACCACCTGCTGCATCGCGGCCACCTCGACGATCGCCAGCTTGTAGCTCTGCGTCGGTGCGCTGAAGATGCCCGGTTCGACCAGCACCCAGACCTCCTTGCCGCCGGTGGCGACCTTCAGCGTCAGCTCGCCGCCGTCACCGTCGCGCGGCAGGCGCTCGTAGACGGTCTCGCCGCCGATCGACGCGATCGCGTTCTGGTAGTTGCGCAGCAGCTGCAGTGCGCTCGGCTGCTTCTGCGCGTCCTTGTGGAAGTAGGTGATGACGGTCGCGTCGCCCTCGATCGCCTTGCGCTGCGGCTGGCCGTCCGGCTGCTTGCCGACCGCGAACTCGACGCTGTTGTAGTTCTTCACGTACTCGGTGATGAACGAGTTCGGGTAGCGCGTCAGCAGCGGATGGTCCTTGGCGCCGCGCATGTCGGCCTGCGCCAGCGCGGCGGGCGCGGCCAGCGCAGCGATCCAGAAGGCCGTCAGGAGACGAAGCAGCAGGGGCATGGCGATCGCTTTCGGAAGGTTGGGGAGGGACGATGCGCGCCGTAGCATAGGGCCATGGAGGCCGTTCCCGAACACTTCGAGCACCCGCTCGACGCGGCCGAGTTCCGGCGTCCGGCGCACCGGCCGGGCGTCGAGCTGTACCGCGCGCACATCGTGCGGCACGCGTTCGCGCCGCACACGCACGCGGCCTACGGCCTCGGCGCGATCGAGGCGGGTGTCGAGCGCTTCCGCTACCGCGGCGCCGAACACCTGGCGCCGGCGGACACGCTGGTGCTGATGAACCCGGACGAGCTGCACACCGGCCAGGCCGAGACACGCGGCGGCTGGCGCTACCGCATGGTCTACCTCGATGCCGACGTGCTGGAGCAGCTGACCGGCGAACGCGGCTGGTGGTTCGCCGACGCGGTGGGCCACGACGCGCCGCGCGCGCGGCGCGTCAGCCGGCTGCTGCGTGCACTCTGGTTCGCGCAGGAGCCGCTCGCCTTCGACAGCCTGCTGCTGCGCCTGGTCGACGAGCTGCGCCCGGCCGCCCGGATCGCGCAGCCGGGCCGCGACGCCGCACTGCAGCGCTTCGCCCCGGTGCTCGAGCACCTGCACGCCCACCTGGCCGACCGGGTGACGCTGGAGGACCTCGCGCAGGTGGCCGGCCTCAGCCCGTTCCACTTCCTGCGCCAGTTCCAGCGTGCCCACCACGCCACGCCGCAGCAGATGCTGATGGCGCTGCGCCTGTTCGAGGCCAAGCGCCTGCTGGCCGCCGGCACGCCGCCCGCGCAAGTGGCCGCGGCCGTCGGGCTCACGGACCAGGCGCACCTGACCCGGGCTTTCGCGGCACGTTATGGCGTGACGCCGGCACGCTACCAGCAGCAACTGGGTACAAGACCGGCACGCACCGCCTGAGCGAGACTCGCGCTCCCATGTCCGCACCGCTCTTCTCCGGAACCCTGTTCGCGCTGGCCGCCGGCCTGATGTGGGGGCTCGTGTTCGTCGGCCCGCTGCTGCTGCCCGAGTACCCGGCCACGCTGCAGTCCTTCGGCCGCTACCTGGCCTTCGGGCTGATCGCGCTGCCGCTCGCCTGGTTCGACCGCGCGACGCTGCGCCAGCTGACGCGCGCCGACTGGCGCGAGGCGCTGCGCCTAGCGCTGGTGGGCAACATCGTCTACTACCTGTTCCTCGCCAGCGCGATCCAGCGCGCCGGCGGGCCGCTGCCGACGATGATCATCGGTACGCTGCCGGTCGTCATCGCGATCACCGCCAACCTGCGCACCGCGCGCGCCGGCATGCGCGTCGAGGCCACGCTGCCCTGGGGTCGCCTGCTGCCCTCGCTGCTGCTGATCGGCACCGGCATCGCGCTCGTCAACCAGGTCGAGATCGAGCACCTGCGCGCCGCGCCCGGCGCGGACCTCGGGAGCTACCTGCTGGGCGCGGCGCTGGCCGTCGGCGCGGTGGCCTGCTGGACCTGGTACCCGATCCGCAACGCCGAATGGCTGCGCGCGCACCCGGACCGCAGCCCGCGCGGCTGGGCCACGGCGCAGGGTCTGGCCACGCTGCCGCTGGCCCTCGTCGGTTATGCGGCGACCTGGGCGTTCTTCGCCGCCACCGGGCACGAGTTCCCGATGCCGTTCGGGCCGCGCCCGGAGGTCTTCGTCGGCCTGATGGCGGCGATCGGCCTGCTCGCCTCGTGGCTCGGCACGCTGTGCTGGAACGAGGCCAGCCAGCGCCTGCCGCCCACGCTCTCCGGCCAGCTGATCGTGTTCGAGACGCTCGCCGCGCTGTCCTACGCCTTCGTGTTGCGCGGACAGGCGCCGCAGCCGCTGACGCTGGTGGGCATCGCGCTGCTGGTGGCGGGCGTGCTGTGGGCGCTGCGCACCCGCCCGGAGCCGGCCGCCGCGCAGGCGCACCCGAACTGAGGCGGCCTCCGGCCGGGCCGCTCACAAGCGCTCACGATTCGCCGCGAACCGCGGGGCAGGATGCCTGTCTGTCCGGAAGGAGGCAGGCATGAACCCACGTTATCTCGCCGGCGGCATCGCCGTGCTCGTGCTCGCCGGCGCTGCCGGCGGTTACTACGCCTGGCGCCTGCGCGCACTGGCCCCGCCGCCGGTGGCGGCCGTCGCACCGGCCGACGCCCCGCCGGCGGCGGAACCCGCGGACGCTGCGCCGTCCGCCCCGGCGGTGCGCCATCCGATCGAGACGCTGCCCGCCCTGCCGGACCCGGCCGCGGCGCCCCCCGCCACCGCGGCGGACGGGTTCGACGGCGAATTGCACGCGCTGCTCGGCGAGCGCACCGCGCGTGGCCTGCTGCAGGGCGACGGGCCGATCGCGCGCATCGTCGCCACCGTCGACAACCTGGGCCGCGAGCACGCGACGCCGCGCCTGTGGCCGGTGAACCCGACCGGCGGGCGTTTCACGACCCAGCGCGTCGGCGACCAGGAGGCCATCGCGCCGTCGAACGCGGCGCGCTACCAGGCCTTCGTGCGGCTCGTCGAAAGTGTCGACACCACCCGCGTCGTGGCGCTCTACGTGCGCTTCTACCCGCAGTTCCAGCAGGCCTATGCGGCACTCGGCTTCCCGCGCGTGTACTTCAACGACCGGCTGGTCGAGGTGATCGACCTGCTGCTGGCCACGCCGCAGCCGCGCGGCCCGGTGGCGGTGCGGCTGGTCGAGATCAAGGGCCCGGTCGAGTCGACACGGCCGTGGACGCGCTACGAGTTCGCCGATCCGGCCCTCGAGGCCCTGCCCGCCGGCCAGAAGATCATGCTGCGGCTGGGCAGCGACAACGCGCAGCGCCTGAAGGCCAAGCTGGCGGAGTTCCGACGCGCGCTCGTCGCCGGCGTGCCGCGCTGAGGCGGCGCGCCGCCGCCGCGCTCAGATGCCGACCAGTGCCGCCAGCCCGGCGGTGTCGACCGCGCCGGCGCGCTGGCCGTGCAGGCCGGTGGCGGCGTTGCGGTAGAGGATCAGCGGCACGCTGTCGGCGCCGAGGCGGTTGAAGATGTCGGTGTTGGCCTTGACCTTCGCCAGCACCTCGTCCGTCGGGTTGGCGGTGATGCCGCCGCCGCGCGCCAGCACGCTGGCCTCGTTCTCGTTCATCGCGGCGACCGGGTCGGGGGCGCCGAGGATGGTCGCGCCCTGCGGCCCGGACTGCGGGCGCAGCAGCCCCACCGGCATCCAGACGAACTTGAGCCGGTTCAGCAGCGGCTGCGAGGCTTTCCACAGCTCCGCGCAATGCG
This sequence comes from Piscinibacter sp., assembly GCA_019635485.1. Classification (GTDB taxonomy): domain Bacteria; phylum Pseudomonadota; class Gammaproteobacteria; order Burkholderiales; family Burkholderiaceae_C; genus Piscinibacter. Next base: position 6,236 of record JAHBZL010000043.1, on the reverse strand, counting down.
GGCAGGTGGTGTCGAAGAACACGTAGACCGTGTTGGCCGCCATCAGCGCGCCGACCGTGAAGCCGTGGCCGGTGGCGGCCAGCGCATAGGCCTCGGCCGGGCTGGTCGGCCGGGGCGCGGCCGGCGCCGCGGCGGCGGGTGCGGCCGCGTCGTTCTTCGAACAGGCGGCAAGGGCGGCCGCGGACGCGGCGGCCAGGGAGAGCAGGAGGTGTCGTCGTTGCATGGGCATCGGAGTGGGCCGCGGAAGAAAGGTTCAGGGGTGCGCGCGCCACCAGGCCGCCGCCTGGCCGCGCGAGCCGAGCGCGAGCTTGTCGAGGATGTTGGCGACGTGGCGCTTGACCGTGTGCGGGCTGATGTCGAGCACGCGCGCGATCACCTTGTTGCTGTCGCCCGCGGCGATGCGCGCGAGCACCTCGCGCTCGCGCTCGCTGAGCGGGTCGGTGCCGGCGCTGGCCGGCGCCACTGGCGCGGACGCGGCAGCATCGACAAGGGTCGGCGTCGGAGACGAGGCCGGTGACGGGACTGCCTCCTGTCGCAGGCGCCGCGCCAGTCCGGACGCCTCGGACAGCACCGCCCGCTCGGCGTCGGGCAGCGCCGCGATCCAGTCGGCTTCGGCCAGCTCCTGCAGCACCGCCGGGCCGGCCATCAGCGCGTGGCCCAGTTCGCCTTCGGCGGCGATGCGCTGCAGCGCCGGGCGCAGGGCGGCCGTCGCCTCGACGACCCGGCCGCAGCGTGCCAGCGCCTGCGCGCAGCGCAGCTGCAGCTCGACCGCCTGGCCCATCTGGTCCAGCCGCGGGGCGTTCGGCAGCGCCGCCGCGAAGCCCTGCGCGGCGTCCTCCCAGCGCCCTTCGGCCGCGGCCAGCCGGGCCGGCGCGAGCGACGGGCTGCCGCCGCCTTCGGGTGGCCGCTCCGGAGCGTTGGCGCTCAGCAAGGCGCTCCAGTGGCGCAGGCCGTCCGGGTCGGGCCCGAGCAGGTCGGTCAGGCGCAGGCCGAAGATCGCCACCTGGTAGGTCCAGACGCGGCGCCGCTCGGGGCTGCCCTGCTCGCCGCGCAGCAGCCCGTCCAGGCCGAGGCGCACGATCTCGGCGTGGCCGAGCATCGCCTCGACGAGCAGGCACAGCACGCTCACGTTGGCCTGCACGTCGGCCGCGACGGCGAGCCAGCGCGCGTCCGCCTCGGCGCGCCGCACCTCGCCCAGCGCTTGCTCGACACGGCCGGCCCACAGGTGCACGTAGGCGAGCTGGCTGTGCGCCAGCGCGCGCAGCGGCAGCTCGCGCTCGCCGACACGCCGCAGCAGCCCGGTGCTGTAGCGCTCCAGCACCGGCCGCATGCCGCGCAGCGTGCTCCAGGACATCGGCGGCGCGTTCTCCCACCAGGTCTGCAGCACGTCGACCTGCTCGAGCCGGTCCACCACCTCGCTGTACAGGCCGGGCAGCGCGGCCAGGTCGCCGGCCAGGAAGCGGCGCGAGCAGTCGCCCAGCAGCAGCAGCAGGTGCGCTTCGGTCGGCAGCCGCGGCTGCCCGCGCAGGTCGGCCAGCAGCGTGGCCTCCTCGTCGTGGCGGCCGAGTTCGGGCAGCACGTTCGCCAGGTAGGCCTGCGCCAGTGCGGTCTCGTCGGCGTCGGCGCGGGCTCGTGCCGCGCGCAGCGCCGCGCGCAGGTCGACCGCGGCGCCGTCCCAGTCCCAGCGCTGCACGCGGGCCAGCGCCTGCAGGCGCAGCAGGCGTGCCGAGGTCGCCCGCCAGGGGTCCGGGAACTGCCCCGCCAGGCGCTGCAGTTCGCCGCCCTGGCCGGTCAGCAGCAGCTCCGGCGCCAGCACCGCGAGCGCCGCCTCCGCGGCCGGCCAGTCCGCCGCGCGCAGCAGGAAGCCGATGCGCCGCACCGGATCGGGCTCGCTCGCCGCGGCGCGTTGCAGCAGCGCCGGCAGTTCGTCCGCGAGGCGCCGGCGCAGCCGGTCCTCGAGCGCGTCGCGGAACAGGTCGTGCAGCACCAGCGTGCGCTGCGCGTCGTCCAGCGTGCTGACGAACAGGCCGCGGCGCTCGATCTCCTCCAGCCACTGCGCGGCGCGTGCATCGCCGCTGACCTGCGCACAGCGCGCGGCGGTGAGGGCCGGCAGCACCGAACAGCGCAGCAGGAAGTCGTGCAGGCCGATCGGCATGTCGTCCAGCACTTCGGCGGCGAGGTAGTCGAACAGCTGCCGGTCCACCAGCGGCGCGCGGCCGTGGGCCGCCAGCGTGGCGGCGAGCGCGGGGCGCTGGCGCAGCGCCGCGAGGCACAGCCTCAGCCCCGCCGGCCAGCCGCGGGTGCGCGCCACCAGCCCGGCCGCGGCGTCGCCCAGCGCGTCCAGCGCGCCGGGCTGCTCGGCTGCAATCAGCGCGGCGGACTCGTCGTCGGAGAAGCGCATCGCGGCCTCGCCGAACTCGGCCAGTTCGTCGGCGACGCGCCAGCGGGCCAGTGCGAGCGGCGGCTCGACGCGGCTCGCCAGCGCCAGCGTCCAGCGCGCCGGCAGGCGTTCGATCAGCGACTCCAGGAAGGCCTGCAGCGGCGGCGACTGGACGCGGTGCAGGTCGTCCAGCACGACCACGCCGTGCACCGCCTCCGCGCCGGCCAGCGCGTTGACCAGCTCGGCAAGCGCGCGGCGCGTGCCCTCGGCGGCATCGCCCACCTGGGCGGCCAGCGCCTGCGGCGCCGTGCGCCAGGGCAGGTCGAACGGCTCCAGCGCCGCCGCCAGTGCCTCGAACAGGCGCGGCGTGTCGTCGTCCTCGTCGAGCGAGACCCACGCCACCGCGGTGCCGGCGGGCAGGCGCTCGAGTGCACCGGTCAGCGCCGCGGTCTTGCCGAAACCCGCCGGGGCCGCCACCAGCACCAGGCGGCGCTCAAGCAGCGCGGCGGCCAACTCAGCCTCCAGCGCCGGCCGCGGGATGCGCCGGCTGCGCAGGCGCGGCGGCTGGATCTTGGTGGCGGGCAGGCGCGGGGCGTCGTCCATGGCGCCGGATTCTCCCGCAGCCGGCGCCGGCCCCGGTTCAGATGCAGCAGCCCTTGGCGTCGGGCGGATCAGCCCAGATGCGGCGCGTCGGGCAGTTCGTTCGGATTCGCCTGGCCCTCGGCCAGCGGGAAGTGCGCACGCAGCAGTGCGTCGACCGTCTGCACCGCCGCCGCCAGCCCGGCTTCGAAATCACCGGCGCGGAACGAACCGCGCATGCGCTCCATCAGCGCCTGCCACTGGGCGGCATCGACATGCCGGTTCAGGCCGCGGTCGGCCAGGATCTCGATGCGGTGCTCGGCCAGCAGCAGGTAGATCAGCACGCCGTTGTTCAGCTCGGTGTCCCAGACCCGCAGCTTGCCGAACATCGTCACGGCCCGCTCGCGCGCGCTCGCGCCGCGCCACAGGTAGCTCAGCGGCAGGCCGGCCTCGACGCAGACGCGGATCTCGCCGCTGTGGTGCCGCTCGCTGGCCGCCACCTGGGCCTGGATGCGCTGCAGCGCGGCGGGGGGCAGGGCTCGGGCGACATCGCGCTCGTCGGTCCAGCGGTGCCTGAGGATGCGCAGGAGCTTGTTCATCGCGCTCACCAATCCCCCGAGGCACCGCCGCCGCCGAAGTCGCCGCCGCCGCCGGAGCTGAAGCCGCCGCCGCTGTCGCCGCTGCTCCAGCCGCCGCCACCTCCGCCGCCACCCCAGATCACCGGCCCGCCGTGCGAGCCGCCTCCGTGCCGGCCCATGCGCCCGCCCATCAGCGCAACGAGGATCAGCGCCACGACGCCGGCCCCGAATGCGGCCAGCAGGCTGGCCGTCAGCCACCAGCCCATGCCGCCCGCCGCGCCGGCGGTGGCCAGCGCCCCGAGCTTGCGGCCCATGATGCTGGTCAGCACCGTGCCGATGATCGGCACCGCGACGAACAGGAAGATCGGCAGGTCCTGCAGGTCGAAGCCGCGCTCGCCCTGGTTGGCGCCGCGGTGGCCCGGCTCGGGCAGCCCCTCGCCGCCGATCAGCCCGTCGAGCCGGTCGACCGCGGCATTCAACCCGCCGGCGAAGTCCCCGGCGCGGAAGGCCGGCGTGATCACCTCGCTGATGACACGCTTGGCCATCAGGTCCGGCACCGCGCCCTCGAGCGCCTTGGCCACCTCGATGCGCACGCGCCGGTCGTCCTTCGCGACCACGATCACCAGTCCGTCGCCGACGGCGAGGCGGCCGATCTTCCAGGCGTCGGCCACGCGCTGGCTGTACGACGCGATGTCCTCCGGCTGCGTGCTGGGCACGAGCAGCACGACGATCTGCGAACCGCGTTTCGCCTCGATCGCGGCCAGCTTGTCGCTCAGCGCCTGCTGCTGCGCCGCACCCAGCGTACCGGTCTGGTCGATCACCCGGCCGGACAGCGGCGGCACCGGCAGCACGTCCTGCGCCCGCGCCAGCGCGGCTGCGCCGAGCAGCAGCGCGGCGGCGAGCCAGGCCGCGAGAAGGCGCATCGGCTTACTTCGAGGCCGGCTTGTCGAAGCTGACCGTCGGCGGCGCGGAGATCGCAGCCTCGTTCTGCACCGTGAAGTTGGGCTTGACCTGGTAGCTGAACACCATCGCCGTCAGGTTGATCGGGAAGCTGCGCGCGAGCACGTTGTAGTCCTGCACCGCCTTGACGTAGCGGCCGCGCGCCACGGTGATGCGGTTCTCGGTGCCCTCGAGCTGCACGCGCAGGTCCTGGAAGCCCTGGTTGGCCTTCAGGTTCGGGTAGTTCTCGCTGACCACCAGCAGTCGCGACAGCGCGCCCGACAGTTCGCCCTGCGCGGCCTGGAACTTCTGGAACGCCTCCGGGTTGTTGACCAGTTCGGGCGTGGCCTGGATCGAGGTCGCCTTGGCGCGTGCCTCGATGACCTTGGTGAGCGTCTCCTGCTCGAAGTTGGCCTCGCCCTTGACGGTGGCGACGACGTTGGGGATCAGGTCGGCGCGCCGCTGGTACTGGTTCAGCACCTCGGACCAGGCGGACTTGGTCTGCTCGTCCAGGCGCTGGAAGTCGTTGTAGCCGCAGCCCGTCAGCACGCCGGCAGCCAGCAGCGCAGCCGCCGCGGAACGGACGAAGGATCTCAGCATGGTCGGGTCTCCATCGACAAACGCGGGGCGCATCGTACCCCGCGCTCCCGATATGGCCCCGCTGCGCCGGCCTTCAATGGCCGTCGGGTCCGCCGCCGGCGTGTCAGCCCTCGAACCGCGCGCGCAACCGCTTGCCGAACCAGGCCGGCGCGTTCTTCACCAGCCGGGCAGCGATGTCGTCGTAGGTCTTCCACTCGCTGTCGTCGATGATCGAGACGTGCGTGAACACCTCCGGCAGCTTGCGCATCAGGAACGGCAGGCGAAACGCGTCCTGGCCCTGGTCGCGCACGAAGAAGCGGCACGGCAGGCCGCGCGCCAGCGCGTAGCCCGCCTCGAACAGCGCGCTGGTCGGCAGCTTCTGCGGATACAGCATCACGAAGTTCGCGCTCCGGCCGAGCATCTCGATGTCCTCGCGCGCCCCGTCGCCGTAGGTGTCGAACTGCGCCAGCGACTCGATCTTCTCGAGCGCGCAGAACACCGTCAGCCCGGCCTGCTCGCGCAGCGCGCGCACCACCTTCATCGCCTCGGCACGGAACGGCTGGTACTGCGCGTCCGAGTCGAACGCCGCCATCGGCACCGACAGGAACACGTCGACCGGCGGGCGGTCGAGCCGCAAGGCCGCACCGACGGCCTTCTCCAGGTCCGGCCAGACGGTGCCCAGCGCCGCCTCCAGCACCTTCTTCTTCAGCGGGCTGCCCAGGCTCTCGTTGATCGATTCGAACAGCGCCTGCACGCCGGCGCGGTCGAAGCGCGTGCCGTTGAAGCGCGCCATCGGGTCGGTCAGTTCCTTGACGTCGCCTTCGAGCAGCAGCGGCGCCAGCTTGAGTTCGCCGAAATGGCAGGACACGGCACCGGCCTCGAACATCACCCACGGCGCGCTGAGGTTGCCGCGGGTCAGGCAGGCGATCGCGAAGCGCGTCTCCTGCAGCGTCTCCATCAGTTCGCCGAACCACTGCTGGCCGGGCTTGATGTCCTCGGCCGACATCCACGGCTCGACACCGGCGAACACGTCGCCGATCGCCTGCCGCAGCGCCAGCGCTGCCGCCTTGCTCGCGTCGCCGGACCAGCTGATGAAGATCTTCATGCGCGTTGCTCCTGCCGGCGGCGCGGGCCGCGGCTGCCGGCCCCGCACAATGCACCGATGCATCTCGTCCAGCAAG
>JAHBZL010000042.1 GCA_019635485.1 Piscinibacter sp. | reverse complement strand
TCGTCGGCGAGTACAAGTGCCAGGGCCAGGGCCGCGAGGTCGTGGTCCAGGTGCCCTTCAGCTACAAGCTCGAATGAGGCCGGTCCCTACCCTGGACCGTCACCCCGCCGTTCTCCATTTCTGATCACCCAGAAAGCACAACATGTCCCTGCGCAAGACCATCACCGCCATCGCCCTCTCGCTCGCCTCGGCCACGCTGCTGCTGCCGCAGCTCTCGCTGGCGCAGGCGGCCGACGCCGCTTCTGCCGCGCCGGCGGCGGCCCCCGCCGAACCGGCCCCGGCGCCGGCCGCGCCGCCGGCTGCCGTGACAGCCAAGGAAACCGTCGACAACCCCTACGGCCTGCAGGCGCTGTGGGCGCAGGGTGACTTCGTCGCCAAGGGCACCCTGGTGATCCTGGTGCTGATGAGCATGGGCAGCTGGTACATCCTCGTCACCAAGCTCTACGAGAGCCTGAAGATCAGCGGCGAGGCCAAGGCGGCGCGTGCCAGCTTCTTCAAGGCGGCCAGCCTGCAGGAAGGGGCCAAGAAGCTGAAGGACGGCAGCGCGTTCCGCTTCATCGCCGAGACCGGCATCGACGCGGGCGAGCACCATGAGGGCGAGCTGACCGAGAACATCGATCGCAACACCTGGGTGACGATGAGCGTGCAGCGCTCGGTCGACGAAGTGCAGTCGCGCCTGCAGGACGGCCTGGCGTTCCTCGCCACCGTCGGCTCGACCGCGCCGTTCATCGGCCTGTTCGGTACCGTCTGGGGCATCTACCACGCGCTGACCGCGATCGGCATCGCCGGCCAGGCCTCGATCGACAAGGTGGCCGGCCCGGTGGGCGAGGCGCTGATCATGACCGCCATCGGCCTGGCCGTCGCGGTGCCCGCGGTGCTGGGCTACAACTGGCTGGTGCGCCGCAACAAGGTGACGCTGGACGCGGTGCGCGGCTTCGCAGCCGACCTGCACGGCGTGCTGATGGGCGCGAAGCAGGCCCGCTGAACGACGCGGAGCGCACACCATGGCCATGACCCTTGGTTCGAGCAGCGGAGAGGACGAAGTCGTCTCCGCGATCAACACCACGCCGCTGGTGGACGTGATGCTGGTGCTGCTGATCATCTTCCTGATCACGATTCCCGTGGTCACGCAGACGGTCCCGATGACGCTCCCGAAGGAGACGAACATCGCGCGGCAGACCCGGCCGGAGAACATCGAGATCTCCGTCAACAAGGACGGCGACATCTTCTGGAACGCCCAGCCCGTCGCGGACAGCGAGGCGCTGTTCCAGCGCCTGAAGGAGATCGCGACCAAGTCGCCGCAGCCGGAGATCCACATCCGGGGCGACCAGGGCGCGCGCTACGAGTCGATCGGGCGCGTCGTGTTCGCCTGCCAGCGTGCCGCGATCGCAAAGATCAGCTTCGTCACGGAACCTCCGCCCAAGGGATAAGGACAGAGCATCATGGGAATGAACGTCGGTTCGGGCGGAGGCTCGAACGAACCCGAGGTGATGCTGGACATCAACACCACGCCGCTGATCGACGTGATGCTGGTGCTGATCATCATGCTGATCATCACCATCCCGATCCAGCTCCATTCGGTGAACCTGAACATGCCGGCCGGCAACCCGCCGCCGCCGACGAAGGAGCCGGTGGTCGTCACGATCGACATCGACTTCGACGGCACGGTGCTGTGGAATGGCGAGGCGCTGCCGGACCGGCCCACGCTGGAGACCCGCCTCGCGCAGGTCGCCGCCGAACCGGACCAGGCGGAAGTCCACATCCGGCCCAACAAGCTGGTCGAGTACAAGTCGGTGGCAATGGTGCTTGCGTCCGCGCAGCGCCTCGGGGTCACCAAGCTGGGCATGGTCGGCAACGAACAGTTCGTGAAGTAGCGGCATGAAGAAAGTCCGAACGATTGCGCTCGCCGCCGCGCTGCTGGCGGGTGCCGCGGTGCACGCGCAGGAAGCGCTGCGACCCGAGGTGGGCAAGCCGCTGCAGGCCGCGCAGGAGCTGATCAAGGCCGGCAAGTACCGCGAGGCCCTGGCCAAGGTGCGCGACGCCGATGCCGTGGGCAGCAAGAACGCCAACGAGAGCTTCATGATCGAGCGCATGCGCATCGCCGCCGCCTCCGGCGCCGGCGATGTCGACACGGCGGCCCGGTCGTTCGAGGCCCTGGCAGCCTCGGGCCGGGTCTCCGGCGCCGACAAGGCGCGCATGGCGGAATCGATCGCCGGTGGCTACTACCGGGCCAAGGACTACGCCAAGGCCATGCAGTGGGGCCAGCGCTACTTCAAGGAGGGGGGCACCAGTGCGTCGATCCGCACGCTGCTGATCCAGAGCCAGTACCTGTCCGGTGACTACGCCGGCGCCGCGCGGGAGCTGACCGCCGAGATCCAGGCGGCGGAGAAGGGCGGCGTCACGCCGGCACAGGACCGCCTGAACCTGCTGCTGAACGCCGCGACGCAGCTGAAGGACCCGAGCAGCACGGTGTTCGCACTCGAGCGGCTCGTGACCTACTACCCGCGCAAGGAGTACTGGGTCGACCTGCTCAGCCGCATGCAGCGCAAGCCCGGCTTCAGCGACCGGCTGGTGCTGGACACCTACCGCCTCAGCCTGGCCACCGGCAGCATGACGGCCGCCCCCGACTTCATGGAGATGGGCCAGCTGGCGCTGCAGGCCGGCCACGCGCTGGAGGCCAAGCAGGTGGTGGACAAGGGCTTTGCCAGCGGCATCCTGGGGCAGGGGCCGGAAGGCGAGCGTCACAAGCGCCTGCGCGACCTGGTGGCCAAGAAGATCGACGAAGCGAAGGCGGCCCGCGCCGACGACGAGAAGGAGGCCCTGGCCGCCAAGGACGGCAACGGCCTGGTCGCGGTCGGCTTCGCGCGCGCGATGGGCGGCGAGAGTGCCAAGGGCATCGCGCTGATGCAGCAGGGCATCGCCAAGGGCGGCCTGAAGCGCCCGGAGGACGCCAAGCTCCACCTGGGCGTTGCGCAGGTGATGGCCGGCGACGCCAAGGCGCAGGCTACGCTGCGCAGTGTCGGCGGCGCCGATGGCACGGCGGATCTCGCGCGCTTGTGGAGCCTCTACGCCCGGCGCAAGAGCTGAGCGGGGGTCTGCCACCGAAAACGGGCCGCTGTGTGCGGCCCGTTGTTCATCTCACTTGGGTGCCAGCCGGATCGCCCCGTCGAGGCGGATCACCTCGCCGTTGAGCATGTCGTTGACGATGATCTGGTGCACCAGCTTCGCGTAGTCCGCGGGCGTGCCGAGGCGGCTCGGGAACGGCACGCCGGCGGCGAGCGCGTCCTGCACTTCCTTCGGCATCGCGAACAGCATCGGCGTGCCGAAGATGCCCGGCGCGATCGTCATGTTGCGGATGCCGTTGCGTGCCAGGTCGCGGGCGATCGGCAGCGTCATGCCGACCACGCCGCCCTTGGACGCGGAATAGGCTGCCTGGCCGATCTGTCCGTCGTAGGCCGCCACGCTGGCCGTGGAGATCAGCACGCCGCGCTCGCCCGTCGGCTCGGGATCATTCTTCGCCATCGCCTCGGCGGCGAGGCGGATCATGTTGAAGCTGCCGATCAGGTTGACCGTGACCACCTTGCTGAACAGCGCCAGCGCGTGGGCACCGTCCTTGCCGACGGTCTTCGCGGCCGGGGCGATGCCGGCGCAGTTGACGAGGCCGACCAGCTTGCCGAGACCGACCGCGGCCGCCACCGCAGCCTGGCCGTCCGCCTCCTGGCTGACGTCGCAGCGCACGAACATGCCGCCGAGTTCCCTGGCCAGCGCCTCGCCCTTGTCCGCCTGCAGGTCCGCGATCACGACCTTGCCGCCTTCGCCGGCCAGCATGCGCGCCGTGCCCTCGCCGAGGCCCGAGGCGCCGCCGGTGACGATGAATACCTTGCCTGCGATGTCCATCGGTGCGGCGCTCCTCAGCCCAGCGCGGCCATCGCGCGTGCGGTGATCTCGTCGACCGAGCCGGTGCCGTCGATCTTGCGGTAGCGCGGCGCCGCCGCATCACCCGTCGCGGCCCAGGCCGAGTAGTAGTCGACCAGCGGACGCGTCTGGCTCTGGTACACCGCCAGGCGCTTGCGCACGGTCTCTTCCTTGTCGTCGTCGCGCTGGATCAGGTCCTCGCCCGTCACGTCGTCCTTGCCCGGTACCTTCGGCGGATTGAACTTCACGTGGTAGCTGCGGCCCGACGCGATGTGGAACACCCGGCCGCTCATGCGTTCGATGATGGCGCTGTCGGGCACGTCGATCTCGAGCACGACGTCGAGCTTGACGCCGGCCGTCTTCATCGCCTCGGCCTGCGGGATGGTGCGGGGAAAGCCGTCGAAGAGGAAGCCGCGGGCGCAGTCCGGCTGCGCGATGCGTTCCTTGACGAGGCCGATGATGATGTCGTCGCTGACGAGCGCACCGGAGTCCATCACGCGCTTGGCCGCGAGGCCCAGCTCGGTGCCCGCCTTGACCGCGGCGCGCAGCATGTCGCCGGTGGAGATCTGCGGAATGCCGAAGTGCTTGCAGATGAACGCGGCCTGGGTGCCCTTGCCCGCGCCCGGAGCGCCCAACAGGATGAGTCTCATCGGTTTGCCTCGGTTGTCGTTGTCTCGTGCTCCCGGTCCATGCACGAGGGCGGCCGGCGCGATCGGGACGAGAATACCATGCACCCCCCTGCGCGAAACTGACGACCGCGCGGGGCGTCAGGCGAACAGGGCGCGCACGCGTTCGAGGTCTTGCGGGGTGTCCACACCCGGTCCGGGCGCCGCATCGGTGACGTGCACGGCGATGCGTTCGCCGTGCCACAGCACACGCAACTGCTCGAGCGATTCGATCTGCTCCAGCGGCGCGGGCGGCAGGGCCGGGAAGCGACGCAGGAAGCCCGCACGGTAAGCGTACAGGCCGATGTGGCGCAGCGGTGCCGGCGTGGGCAGGGCGGTCGCCCCTGCGGCACGGCCATCGCGCCACCAGGGGATCGGCGCGCGCGAGAAGTACAGCGCGCGGCCGGCGGCGTCGAGCACGACCTTGACCACGTTCGGGTTGTCGAACTCGGCAGGCTCGACGATCGTGTGCGCCGCCGTGCTCATCACGCAGTCGCCGCGCTGTTCGAGCAGGGCGGCCACCGCGTCGACGAGGCGCGGGTCGATCAGCGGTTCGTCGCCCTGCACGTTGACGACCACGTCCTCGCCGTCGAGGCCGAGCTGTGCGCAGGCCTCGGCGAGCCGGTCGCTGCCGGTCGCGTGATCGCGGCGCGTCAGCAGCGCGCGCACGCCGTGGGTGCTGCAGGCGTCGACGATCGCGGCATCGTCGGCGGCGACCACCACGGCCACGGCCGACGACTGCGCGGCACGCTGCGCGACCCGCACGATCATCGGCAGCCCGGCGATGTCGGCCAGCGGCTTGTTCGGCAGGCGCGTGGAGGCCAGCCGCGCCGGCAGCAGCACGGTGAACGGCATCAGGTGTCGCGGCCTTCGGTCTCGGCCAGCGGCCGCGCCTCCGATTCGAGCATCACCGGGATGCCGTCGCGCACCGGGAACGCGAGCCGGTCGGCGTGGCAGACGAGTTCCTGGCGTTCGTGCTGCGGAGGGCGGCGGTGCTCCAGGGGCCCCTTGCACAGCGGGCAGACGAGCAGGTCGAGCAGGCGGGTTTCCATCGGGAGCGTCAGCGGCGGGCGGGGAGCAGGGCGAGCAGGGCGGCCTCGCCCGCATCATCGAGCGAGAAGTCTAACGCCGCCACCCACACACGCAGCGAGCCGACCCGTTCCGGCGGCAGCTTGACGGCATCCTTCTCGGTCAGCACGACCTCGGCCGTGCCGGGCGGCCAGGGCAGTTCGGCGTAGTCGTGGTGATCGGGGAGGGCGAGTTCGGAGCAGGTGAGGCCGGCGTCGCGCAGCATGGCGAAGAAGCGTTCCGGCCGCGCGACCCCGGCGACGGCCACCAACGGTCGGCCGCACAGCGCCGTCAGCGGCTCGCGCGCTGCGTCGCCCGCCCACCAGGCCGACAGCGGGCTGACGCCTGCAAGGGTCCGCCGGACCAGATGGCCGGGCCAGGGCGTGGTGGGCGCCGCCGAGTTATAGAGCACCAGGCTGCGCGGCGGAGGCCGAAGCGACAGCGATTCGCGCAGCGGGCCGGCTGGCAGCAGCCAGCCGTTGCCGACGCCGCGTTCGTCGAACACGATCACCTGCGCCGTGCGCGCCAGGCGCCAGTGCTGCAGGCCATCGTCGCTGACGATCAGGTCGACCTCCGCATGGCGCCGGCGCAGTTCGCGCCCCGCCTGCACGCGGTCACGTCCGACGCAGACCGGCACGCCCCCGCGGCGCCGCAACAGCAGCGGCTCGTCGCCGCACTCGGACGCGGGCGTGGACGCCTCCACTTCGAGCACCGCGTCGCCGGCGCGACCATAGCCGCGCGAGACCACACCCGGGTGCCAGCCGTGCCGGCGCAGCAGGTCCAGCAGCGCAAGCACCGTGGGCGTCTTGCCGGCCCCGCCGGCCACGAGGTTGCCGACCACGAGCACCGGCACGTCGAGTTCGATCGGCCGCTTCAGGCCGCAACGGACCAGCAGCCGCTGCCCACCCGCCAGCAGCGCGTACAGCAGAGCCAGCGGCAGCAGCGACCACGCCAGCGGACCGCGACGCAGCCAGGCCGCCTGCAGGCGCCGGGCCCAGGCGTCGGCACCCGCCGCGCTCACGCCCGGTGCCGTCAGCGGCTCTCGCCGCTGGACTGGGTCGCGAAGGTCAGGCGCGCCAGGCCGGCCCGACGTGCCGCGTCCATCACGTTGACCACGCTCTGGTGCGCCGCCGTGGCGTCGGCCGAGACGATCACGATCAGGTCGGTCGACCCGGCCGCCACCGCGCTCAGCTCGGCGGCCAGCAGCTCGACGCTGCGCCCGTCGACCGGCTTGCGGTTGACCACGTAGCGCCCGTCCGCGCTGACCGCCACGATGATCTCGCGTGGCCGCTCGCGCATCTTCTCGGCGTCCGCCACCGGCAGCGTCACCTGCAGTTCGGTGAACTTCGAGTAGGTGGTCGACAGCATCAGGAAGATGAGGATCACCAGCAGGACGTCGATGAACGGGATCAGGTTGATCTCCGGTTCGTCCAGATGCGGCTTGCGGAAGTTCAGCGACATCCCTGAGCCCTCAACCCGCGGCGCGCGGCACCACGAAGCGCAGCAGGTGTGGCACGAGGCGATTCGCCGCCTGCTCGAGGTCCAGCGTGTACTGCTCGACCAGGCCGCGGAAGTAGCGGTAGAAGATCAGCGCGGGGATCGCGACGATCAGGCCGAAGGCCGTGTTGTACAGCGCGATCGAGATGCCGTGCGCCAGCATCGCCGGGTTGCTGCCGGTGGTCGGCGACTGCGAGGCGAAGATCTCGATCATGCCGATCACCGTGCCCAGCAGGCCGAGATAGGGCGCCGCGGAGGCGATGGTGCCCAGCGTGTTCAGGTAGCGCTCCATGCGGTGCACGGCGGCCCGGCCGGCCGATTCGAACGCCCCGCGCAGGGCCTCCTCGGTGATGCGGGGGTCCGCGATCACCGCGCGCACGCCGCTGGCCAGCACGCGGCCGAGCAGCGAGTTGTCGGCCAGCTTGTTGACCACGTCGGCCGACGGCAGGCTCGCGCGCGTCACCGAGATCACTTCCTCGAGCAGGCGCGGCGGCACCACGCGGGCGGCCCGCAGACTGGAGAAACGCTCGATCACGAGGGCCAGCGCGATGACGGAGCAGATGACCAATGGCCAGATCGGCCAGCCAGCGGCTTGTATGATCGAAAACAAGCGAGCCCTTTCGATGTCGAGCGGTCGTTGGGGAGCGGCGATTATGGACCAAGGGTCCGGCCATTCCAGGCCCGCCGCAGTCGCCTCGCCACCACCATCCGGAATCCGGACGGATCGCGCCCACAGCAATTCACCGTCACTGTGGATAACTTTGTGGGCAACCCTGTTCGATCGGCGGCAAAGCCGCATCTCGCCTTGTGTCGGTACAGATTGCTGATTTATTGGGCATGGAAAAGTCGTTTTCCATCAATGACTTGCACGCAAGTGACAACGCGATGACAGGCATAGCGGGCCGCGGGGCCTTGTGGCATGGGCTTGTGGAGTTCTCGGCCCGCGCCAATCCTGGGTTTGCGCGTGATTGAGGCGTCCGGCGCCGAGCGCGCCACGCTGGTCTGGAGCGTCGCCGGGCTCGTGCAGGCGGTCGGCGATGCGCTCGCCGCACGCTTCGCGGCCTGCAGCGTGCGGGGGGAGATCGCCGGCTTCGCGCGCGCCGCCAGCGGGCACTGCTACTTCAGCCTGAAGGATGCGGACGGGGGCGCCGCCTCGCTGCGTTGCGCCATGTTCCGGCGCGCGGCGACGCTGCTGGACTTCGCGCCGGCGGACGGCCAGCTCGTCGAGCTGCGCGGGCGCCTGGCGGTGTACGAACCGCGCGGCGAACTGCAGTTCATCGTCGAGTCGATGCAGCGCGCCGGGGCCGGCGCGCTCTACGAGCAGTTCCTGAAACTGCAGGCGCGGCTGGCCGCGCAGGGCCTGTTCGACGCCGGGCGCAAGCGGCCGATCGCCGCCTATCCGCGGCGCATCGGCGTCGTCACCTCGCTGGCGGCCGCGGCCTTGCACGACGTGCTGACGGCACTCGCACGGCGCAGCCCGCAGGTCGAGGTGATCGTCTACCCCAGCCCGGTGCAGGGTGCCGAGGCGCCGGCGGCGCTGGTCGCCGCGCTCGAACAGGCCGGCCGGCGCGCCGAGGTCGACACGCTGATCCTGTGCCGCGGCGGCGGATCGCTGGAAGACCTCTGGGCCTTCAACGACGAACGCGTCGTGCGCGCCGTGGCCGCGTCCCCCATCCCGGTCGTCTGCGGGGTGGGGCACGAGACCGACGTGACGCTGGCCGACCTCGCCGCCGACCTGCGCGCGCCGACGCCGACTGCCGCGGCCGAGCTGGCCGCGCCGGAGGCTGCCCAATGCCACGCGCGCCTGGCGATGCTCGCGCTGCAGGCCCGGCGCCGCGTGCGGACCACGCTCGACACCCAGGAGCAGCGGCTCGACACGCTGGCGCTTCGCCTGCTGCGCCCGGCCGAGACGGTACGCCGCCGGCGCGCCGAGCTCGAGTTGCTCGGGCCGCGCCTGGGCCGGGCCGCGCAGCGCGTGCTCGAGCGCGGCGACGACCGCCTCGCGCAACTCGCCGGCCGGCTGCAGCGCGCCGGCCATGTCGCACGCCGCGCCGAGGCCCAGCGGCTCGACACGCTCGAAGCGCGCCTGCGCGCGCTCGACCCGCAGCACGTGCTGGAGCGCGGCTATGCCTGGCTCGCCGATGCACAGGGCAGGGTGGTGCATTCGGTCGGGCAGCTCGCCGCGGAGATGCCGCTCGCGGCCACGCTGGCCGACGGCTCGGCGGACCTGCGCGTCACGACCGTTCGGCCGGCCCCGCGGCGCTGACGCCGGCAGGGCCATGGCGCGCTGCCTACAATCGTCCGGTCAAGCCCAACCCACAAGAGGAACCGCATGGAACACACGCTCCCCCCGCTGCCGTACGCGCTCGATGCGCTCGCTCCGCACCTGAGCAAGGAAACGCTCGAGTTCCACCACGGCAAGCACCACAACGCCTACGTGGTCAACCTGAACAACCTGCAGAAGGGCACCGAGTTCGAGAGCCTGGGCCTGGAGGACATCGTCAAGAAGTCCTCGGGCGGCATCTACAACAACGCCGCGCAGATCTGGAACCACACCTTCTTCTGGAACTGCATGAAGCCCGCCGGCGGCGGCGAGCCCCAGGGCGCACTGGCGGCCGCGATCAATGCCAAGTGGGGCAGCTACGCGGCCTTCAAGGAGGCGTTCCAGAAGAGCGCGGTCGGCAACTTCGGCTCGGGCTGGACCTGGCTCGTCAAGAAGGCCGACGGCACGGTCGACATCGTCAACATGGGCGCGGCCGGCACGCCGCTGACCACCGGCGACAAGGCGCTGTTGACGATCGACGTGTGGGAGCACGCCTACTACATCGACTACCGCAACCTGCGCCCGAAGTTCGTCGAGACCTTCCTGACCTCGCTGGTCAACTGGTCGTTCGCGGAAAAGAACTTCGCCTGACGGGCGTTCCCATGCGCGTCCGGGCCGGCACCGCACCGGCCCGCGACGCGTCTCTCAGCCGCCGAACGGCGCGCCGGCGAGCTTCGTGCCCGGCTTCAGGCCGCGCTTGGCGAACCAGCCCTGGCTCATCTCGAGCGCGTAGCGCACCGGCTTCACCGAGCAGTGCGAGGCCAGCGACTGCGGCTGCATGTCCTCGATGTTGACGATCGTGCCGTCGTCGGCCAGGAAGGCGATCGACAGCGGCAGGAGCGTGTTCTTCATCCAGAAGCACTGCTGGGCCGGCGCCTCGAACGCGAACAGCATGCCGCCGTTGGCCGGCAGGGACGGCCGGTTCATCAGGCCGATCTGACGCTGTTCCGGCGTCTGGGCCACCTCGGCCTGGATCAGGTGGAAGCCGGCGGTCAGGCGGATCGCCGGCAGGCGTTGCTGCGGCCCGTCCTGCGCCAATGCGGGGAACGACAGCAGCAGGCCCAAGGCGAGCGCCCAGCTTGACTTGATCAATGTCATGTCCAGAATTCGGGAGCAAGCCTAGATTATCGCGGTGACGACGGCCTCGCTTCCCGCTCCGGCGCTGCACGTGCTCGACGACCCGCTCGAGCAGGCGCGCTTCACCACCTGGCGCCAGGGCAGCGACGGTGCGCGCGAGGCGACCTCGCAGTTCCGCCTCTCGGGCCTGCACTGCGGGGCCTGCGCCGGCCTGATCGAGGCAGCCCTGTCCCGCGTGGATGGGGTGCTCGAGGCCCGGGTCCAGGCCGCCGCTGAACTTGCCCAGGTGCGCTGGGACCCCGCGCGCACGCGAGCTTCTGCCTTGGTCGGTGCGATCCAGGCCGCCGGCTACGGCGCGGTGCCGGACGCCGCCGCCGGGGCGCGCGAGCAGCGCCGGACCGAACAGCGCCGCGCGCTGTGGCGCCTGGCCGTGGCCGGCCTGTGCATGATGCAGGTGATGATGTACGCCACGCCCGCGTACGTCGCGGCGCCGGGCGACATCTCGGCGGAGGCCCAGCGCCTGCTGCAGTGGGCCAGCTGGCTGCTCAGCCTGCCGGTCATGTTGTTCTCGGCCGGCCCGTTCTTCGGCGGGGCCTGGCGGGCGCTGCGCCAGCGCCGCCTCGGCATGGACGTGCCGGTCGCGCTGGGCATCGCGGTCACCTTCGTCGCCAGCACCGGCGCCGCGTTCGATCCGGGGGGGCCTTTCGGGCACGAGGTCTACTTCGACTCGCTGACGATGTTCGTCTTCTTCCTGCTCGGCGGGCGCTGGCTCGAGCTGCGTGCGCGGCATCGCGTGGCGGACGCGCTGGAGCGGGGCGCGGCCGGACTGCCCGACAGCGTGCTGCGCCTGCGCGACGACGACCAGCCCGAGCGCGTGGCGCTGCTGCGCCTGCAGCCCGGCGACCGCGTGCGCGTACTCGCCGGCCAGGCGATCCCGGCCGACGGCGAACTGCTCGACGGACCGGCGCTGGTCGACGAGGCGCTGCTGACCGGCGAATCCACGCCGCGCCCGAAGCGGCCGGGCGAAGAACTCGTGGCGGGCAGCACGAACCTGCAGGGGCCGCTGCTGATGCGCGTGCTGCGCGTCGGCGAGGATACGCGGCAGGCCGGGATCGTGCGGCTGATGCGCAGCGCCTTGACGCAGCGGCCGCGCGTCGTGCAGCAGGCCGAGCGCATTGCCGGGCCGTTCCTCTGGGCCGTGCTGCTGCTGGCGCTCGTGGCCGCCGGCGCGTGGTCGCTGATCGAACCCGGCCGTGCGCTGTGGGTGATGGTCTCGGTGCTGATCGTCACCTGTCCCTGCGCGCTGTCGCTGGCCGCGCCGTCGGCGCTGCTCTCGGCCGCCGGCGCACTGGCGCGGCGTGGACTGCTGCTGCAGCGCCTGGAGGCCCTGGAGGCGCTGGCCTCGATCGACACCGTGATGCTCGACAAGACCGGCACGCTGACCGAGGACCGGCTGGAGCTGGCCGCAACGCACCTGCTCGACCCTGCCGGCACGGAGGGCGAGTGGCTGGCGCGCGCCGGCACGCTGGCCGCGTTGTCCACCCATCCCGCGGCACGCGCCGTCGCCGCGGCGGCGGGCGTGCTCGACGGTGCGCACGAATGGTCGGCGATCACGGAGGTGCCGGGCGCCGGCCTCCAGGCGCGCGACCACGCCGGGCGCTGCTGGCGCCTCGGGCGGAGAGACTGGGTGAACGACTCTCGCAGCGGCGGAGCGGCACCGGGGCAGGAGGTCTGGTTCGGATGCGACGGTCATGCCCGCGCGGTGTTCGAACTGCGCGAGACGCTGCGCACCGATGCCCCGGCAACCGTCCAGTGTCTTCAGCGCGAGGGCCTGCGGGTCGTGCTGCTGTCCGGCGACGCACCGGCTCGCGCGCAGGCACTCGCGCAGCGGCTCGGCATCGACGCGGCGCACGGCGGCGCCAGTCCGGCCGACAAGCTCGCCACGCTGGCGCAGGCGCAGCGGGACGGCGCCCGTGTCGCGATGGTCGGCGACGGCATCAACGACGCACCCGTGCTGGCCCGCGCGGACGTGTCGTTCGCGTTCGCGCATGGCGCCGCGGTGTCGCGCGCGCAGGCCGACCTGATCGTGCTCGGCCAGCGGCTCGGCGTCGTGGCCGAAGCCCGTTCGCATGCCCGGCGCACGCTGCGCGTGATCCGCCAGAACCTCGCCTGGGCCGCGGTCTACAACGCGTCCTGCGTGCCGCTCGCGCTGGCCGGGTGGCTGCCGCCCTGGGCGGCGGGGCTGGGCATGGCCGGCAGTTCGCTGTTCGTCGTGCTCAATGCGCTGCGCTTGGCTCGCATACCCGATGGGGCATGACCCATGGACATCCTGTACCTGCTGATCCCGCTGTCCGTGGTGCTCGTGTTCCTGATCATCGGCGTGTTCGCGTGGGCCGTGAACTCGGGCCAGTTCGACGATCTCGAGCGCGAGGGCGAACGCATTCTCGACGCACCCGATGCCGACGGAGCGGCCCGACCGGAAAACGTTGACCGCGATCAAGGGGGTCATTGACCCTGTCGAAAACAATGTCTCCAGTCGTCATAGAAGGCATGAGAAAAGGAGCAACCAATGGCCGATAGCGCGTTGAAGGCAGGCGCACGCGCGCCTGTTTACGACGACGCCGTGGTGCGCGCGTTTGCGCTCGCCGCGGTGTTGTGGGGCGTGGTGGGCATGCTGGTCGGCGTGATCATCGCCGCCCAGCTGGCGTGGCCCGAACTGAACCTCGGGATCCCGTTCCTGAGCTACGGGCGACTGCGCCCGCTGCACACCAACGCGGTGATCTTCGCGTTCGGCGGGTGCGCGCTGTTCGCCAGCAGCTACTACGTCGTGCAGCGCACCTCGCAGGTCCGCCTGTTCGGCGGGCCGCTCGCGTGGTTCACGTTCTGGGGCTGGCAACTGGTGATCGTGCTGGCAGCCATCTCGCTGCCGCTGGGCTTCACGCAGGCGAAGGAATACGCCGAGCTCGAGTGGCCGATCGACATCCTGATCGCCGTCGTGTGGGTGGCCTACGCGATCGTCTTCTTCGGCACGGTCGGCGTGCGCAAGGTGCGCCACATCTACGTGGCGAACTGGTTCTTCGGCGCCTTCATCCTGACGGTCGCGCTGCTGCACATCGTCAACAGCGCGGCGATCCCGGTCAGCCTGACCAAGAGCTACTCCGCGTACGCCGGCGTGCAGGACGCGATGGTGCAATGGTGGTACGGCCACAACGCGGTCGGCTTCTTCCTGACCGCGGGCTTCCTCGGGATGATGTACTACTTCATCCCGAAGCAGGCCGAGCGCCCCGTCTACAGCTACCGGCTGTCGATCGTGCACTTCTGGGCGCTGATCTTCACCTACATGTGGGCCGGTCCGCACCACCTGCATTACACGGCGCTGCCCGACTGGACGCAGAGCGTCGGCATGCTGTTCTCGCTGGTGCTGCTCGCGCCGTCCTGGGGCGGCATGATCAACGGCATCATGACCCTGTCGGGCGCCTGGCACAAACTGCGCGACGACCCGATCCTGAAGTTCCTGATCGTCTCGCTGTCCTTCTACGGCATGTCGACCTTCGAGGGTCCGATGATGTCGATCAAGACGGTCAACGCGCTGTCGCACTACACGGACTGGACGGTCGGTCACGTGCACAGCGGCGCGCTCGGCTGGGTGGGCCTGGTGTCGATGGGTACGCTGTACTACCTGATCCCGCGCATGTTCGGCCGCAAGCAGATGTACAGCACCCGCGCGATCGAGCTGCACTTCTGGATCTCGACCATCGGCATCGTCCTGTACATCGCCGCGATGTGGATCGCCGGCGTGATGCAGGGCCTGATGTGGCGCGCGATCAATCCGGACGGCACGCTGGTCTACAGCTTCGTCGAGAGCGTGAAGGCCACCTTCCCGTTCTACGTGATCCGCCTGGCCGGCGGGGCGCTGTACCTGAGCGGCATGCTGATCATGGCCTGGAACGTCATCAAGACGGCCACCACCGGCAAGTACGAGCCGGTGCCGATCCCGGCCGTCGCGGCCCACGCCTGACCCCCACGGAGCACCGAACATGGCACAACAACCAGCCACCGGTCTCTCGCACGAGAAGATCGAGACCAACAACTTCCTGATGATCGTGCTGATCCTGCTGGTGGTCGCGGTCGGCGGTCTCGTCGAGATCGTCCCGCTGTACTTCCAGAAGTCGACCACGCAGCCGGTCGAAGGCCTGAAGCCCTACACCGCGCTGCAGCTGGCCGGGCGCGACATCTACATCCGCGAGGGCTGCTACAACTGCCACTCGCAGATGATCCGCCCGTTCCGCGCCGAGACGCTGCGCTACGGTCCGTATTCGACGGCCGGCGAGTTCGTCTACGACCATCCGTTCCAGTGGGGCAGCAAGCGTACCGGGCCGGACCTGCATCGCGTCGGCGGCAAGTACAGCGACGAGTGGCACCGCATCCACCTGACCAACCCGCGCGACCTGGTGCCCGAGTCGAACATGCCGGCCTACCCGTGGCTCGAGAAGGGCACGATCGCCCCGGCCGACCTGGCGCCGAAGATGAAGGCGCTGCGCGCCGTCGGTGTGCCCTACAGCGACGAGGAGATCGCGAAGGCCGGTGACGAAGTCAAGGGCAAGACCGAGATGGAAGCGGTCATCGCCTACCTGCAGGTGCTCGGCACCGCGCGCAAGTGAGGAGGGGCAGGACATGGACATCAACGATCTGCGCAGCATCGTCACGGTCGTGTCGCTGCTGACCTTCCTGGGCATCGTGGCCTGGGCCTGGTCGCGCGGCAACCGCGCGAGTTTCGAGGAGGCCGCCCGGCTGCCGTTCGCTGACGAAGCAGCCGACGTGCCTGTCGGCGAGCCGGGGCGGACCCGGCAAGGGGAACAACAATGAGCGACTTTCTCTCGAGCGGCTGGTCGGTGTTCGTCGCCGCGACGACGATCATCGGGCTGGTGGCCTGCCTGGCGCTGCTGATCGTGGCGGCCAAGCGCAAGGTGATGGCCAACGACAACACGACGGGCCACGTCTGGGATGGCGACCTGAAGGAGCTGAACAACCCGCTGCCGCGCTGGTGGATGGGGCTGTTCGTCATCACCGTCGTCTTCGCCGGGCTGTACCTCGCGCTGTTCCCTGGGCTGGGCTCCGTGGCGGGCACGCTCAAGTGGTCCAGCGCCGGCCAGTACGAGGCCGAGCAGGCCAAGGCGCAGGCGGCGATGGCCGAGGTGTACGCCAAGTTCAGCCCCATGCCGGCGGAACAGCTCGCCAAGGAACCGCAGGCGATGGCGATCGGCGAGCGGCTCTTCATCAACAACTGCGCGGCCTGCCACGGTTCGGACGCCAAGGGCAGCAAGGGCTTCCCGAACCTGACCGACAACGACTGGCTGCATGGCGGCACGCTGGAGAAGATCACCGAAACCATCACCCAGGGCCGCCAGGGCATGATGCCGCCGATGGCCGCCGCCGTCGGCACCGCCGACGACGTGCGCAACGTCGCGAACTACGTGCTGAGCCTCTCGGGCAGCCCGCACAACGCGATCGCCGCGCAGCTCGGCAAGTCCAAGTTCGGCGCCTGCGCCGCCTGCCATGGACCGGACGGCAAGGGCAACCAGGCGCTCGGGGCCCCGAACCTGACCGACAAGATCTGGCTGCACGGCTGGGGCGAGGACGCGGTCGTCGCGATGATCAACAACGGCAAGACCAACGTGATGCCGGCCCAGGCCTCGCGACTGACGCCGGAACAGATCCACGTCCTGGCCGGCTACGTCTGGAGCCTGTCGCAGAAGTCGGTCGTCGCGACCAACTGAGCAGCGGATGAGCGAACCCGCAGCAGTGGGCAGCCCCGCGGCGGCCGGCGGCGACGCCGCCGCCGAGGTGGTGTCGCTGTACCAGTCGCAGCAGAAGATCTACGCCCGCGCCGTCAGCGGCTGGTTCGCCGGGTGGCGCTGGGCGCTCGTCTGGGCCACCCAGCTCGTCTTCTACGGGCTGCCGTGGTTGCAGTGTAACGACCGCCAGGCGGTGCTGTTCGACCTCGGCGCGCGACGCTTCTACATCTTCGGGCTGGTCCTGTACCCGCAGGACTTCATCTACCTGACGCTGCTGCTGATCCTGTCGGCCTACGGGCTGTTCCTGTTCACCGCGGTGGCGGGGCGCCTGTGGTGCGGCTACGCCTGCCCGCAGACGGTCTACACCGAGATCTTCATGTGGGTCGAGCAGAAGATCGAGGGCGACCGCGCGAAGCGCATGAAGCTCGACCGGGCGCCCTGGACCCTGCACAAGCTGCTGCGCAAAGGCGGCAAGCAGGCGGCCTGGATCGCCATCGGCCTGTGGACCGGTTTCACCTTCGTCGGCTACTTCACGCCGATCAAGACCCTCGCCGCCGAGGCGTCGACGCTCGGCTTCGGCCCCTGGGAATGGTTCTGGGTGCTGTTCTACGGCTTCGCGACCTACGGCAACGCCGGCTACATGCGCGAGCAGGTCTGCAAGTACATGTGTCCGTACGCGCGTTTCCAGAGCGCGATGTTCGACAAGGACACGATGATCATCAGCTACGACGAGGCGCGCGGCGAGCCGCGCGGCTCGCGGCCGAAGTCGATGGGTCATGCCGCGGTGAAGGCCGCCGGCAAGGGCGACTGCATCGACTGCACGCTGTGCGTGCAGGTCTGCCCGACCGGGATCGACATCCGCAAGGGGCTGCAGTACGAGTGCATCGGCTGTGCGGCGTGCATCGACGTCTGCGACGGCGTGATGGACAAGATGAACTATCCGCGCGGGCTGATCCGCTACGCGACGCAGAACGGCATCCGCAACGGCTGGGACCGCGCGCAGATGTTCCGCCGCGTGCTGCGCCCGCGGGTGCTGATCTACACGACGATCCTGATCGCGATCGTGATCGCCTTCGGCATCAGCCTGCTGCTGCGCAGCCCGTTCCGCGTCGACGTCGTGCGTGACCGCGGGGCGCTCGCCCGCCTGGTCGAGGACGGCCGAATCGAGAACGTCTACCGCCTGCAGATCATGAACGCCACCGAGTCGCCGCAGCGCTACCGCGTCGAAGTCGAAGGCATCCGCGGCGCGCAGATCGCCAGCGGCGCCGAGGTGTCGGTCGGGCCGACCGAGGCGCGCTGGGTGGCAGTCTCGGTGCAAGTCCCGCCGGAGGCCGGCGCGGCGCTCGGCTCGGGCGCCCACCCCATCCATTTCGAGATCAAGCGCCTGGCCGGCGAGCACGCGGCCGAGGCCGAGGTGCGCGAGAAGTCGACCTTCGTCGTGCCACGCTGACGAACCCGCAGGAGGTCCCCATGAAAACCGCATCGCTCGACAAGGCTTCCGCACCGGCCGCGCTGCCCTGGTGGCGCTCGGCGATGGTCTGGATGGTCATTGCCGGGCCGCTCTCGGTGGTGATCGCGAGCGTCGCAACGGCGGTGGTCGCCTGGCGGCACATCGACCCGGTGGTCGCCACGCCCGGGCGCTTCGGCCCGGACGACGACGTAAGCGCCACGCGCGATCCCAAGGACCCGTTGGCGCCGGCACAGAAGGCGCGCAACCATGCGGCGACGCCGGCGCGCTGAGGAGGCCGCGTGAAGCGCGCCCTTGTCGTGCTCTGGCCCGCCTTCCTGATGGCCGGCGTGCTGGAGATGCTGGTCTTCGTGGTCGTCGACCCCGGCGATCTGCGCTGGTTCGGCGCGGACCCTGTCGATCTCTCGCGCCAGGCGGTCTACACGGTGACCTTCCTGATCTTCTGGGCCGTCATCTCGGTGGCGGGCGCGCTGACGATGCTGCTCGGCGTGGGCGCAGACGAGGTGAACGAGGCCAGCAGGCGCTGGTTGCGCTGAAAGCGCCGGGCCGGGCCGCGCGCCCGGCGTCAGGCGGCGGTGCTGCTGATCAGCTGGCGCAGTCCGGCCTGGTCCAGGATGCGGATGTGGCGCTGCTTCACCTCGAGCAGCCCCTCGTCCTGGAACTTCGAGAAGGTGCGGCTCACGGTCTCGAGCTTGAGCCCGAGGTAGCTGCCGATCTCCTCGCGGGTCATGCGCAGGATCAGCGACGAGGCGGAGAAGCCGCGCGCCTGCAGGCGCTGCGTCAGGTTGAGCAGGAACGCCGCCAGGCGTTCCTCGGCACGCATGCTGCCGAGCAGCAGCATCATGCCGTGGTCGCGCACGATCTCGCGGCTCATGATCTTGTGGAACTGGTGCTGCAGCGCGGTGAAGTCGCGCGACAGCGATTCGAGCTGGGCGAACGGGATCACGCAGACCTGCGAGTCCTCCAGCGCGATCGCGTCGCAGTTGTGGCGATCGTGGCTGATGCCGTCCAGACCGAGCAGCTCGCCCGCCATCTGGAAGCCGGTGACCTGGTCGCGGCCGTCCTCGGAGGACACGCAGGTCTTGAAGAACCCGGTACGCACCGCGTAGAGCGACTGGAACGTGTCGCCGGCGTGGAACAAGGCCTCGCCGCGCGGGACCGCACGGCGCTTGGCGACCAGCGCGTCGAGCCGGTCCATGTCGGGCTCGGACAGTCCGACCGGCAGGCACAGTTCGCGCAGGTTGCAGTTCGAGCAGGCGACCTTGAAGGCCTCCGCCCGGATCGGCACGACGCCGTCCGCAGGGCCGCGCGGGCAGTGGCGAGCGTCGGCGTCCGGGGCGGCGAGAGGCGGGGTCTTGGTCGTCATGGGGGCGGGCGGCTCGTGATGCGGGTCAACTCTGGCCATTGTGCGCACGCACAAGTGCAAGACGGTTGATGCCCATCAAGGTGCACGCCGGAGGGCGCGGCACAGTCTTGCGCCATGCTGACTCCCACCCTTGGCCCCGTGGTCACCGAAGAACTGCTGCGCCGGCTGGACGTGGCGGGGCCCCGTTACACCTCCTACCCGACCGCCGACCGCTTCGTCGACGCCTTCGGGCCCGCCGACTATGCCCAGGCCCTGCAGCAACGGGCCGCCGGCCCCGGCGTGATCGGCGGGGGCAGCCCGCTGTCGATCTACGTGCACATCCCGTTCTGCGAGTCGCTGTGTTACTACTGCGCCTGCAACAAGGTCGTCACGAAGCATCACGAGCGGGCGGCCGAGTACCTGGACGCCCTGGAGCGCGAAATCGACCTGCACGTGGCGCAGCTCGGCGCGGGGCGCCCGGTGTCGCAGCTGCACTTCGGCGGCGGCACGCCGACCTTCCTCAGCGACGCGGAACTGGCGCGACTGATGGCGGCGCTGCGCCGCGCGTTCCGGATCGCGCCTGGCGCCGAGACCTCGATCGAGGTCGATCCGCGCACAGTGGATGCAGCGCGCCTGGGGCACCTCGCCCGGCTCGGCTTCAACCGCCTGAGCTTCGGCGTGCAGGACTTCGATCCGGCGGTCCAGCAGGCGGTGCACCGGGTGCAGAGCCTGGAGAGTGTCGCCGCGCTGATGGTCACGGCCCGGGAACTGGGCTTCGAATCAACCAATGTCGACCTGATCTACGGCCTGCCGCGCCAGACGCCCGAATCGCTGGCGCGCACGGTGCAGCAGGTCGCCGAGCTGCGGCCTGAGCGCATCGCGCTGTATTCGTACGCCCACCTGCCACAGCGCTTCAAGCCGCAGCGCCGCATCGACGCCGCCGCGCTGCCGCCGGCCGCAGACAAGGTGCGCATGCTGGCGCAGGCCATCGCCGGCTTCGTCGGCCACGGCTACCAGTACATCGGGATGGACCATTTCGCGCTGCCCGGCGACTCGCTCGCGGCCGCCAAGCGCCAGGGACGCCTTCACCGCAACTTCCAGGGCTACAGCACGCAGCCGGACTGCGACCTGATCGGGCTGGGTGTGTCGGCCATCGGCCGCATCGGCGCCACCTACAGCCAGAACGCGAAAACGCTGCCGGAGTACTACGACGCGCTGCGCCAGGGCCAGTTTCCGGTGGTGCGTGGTCTTGCGCTGACGCGCGAGGACCTGCTGCGCCGGGCGGTCATCATGGCGATCATGTGCCAGGGCCGGCTCGACTTCGAGTCGATCGCGCTCGCGCACCTGATCGACGTGAAGCAGCACTTTGCCGCCGAGTTCGAGGCACTGCGCCGGCTCGAGCAGGACGGTCTGGTCGAGATCGAGCCGGAAGCCGTGCAAGTCACCGCGCTCGGCTGGTACTTCATCCGCAGCGTGGCCATGGTGTTCGACCGCCACCTGCAGGCGGATCGCGCCCGCGAACGGTTTTCGCGCATCATCTGAGGCATGAACTCCGCCCTGGCCGCCACTGCGCTGCTGATGGGCCTGGCCAGCGCGCCGCACTGTGCGGCGATGTGCGGCCCGGCCTGCACGGGCGTGCTGAAGGCCTGCGGCGGCGGCACGGCCGGAACCCTGGGCTTTCACGCGGGGCGCCTGGCGAGCTATGCGGCCGGCGGTGCGCTCGCTGCCGGCAGCGTGGCCTGGCTCGCCACGCAGGGGCCCCAGGTCGCGGTGCTGCGCCCGCTGTGGACGCTGCTGCAGGTGGCGGCGGTGGCGCTCGGTCTCTGGTTGCTGTGGCGCGGTCGTCAGCCGGTGTGGATCGAGGGCATCGGCCAGCGCCTCGCCCGGCCGTCGGCACCCTCGCGCGTGATCTGGCTCGGCGCCCCGATGCGGGCCGGCGCGGCGGGTTCGCTGTGGGTGGCCTGGCCCTGCGGCTTGCTGCAGTCGGCGCTGGTGGTGTCGGCGCTCGGCGGCTCGGCGCTGGGCGGGGCCTCGCTGATGCTGCTGTTCGGCACAGGTTCGGCGCTCGGGCTCTGGCTGGGCCCGCTGCTGTGGCTGCGGCTGGCGGGCCGCCACGGCGCGGCAGCGCAGACGCTGGCCGTCCGGCTGGCGGGCGCCATGCTGGCGGTGGCGTCTGCCTGGGCGCTCTGGCACGGCCTGGCGGCCGCGATCGATCCGGCCTACTGCGTCGTCCCGGCCGCCTGAGGCGCCAAGAAAAACGCCCGGCCGAGGCCGGGCGATGTGTCCTGGAATGGGCCCGAAGGCCTGGCGCTCAGCCCGCGGCCGAGGCGGCGGCGGCCGGCTTGGCAGCCTTCTTCGTCTTCTTCGCGTGCTTGGCCTTCTTCATCGGTGCCGACGCGGCGGCGGCCGTTTCCATGGCGGGCTTGTCGGCGGCGTAGACACCGACGGTGAACAGGGCAGCGGTCAGGGCAGCCAGGATCCTGGTCATTTTGTGTACCTTTGTCGTGGGGTGGGGAAGCCTGCCTCCGACATGGAGGCAGCATCGCAACGGGCAGGGACGTCAGTCGGTTGACAGACACCGTCGACTAGAATCCCGTGCCTTTCCGAACCCTCACTTCCAACGCCCACGCGCGGAGTCGAACGTCCATGTACCAGCACATCAAGGTGCCCGAAGGCGGGCAGAAGATCACCGTCAATGCGGACTTCTCGCTGAACGTGCCCGACAACCCCATCATTCCGTACATCGAGGGTGACGGCACGGGCTTCGACATCACGCCGGTCATGATCAAGGTGGTCGACGCGGCAGTCGCCAAGGCCTACGGCGGCAAGAAGAAGATCCACTGGATGGAGATCTACGCCGGCGAGAAGTCGACCAAGGTCTACGGCCCGGACGTCTGGCTGCCCGCCGAGTCGCTGCAGGTGCTGAAGGACTACGTCGTCTCGATCAAAGGCCCGCTGACGACGCCGGTGGGCGGCGGCATCCGCTCGCTGAACGTCGCGCTGCGCCAGGAGCTCGACCTGTACGTCTGCCTGCGCCCGGTGCAGTACTTCAAGGGCGTGCCGTCGCCGCTGAAGGAGCCGGAGAAGGTCAACATGGTGATCTTCCGCGAGAACTCGGAGGACATCTACGCCGGCATCGAGTACGAGTCGCAGAGCGACAAGGCGAAGAAGGTCATCAAGTTCCTGATCGAAGAGATGGGGGTCAAGAAGATCCGATTCCCCGAGACCTCCGGCATCGGCATCAAGCCGGTCTCGATCGAGGGTACGGAGCGCCTGGTGCGCAAGGCGATCCAGTACGCGATCGACAACGACAAGCCCAACGTGACGATCGTCCACAAGGGCAACATCATGAAGTTCACCGAGGGCGGCTTCCGCGACTGGAGCTATGCGCTGGCGCAGCGCGAGTTCGGCGCCGTGCCGATCGACGGCGGCCCGTGGTGCAAGTTCAAGAACCCGAAGACGGGGCGCGAGATCATCGTCAAGGACAGCATCGCCGACGCCTTCCTGCAGCAGATCCTGCTGCGCCCGGCGGAGTACTCGGTGATCGCCACGCTGAACCTGAACGGCGACTACATCTCCGACGCGCTGGCGGCGCAGGTCGGCGGCATCGGCATCGCGCCGGGGGCGAACATGTCCGACTCGGTCGCCTGCTTCGAGGCCACGCACGGCACGGCGCCGAAGTACGCCGGCAAGGACTACGTGAACCCGGGTTCGGAGATCCTCTCTGCCGAGATGATGCTGCGCCACATGGGCTGGACCGAGGCGGCCGACCTCGTGATCAGTTCGATGGAGAAGGCGATCGCCTCGAAGAAGGTCACCTACGACTTCGCCCGGCTGATGGACGGCGCGACGCAGGTGTCGTGCTCCGGCTTCGGGCAGGTGATGATCGACCACATGTGATGATCGGGCCGCCGCGCCTCCGGGCGCGGCGCGATGCTCCCGCGGGACAGGGCTCTCGGCCGCCGGCCGCCTGGGAAGGCGGGCGCGGGGTGGACGTCCGACGGCTCAGCGCGCCGCGAGTGTCGATGCCTGCGAGGTTTCGTCGGACGTGATGTTATGGGCCAGTTTTCCCTTCGGCCCCTGCACGATGTCGAACCGCACCTTGCTGCCTTGCTTCAGCGTGCGGAAGCCTTCCATCTGGATGGCGGAGAAATGGGCGAACACGTCGTCGCCTCCCCCTTCCGGCTCGATGAAGCCGAACCCCTTGGCGTCGTTGAACCACTTGACGGTGCCGGTCGCCATCTGGGGCCTCCTCGCGGTCGAAGCGGGAATTCTGTGACGCCGGATCGGCGAGTGTCAAGAACGGTGCCCCTGCGTCGGGGGACCGGTCGCGCCGGCGGCGGGACTTGCGGAAAGTTGCCGTGCCTCAATATCCATGGGCATGGATCGTGCACGGCCCGACTCGATAGAATGGTTTGCATGTCCGACACGCCCCCTCCCAATCCGCCTGTCCCGCCGGGGCAGGTCAAGCCCGACGACGGGCAGGGGGCGGTCGTGGTCGAGCGGCGAACCCAGCGGACACAGCCGCCGCGCATGTACCAGGTGGTCATGCTCAACGACGACTACACACCGATGGAGTTCGTCGTGATGGTTTTGCAGGAATACTTCAAACGCGACCTCGAAACCGCGACCCAGATCATGCTGAAGATTCATCATGAGGGTCGAGGCGTCTGCGGCGTCTACTCCAAGGATGTCGCCGCGACCAAGGTTGAGCTGGTGCTGGCCGCTGCCCGCCGGGGCGGCCACCCGTTGCAGTGCATTATGGAGGCCGCATGATTGCCCAGGAACTGGAAGTCAGCCTGCACATGGCGTTCGTCGAGGCGCGCCAGCAGCGCCACGAGTTCATCACCGTCGAGCATCTGCTGATGGCGCTGCTCGACAACCCCTCGGCCGCGGAGGTGCTGCGCGCCTGCTCGGCGAACGTCGAGGACCTGCGCAAGAGCCTGGCCGGCTTCATCAAGGAGAACACGCCCACCGTGGGCGGTTCCGATGAGGTCGACACCCAGCCCACGCTGGGGTTCCAGCGCGTGATCCAGCGCGCGATCATGCATGTCCAGTCGACCGGCAGCGGCAAGAAGGAGGTCACCGGCGCGAACGTGCTGGTGGCGATCTTCGGGGAGAAGGACTCGCACGCGGTCTACTACCTGCACCAGCAGGGCGTGACGCGGCTCGACGTCGTCAACTTCATCGCGCACGGCATCAAGAAGAGCGATCCGCCGGAGCCGGCCAAGTCCAACGAGAACAACTCGAACGGCGAGGGCGAGAAGGAAGAGGGCGAGGGCAAGGGCTCGCCGATCGACCAGTTCACGCAGAACCTGAACCAGCTTGCCCGCGAGGGCAAGATCGATCCGCTGATCGGCCGCGAGCACGAGGTCGAGCGGGTGATCCAGATCCTGTGCCGGCGGCGCAAGAACAATCCGCTGCTGGTCGGCGAGGCGGGCGTCGGCAAGACGGCCATCGCCGAGGGCCTGGCCTGGCGCATCACGCAGGGCGAGGTGCCGGAGATCCTGTCGAGCTCGGTGGTCTACGCGCTCGACATGGGCGCGTTGCTGGCCGGCACCAAGTACCGCGGCGACTTCGAGCAGCGCCTGAAGGGCGTGCTCAAACACCTGAAGGACCAGCCCAACGCGATCCTGTTCATCGATGAGATCCACACGCTGATCGGCGCCGGTGCCGCCTCGGGCGGCACGCTCGATGCGAGCAACCTGCTCAAGCCGGCGCTCAGCCAGGGCCAGATGAAGTGCATCGGGGCCACCACCTTCACCGAATACCGCGGCATCTTCGAGAAGGACGCGGCGCTGTCGCGGCGCTTCCAGAAGATCGACGTGGTGGAGCCGTCGGTGGAGCAGACCATCGAGATCCTGAAGGGCCTGAAGTCGCGCTTCGAGGAGCACCACAGCGTCAAGTACGCGCTCGGCGCGCTGCAGGCGGCGGCCGAGCTGTCGGCCAAGTACATCAACGACCGGCACCTGCCCGACAAGGCGATCGACGTGATCGACGAAGCCGGCGCCGCCCAGCGCATCCTGCCCAAGAGCCGGCAGAAGAAGACGATCACGCGCGCCGAGGTCGAGGACATCGTCGCGAAGATCGCGCGCATCCCGCCGGCCTCGGTGTCCAGCGATGACCGAGGCAAGCTCAAGAGCCTGGACCGCGACCTGAACAGCGTGGTGTTCGGCCAGGAGCCGGCCATCGAGGCGCTCGCCGCGGCGATCAAGATGGCGCGTTCGGGCCTGGGCAAGCCGGACAAGCCGATCGGCTCGTTCCTGTTCAGCGGCCCGACCGGCGTCGGCAAGACGGAGGTCGCGCGCCAGCTCGCCTACATCCTGGGCATCGAGCTGATCCGCTTCGACATGTCCGAGTACATGGAACGCCACGCCGTGAGCCGCCTGATCGGCGCGCCGCCCGGCTACGTCGGCTTCGACCAGGGCGGCCTGCTGACCGAGGCGATCAGCAAGAAGCCGCACGCGGTGCTGCTGCTCGACGAGATCGAGAAGGCGCACCCGGACGTCTTCAACGTGCTGCTGCAGGTGATGGACCACGGCACGCTGACCGACAACAACGGGCGCAAGGCCGACTTCCGCAACGTCATCATCGTGATGACGACGAACGCGGGCGCCGAGACGATGAACAAGTCGACCATCGGCTTCACCAACGCCCGCGAGCGCGGCGACGAGATGGGCGACATCAAGCGCCTGTTCACGCCGGAGTTCCGCAACCGGCTCGACGCGATCGTCAGCTTCCGCGCGCTCGACGAGGAGATCATCC
This sequence comes from Piscinibacter sp., assembly GCA_019635485.1. Classification (GTDB taxonomy): domain Bacteria; phylum Pseudomonadota; class Gammaproteobacteria; order Burkholderiales; family Burkholderiaceae_C; genus Piscinibacter. Next base: position 17,685 of record JAHBZL010000042.1, on the reverse strand, counting down.
TGCGCGTGGTCGACAAGTTCCTGCTCCAGCTCGAGAGCCAGCTGGCCGAGAAGAAGGTGGAGGTCACCTTCACCGACGGCCTGCGCAAGCACCTGGCGAGCAAGGGCTTCGATCCGCTGATGGGCGCGCGGCCGATGCAGCGCCTGATCCAGGACACCATCCGCCGCGCGCTGGCCGACGAGCTGCTGTTCGGCCGGCTGGTCGACGGAGGCCGGCTGACCGTGGACATCGACGCCGACGGCAAGCCGGTGCTCGACATCACGCCGAACAAGAAGAGCGACAAGCCGAAGGCCGAACCCGCGACGGCCTGATCCGGTCGTGACCAAGACAAGGGGCCCCGCGGGGCCCCTTGTTTCATGGCGCTGCCGGATCCTGCCGGTAGTAGCCGGCCAGCAGTTCGTACAGCGCCGGGTGCTCGTCGCGCAGCGATGCGCCGTCGACGAAGAACACTTCCGAGGCCACCGCAAAGAACTCGTCGATCCCCTCGGCGCCGTACGGATCGATCAGCGTGTCCTCGCCCGCGTCGACGCGGTCGCAGAAGTCCTGCCATTGCGGCTCGAGCACCGCCAGCCAGCGTGCGCGGGCGGCGCGATCGGGCAGCAGCGGCACGCCGTCCGGCGCGCCGTCGCGCATGTCGAGCACATGGGCGAACTCGTGCACCACCACGTTGTAGCCCCAGGCCGCGCTGTTGCCCGCGTCGGCGACGTCGTGCCAGGACAGCATCACCGGGCCGCCCTCCATCGCCTCGCCGGCGAGCTCCTCGTCGTAGTGGTGCACCACGCCGTCGTCGTCCATCACCTCGCGGCGCGCCACCACGATGTCCGGATGAACGACGATGCCCTTGAAGCCGTCGTAGCAGTCCAGCCCCAGTTCGAGGATCGGCAGGCAGGCCTGCGCGGCGATCGCCACGGCCATGCCGTCGTCCACTTCCAGGCCCTGCATGCCGGCGAACTCCTTGTCGGCGAGGAACAGCGTCGCCAGCTCGCGCAGGCGGGTTCGATCCTCCACGCGCCGCCGCGCCAGGAAGGGGAAGCGCGCGAGCGTCAGTTCCCACAGCGCGTCCGGGATCGGCCGCTTCGTCAGCAGGCGCTGTGCGCGCCAGCGCCGCCACCAGCCCGGCAGCATCACTCGGGGCGCAGGCGCGACAAGCCGGCGCGGCGCAAGCGCAGCACCTCGGCACGATCGCCGTGGTCGAGATCCCAGTCGCTCAGCACCTCGCGCATGTAGCCCGGCGCAAGGTCTTCGTGTGCAGGCCGGTGGGTGTGGCCGTGGATCAGCGTCGGCGCATGCGCTTCGTGCTGCCAGCGCACCGCGGTGCCGCGGTCGATGTCGATCCAGTCCTCGCGCGCCTGCGCCGCCTTGCGCGCCTCGCTGCCGTCACGCATCGCTCGTGCCTGGCGGCGGCGCTCGGCCAGCGGCAGGGCCAGGAAGGCGCGCTGCCACTCCGGGCTGCGCACCTGCGCCCGGAACGCCTGATAGGGGCGGTCGTCCAGGCAGAGGGCGTCGCCATGCGCCAGCAGCAACCGTTCGCCGAATGCCACCAGCACGGTCGGGTCGGGCAGGGACAGCACGCCGGTCTCGCGCAGCAGTTCGCCGCCGACCAGGAAGTCGCGGTTGCCGGGCATGAAGGCCACGCTGATGCGTGACGCGGCGGCGGCGAGCACGTCCGCGCAGCGCGCCGCGAAGCCGTGATGGCGATCGTCGTCGCCGATCCAGACCTCGAACAGATCGCCGAGGATGATCACCGCCGAGGCCGGCGTGCGCTGCAGGTACCCTGCCCAGGCCTCGAAGGTGCGCGGCATGTCTTCGGCCAGGTGCAGGTCGCTGATGAAGTCGATCGCCGTCCAGTCGGCCGGGGCCTCCAGTTCCCAGAAGCCCGGCAGCGCCGGCGGCTCGATCATTCGGGAGCGGACCTCAGGCCTGCACCGTGGCCTTGAGAATCAGCACGTCCTCCAGCGGCACGTCGCCGTGGCCGCCGCTGCGGCCCGTCTTGACCTTCTCGATCGCGTCGACGATCTCGGTGCCCGCGACGACCTTGCCGAACACCGCGTAGCCCCAGCCGTCCTGCGACTGGGCCTTGTTCAGGAAGCCGTTGTCGGTGGCATTGATGAAGAACTGCGCCGTGGCCGAGTGCGGCGCGGAGGTGCGCGCCATCGCGATCGTGTAGCGGTCGTTGGTCAGGCCGTTGTGCGACTCGTTCTGGATCGGCGCCCGCGTGCTCTTCTGCTTCATGCCGGGCTCGAAGCCGCCGCCCTGGATCATGAACCCGGGGATGACGCGGTGGAACACGGTGCCGTCGTAGTGGCCGCTGTTCACGTACTCGACGAAGTTGCGCGCCGATTCCGGTGCCAGTTCGTCGTTCAGCTCGATCGTGATGTCGCCCTTGCTGGTCTGCATCTGGATCAGGGTGCTCATCTCACTTCTCCACGGTGGCCTTGTTGATGGTGACGGGCTGCAGCGGCACGTTCTGGTGCGGCCCCTTGTTGCCGGTCGGCACGCCGCGGATCTTGTCGACCACGTCCATGCCGGCGACGACCTTGCCGAACACCGCGTAGCCGTTGCCGTCCTGCGACTGTGCCTTGTTCAGGAACGGGTTGTCCTTCACGTTGATGAAGAACTGCGCCGTGGCCGAGTTCGGGTCCATCGTGCGCGCCATCGCGATCGTGCCGCGCACGTTGTCGAGCCCGTTGCCGCTTTCCAGCGGGATCGGCGCGCGGGTGGCCTTCTCCTTCATGTCGGCGGTCATGCCGCCGCCCTGGATCATGAAGTTCGGGATGACGCGGTGGAACACCGTGCCGTCGTAATGGCCGGCCTTCACGTAGTCGACGAAGTTGGCTACCGTCTTCGGCGCCTTGGCCGCATCGAGTTCCACGACGATGTCGCCGGCCGACGTGGCGAACTTCACCTTCTGGGCGAACGCGGCGCTGCCGGCACCGCCGAGCACGAACGCGGCCAATGCCATGGCGGCCCAGCGACTTGCGGGTCTCCTCATCCAATCACTCCTTCGCTTCGAAATCTCACGTCAGGGGGGGGCGGTCTGGCCGACGAGCTGCCGTACCAGCTTGAGCTTGGCGGGCAACGCCGGATTGGCCGGCTCGAGCTGCGCCGCGCGCGCATACGAGCGCAGTGCCAGCATCGCCAGCACGTCGCCCAGGTTCTCGTGCGCCGCGGCAAAGCCAGGGTTCGCACGCAGCGCCTGGTCGAGCGCCGACTTGGCGCGATCGTAGTCGCCCACGGCCGCATGCAGCGCCGCCAGGTTGTTGTAGGGCTCGGGCAGTTCAGGGTAGTCCTCGATCAGCCGTTCGAACACCTCGGCCGCCTCGGCGTTGCGATGGCTGTCCGTCAGCAGCACGCCACGCAGGAAACGCATCGAGGCATCCTTGGGCTGGCGCGCCAGGTAGCGGTCGGCGCGGGCCAGCGCCTCGGCCGTCTGGCCGGCGGATTGCAGGCGGCGCACCTCGGCCAGTTCATCCGCACGCACGCCACCGGCCACCAGCAGCAGTCCGGCCAGGGCCAGGCGCAGCAGCGCGGACGGGGTGTGAATCATGGGGGTTTGCGCGGGCGACCGGTTCGCGGGAGCGCCCGCTATACTGAATCGATTGTAGTTCAGCCCCCTCGTCCGGCCGCCTCGCACAGGCCGGATTCGCGACCGGGGCGCACCCACCCAAAGCACCGAACAACCTGCCGCTGCAGCGCAGCGGAAGCGACCCCGCCAATCGGCCCATGACGCTGCGCATCCACAACACGCTCACGCGCGAGACCGAGACCTTCCAGCCTATCGAGGCCGACCATGTCCGCATGTACGTCTGCGGCATGACGATCTACGACCTCTGCCACGTCGGCCACGCGCGCTTCCTGCTCGTGTTCGACATGGTCTACCGCTGGCTGAAGACGCTCGGCTACCGCGTGACCTACGTGCGCAACATCACCGACATCGACGACAAGATCATCAAACGCGCGCTGGAGCGCGGCATCACGATCCGCGCGCTCACCGAGGAGATGACCGCGGCGATGCACGAGGACATCGGCCGACTCGGCATCGAGCCGCCCACGCACGAACCCCGCGCCACCGAGTACGTGCCGCAGATGCTGGAGATGATCGGCACGCTCGAGCGCAATGGCCTGGCCTACCGCTCGAGCAACGGCGACGTGAATTACGGGGTGCGCAAGTTCCCGGGCTACGGGAAGCTCTCCGGCAAGTCGCTCGACCAGCTGCGCGCGGGCGAGCGTGTCGCGGTGCTCGACGGCAAGGAGGACCCGCTGGACTTCGTCCTTTGGAAGGCAGCCAAGCCGACCGAGCCGGAGGACGCCAAGTGGGACGGCCCCTACGGCCGCGGCCGTCCGGGCTGGCACATCGAGTGCTCGGCCATGGGGTGCACGCTGCTGGGCCAGCACTTCGACATCCACGGCGGCGGGCTCGACCTGATCTTCCCGCACCACGAGAACGAGATCGCGCAGAGCGAAGGCGCGAACGGGCGGCGCTTCGTCAACGTCTGGATGCACAACGGCTTCCTGAACGTGGACAACGTGAAGATGTCGAAGTCGCTCGGCAACTTCTTCACCATCCGCGACGTGCTGCGCCACTACGACGGGGAGACGCTGCGCTTCTTCATGCTGCGCACGCACTACCGCAGCCCGTTCAACTTCAGCGACGCCAACCTGGACGATGCGAAGAGCGCGCTGCGGCGGCTCTACACGGCGCTGGAGGGCGTGGCACCGCCGGCCGGGAACGTCGACTGGACGCATCCGGCCGCCACGGCCTTCCGTGCGGCGATGAACGACGACTTCAACACGCCGCTGGCGTTCGCGCAGCTGTTCGAGCTGGCCAACGAACTGAACCGCACGCGCGCGCCGGCCACGGCCGCGCTGCTCAAGGGGCTCGGTGCGACGCTCGGCGTGTTGCAGCAGGACCCGCGCGCCTTCCTGCAGGGTGGCGCGGCAGCGGGCGACGAGGCCTGGATCGGCGAGCGCATCGCCGCACGCGCCGCGGCCAAGGCGGCGCGCGACTTCGCCCAGGCCGACGCGATCCGGCAGGAGCTGGCGGCACGCGGCATCGTGCTGAAGGACTCGCCGCAGGGCACCACCTGGGTGAAAGGCTGAACACGGTGTCTGCCGCGAAGACGGGCACGACGCCCGACTATTGGGACGATGCGTGCAAGCACCTGGCACGGCGGGACCGCGTGATGCGCAAGATCATCCCGCGCTTCGGCGAGGGCCGCCTGCAGAGCCGCGGCGACGCCTTCACGACGCTGGCCCGCTCCATCGTCGGCCAGCAGATCTCGGTCAAGGCGGCCCAGTCCGTCTGGGACCGGTTCGCCGCGCTGATGCCCGAACCGTCGACGCGCCTGAAGCCGGCCTCGGTGCTCGCGCTGGACGCCGCTCAGGCGCGTTCCGCGGGGCTGTCGGCTCGCAAGGTCGAGTACCTGCACGACCTGGCGAGCAACTTCGAGTCCGGCAGCGTGCACGTGCGCCAGTGGCAGCAGATGGACGACGAGGCCATCATCGAGGAACTGGTCGCCATCCGCGGCATCGGCCGCTGGACCGCCGAGATGTTCCTCATCTTCCACCTGATGCGCCCGAACGTCCTGCCGCTGGACGACGTGGGCCTGATCAAGGGCATCAGCGTGAACTACTTCAGCGGTGAACCGGTGTCGCGCGCCGAGGCCCGCGAGGTCGGCGACGCGTGGGCGCCGTTCCGGTCGGTGGCCACCTGGTACATCTGGCGCAGCCTGGACCCGCTGCCGGTAGACTACTAGGTGGTCCTCACAAGAACGTCGGAAGGGTTGCCGATGAGCAAACGACATTTCCTGGACTTCGAGCAGCCGGTCGCGGAGCTCGAGACCAAGATCGAGGAGCTCCGCTACGTGCAGAGCGAATCCGCGGTCGACATCTCGGAGGAGATCGACCGGCTCAGCAAGAAGAGCCTGCAGCTCACCAAGGACATCTACGCCAGCCTCTCGCCCTGGCAGGTGACGCAGATCGCGCGCCACCCGCAGCGGCCCTACACGCTGGACTACGTCAACGAGTGCTTCACGGAGTTCCGCGAGCTGCACGGCGACCGCCACTTCGCCGACGACCAGTCGATCGTCGGAGGCCTGGCGCGTTTCAACGGCCGGGCCTGCATGGTGATCGGCCACCAGAAGGGGCGCGACACGAAGGAGCGCGGGCTGCGCAACTTCGGCATGTCGCGGCCGGAGGGCTACCGCAAGGCGCTGCGCCTGATGAAGCTGGCCGAGAAGTTCGGCCTGCCGGTCTTCACCTTCGTCGACACGCCGGGGGCCTACCCGGGCATCGGCGCCGAGGAGCGCGGGCAGTCCGAGGCGATCGGCCGCAACATCTTCGAGATGGCGCAGCTCGAGGTGCCGATCATCTGCACCATCATCGGCGAAGGCGGCTCCGGCGGTGCGCTGGCGATCAGCGTCGGCGACCAGACGCTGATGCTGCAGTACTCGATCTACTCGGTGATCTCGCCGGAAGGCTGCGCATCGATCCTGTGGAAGACGGCCGAACGCGCCTCCGATGCTGCGGAGGCGCTGGGCGTCACCGCGCACCGGCTGAAGGCGCTCGGGCTGGTCGACAAGATCGTCAACGAACCGGTCGGCGGCGCGCACCGCGACCACAAGCAGATGGCCTCGTTCCTCAAGCGCGCGCTGAACGACGCGCTGCGCCAGGTCAGCGACCTGAAGCCCAAGGAACTGCTGCAGCGCCGCTACGAGCGTCTGCAGGGCTACGGCCGCTTCGCGGACAGCAAGGAGCGCTGAACGCAGCGGCGCGCGTCGTGGCCCCGCGCTGCGTCGCCGTCGCCTGGAGCGGCGGCCGTGACTCGACCGCACTGCTGCACGCCACGCTGCAGGCCGCCCGGCCATTGAGCCTGAGTGTCCTGGCGCTGCACGTGCACCATGGCCTGCATCCCAATGCTGACGACTGGGTCGAGTTCTGCGTGGCCCAGACGCGCCGCTGGGCGCGCCGAGGCCATGACCTTGCCCTGCACGTCGAGCGTCTGACGGGACGCCCCGGACCGGGCGAGAGTGTGGAGGCCTGGGCCCGACTGGCACGCTACGGTGCCCTGCGGCGCATGGCACTCGCGCACGGCGCCGAGGTCGTGCTGCTGGCCCATCACCGCCGCGACCAGGCCGAGACGCTCCTGTTGCAGGCCCTGCGGGGCGCCGGCGTCGCCGGGCTGGCCGGCATGCCGGCCAGCATCGAGCGCGACGGGCTGCAGTGGGCGCGCCCCTGGCTCGCCCGCAGCGATGCCGAAGTCGCTGCCTATGTGCGCCGACATCGGCTGCGCCACATCGAGGACGACAGCAATGCCGACGAACGCTTCGCGCGCAACCGTCTGCGGCACCAGGTCTGGCCGGGCTTGCTCGAGGCCTTTCCGGGCGCGGAAAGCGCGCTGGCCGACAGTGCCGGATGGGCGCGCGACGCGATGGCCTGCCTGGCCGAACTGGCCCAGCAGGACCTTGAGCCCGCCAACGAGGCAAACGCACTCCGGCTCGCGCCGCTCTTCGAGTTGAGCCTCGTGCGTCGACTGAACGCGCTGCGCCACTGGCTCCACGCGCGGACCGGCGTCCCCGCGCCGGCCAGCCTGGTCCAACGCCTGGCCGACGAGCTTCGTCCGGTCGGCAACGCGCGCTGGCCCGCACCCGGAGGGGAACTGCGCAGCCATCGCGGCCGGCTGGTATTCACCCCGGCCGCAGCGGCGCCCGAACCCGGCCCGACCGAGCCGGAAACGTCACTGCGCGTCGATTCGCCCGGTCGGTACCCGCTGCCGGGCTGGGGCGGCACGCTGCAGGTGCGTCGCGTCCGGCAGGGCGGCGTGCCGCTCGCCTGGCTGGCGCAGTTAGAACTGCGCCGTCGCGAAGGGGGCGAGCGGTTCCAGGCGGGGCCGGGTCGCCCGCCGCGCAGCCTGAAGAAGCAGTTCCAGGCCGCCGGGTTGCCGTCGTGGCAGCGCGACGGCCCGCTGGTCTACAGCGGCGGGCAGCTGGTCTTCGTGCCCGGCCTCGGCCTCGACGCCCGCGTCGTCGGATTGCCCGGCCAGGCCCTCGCGACGCTGGCCTGGCTCCCCGCGCGCTGATCCGGCCCGACGTGCCCGCCGGCTAGAATGCCGGGTTCACGAGCGCGGCGTGACCCGTCTGTTCTCCAGTCCGCGAGCACCATGGCACTGATCGTTCACAAGTACGGCGGCACCTCGATGGGGTCGACCGAGCGCATCCGCAACGTCGCCAAGCGGGTCGCCAAATGGGCGCGCGCCGGCCACCAGATGGTGGTGGTCCCGTCGGCGATGAGTGGCGAGACGAACCGCCTGCTCGGCCTCGCGAAGGAACTCGCACCGTCGTCCACGACGCCCGAGCTGCAGCGCGAACTCGACATGATCGCCGCCACCGGCGAGCAGGTCTCCGTCGGCCTGCTGGCGATCGCGCTGCAGGGCGAGGGCATGCCGGCGGTCAGCTACACCGGTTGGCAGGTGCCGATCGACACCGACAGCGCGTTCACGAAGGCGCGCATCCAGCGCATCGACGACCAGCGCGTGCGGGCCGACCTGGCCGCCGGCAAGGTGGTGATCATCACCGGCTTCCAGGGCGTCGACGCGGAGCGCAACATCACGACGCTGGGCCGCGGCGGCTCGGACACCTCGGCGGTCGCGGTGGCGGCCGCGCTGAAGGCCGACGAGTGCCTGATCTACACCGACGTGGATGGCGTCTACACCACCGACCCGCGCATCGTCGAGCAGGCGCGCCGGCTGCACACGATCAGCTTCGAGGAGATGCTGGAGATGGCCAGCCTCGGCTCGAAGGTGCTGCAGATCCGCTCGGTCGAGTTCGCCGGCAAGTACCGGGTGCCGCTGCGCGTGCTGTCGAGCTTCACGCCCTGGGACATCCCCATCGAGGAGGAAGCGTCCTCCGGCACCCTGATCACCTTCGAGGAAGACGTCAAGATGGAACAAGCCGTTGTGTCGGGCATCGCGTTCAACCGCGACGAGGCCAAGATCAGCCTGCTCGGCGTGCCGGACCGGCCGGGCATCGCCTTCTCGATCCTCGGCCCGGTGGCCGAGGCGAACATCGATGTCGACGTGATCATCCAGAACGTCTCGCACGACGGCAAGACGGACTTCTCGTTCACCGTGCATCGCAACGACTACGCGCGCACGATCGAACTGCTGAAGTCCTCCGTCGTGCCCAAGACGGGCGCGGCCGAGGTCAGCGGCGACCCGAAGATCTGCAAGGTCAGCATCGTCGGCATCGGCATGCGCTCGCACGTCGGCGTCGCGAGCCGCATGTTCCAGGCGCTCAGCGACGAGGGCATCAACATCCAGATGATCACGACCAGCGAGATCAAGACCAGCGTTGTGATCGACGAGAAGTACATGGAACTGGCCGTGCGCGCGCTGCACAAGGCCTTCGACCTCGACCAGCCGGCAGCGGTCTGAGGGCAGGGCGCTTCGGGCTAGAATGCGGCCCTTCGCCGGAGTCGTGACCGAGAGGCCGAAGGTGCTCCCCTGCTAAGGGAGTATGCGGGCAAAACCTGCATCGAGGGTTCGAATCCCTCCGACTCCGCCAGCATCAGATGACGACGGGCCCGCCAGGGCCCGTCGCGCTTTGGGCAGTACCCGCGGTTGCGCGCTCAGTGGCGGGCCGCCACCCGTGAAGCCAGCGATGCCGGCTGGTACTCGGGCCGCAGGCGGCAACCGCTGCCGCCGGCCGGATCGAGCGCGGGGCAGCGCTCGGCCAGCGCCGCTGGCGTCGGCTTCTCGCCGCGTTGCACCCAGCGCAGCAGCGCCTCGAAGGCCGTCAGGTAGGTCGCATCGCTCAGGTAGCTGTGCTCGCGGTGGTCGCTGAAGGCCTGCACCAGATGCCCGTCCTGGCCCGCGGCGCGCATCGCCTCGCGAAAGCTCGTCTCCATCTCGACGAATGCCGTCGGATCGTGGATGGCGTGCAGCGTCAGCACCGGGATGCCGATGCGCCCGGTCAGGTCGGCGTCGGCGCCGAACGCCGCGACGGCCTGCGGATCGGCGCGGTAGCGCAGCACGCCGGCATTGAGCGCCACGTCGTCGTCCGACCCGCGGTAACGGACCCCTTCGTTGCCGAACACGCTGCGGCCGCCGGCGCGGTGCAGCGCGATGTCCTGGAAGTGCCAGGTGGCCCAGTTCAGATGCCCGAGCACGGAAGACTCGGGCACGCCGATCACGCTGGCCACGGCCTTCAGCTTGCGGGCCTGCTCGGGACTGCGCTGGGCTGCGGGGCGGCGCACACCGAGGCATTCATCGGCTCGTGCCGCCAGTTCGGCTCGCGTCAGCCGGCTGTCCGCCGGCAGACCCATCCAGAGCGGGTAGGCCGGCTCGTCGGCGCGCGGGTGGTTGCCGCACAGGTACTGGTACACCACGCGCAGGTCGAGCCGGAAGTCGTAGGCCCGCGTGCCGCCCGCCAGCACGCCGCTGGTCAGCAGCACGCCGGCGTAGGGGGAGGTCGCGCCCGGCGCCGCGTACATCTCGGCGGCCTTCGCGGCGACGCTCGCACCCCAGGACTGCCCGTGCAGCAGCGTGACCTTCGGCTGCGCCACATGCTGGACGAAGATGCGGCGCAGGCGCTCGGTGTCTTCTGCCGCACTGCGCACCGCCACGCCGCCCTGCCGAAACACCGAGGCGGCCCAGGCGTGGCCCGCCTGCACGGTCACGGCCCAGCGCTTGATGTCCTCGTCGGCACGCTCGGGCTTCGGCGCGCCGAGCGCCGGCCCGCCGTGGGCATGCATGACCAGCACGCCCGACCAGCTGGCCGGCATGACGATCAGGTACGGTGCGCCGGCCGAGTCCTGCCCGCGCAGGCAGCGCGCGCCGACCGGGGCCCCGCTGGGGCAGGCGGCCGCCTGCGAGGGAGCTTCGGCCTCCGGCGGCGGAACGCTCGAGCAGCCGACGAGCGCGGCTGCGAGCAGGAGAGCGCCACCCTTCATCGCCAGGCTCCGCGGGAACGCGGGCTGGCGTGCAGGCAGTTGCGCCGCTCGAGCACATACCCGGAGGCGGTCAGCTGCTGCGCCGCCACGCGCTGCAACTGCAGGGCTTCGTGCGGCCGGATGTCCAGGTCTGCCGCCGCCTGCTCGTTGGCGCCGAAGGAGGTCGGGTCGACGCCTGTGATCGCGCCGAACATCGTCAGGCTGCTCAGGTAGGCGCCGTACTTGCTGGGGTGGAACTGGTCCTCGTGCCACCACAGGTCGACCTTGCGCGGTTCCGGCTCGTACGGATTGCGCAACGCCGCCCCGGACTGCACGGCGCGCATGAAGGCTTCGCCGACCGGCACCACGCCGGCCAGGCCCCCGCTGAGCAGTGCCGCGTCGCCATAGGCCTGCCGCAGGTCGGCGGTCATGGACTCCAGCGGTTCGCCCGCGTAGGGCGAGCCGGCCGGGTAGGTGAGGTCGGGGCGCGCCCAGGTCTGGTACAGGAAGATCCGCGCCAGCGGGTTGGCATTCGGGTTGGCGGGGATGTTGCGCAGCGTGTTGCTGCCCCCGGGGTACAGCTGCGATTCGCGGTACGAGTGCGGGTCGCCGCTGTGGACGAAGCGCCGCAGCAGGCCGACATAGGTGCTGAACTGCGCGTAGTTGCCGCCGGCACGGTCCACCGCCTCCGTGCTGTTGCCCTGCAGGACCACGATGTCCCAGCGATCGGAGGCGATGTTGGCTCGCATGTCCCAGCCGGCCGGGTTGGTGTTCAGCAGGTGGCCCCGCAGCGTCGCACCGCCGCGAAGCGAATGCCGCACGTCGAAGGGCAGGCCCGCCTGGTCGACCAGCGCCTTGAAGATGCCGGGAACGCCGCCCCAGGGCTGGGGCAGCGCCGGGTCGCTGCCCTCCGGCATCGCGATGGCGTTCGCCTCGTTGAGGTCGACGACGTTCTCCGTGTTGTACTGCAGCGCCGGCGGGCGGGTGTAGGTGAAGCTGTTGCCGACGAACAGGATCTTCTGGGGCGGGCTGGTGGCGGGCGTGGCGTGCACGGCCGCGGCCAGCACCAGCCCTCCCACGAGAGCGAGGGTCTTGTGCACGGGCATTGTCTCCGTCGTGTTGTGGTCCCACGACCTTAGGGCTGCCCGGATACAAGGTCAAATATATCCAGCTGCGGCTACGCATATCCACTGAGTATGTCTGGGCAGGTTTGCTCCTAGGATCGCAACCATGGACCTGCGTCAGCTGCGCTACTTCCTGGCCGTGGCCGATGCCGGACAGCTGACGGCCGCCGCGAGCCGGCTCGGCATGCAGCAGCCGCCGCTGAGCCAGCAGATCGCCGCGCTCGAACAGCAGGTCGGGCTGCGCCTGTTCACGCGGCATCCGAAGGGCGTCACGCTCACCGAGGGCGGTCGCACGCTCGCCGCGGATGCCCGCCGCCTGATCGAGGACTTCGAGGCGCTGCGGTCGAAGCTCGATGCAGTCGCGCGCGGACACCGCGGCGTGCTGCACGTGGCGTTCACCAGCTCCGCCGCCGCGCACCGCTTCACGCCTGCTGCGCTGCGCGCCTGCCGGCAGCGCTACCCGGATATCGAGTGGGTCGTCAGCGAACGCAATGCTGCGGACATCACGGAAGGGGTCTCCGTCGGACAGCTGCACTGCGGCTTCCTGCGCGTGCCGGTGGCCGCCCCCGAAGGCGTGCGCATGCAGGTGCTGCTGCGCGAACGGGTGCTGGCTGCCTTGCCGGTGGACCATCCGCTGGCCGCCCGCCGCGTGCTGCACCCGCGGGACCTGCACGACCAGCCTCTCGTTCTGGTGCGGCGGCCCGGCGCGCCCGGTCTGTACGCGAACCTGCTCGAGCGCTGCACCGATGCCGGCGCGACACCGCGTGTCGTCGCCGAGGTCGAGCGCATGATGACGGGCCTGAATCTCGTCGCGGCCGGCGTCGGCCTCACGGTGGTTCCCGAATCCATGAAAGGCGTGCACGACCATGCGATCGCGTACCGCGCACTGCCGCGCGGCGTGCACCTCGACGCCCCGCTGACGCTGCTGTACCGCGCGGACCGCGAGGAGGGCGCGCTGGCTCGCTTCGTGGCGCTGGTGTCCGACCTCGCGCGCCACCGCGCCGCAGCGCCTTGAGATGCTGACGCGGCGCCGATGGCTGGCGAACCTGCCCGCACTGGCGGCAGCCGCCCGCGCTGGCCCCGGCCGGGCCTCCGAACAAGGTCACTGGCCGCCGGCGACCTTGCGCCTGCTGGTGGCCTACCCGGTCGGCGGGGTCAGCAGCGACATCGCGCGGCTGCTGGCCCAGTCGATCGAGCGCCGCTTCGGCACCACGGTGATCGTCGAACATCGGCCGGGCGCCGGCGGCACGCTCGCGATGGACACCATCGCACGATCGGCCGGAGACGGTCGCACGCTGTGCTTCTCGGCCATCACGCCGCTGACGCTGGCCCCGCTGCTCGGACCCGTGCCCTATGACCCCGAGCACGACATCGTGCCGGTGTTCCCCGTCATGACGACGCCGGTGCTGGTGCTCGGGACACCGGCCCTCGCGTCCTCCGGCTTCGCCGAAATGCTGGCCGAGGCCCGCGCCGAGCCCGGGCGGCTGCGCTGGGCCACGTCCGGCAACGGCACGACCGGGCATCTGGTGCTGGAGCGCGTGGCCGCCGCGAGCGGCGCCGTCTTCACCCACGTGCCCTACAAAGGTGGAGGGCAGCAGCTGACTGATGCGCTCGGCGGCCAGTTCGAGCTGCTCTCGTCGAACGTCGCAGCGCCGCAGCTGCGCTTGCTGCGCGATCGCCGCCTGAAGGCGCTGGCCGTGAGTGGCGCAAGCCGCGCGACCCAGTTGCCCGACATCCCGACCCTGGCCGAACTCGGCTTTCCCGACGCCAACCAGGTTTCCATCTTCGGGCTCTTCGCGCCCGGCCAGACGCCGCGGGACCTGCGCGACGCCATGCATGCCGCGCTGGCGGTCGCGGCGGACGATCCGCTGCTGCGCCGCAGGCTGGCCGACACCGGCAACGCCAGCGTCGCCGCGGACAGCCCGCAGGCGTTCGCCGACCTGGTCACGCGCGAGCGCGCTGCGCACCGGGCGTGGCTGCACCAGGGAACGCCGCCGAACCGCTAGGCAGGCCGCGTGCGGCCGCCGGCCGCTAGCCGATCGCGAGCGTCCGCAGGCGCAGCGAATTCGCGATGACGCTGACCGACGACAGCGCCATCGCCGCCGCGGCGACCACCGGCGACAGGAGGATGCCGAACACCGGGTAGAGCACGCCCGCGGCCAGCGGGATGCCGGCGACGTTGTAGGCGAAGCTCAGGAACAGGTTCTGCCGGATGTTGCGCATGACCGCGCGCGACAGGGTGCGCGCGCGGACGATGCCCATCAAGTCGCCCTGCAGCAAGGTGATGCCCGCGCTCTCCATCGCGACGTCGGTGCCCGTGCCCATGGCCAGACCGATCGTGGCCTGCGCGAGCGCCGGCGCGTCGTTGACCCCGTCGCCGGCCATCGCGACGGTGCGTCCTTCGGCCTGCAGGCGCTGGACCACCGCGGCCTTGTCCTGCGGGAGCACCTCGGCCACCACCTCGTCGATGCCGAGCTGGCGGCCGACGGCGTCGGCCGTGGTCCGGCCGTCCCCGGTCAGCATCACGACGCGCACGCCAGCGCCCTGCAGCGCGTGGAGGGCCTGCGCGGTCGTGGCCTTGGCGGGGTCGGCCACCGCCACGAAGCCGGCCAGCCTGCCGCCGATGCCGACGAAGATGACCGTGGCCGCCTTCGCGCGATGCTCCTCCGCCGGGGCGGCGAGGCTGCCGGCATCGATGGCGTGTTCGGCGAGGAACCGGGCGCTGCCCGCGACGACGGTCTGCCCCGCGACGCTGCCGATGACACCCTTGCCGACCGGGGAGTCGAAGTCGGCGACCGGTTCGAGCGTGAGACGGCGCTCCTGCGCGTCCTGCACGATGGCCATCGCGAGGGGATGTTCACTGGCCCGCTCGACGCTCGCGAGCCGGCGCAACACATCGTCCGCCGCAAAGCCGGGGGCCGCTTCGATGTGCACGACCTTCGGGCGCCCCTCGGTGAGCGTGCCCGTCTTGTCGACCACCAGGGTGTCGACCTTCTCCATCTTCTCCAGGGCCTCGGCGTCGCGGATCAGCACGCCATGCTGCGCCCCCTTGCCGACGCCGACCATGATGGACATCGGCGTGGCCAGGCCGAGCGCGCAGGGACAGGCGATGATCAGCACCGCGACCGCCGTCACGAGCGCATAGCTGAACGCGGGCGACGGCCCCCACACCAGCCAGGCGACGAAGGTCAGCAGGGCGACCAGGATGACCACCGGCACGAACCAGCCGGCCACCTGATCGGCCATCCGCTGGATCGGCGCACGGCTGCGCTGGGCCGCGGCGACCATGTGGACGATCTGGGAGAGCAGGGTGTCGGCGCCGACCTTCTCGGCCCTCATCACGAAGCCACCGGTCTGGTTCAGCGTGCCGGCCGTGACTTTCGAGCCGACGGACTTGGCCACCGGGATGGGCTCCCCCGTCACCATCGACTCGTCGACGTTGCCCTTGCCCTCGGTGAGCTCGCCGTCGACGGGAACCTTCTCGCCGGGGCGCACGCGCAGCAGGTCGCCGACCAGGATGCTGTCGACCGGGACGGTCTCGTCGCTGCCGTCGGCACCGACCCGCAGCGCCGTCTTCGGCGCCAAGCCGAGCAGAGCCCGGATGGCTCCCGAGGTCTTCTCCCGCGCCCGGAGCTCGAGGACCTGCCCGAGCAGCACCAGCACCGTGATGACGGCGGCGGCCTCGAAGTAGACCGCCACGGCGCCGTCCTCGCCGCGCAGCGTGGGCGGGAACAGTCCGGGCGCGAGTGTCGCGACGACGCTGTAGAGCCACGCGGCGCCGGTACCCAGGGCGATGAGCGAGAACATGTTCAGGCTGCGATTCCTGACCGAGGCCAGCGCGCGGGCGAAGAACGGCCAGCCGGCCCACAGCACGACGGGCGTACCCAGCAGCAGCTGCACCCAGTTGGAGGTCAGCGGCGCCAGCAGATGCAGGCCGAACAGGTGCGCGCCCATCTCGAGGACGAACACCGGCAGCGTCAACGCCGCGGCGATCCAGGACCGCCTCGTCATGTCGCGCAGTTCGGGGCTTTCGCCGGCTTCGGCGGTGGCCAGCACGGGTTCCAGTGCCATGCCGCAGAGGGGGCAGTTTCCCGGGCCCATCTGTCGCACCTGCGGGTGCATCGGGCAGGTGTATTCGACCTGGCTCTGGTCGCCGGCGCCGGCGTGTTGGTCCGTCGCCGACGCATGCGCCGGGTGATGATGGGCGTGGTGTTCGTGACCGAGGCCGCCGGCGTCATGCGGCGCGGGAGCCGCAGAGGCGTGATGGTGGTGCCCGTTCAAGCGGTCACGGGTCGTGCGTGTGTTCGGCATGGCGCTCTCCTGAACATGCTCGACAGTCTTGGCCTTCCCATCATTGGAAGGTCAAGCGGCGCACTACCGAATGACGGGCCCCAGCCCTGAAACGGGCCCGGCGGACCCCACACGAGCAGGCTCACTCAGCGTGATCGCACGTTGCCCGGATGGAATTGATGCGGCGCAAGCCCGCCGCCGGTTCTCGTGCAAGGTGCTCGCCCTGCGCCAGGGTCAGCCGATGTGACGCCCCGGTGCAGGAGGAGGGCGGTGCGCCAGCAGCGGACGCGATCAGGCCGCCAGGACCCGCGCCTCCGCGCCGTGCCGGCCTGGCGACAGCGTGGCCAGTCCTGCCGCAAGGTGGTCGATCAGTCGCCGCAGCCGCAGTGGCATCAACGTTCGATTCGGGAAGACCACCGACACGGCGTACTCGCCCAGCGGCACGTCGGCAAGGATGCGCACGAGTCGCCCGTCGGCCAGTTCGTCGGCCAGCACGAAGGCAGGCGACCGGATCAGCCCCATCCCCGCGACGGCGAAGCCCTTCAGCGCCTCGGCGCTGTTGGCGCGGATGACTTCCGTCGCTTCGGCGTCGCCCTTCACGACGCGCAGCGCACCGGCGGGCCGGCGGTCCGTCGGGACCTCCAGCACCTGGTGATCACGCAGGCACTCGACGGTGGCGGGCGTACCGTGGCGGGCGAGATAGCCCGGGGAGGCGGCGATCACGGCCGCGCTGGCCGCGACGCGGCGAACGCCGAGCGACGAGTCTGGAAGGCTGGACGACACGCGCAGCGCGGCATCGAATCCTCTGCTGACCGGATCGACGGCGTGGTCGCAGAAGTCCAGGTCGAGTCTCAGGCGAGGGTGGCGCGCGCGGAACTCGGCCAGCAGGGGCACGATGTAGCGCGTCCCCAGGGCCACCGGCATGGTCAGCCGCAGGGTCCCGCTGACATCGCCGCTGGATTCGCCGCGCAGCACCGCCTCCATTTCCTCCAGGTCGGACAGCGCGCGCGCAGCGGTGAGCAGGTAGCGCTCGCCGGCGTCGGTGAGCTTGATCCGGCGTGTGGTGCGGTGGAACAGACGCGTCCCGATCCGTGCCTCCAGGGCCTTCACGGCGCGGGTGACCTGTGGCGGAGCCAGATCGAGGCGCCTTGCCGCCTCCGCGAAGGCTCCCGCTTCCGCGACCTTGACGAAGGTTTTCATGGCGTCCAGCGTGTCCATCGGCGACTCGAAGAAGTTTGCGGATGAACGCAGTGTCGACCTTCCAATCATTGGAAGGTCAAGCATGGCCGGAGTTCGTCGCGTCAGTGCGCCTGCAAGTCGCTTGGCCGCCAACAGCTCGACTAGC
>JAHBZL010000041.1 GCA_019635485.1 Piscinibacter sp. | reverse complement strand
CCTAGGGCAGGTCCTTGCGCAGCTGCACCGGCGCCGTCATGCGGCGGCGCAGGCGGATGTTGATCATCTCGACGGCCACCGAGAAGGCCATCGCGAAGTAGATGTAGCCCTTCGGCACGTGGGTGTCGAAGCCCTCGGCGATCAGCGTTACGCCGACCAGCACGAGGAAGGACAGTGCCAGCATCTTGATCGTCGGGTGCCGGTCGACGAATTCGCCGATGCCCTTGGCCGCGAACATCATCACCGCCACCGAGATCAGGATCGCCAGCACCATCACACTGACCTGGTCCGCCAGGCCGACCGCCGTGATCACCGAGTCGAGCGAGAACACGATGTCGATGATCGCGATCTGCACCAGCACGCCGCCGAAGGTGACACCGGCCGCCGCCGACCCGCCTTCCGACTCCGCCTCGCCCTCCAGCGACGCGTGGATCTCGTGCACGCTCTTCCAGAGCAGGAACAGCCCGCCGCCGATCAGGATCAGGTCGCGGCCTGAGATCTCGAGGCCCGCCACGCTGAACAGCGGTTCGGTCAGCCGCATGATCCACGCCAGCGACAGCAGCAGCAGGATGCGCGTGCCCATCGCGAGCGTCAGGCCCAGCCGGCGCGCGAGGTCGCGGCGCTCCTCCGGCAGCCGGCCGACCAGGATCGAGATGAAGATGATGTTGTCGATGCCGAGCACGATCTCCAGCGCGGTCAGCGTGGCCAGGGCGATCCAGGCATTCGGGTCGGCGAGCCAGTCGAGCATCGGGTTCTCCGTCGCGTGATTCAGTCTCAGTCGGCCTGGCGGCGCCAGACCGCCGCGAACGCCTTCACCTTGGTCCAGGCCGAAAGGCGCTCGTCCGAGACGGCGTCGAGGAAGTCGGACAGGCGCTTGGACTTCACCATCGTGTACATGGTTAGCACGATGGTCGGCACGAACACCAGCGTGAACAGCCACAGCTTGCGCGGCAGCGAGGCGTCCGCCTCGGCCAGCAGATTCATGCCGAGGAAGCCGGTGGTGACGGTGCCGATCAGGCCGAAGATCGTCACCACCGTCAGCCGCACCACGGTGTTGGCCTGGCGGCGCAGGCTGTCGGCATCCAGGTAGCTGTTCATGTCGCCGATGCGCTCCTTGACCTCGCGGTACAGGGGGTCGAGGTCGAGGTGCGACGCGGTCAGGTGGAACAGCGCGCGCGCCTGGGCCTGCTCGGCCACCTCGTGGAACCAGTAGCGGTGCGTGAAGCGCAGGAACACCTCGAAGCTGCCGCGGATCGCGCGCTTGAAGCGCCGCACGCTGGCCGGGTCGCTCACGTCCAGCGCCTTCAGCGCCTCGACCAGCCGGTCCGAGAACATCAGCAGCGCGGCCTTCTGGAAGTGCGCGATCAGGAACAGCATGAAGTGCTGGTGGCGGAACTGCGCCAGCACGCCGCGGTCGCGGCAGCCGAAGAACTCGCTCTGCGCGTCGCCGATCACCACCAGCGAGTGCCCGCTGCACAGGTAGCGCGTGTTCGGGGCCGCGCCGGCGTCGTTCCAGAAGCGGTCGTAGCAGTAGCGCTGCTCGAAATCGGCCAAGTGCTGTTCGCCGTAGGGCAGCGCGGCCTCGGCATCGCGCGCGCCGGCGCCGGCGACGAGGCCGAGGCGCACGAAGTCGCCGCGCGTCAGCGCGCGCGGATCGTCCAGCGCCAGGTAGGCCATCACCGGCATGCGGTAGTACTCGATCTGCCGGTAGCGCAGCGCGCCCTCGCGGTCGGAGTAGGCCGGCACGAGCGGCTCGAGCACGTAGGCCCAGTGCGCCGCGATGCGCGGCGCGCGGTGCTCGCAGACATGCGCCAGGAACGCCTCGCGCTGCTGCGCGTCCGAGCGCGCCAGCACGCGGCCCTCGCCGTCCAGCCACTCCACCTCGTGCATGCAGTGCAGCGCCTGGCCGTGCGCGTCCCAGCCGGCCGGGTAGGCCCGGCCGAAGCGGTACAGCAGTTCCTGCGCCTGCGCGAGCGAGAGTTCGTCGCCGCGCACCTCCAGGTTCAGGATCACGACGTCGACGTCGTAGAAGAAGTAGAGGTCGACGTGCACCAGGTCCAGCACCACCGGCGCCTCGCCGGGCCGGGTCACGAGCCGGACGCGCTGCAGGTCGTGGCGGCGGAACACGCGCATCGGCGAGCCGCTGCCGGGCGCCGTGCTGCCCGCGGCGCGCCCCTCGCCGTACAGGAAGCGCTGCACGTACGGGAGGAAGGTGACGAATTCGTTGTAGTGGCGTTCGTGGAAGGCCTCGCTGCCGCCGGTGTACTCGTCGACGACCTCGCGCCACGGCGAAGCCTCGCCGAGGTCGCGCAGCAATTGCCAGGGCGGCTGGCGCGTGCCGCCGGCGGCCGCCGTGCTCATCACGCGCAGCGGCCACAGCAGCACCTGGCGCAGATGGCGCACCACCGGCGCGGGCCCGGCCGGTGCGGGCGCGACCGGCAGCGTGTGGGCGGCCTGCAGCATGGCTGCCAGTGTAGTCAGGCGCGGGCGCGCCGGCGTGCCGACGCGGCGTCCGCGGGCGGGCGACGCGCGCCTGCCGCATCGGGGTGCGGCCGGCGCGCCATCACCCAGTCGTAGAAACCCTGAGCGGCGACCGACAGCCCGCGGTCGCGCCGGCGCACCAGGTAGATCCGCCGCGTCAGCCCGGGCCAGCGGATCGGCCGGATGGCCAGGTCGGCGGCGCGGAACTGGTACAGCGTCAGCGCCGGCACCACGCTGACGCCGAGCCCGGCACGCACCATGCCGGCGACGGTCGCGAGCTGCTCGACCTCCAGCACCGACGGCAGCGGCTGCGGGTGCGTGGCCGCGTCGATGTACTGGCGCACGCTGGACGTGCGCGACAGGTGGATGAACGGCCAGGGCAGCAGGTCGCGCGGGCGCGGGTCGCGCAGCTTCGCGAGCGGGTGGCCGGACGGGCAGACGAGGTGGAAGCCGTCGCTGCAGAACAGCTCGGCGCGCAGCTCCGGCGTCTCGGCGCGTGTCGCGGCGAGCGCGAAGTCGGCGCGGCCGCTGCGCACATGCTCGATGCAGGGTTCGGACAGCACGTCCGCCACCTCGAGCTCGATACCGGGGTGGGCGGCGCGAAAGCCGGCCAGCACGGCCGGCAGCCAGTCCGCCGCGAGCGAGGGCAGCAGCGCGATCGAGACCCGCCCGCGCTCGCGCGCCGCGCGCTCGCGCATGCCCGACCAGGCGGCATCGAACTCGGCGAGCACGCGCCGCGCCGAACGCTCGAACTCCTCGCCCTCGGCGGTCAGCTCGACGTGCCGCGTGCTGCGGTCGAACAGGCGCACGCCGAGCGACTCCTCGAGCTGGCGGATCAGTGCGCTGAACGCCGGCTGCGACAGGTGCACCGCGGCGGCGGCGCGTGTGAAGTTGCGCGCCGCGGCAAGCGCGAGGAAGGCGTGCAGCTGGCGGGTCGATACATTCATCTGCAGATCAGATCAATTGATCCCGACTTTCGATTTCACAGATTATCGCCGCCTGCCTAGAGTCGGCAACGAACCATCACCGAGACGCCGCGACGTCATGCGGCGCCCGGAGGAGACATGACAAACACGATCCTGCGCGTCGGATGCGCCGCCGGCTTCTCCGGCGACCGCCTCGACGCGGCCGGCCCGGTGGTCGATGCGCTGGCGGCGTCCGGCGGACCCGCGGTGCTGATCTTCGAGACGCTGGCCGAGCGCACGCTCGCGCTGGCCCAGCTGGCGCGGCGCGCCGATCCGGACGCCGGCTACGAGCCGCTGCTGCCCGAGCTGCTGCGGCCGGTGCTGGCGCGCTGCCTGGAGGCGGGCATCCGCATCGTCAGCAACTTCGGCGCCGCCAACCCGGCCGGCGCGGCACGCCGCCTGTTCGCACTGGCGCGCGAGCTGGGTCTGCGCCCGCCGCGGCTGGCCGTGGTCGAAGGCGACGACCTGAGCGGCGACCCGGCCCGCGCGCTGTGGCAGCACGCGGCACCGGGCCTGCAGGTCGTCTCCGCGAACGCCTACCTCGGCGCCGAGGCGATCGCCGACGCGCTGGTCGAGGGCGCGCAGATCGTCGTCTGCGGCCGGGTCGCCGACCCCTCGCTGACGGTCGGCCCGGCGCTCGCGCACTTCGGCTGGGCACGTGACGACTGGGACCGGCTGGCCCGGGCCACGATGGCCGGCCACCTGCTGGAGTGCGGCGCCCAGGTCAGCGGCGGTTACTACGCCGACCCCGGCGTGAAGGACGTGCCCGGCCTCGCGACGCTCGGCTACCCGATCGCCGAGATCGACGCCGACGGCGGCTGCGTGCTGACCAAGCCGGCCGGCAGCGGCGGCCGCATCGACGAGCACACCGTCAAGGAACAGCTGCTCTACGAGGTGCACGAGCCGCACGCCTACCTGACCCCGGACGTGACGGCCGACATCGCGCTGGCCGAAGTCGAATCGGTCGGGCCGGACCGCGTGCGCCTCGCGGGCGTGCGCGGCCATGCGCGCCCCGCGACGCTGAAGGTCAACATCTGCCACGAGACCGGCTGGCTGGCCGAAGGCGAGATCTCCTACGCCGGCGCGCGGGCCGAGGCACGCGCCCGGCTGGCGGCGCAGGTGCTGCGCGAGCGGCTGGCCGGCCTGGGCCCGCTGCGCGCCGACCTGATCGGCGTGGCCAGCGTGCTCGGCGACGACGCCGGCCGCTGGCTCGATGCCCAGCCCGTCGGCGATGCGCGCGACGTGCGCCTGCGGGTCGCGCTGCGGCATGCCGACCGCGCGCAGGCCGAGCGCCTGCTGCGCGAGGTCACCGCGCTGTACACCTGCGGCCCGGCCGGCGGCGGCGGCGTACGGACCGCGCTGCGCGCGCGGCTGGGCACCGTCTCGTGCCTGGTGCGGCGCGAGCAGGTGCCGGCACGGTATCGCTTTGTCGAGGAGCGCGCATGAACATCGGCCGCGCAACGATCACCGTCGCGCTGCACCGCGCCGCGCACGGCCGCACCGGTGACAAGGGCGACCGCTCCAACATCAGCGTGATCGCCTGGCACCCGGCGCTGTGGCCGCTGCTGGTCGAGCAGGTCACCGAGGCCGCGGTCGCGCGCCAGTTCGCGCACCGCCGGCCGAGCCGCGTCACGCGCCACCTGCTGCCCACGCTGCACGCGATGAACTTCGTGCTCGACGGCGTGCTGGACGGCGGCGTCAACGATTCGCTGAACCTGGACAGCCACGGCAAGGCGCTGTCCTTCCTGCTGCTGGACCTGCCGGTCGAAGTGCCCGCCGCGCTGGCGGCGCATCTGGTCGGCCCGGCCTGAGCTTCCCACCAACCTGGAGACAAACGATGACCACGCCCTTCCTGCCCCGACGACGCCACCTGCTCGCCCTGCTGAGCGCAGCAGCGCCGGCGCTGCTGCCCGGCCTCGCCGCCGCGCAGGCCTTCCCGACCCGGCCGATCACCTTCATCGTGCCGTTCGCCGCCGGCAGCGCCACCGACCAGCTGGCGCGTGCGCTCGGCCAGTCCCTCACCGAGCAGACCAGGCAGGCCGTGGTGGTCGACAACAAGGCCGGCGCGAGCGGCATGCTCGCGGCGCAGGCGGCAGCGCGCGCGCCGGCGGACGGCTACACGGTGCTGATCACGACCAACACCACGCAGGCCGCGAACGAACACCTGTACAAGAAGCTGCCCTACGACCCGGTGAAGGACTTCGCCCCGCTCACCGGCCTCGGCAAGGGCGGGCAGGTGCTGGTGGTCAACAGCAATGCGCCGTACCACAGCGTCGCCGAGCTGCTCGCCGCGGCGCGGCAGAACCCGGGCAAGCTCAGCTTCGGCAGCGGCAGCTCGTCCAGCCGCGTCGCCGGCGAAATGCTGAAGCAGCTCGCCGGGGTCGACCTCCTGCACGTGCCCTACAAGAGCAATCCGCTGGCGATCACCGACCTGCTGGGCGGCCAGATCGACCTGATGATCACCGACACCTCCACCGGCGTGCCGCAGGCCAGGGCCGGCAAGCTGCGCGCGCTCGGCTTCTCGACCCAGACCCGCAGTCCGCAGCTGCCCGACGTGCCGACGATCGAGGAAGCCGGCGTGAAGGGCTACGACATGGGCTACTGGTTCGCCGCCTACGCGCCGGCCGGCACGCCCGCCCCGGTCGTCGCGAAGCTCAACGAGCTGCTCGTCGCGGCGGTGAAGAGCGCCCCTGCGAAGACCTTCTTCGATGCCGGCGGCGTCGCGCCCTGGACGAGCACGCCGGACGCGCTCGCGAAGTTCCAGGCCGGCGAGACCCAGAAGTGGGGCAAGGTGATCAAGGCCGCCGGCATCGAGCCGGAGTGAGTCTCACCCTGCCCTTGGGCGGCCAATCCGGTGCTGCCATGAGGGCAGGCTGAGGCCTGTCAGCGTCGTGTAGACGAGCGGGTGTATTTTTCGGGCATACCCACCTGAAGGAGACACCCATGCCCCTGCCTCGCGACGTCTTCGTGGTCGGTGCCGCGCGCACCGCGATCGGCACCTTCGGCGGCAGCCTGAAGGACCTGCCGCTGGCCGACCTCGCCACCCTCGCGGTCAAGACCGCGCTCGAGCGCAGCGGTGCGGCGCCCGCCCAGGTCGGCCACCTCGCGATGGGCACGGTGATCCCGACCGAGCCGCGCGACGCCTACCTGTCGCGCGTCGCCGCGCTGAACGCCGGGCTGCCGAAGGAGACCCCGGCCTTCAACGTGAACCGCCTGTGCGGCTCGGGCCTGCAGGCGATCGTCTCGGCGGCGCAGGCCATCACGCTGGGCGACTGCGAAGTCGCGGTCGGCGCCGGTGCCGAGTCGATGAGCCGCGGCGCCTACCTGCTGCCGCAGGCGCGCTGGGGCGCCCGCATGGGCGACAGCCCGATGCTGGACATGGTGGTCGGCGCGCTGCACGACCCGTTCCACAAGATCCACATGGGCATGACGGCCGAGAACGTGGCCGAGCAGTTCGGCATCAGCCGCTCGATGATGGACGAGCTCGCGGTCGAGAGCCACCGGCGCGCCGCCGCGGCGATCGCCGAGGGCAAGTTCAAGAGCCAGATCGTGCCGGTGGTGATTCCGAGCAAGAAGGGCGACATCACCTTCGACACCGACGAGCACGTCAAGCCCGGCACGACGATGGAGACGCTGGCCAAGATGCGCGCCGCGTTCAAGAAGGACGGCGCCGTGACGGCCGGCAACGCCTCGGGCATCAACGACGGCGCCGGCGCAGTGGTGCTGGCCAGCGCCGACGCGGTGAAGGCGCAGAACCTGAAGCCGCTGGCCCGCCTGGTGGCGTACGCGCATGCCGGCGTCGAGCCGACCATCATGGGCATCGGCCCGGTGCCGGCCACCAAGCTCGCGCTGGCCAGGGCCGGGCTGAAGGTCGGCGACCTCGACGTGATCGAGTCCAACGAGGCCTTCGCGGCGCAGGCCTGCGCGGTGGTCAAGGAACTCGCGCTCGACCCGGCCAAGGTCAACCCGAACGGCTCGGGCATCTCGCTCGGCCACCCGATCGGCGCGACCGGCGCGATCATCACCACCAAGGCGCTGTACGAACTGCAGCGCGTCGGCGGGCGCTATGCGCTGGTGACGATGTGCATCGGCGGCGGCCAGGGCATCGCGGCGATCTTCGAACGCGCCTGACGGATCGGGATCCTCGCCGGGCCGTGCGGGCCCGGCTCCGCGCGGCTCAGTGTTTCATGCCGCCGTGGCCGGCGTGCAGCTCCTTCACCGGAGCCTGCACGACGACGTTCTCGCGCTGGCCGTCCTTGCCTTCGACGACGAAGGTGACCGGCACCGTGTCGCCCGGCTTGAGCTGCTGCTTCAGGTCGAGCAGCATCACGTGGTAGCCGCCCGGCTTCAGCTCCACCGCCTGGCCGGCCGGCAGCTCGAGCGCGGAGACGGCGCGCATGCGCATCACGTTGCCGTCCATCGCCATCTCGTGGATCTCGACGGCGCCGGCGGCGGGCGAACTGGCGGCGACGATCCTGCCGCCGGCGGCCGACGTGAACTGCGCGAACAGGCCGGTGGACTTCTGCTGGGCGACGGTGCCGCGGACCCACGGATCCTTCACCGTGGTCTGCGCGCCGGCAGCGGTCGCGAACACGAAGGCGGCGGCCGCAGCGGCCGCGAGAAAGGTCTTGCTGGGCATCGAAGTGCTCCTGGTTGAGGGAGAGGAAGAAGAGTCGTGAGGCACGTGCGGCATCGCCATCGCCTCAGAGGCCGAAACGTTCATGCCAGTGCGGCGGCACGATCCGGTCGACGAGCAGTGCGGCGAGCATCGACGCGCCGAGCAGCGGGTACAGCAGGCCGAGCAGCACGGCGACCGCGATCGCGCCGGCGGCGGCCCGGTCGCCGCGCCGCCGGGGTGGCGCGGCAAGACGGCCGCGCGGACGGCGCTTCCACCACATCACCGCCGCCGACACCGCGAGCAGCACGATCGCGAGGCAGCCCGCCAGCATCACGAGCTGATTGGCCAGCCCGAACTGCCCGCCGGTGTGCAGGCTGATGCCCCACTCGGACAGGCGGCCCACCGCACCGTAGTCCCGGTAGCCGACATCCGCCAGCACGCGGCCCGAATAGCGGTCGAGGTGGACGACGCGCTGCGCCCGCACGTCGTCGGGGAAACGCAGCGCGGTGTACACGCCGAGCGGACCGGCCGGCAGATACACCGGCGTGCCGGCCGGCAGGCCGAGCGCCGCGAAGCGGCGCAGGGCCTCGTCCAGTCCGATCGAGGGCGCTCCCGGCGCCCCGACAGCCTCGGCGGACGCCGCGACGGCGCCATGGTCCGCATGCTCGCCCGCGGCCGCGGACTGCGGCAGCGGCGCCTGCGTGAGTGTCCACGGCACCGCACCCAGGCTCGCCAGCGGCGGTGCCGACTCGGGGGCCGGGCCGAACAGGGCTGCCGGCAGGCCGACGCCCCAGTCGTTGGTGAGGCGGCTGAACTCGGCACCCCAGAACGCCGACCACGGCATGCCGGTGACCGCGAGGAACAGCACCGCCGCCGCCGCGGTGACGCCGGTGACGGCGTGCAGGTCACGCCACCAGGTGCGTTCGGCCGGCCGCCCGCGCAGGCTGACCACGCCGCCGGAGCGTCCGCGCGGCCACCACAGGAAGACCCCGCTGAGCACCAGCACGATGGCCCAGCCCGCGACCACTTCGGTCCAGTGATTCGCCACCGTGCCGGCGATGGCCAGCGAATGGATACGTTTGACGACGACCATCAGCCGTCGGTCGTCGCGCAGCCGGCCGAGCACGCGGCCGCTGACCGGGTCGAGGTGGACCGCCACCACCCCGGCTCCCGGCGTGCGGATGCCGACCTCGGCGCTGCGGCCAGGGGCCTCCGGCGCGACGTAGCGGACCGGCTCGCCAGGTTCGGCCTCGAGCGCGCGCCGTACCAATTGTTCGGCCGGCAGCGCCGGCCCCGGCGCGGCGGCGACGAAGCGCAACGGCGCGTAGATGCGGTCCTCGATCGCGTCCTTGAACAGGTAGAGCGCCCCGGTCACCGCCATCGACAGCAGAAACGGCAGGCAGACCAGGCCGGCATAGAAATGCCAGCGCCAGACCCGGCGGTACAACGCCCCGGTCGCGTCGCCCGAGGGGTCGGCGAGCGCGGTCATGCGTCCGGCAGCCACATGCCGCCCGTCGGTGTCGCCGTGCGCTGCACGACGCGTTCATTCGTCCTCATGATGCTCCTGGCCGGGTCGTGCCCGGTTGACCGACATGCGCCGGCGCCGCGTCGAGCAGCGGCACCGGGCGGCGTTCAGATCGTCAGGAGTGGCGCGGCGGCGCGCGCGGCAGCGCACTCACCCACGCGTGCAGCGTGCGCGGTGCGGCCAGGAAGGCAGGCGTGACGCCGATGGACGTCTCGGGCGCGGGCACACCGAGATCCACGGCGGGCGGCAGGCCCAGCACCGGCGCGTGGACCGAGCAGAGGGGGCAGTGCTCCAGCCCATGGAGCGCGGCCGGGGCGTCGCCGGCATCCTTGGCCTCGCCACGAACCCACTTGGATCCCTGGGCGGTGCAGACCTCGGTCCAGGTGCCGCCCAGCGCATGCGACACCGCCGGCGCGAGCGACATCAGCAGGAGGGCCAGCATGGCCATCCAGGCGGTCAGTCGGCGATGGCAACGCGGGCCCATGGCGGGCGATTCTAGTGGCCGGGGCGCCCCCGCGCAGGGCGCAGGCTCTTGCGATCGCTACTTGCTGCTGCCGGCCGGCGGCGGCGACTGGAACATCCACCGCTGGTGCTGGAGCATCTGCTCCATCATCTGCTGCTGCATGCCCATGGTCCGGTCCGACATGTACTGGCGCTGCTTCAGCTGCTCCGGCGTGAGGCCGCGGTAGTAACCGCGCATGTGACCCCAGTCCATCATGCCCGGGCCACCCATCATGCCCGGGCCGCCCATCATCCCGCCGCGCATGCCGCCGGGCCCGCCCGCGCCGGGCCCCCCCGGGCCTGCTCCCCAGAGGCCGCGCATCGATTGCATCGCCGAACGCATGCTCGACCAGTGCTCCTGCAGCAGCTTCTGCCGCTCGGCCGGGTCCTGCGTCTGTTCGAGACGGCCCATCTGCTCGTGCATCGTCTGCATCCGGGCCTGCATCTCGGCGAACTGCTTGTCGAACGAGGAGACGTCCGGCGCCGTCTTCGCCGAGCCTGCCGGGCCCGCATCGGCGGCCAGCGCGCCGGCGCCGATGAACGTGCAGGCCGCCGCCAGAACGGCTGCCGGGAGGTGGGTATGCATCGACATGGTGAACTCCGCTTCCGAATCGTCTGTTGCGGCCATGCTCCTCCTGTCGACCCTCGTCGTCCTTGATGGCCCTCAATGACCGGGTCCGCTGCCGCGATCGGGGCGCGCGCCCGCAGCCGCCGCGTGGGGTAGGCTTTGCCCATGCGCCGGCGCGAATTCCTCACCGTGGCCGCCGCCACCGGATCGGCCGTGGCGGCGCCGCCGGCGCCCGACGCAGCGCTCGGCTTCGCGCTCGGGAGCAGCGCATTGCACGGGTGGGCTCACGTCGGCGTGCTGCGCGGTTGCGAGCGTGCCGGCATCCAGCCCTACGCGATCGCCGGCACCAGCGCCGGCGCGGCCGTCGGCGCGCTGTGGGCCGCGGGGCTGCCGGTGGACGCCGTCATCGACGCGGTGCGCCGGTTCGGATGGCAGGACACGCCGTCGGCCCTGCCCGCACTGCTCGGCATCCAGCGTCGCAACGACGCCCTGCGCGAGGAGATCGAGCGGGCCGTCGGCGGGCGACGCATCGGCGAGCTGCCGGTGCGCTTTGCGGCGGTCGCCAGCGACGCGCTGAACGGCGAGTCGGTCGTCATCGACAGCGGACCCGTCGGATTGGCGGTCGAAGCCTCGTGTGCCGCGCCGGTGCGCAATGAGCCGGTTCCCCTCGGTGGCCGGCGCCTGCTGGACGGCAGCCTGACCTCGCCGGTCCCGGTGGCGGCCGCGCGCCAGCTGGGCGCCCGGCGCGTCGTGGCCGTGGACGTCGCCTACCGCCCCTACGAGGAGGCGCCGTCGACCGCCTCGGACTACGCGTTCCAGGCCGTGCACATCCTGACGAACGCGCTGGCGCGCGAGCAGACGCGGCAGGTCGATCACCTGATCCGGCTCGACATCCACCACCTGATGCACCGGCGGCTCGACATCGACGCGCTGATCGACGCCGGCGAGGCGGCGCTGCTGCGCCTGGCCCCCAAGCTGCTGCAGAAGTGAGGCCGCGCAGGCCATCACCGCGATGATCCCCACCTTCCCGACCCGGGCCGACCTGCTCCCGTCCTGGCGCACCGGCGCCGCGGTCGTGGCGATGTTCGCGGTCGCGGCGCTGGTGGCCCGCCGGGCCGGCCCCTGGCTGGAGGCGCAAGGCGCGCAGCACGCGACGCTGGGCATGCTGCTGTTCTTCGTCACCTCGGTGATCGCCGTGCTGGCGCCGATGCTGACCAACCTGCCACTGGTGCCGTTCGCCGCGCTGGCCTGGGGATCGGGCTGGACCGCGGCCTTGTTGCTGGCGGGCTGGATCGTGGGCGCGATGCTCTCGTTCACGCTCGGCCGCCGCGCGCGCGACACGATCCTGCGGCGCTTCCCGTCGGTGCGCCGCTACACCGACATCGACCGCCTGATCGACCGGCGCCACCGCATGCTCTCGCTGGTGCTGCTGCGCATGACTTTCCCGGTCGACGTGCTGTCGTACGCACTGGGCATGTTCAGCCAGCGCACGACGGTGGTCGACAACGCGCTGTCGACGGCCATCGGCGCGGCGCCGTTCGCACTGCTGTTCGCGCTGGTGCCGCTGATGCCCAGCCGCGTGCAGGGCGCGGTGCTGATCGTCTCCGCGCTGCTGTTCGTGCTGTACGCGGCCTGGATGCTGCGCCGCCCGCCGGCCTCTGACACCTGATCCTGGGGCGGCTCAGCCGGGCCGTGCAGCCCAGCGGCCGTCGCACTCGTCGGCCCGCGCGTCGTCGCGCAGCTTGTGCAGGTGCGCCGTCAGCGAGCGCAGCGCCACCGGGTGCATGCGTTCGGGCACGTCGTCGTAGACCCCGGGCAGCAGCGCTTCGGCCGTGGCCGGGCCGTGCGCCTGCAGCGCCGCGAGCACCTTCGCCTCGCGCTTCAGGCGGTGCGCGATGATCCGCTCGAACGCGGCCTGCGGCGGCGCCATCAGGAAGCCGTGCCCGGGCGCCAGCCAGTCGACGTCGAGCGCGAGCAGCGCGCGCAGCGATGCGAGGTAGGCGGCCATGTCGCCATCCGGCGGGTTGATCACCACGGTGCTCAGCTGCATCACGTGGTCGCCGGTGAACAGCGTCTTCTCCTCGCGCAGCAGGAAACACAGGTGGTTGGAGGCGTGCCCGGGGGTGTGGATGACCTCCAGCGTCGCGCCGTCGAGCGCGAGCGTCTCGCCGCCGCGCAGCACGCGGTCGGGCGCAAAGCCCTCGTCCTGCCAGGCCGCATGGTCGGCGATGCGGCCGGCGACCGGCGCACCGGTGCGCGCGCGCAGCAGCGCCGCGGCCGGCGAGTGGTCGCGGTGCGTGTGCGTCACGAGGATCGAGTCGATGCGCCCCGGCGCCGCCGCCAGCAGCGCCTCCACGTGCACCGGATCGGCCGGCCCGGGGTCGATCACGGTCCAGGTGTTGTCAGGGCCGCCGCCGACCAGGTAGCTGTTGGTGCCCGGCCCGGTCATCACGCTGCCGTTGCCGGCGGTGACGCGGATCACGCGAGCCGACAGGCGCACCGGCACGCCGGGCCGGATCTCGTAGCTCGCATCGCCGCGCCCCGCCGGGTCGAGCCGGCCGATCTCGACCCAGGCCGGTTCGTCCGGCGCGACCGGCCGCTCGCCGCGCGACCCGCTGCCGATGCGCCCGAGGATGGGCGGCACCTCCGGCTGCGCGCGCGTCCAGGCCAGCGCCGCGTCCACATGCTCGAAGCGCTGCAGCAGCTCGAGCGTCTTGCGCGTCGGGGTCATCAGCTTCAGCCCGGCAGCCGCCTCCAGCGCGTCGGCCGGGCGCAGCCAGCGCTGCTCGACCAGTTCGTCGGCGTCGTGCGCCGCTTCCTGCGACGCCGGCGCGCGCGCGACGAAGAAACGCGTGTCGAAGCGCTTGGGCCGGCCCACCGGCGTGATCCAGTGGCTCAGGTAGGCGAGTTCGTCGAGCACCAGCGTCAGGCCTTCGGCCGCGCACAGCTCGGCGAGGTGGCGCTGGCCGAGCGCCAGCGGCGCGCGCCAGGCCCGCAGCCGCTCGGCCGGCACGGCCGGCGTCGCGAACAGCAGGCCGCATTCCTCGAAGCACTCGCGCACCGCGGCGATCCAGTGGTCCAGCGCCGCCCCGTCGTCCAGGCGCATGCGCTGCGCCGCCGTCGCCGCATCGAACGCACCGAGGTGTGCACGCGCGTGGCGGTCCGCCGCATCGACCAGCCCGCCCGGGAACACCCAGGCGCCGCTGTTGTGGTCGCCGCGCTCGGCACGGCGCAGCAGCAAGGTCTCGAGTCCCTGCGCACCGTCGCGCAGGACCACCACCGTCGCGGCGGCACGCGGTGGCGGGCCGGCCGCGTCGGTCAACGGCGGAATCCGTCTTCCAGGGTGAACCACTGCGGGTTCAGCTGGGCCAGCGGGGCGCGCAGCTTGTCGAGCTCGCCGGCCGGCCCGTGCACCTCCAGCCGCGCGACCTGCGCGATCTTCAGCGCCTCCTGCAGCGTCGGCCCGACGTTGTCGAGGTGGGCGAGCAGCGCCGCGGCGTCGTCGTAGCCCTCGCGGCAATGTGCCTCGTCGCCGTTGAACGAAAACGCGTAGTGCACGCAGCCCTTCTCGGTGCGGGTGCGCGCGACGAAGGTCTCGCACAGCGCCTTGAACTCGGCCAGCTTGCCGGGGGCGACCTTGAAATACGGAACCAGCGTGCAGCAGGTGTCGCGGGTGGCCATGCTTGTCTCCTGTTGTCGTCGAGCGAAGGCCGATGCTACGCCGCGGCGGCCGGGGCGGCCAGCACCTGCGGCGCCGCCGGCAGCAGCTCGATCGGCAGCTCCGCCGCGAAGACGCTGCCGGCCGCCGAGCTCGATGCGAGGCGCAGCGTGCCGCCCATCAGCTCGACGATGCGCGTGGCGATCGACAGCCCGAGCCCGGCGCCCTGCCCGGCACGCCGACCGGCATCGCCCTGCGCGAAGGCCGCGAACAGATGCGCCTGCTCCGCCTCCGGCACGCCGGGCCCGCTGTCGGCCACCTCGAGCCGCAGCCGGTGGGTGCCGCCGTCGCCTGGCTGCAGCATCGCCCGCAGTTCGACCCGGCCGCGCGCGGTGAACTTCACGGCGTTGCCCACCAGGTTCTGGATCACCTGGCCCAGCCGGATCGCATCGCAGTTCGCGCGCACGGCGGGGTCGAACCGGCAGTCGAGGACCAGCGCCAGGCCCTTCAGGTCGGCCTGCACGCGCCACGGCGCGATCGCGCCCTCGATCGCGTCGAGCAGCAGCACCGGGCGGGGCTGGATGTCCGCCCCGCCCTGCAGCAGGCGTTCGAAGTCCAGCGTGCGCTCGCACAGCTCGAGCAACCCGGACGCGGAGCGCCGCATCGCGGCGACCAGGCGGCCGGCGCCCTCGCGCGGCAGGCTGCCGGACTCGATCAGATCCAGTCCTCCGGCCAGCCCGCCGAGGGCCCCGCGCAGTTCATGGCTCAGGTAGGCGGAGAAGCGCGCGCGTGCCGCGACCTGGGCCTCCGAGGCATCGCGGGCCTGCTGCAGCGTGCGTTGTGCGTCGCGCAGGCGGCGGTTGCTCCACCACAGCGCGCCGATCACCGCGCCGGCCAGCAGCAGGGCCGCGGCGCCATAGGCCAGCACCTGCGGCCACGGCAGGCCGATCTCGACCTGCGTGCGCAGCCAGCGGCCCTCGAGCGCGCCGAGTTCGCTCGGCGCGGTGGCGTCCAGCGCGGCCCGCAGGATCGGCGCCAGCTCCGGCAGCCCCTTGCGCACCGCGAAGTACAGCTCGCTGTCGCCCTGCGGCACGATGCCCACGGTCTGCAGCGCGCCGGCGTGGCGCGCCTCCAGCAGCGCGTTGACGACCTTCATGTTGCCGATCGCCAGGTCCGCCGCGCCGCCGCGCAGCGCCTCCAGCACCTCGGCCTGGGTGTCGCGCTCGACGAACACCAGCCCCGGGTGGCGCGAATGCAGCTGCGGCCGCAGGAAGTGCCCGCGCAGCAGCGCGAGGCGGTGCGCGCCCGGGGTCTCGAGCCCGCGCAGGAAGCCCCCGTCGGCCGCGGCCACCACCACGGTCGGCACGCGCAGGAACGGGCCGACGAAATCGAACTCGCGCTCGCGCTCGGCGTTGCGCGCGGCGGCCACGATCACGTCGAGCTCGCCGCGCCGCGCGCTGTCGTAGACATCGGCGAAGCTGCCGCCGCGCGCGTAGGCCAGCACCAGGCCGGACTTGGCCGCCAGCAGGCGCGTGATGTCCGCCGCCAGCCCGTCGAAGCCGCCGGCGGCATTCGTGAAGGCGATCGGCGCGAAGGCCGCGTCGAAGCCGAAGCGCGGTCCCGCATGGCTCGCGATCCACTGGCGCTGCGCCGGCGTGAGGTCGATCGCGGGGCGTGGGGCCTCGCTGAGCAGGCTGCGCGGCAGCCACTTCGCCGCCAGCAGCGCGATCTCGTCGGTGCCGAGCGTCGCGACCGCCTTGTCCAGCACCGACGCCAGCTCCGGCAGGTCGCGCCGTACCGCCGGGCCGAGCGAGGTACCGGCCGCCACCACGGCGCCGCGCAACGCGAGGTTGGCGGTAAGGTGCTTCTCCATGTGGTAGACGGCGACCTGCCGGAAGCCGACGAACAGGTCCGCCTCGCCGGCGGCCGCCGCCAGCAGGGCGGCCTCGCTGCTGTCGAACTCCTGCAGCGCGGCCTGCGGGTAGCGGCGCCGCAGCAGTTCGGCCGCGGTCGACAGCCGCTCGACGGCGATGCGCTTGCCGCCGAGGCGCGGGTCCTCGAAGAGGGCCGCGGAGACGTCGGCCGCGCGCCGGTCGGCCACCAGCACCAGCTGCGTCGCGAACAGCGGATGCACGAAATGCAGGTAACGCTCGCGCTCGGGGGACTGCGAGGTGAACGGCGTCACGTCGACCTCGCCGGCGCGCATCGCGGCGAGCACGTCGCCGAAACGGTCGAAGTGGCGGTACTCGAGCTGCAGGCCGGTGCGCTCGGCCAGGCGCTGCATCAGCTCGATCACGAAGCCTTCGTAGCGCCCCTGGGCGGCGGCGAAGTAGTACGGCGGGAACTCGGTCGAGACACCGACGCGGACCGTCGGGTGCCGGGCGACCCAGTCCCGTTCGGCAGCGTCGAGCACGGGGCCGGCCGGGTCGGGCGGGGCCGCCACGCAGGCGCCGGCCATGGCGGCGGCCAACCACAGCAGCAGCACGCGCAGGAACATCGGACCTCCTCCCGTGCGGTGCCCGTCGGGTTGCGGGCACACCAGCACCGACGCGGCGATCATAAATTCCAGCCGCCTCGCGCGGACCCGGGTCCGTCGCCGGCCGCGTGTACATTGACCGCGCCCCCGGCTCCGCACCGACCCATGCTCGCCTTCTCCGACATCCAGGCCGCCGCCGCCCGCCTCGCGGGCGTCGCCCACCGCACCCCGGTGCTGACTTCGCGCACGCTCGATGCCCTGCTCGGCTGCCAGGTGCTGATGAAGGCCGAGAACCTGCAGCGCATGGGCGCGTTCAAGTTCCGCGGCGGCTACAACGCGGTCAACGTGCTGTCCGCTGCCGAACGCGCGCGCGGCGTGATCGCGTTCTCGTCGGGCAACCATGCGCAGGCGGTCGCACTGGCGGCGCAGCTGCACGGCTGCCCGGCGGCCATCGTGATGCCGCACGACGCGCCGGCGCTCAAGGTGGCGGCCACGCGCGGCTACGGTGCCGAGGTGATCGTCTACGACCGCTACAAGGAGGACCGCGCCGCGATCGCCGCCCGGCTCGCGGCCGAGCGCGGCAGCGCGCTGATCCCGCCCTTCGACCACCTGCCGGTGATGGCCGGCCAGGGCACGACCGCGCTGGAGCTGATCGAGGACGCCGGGCCCCTGGATGCGCTGATCGTCTGTGCGGGTGGCGGCGGGCTGCTGTCCGGCTGCGCCGTCGCGGCCCGGCACCTGCTGCCGGACATCGAGGTGTTCGGCGCCGAGCCCGAGCGCGGCGACGACATGCGCCAGTCGCTGCAGCGCGGCGAGATCGTCACGATCGACGTGCCGCGCACGATCTGCGACGGGCAGCAGACCCAGGCCGTGGGCCGGCAGCCGTTCGAGGTGATCCGCCGTCTGGTTCGCGACGTGCTGACGGTGCCCGACCCGGTGGTGCTCGACGCCATGCGCTTCGCGTTCGAGCGGATGAAGGTGGTGCTGGAACCCTCCGGCGCCTGCGCCCTCGCCGCGCTGCTGCACCACCGCGATCGCTTCGCGGGCCGGCGCGTCGGCGTGACGCTGTCGGGCGGCAACATCGGCGCGGACCGGTTCGTCGCGCTGCTGACCGGCGCCGAGCGGGTGGAGTGAGCGCGGATGCGCATCGGCCGTCTCCTGCTCGGGCTGGCCTTGACCGGGGCCGTCGCGCTGGCGGTGGCGATCGAGCTTGCGCAGGCCCCGCCGCGCCTCGTCGCCAGGTATCTCGAACAGCGCGCCTTGGGCCACGCCAATGCGGCCGGCGATCTGGCGCGCCAAGTGGGGCACCTGCTGATCCGCGCAGATCGCGGCGAGCCGCTGCTGCTGATGCCGCCGCTGCGGCTCGGCGCCCAGTCGGGTCCGGCGGCGTCCGCGCCGGCCGGCCGGCGCGTCGACATCCTGCTGCCCGAGGAGCTGAGCGCTGCGCTGGAGCGTGCCGAGCCGGGCGACGTGATCACGCTGGCCCCCGGCCTGTACCGGTTCAGCGGCGAGGCGATCAACGTCGTGCGCCCGGGCACCGCCGAGCGGCGCATCGTCGTGCGTGCCGAGCAGGCGGGCAGCGTGCGGCTCGAGTTCGACCTGCGCGAGGGCTTCGTCGTCGATGCGCCCTACTGGACCTTCGAGAACCTCACGATCCGCGGCGTCTGCGCGGACCACGAGCGCTGCGAACACGCCTTCCACGTGATTGGACGGGCGCATCACTTCGAGTCGCGCAACAACGCGATCCACGACTTCAACGCCCACTTCAAGATCAACGCCAGCACGACCGCCGCGCCCGACCACGGACTGATCGAAGGGAGCACGCTGGCCAACGACACGGCACGCCGCACGAGCACGCCGGTGGCCCCGATCGACCTCGTCACCGCCAGCCACTGGACGGTGCGGGGAAACCTGATCCGCGACTTCGTCAAGGCGGATCCGGCCCTCACCAGCTATGGCGCGTTCGCCAAGGGCGGCGGCAGCGGCAATCGCTTCGAACGCAACGTGATCCTGTGCGAGGCGCGCGTGCGCGGCGCGCCGGGTTCACGGGTCGGCCTGTCGCTGGGCGGCGGCGGAACCGGCGCCGGATACTGCCGCGGCGGCCGCTGCATCGTCGAACACGACGAGGGAAGAATCGAATCCAACCTGATCGCGTTCTGCTCCGACTCCGGCATCTACCTCAATCGCGCGGCCCGCAGCCGCGTGCTGCACAACACGCTGATCGACACCGCTGGCATCGCCGTGCGCTTCGCGGAGAGCAGCGCCGAGGTGGAAGGCAACCTGGTCGACGGCATCGTGCAGGCGCGCGATGACGGCCTGCTGCGCGAACGCGACAACCGCGCCACCGGCCTGCTGCGCCTGTATGCGGGTTCGCATCCGGTGCGTGCCTTGTTCACGGACCCGGTGGCGCTCGACTTCTCCTGGCGCAGCGCGGCGCCCCGACGCGAGGAGGGCACGAGCACCGATTTGCCCGGCCGTCCGGACCTGTGCGGCACGCCGCGACCGGCGGCGCCCGCCTACGGCGCCTTCGAGGACTTCCGCGCCTGCGCCGCCACGCGCTGATCAGGCCGCGAACCCTTCCAGCACGTTCACCGTGTTGACGCCGACCTCGGCGACCGCATAGCCGCCCTCGAACACGAACACCGTCGGCAGCGCCGCCTCGGCGAGCGCGCGGCCGACGTCGAGGTAGTCCGCGCTGGCGAGGCGGAAGCCGGAGATCGGGTCGCCCTCGAACGTGTCGACGCCCAGCGAGACCACCAGCGCCTGGGCGCCGAAGTCCGCGATGGCCTGAAGCGCCTGGCCCAGTGCCGCACGCCAGCGCGGGTAGTTCGTGCCGCGCGGCAGCGGCAGGTTCAGGTTGCAGCCGAGGCCCGCGCCGGCGCCACGCTCGTCGGCATGCCCGAGGTAGAACGGGTACTCGGTGCGCGGGTCGCCGTGCAGGGAGGCGAAGAACACGTCGGCGCGTTCGTAGAAAAGGCTCTGCGTGCCGTTGCCGTGGTGATAGTCGACGTCGAGCACGGCGACACGGCCGTGGCCGGCATCGCGCAGCGCCTGCGCCGCCAGCGCGGCGTTGTTCAGGAAGCAGTAGCCGCCGAAGAAGTCCGCGCCGGCATGGTGGCCCGGCGGGCGCGTCAGCGCCAGGGCCACCGGTTCGCCCGCCGCGACGGCCTGCGCCGCGAGCACCGCACAGCACGCGCCGCTGCGGGCCGCAGCCCAGGTGCCGGCGGTCAGCGGCGTGCCGGCATCGAACGAGTACAGGCCCATGCGGGCCGCGAAGTTCTCCGGCTCCACGTCGCTGCGGAAGGTGCGCACCGGCCAGACCGAAGGCAGGGCGTCGAGCGCCGCATTGGCCGGGTCGAGCGCGACCCACTCGTCCCAAGCGCCCGCCAGGAAGCGCAGGTAGCGCGGCGCGTGCACCCGGGCCAGCAGGGCGTCGAAAGCCGCCTCGTCGGGTGCGCCGGACTGCGGCACGGTCAGCCGCCCGAACCGGCGCCGCTGCAGTTCCGCGAGCACGTGGTCGAGCCGCTGCGGCATCTCGTGGCAGGGCACGAGCCGGCCGCGGAACATCTCGTGCCTGCCGGCGTGGCGGGCGTGGTCGGGGTTGTGGATCACGAGCATGGTGTGAACATTTTCCGCTCCCCGGAACGGGGCTATGGTTCCCCCTGTCTTTTGCGCTAGGCTCGCCGCCCATGCTCGCGCCGCTCGCCCAACGTGCCCGCTCGGACCTTCCGCGGCGTCCGGCCCGGCCGACCATGGTGCTGATCAATCCGCTGGCGGCCGGCGGGCGGGCCGGCAGGCTGGTGCCGCCGATGCGGGACTGGCTGGGCCGGCATGCCCCCGGCGTGGCACTGGTCGAGTCGGACAGCATCGAACGTTCGCGCGCGACGCTGCAGTGCCTGCCGCGCAGCAGCCGCGTGGTGCTGGTCGGCGGCGACGGCACGCTGCACCACATGCTGCCGGTGCTGCTGACACACCGCCTCGCGCTGGGCGTGGTGCCGCTGGGCAGCGGCAACGACACGGCACGGGCGCTCGGCGTCGAGCGGCTCGATTGGACGCAGGCGCTCGACCTCGCCCTGAACGGGCCGACGCGCCGCATGGACGTCGGCGAACTGGTCACGCCGCGCCAGCACGTGCCGTTCATCTCCAGCCTGGCGGCCGGATTCGATGCGGCGGTCGGCCAGCGTGCGCTGGTCGGCCCGCGCTGGCTGCGCGGCCTGCCGCGCTACCTGTGGGCGACCCTGGGCGAACTGGCCGCGCTGCGCACGCACCGCGTGCGCGTGCAGGTCGACGGCGAACTGCGCCACGAAGGCGAGGCGCTGTTCACGTCGGTGCTCAACACGCCGAGCTACGGCAGCGGCATGCCGGCCGTGCCCGCCGCACGCATCGCCGACAGCCAGCTCGACGTGCTCGTGACCGGCGGCTTCGGCCGCCTCGGCACGCTCGCCATGCTGCCGCGCCTGCTGAAGGGCGCGCACCTGCACCACGAGCGCTGCCGCACTTGGCGCTTCCAGTCGCTGCGCATCGACAGCGACGACGAGCTTCCGCTCGCCGCCGACGGCGAACCGCTCGCGCCGATGCGCGGCTTCGACGTGCGCATCCGTGCCAGCGCGATCAGCGTGGTGGCCTCGCGGCCGGCACGCGCTCCGGCACCGGCATCCCCGGCCACCCAGGAATAGACCCCGAAGCCGCTCAGGCGGCGTACGCGTCCCGGTAGCGATCGATGGTCAGGCCATCCATGTCGATCGCCGGGGCGCGCCCCGAGATCAGGTCCGCCATCACGCGGCCGGTGCCGGCGGCCATGGTCCAGCCCAGCGTGCCGTGACCGGTGGCCAGGTACAGGTTCGGCAGCCGCGTCGGCCCGACGACCGGCGTGCCGTCCGGCGTCATCGGCCGCAGGCCGCACCAGAACTGGGCTCGTCCGACGTCGCCGCCGGCCGGGAACAGGTCGGTGACGACGTGTTCCAGCGTGTGGCGGCGCGCCTCGTGCAACTTGAGCGTGTAGCCGGCCAGTTCGGCGGTGCCGCCGACGCGGATGCGGTCGCCCAGACGGGTCACGGCGACCTTGTGCGTCTCGTCCATCACCGTCGACTCGGGCGCGCCGGCCGCGTCGGTGATGGGCACCGTGATCGAGTAGCCCTTGACCGGGTAGACCGGGATCCGGAGGCCGATCGGTGCGAGCAGCGTCGGTGAGTAGCTGCCCAGCGCCAGCAGGTAGGCGTCGGCATTCAGCGTGCCGGCCGAGGTGACGACCCCGGCAAGGCGGCCGCCGGCGACTTCCAGTCGTTCGATCGTGGTGCCGTAGCGGAACGTGACGCCGCGCCCGGCGGCCAGCGCCGCCAGGTTCTGCGTGAACTTGAAGCAGTCGCCGGTTTCGTCGCCGGGCAGCAGCAGGCCGCCGACGATCTTCTCCTGCACACGCGCGAGGGCCGGTTCGTGGCGGATGCAGCCGGCCCGGTCCAGCAGCTCGTAGCGCACGCCGTAGCGCTTCAGCACCTCGATGTCGGCCCCGGTGCCGTCGAGCTGCTTCTGGGTGCGGAACAGCTGCAGCGTGCCCTGCATGCGCTGGTCGTACTGCAGCCCGGTGGTGCTGCGCAGGTCGCGCAGGCAATCGCGGCTGTACTCGGCCAGGCGCACCATGCGGCCCTTGTTGACCTCGTAGCGCGCCGCGGTGCAGTTGCGCAGCATCGCCAGGCCCCAGCGCACCAGGCCCCAATCCAGGTGCGGTCGGATCACCAGCGGCCGGTGCTGCATCAGCAGCCATTTGATGGCCTTGACCGGCACGCCCGGCCCGGCCCAGGGCGCCGAGTAACCCGGCGACACCTCCCCGGCGTTCGCGTAGCTCGTTTCCAGTGCCGCCGCCGGCTGGCGGTCGACCACCGTGACCTCGTGGCCCGCGGCGGCCAGGTGCCAGGCGCTCGTCACGCCGATCACCCCGCTGCCCAGAACGATGACCTTCATCCCGACCTCCCTCGTTGGCCGCAGAGCTTATCGACAGGGGGGCCGGATTACTCGCGACATTTCCGGAGCCGCCGCTTCCGGCGCCGAATCTTCCGCCGCACCCCCTGTCTCGCGCCGAACAAGATTCGCCGCCACAATCGCTCGCAGCAAGGAACAGACCACCAATGAACAACGCTCCGACCTTCGTCGCCCCGACCCGCTTCGACGACCCGCAGCGCGCCCTGGCCCAGGTGCGCGAGATCTACGACGCCGGCGTCGCGCACCTGCGCGACGCGATGCAGCGCTTCGTCGCCGGCGAGGACGTTGGCGCCCACGTGCGCGCCTGCTACCCCTTCGTGCGCGTGCGCACCGACACGGTGGCGCGCGCCGACTCGCGGCTGTCGTACGGCTTCGTCGCCGGGCCCGGCAGCTACGAGACCACGCTGACCCGGCCGGACCTGTTCGGCAGCTACTACCTCGAGCAGTTCCGGCTGCTGCTGAAGAACCACCATGTCTCGCTGGAGATCGGCACCGGCACGCAGCCGATCCCGGTGCACTTCTCGTTCGCCGAGCACGACCACCTGGAAGGCAGCATGACGCCCGAGCGGCGCCTGCGCCTGCGCGACACCTTCGACCTGCCCGACCTCGGCGCGATGGACGACGGCATCGCCAACGGCACGCACGAGCCGCACCCGGGCGAGCCCCATCCGCTGGCGCTGTTCACCGCGCCGCGCGTGGACTACTCGCTGCACCGGCTGCGGCATTACACCGGCACGGCCCCGGAGCACTTCCAGAACTTCGTGCTGTTCACGAACTACCAGTTCTACATCGACGAGTTCGTGCGCCTCGGCCACGAGACGATGGCCAGCCACGCGAAGGCGCAGGACTACGTGGCCTTCGTCGAGCCCGGCAACGTCGTGACGCGCCGCGCCGGCCTGCCGTCGCAGCCGGGCGACGAGCTCGGCGCGCCGCCGCCGCGCCTGCCGCAGATGCCGGCCTACCACCTGGTGCGCCCGGACAACGCGGGCATCACGATGGTCAACATCGGCGTCGGCCCGGCCAACGCGAAGACCATCACCGACCACATCGCGGTGCTGCGCCCGCATGCCTGGATCATGCTCGGCCACTGCGCCGGGCTGCGCAACACGCAGCAGCTGGGCGACTACGTGCTGGCGCACGGCTACGTGCGCGAGGACCACGTGCTCGACGAGGAGCTGCCGCTGTGGGTGCCGATCCCGCCGCTGGCCGAGGTGCAGGTGGCGCTCGAGTCCGCGGTCGCGGAGATCACGCGGCTGGAGGGCTACGAGCTGAAGCGCCTGATGCGCACCGGCACAGTCGCCTCGACCGACAACCGCAACTGGGAGCTGCTGCCCTCGCGCAACGTGCCGACCACGCCGGAGCGCCGTTTCAGCCAGAGCCGCGCGATCGCGCTGGACATGGAGAGCGCGACCATCGCGGCGAACGGCTTCCGTTTCCGCGTCCCGTATGGCACGCTGCTGTGCGTCTCCGACAAGCCGCTGCACGGCGAGATCAAGCTGCCGGGCATGGCCAACCAGTTCTACCGCGACCGGGTCGACCAGCACCTGCGCATCGGCATCCGCGCGATCGAGCTGCTGCGCGAGCGCGGCGTCGACCAGCTGCACAGCCGCAAGCTGCGCAGCTTCGCCGAGGTCGCGTTCCAGTAGCACCGGCGCGGCGGCCCCTCGCTCGCCGCCCTCGACGCCCTTACCGCTCTCGACGCCGCTCCCGGCTTGCCGCAAGATCCGGGGGCCATGCCCTGCCCGCCCCCCGCCTGCGCCGCGCCATCCGGGTGGAGCCGGCGGATCCGGCGGGTCCTTGTCCCGGCCTTGCTGCTGCTCGGCGGCCTTGCCGCGGTGCCAATCGCGGCGCAGCCGATGGAGGCCCCAGCGCCGGTTGCCAGTGCTGCAGCCGCCGACCCCCCGGCGGCGATCGTGCTGAACCGGCGCCGCGTCGTCACGCTGCGCGCCCCGCTGCTGGGCGACTCGCCCGCAGAACGCGCGGCGCTGGCCGAGCGCGCGATCGAGGCCGCCCTGGCCCAGGGCGGTCCCGGCCGGGTCACGTTCTCGCGCGCCGGCGACGCCGTGCGCTTCGAGCTGGACGGCGCGACGGTGTTCTTCCTCGTCGTCGACGACATGCCCGGGCCGCGCCCGGCGCTCGCGCTCGACGCGGCCGCCGGCGAGGTACAGCGCCGGCTCGGCATCGCCGCCCGCGAAGCACGCGAGCTGACCGACCCGCGCCGCATCGCGATCGGCCTTGCGACCGCAGCCGCGGCAACGCTGGTCGCGCTGCTGCTGGTGCGCGGCCTGCTGGCGCTGCGCCGCCGCACGCTGGTGGCGCTGGAGCGGCGTGTCGAAGGCTGGCGGCAGCACGGCCACGGCCGGCCGCTCGGCGGCTACGCCGAACATGCCCGCATGGCCCTGCAGTTGCTCGTCAATGGCAGCGCCTGGGGCCTGGCAGCGCTGCTGCTGGACGCCTGGCTCACCTTCGTGCTGCACCAGTTCGCCTACACGCGCCCCTGGGGCGAGCGCTCGACCGCCTGGCTGCTCGGGGTGCTCGAGCAGTTCGCGCTGGCCATCGCGTCCGCCGTGCCCGGGCTGGTCACCGCCGTGCTGATCTTCGTCATCGCCCGCCTCGTCGCGCGGGCCAACGCGCTGTTGCTGCTGCGCATCGAACGCGGCGAGGCCCGCCTGGGCTGGCTCGATGCCGACACCGCCGGGCCGACCCGGCGCATCTCGAGCGTCGTGATCTGGCTGTTCGCGCTGGCGATGGCCTACCCATACCTGCCCGGCGCCAACAGCGAGGCCTTCAAGGGGCTGTCGGTGCTGGCCGGCGTGATGCTGTCGCTGGGCGCTTCGAGCGTCGTCGGCCAGGCGCTGGCGGGCTTGAGCCTGATGTACGCGCGCTGCCTGCGCGTCGGCGAGTACGTGCGCATCGGCGACACCGAAGGCACGGTGGTCGCCGTCGGCGTGCTCGCCACCAAGCTGCACACCGGCACCGGGGAGGAGGTGAGCCTGCCCAGCGCGACCATCGCCGGCCAGCCGGTGCACAACCTGTCGCGCCTGGTGAACGGCGGCCGCTACATGCTGCAGGCGCCGGTCACGATCGGCTATGCCACGCCATGGCGCCAGGTGCATGCGATGCTGCTCGAAGCGGCGCGGCGCACACCCGGCGTGCTCGCCGCGCCAGCGCCCTACGTGCTGCAGACCGCGCTGTCGGACTTCTATGTGGAATACCGGCTGTGCGCGCAGGCCGGCACGCTCGCGCCGCGCAGCCGCGCCGAGACGATGAACCACCTGCACGG
Organism: Piscinibacter sp.; assembly: GCA_019635485.1. GTDB lineage: Bacteria > Pseudomonadota > Gammaproteobacteria > Burkholderiales > Burkholderiaceae_C > Piscinibacter. The sequence continues at coordinate 17,562 of JAHBZL010000041.1, read as the reverse complement.
CCACATCCAGGACGTCTTCAACGAACACGGCGTGCAGATCATGTCGCCGCACTACCTGGCCGACCCGCCGCAGCCGCAGGTGGTGGCGCGCGAGGACTGGTATGCGCCACCGGCGGCGCGTGCCGACGGCGGCTGACGGGTCCCGCTCCTGGGCGGGGATTCAGGCGGCCAGCGGCTCCACCAGGGCCGCCGTGGCCGCCACCGCGGCACGCGGCCGGCCGATGCCGATGCACTCGAAGCCGAGCGACTCCAGCAGCGCCGGGTCGTAGAGATTGCGCCCGTCGATCACCAGCGGCTGGCGCAGCCGCTCGCGCAGCGCATCGAAGTCCGGACTGCGGAACTCGCGCCATTCCGTCACGACGATCAGCGCGTCGGCGCCGTCGGCCGCCTGCAGCGGGTGATCGCAGTACACGAGGCCCTCGCGCCCGGCCCAGACCTGGCGCGCCCGGTCCATCGCCACCGGGTCGAACACCTGCAGCTGCGCGCCGCGCTGCAGCAGCGCGTCGACGATCGTCAGGCTGGGCGCCTCGCGCATGTCGTCGGTCCCGGGCTTGAAGGCGAGCCCCCACAGCGCGAAGCGCCGCCCGCGCAGGTCCGGGCCGAAGCGCTGCAGCACGCGCTCGGCCAGCAGCATCCGCTGGCGTTCGTTGACCTGCAGCACCGAGGCCAGGATGTCCAGCGGCACGCCGGCATCGCTGCCGGTGCGCAGCAGCGCCTTCACGTCCTTGGGCAGGCAGGAGCCGCCCCAGCCGCAGCCGGCGTAGAGGAAGTCGCTGCCGATGCGGCGATCCGCGCCGATGCCGCGGCGCACCTGCTCGATGTCGGCGCCGATCTGCTCGGACAGGCGGGCCAGCTCGTTCATGAAGCTGATGCGCGTCGCCAGCATGGCGTTGGCGGCGTACTTCGTCAGTTCGGCGCTGCGCACGTCCATCAGCATCAGGCGGTCGCGGTTGCGCAGGAACGGCGCGTAGACCGAGCGCAGCAGCAGGCCGGCCCGCTCATCGTCGCAGCCGACGATCACGCGGTCCGGCTTCATGAAATCGTCGATCGCCGCGCCTTCCTTGAGGAACTCGGGGTTCGACAGCACGGCGAACGGCACGATCACCGCGCGCCGCGCCAGCTCGGCACGAATGGCCGCCGCGACGCGGTCGGCGGTGCCCACCGGCACGGTGCTCTTGTCGACCACGGCCTTGTAGTCGGTCATGTGCGCGCCGATGCTGCGTGCCGCGGCCAGCACGTGTTCGACGTCGGCGCTGCCGTCCTCGCTGGAGGGCGTGCCGACGGCGATGAAGATCAGCGTGCCGTGTTCGACGGCCGCCCGCACGTCGGTCGTGAAGGCCACCCGGCCGGCGGCGGCGTTTCGTGCCAGCAGCTCGTCGAGCCCGGGCTCGTGGATCGGCACCGCGCCGCCGCGCAGCATCGCCACGCGGGCTTCGTCGACGTCCGCGCAAAGCACGCTGTTGCCCATCTCGGCCAGGCAGGCCGAGGTGACGAGCCCGACGTAGCCGGCCCCGAATACCGAGATCTTCATGGTGTTTCCCTCGTGGACAGGAGTTCGTCGGGCGGTTTGCCGGGCGTTTCCGGCGTCTGGCCGACCCAGCGCCAGTGCGGTGGGGCCGCGCTCTCCGACAGGATCGACTGCAGGATGTCCGGCACTTCGAGCACCGCGCGGTTGCGCACGCGGGCGACGTTCGCCTGCAGTTCAGGCAGGTGGCGCAGCAGCTCGTCGACCGCCGCCGGCAGCGTGCGCAGCGAGCGGTGCACCACGCCCAGGCCACGCGACTGCAGCCACTCGGTGTTGTAGCGTTCCTGCGGCATCGTCCAGGCATTGCGCGAGGTCACCACGGGCAGGCCGAGCTGCACCGCCTCGCTCAGGCTGCCGGGCCCGGGCTTGCCGACCAGGAAGTCGGCCAGCCGCAGCCAGCGTGCGACGTCCGGCGTGAACTCGACCACCACCTGCGGCGCGCCCCGGCGCAGCGCGCGGGCCCGCTGCGCGAGCAGCCGGTTGTGGCCGCACATCAGGATCAGCGGCAGGCCGTCCAGCAGCCGCGCGATGCGCAGCATCGCCATCGATCCCTGGCCGCCGAACATCAGCACGCCGACCGGGCCCTGCGCCGGCAGGCCGAGGCGCGCCCGCTCGGCCGGACGGTCCAGCGGCGGCAGGTCGTAGAAATCCGGCCGCAGGATCATGCCGCTGGTCAGGTGCAGCCGCGTGTCCGGATAACCCGCCGCGCGCGCCTGTTCCCGCGCCCGCTCGCTGCCGCACACGACATGCTGGTCCAGCCCGGGTTCGATCCAGAAGTTCGGCGGCAGGTCGGCGATGTCGGTCATCACCGTCGCGTAGGGCACGCCGGGCAGGCTGGTCGCGACGCTCTCGTGCAGCGCGCGGTTGAAGTTCGGCACCAGCGAGACGACCAGGTCGGGCTCCGCGCGCAGCCAGCGCTGCTGCAGCATGCGCACCATCGCCGCGTGGCCGAAGCGGATGGCGGCCTGCAGCAGCTTCAGCTCCTGCGCCATGCCCAGCGTCCAGCCGCGCGCCAGCCGCTTGTTGTACAGGTCCTCCGGCGTGACGCCGGTCAGCTTGCGGAAGCGCTGCTGCGGGTCGAGCACCTCGACGAGGTTGACCAGCTCGACACGCCACGGCCGGCGCTGCGCGCGGATCACCGCCTCGAGCGCCTGCGCGGCGGCACGGTGGCCGCCACCCGCGTTGAAGTACACCAGCGCGATCGTCTTCGTCACGGGATCCGCAGCGTAGCCACCGACGGTGACGCCCGCGTGACCGTGCAGGGCGCGGGTCTGCGATCATGTCCGGCATGAGCACGCTGCAGATCCGCCCGATGACCCGTGCCGAACTCGAGCTCGGCATCGAGTGGGCGGCGCAGGAAGGCTGGAACCCGGGCCTGCACGACGCGGACACGTTCCACGCCACCGACCCGGCCGGCTTCCTGCTCGGCACGCTGGACGGCGAGCCGGTCGGCATGGTCTCGGCCGTCCACTACGGCGCCGGTTTCGGCTTCCTCGGCTTCTACATCGTGCGCCCGGCGTTCCGCGGCCGCGGCCACGGCCTCGCGCTGTGGCGCGCTGCGATGCAGCGCTTCGCGGGCCGCGTGGTCGGCCTGGACGGCGTGGTCGCCCAGCAGGACAACTACCGGCGCAGCGGCTTCGCGTTCGCCTGGAACAACGTGCGCTACGAGGGCCGGCACGACGGCCACGTCGCCGCGCCAGCGGGCACGGTGCTGCCGCTGGCCGCCTGGCCGCTGCCGGCGCTGCTCGACTACGACGCCGCCTTCTTCCCCGACGACCGCCGCCGCTTCACGCAGCACTGGATCGCGCAGCGCGGCAGCATGGCGCTGGCGGCGGTGCGCGACGGCGCGCTGGCCGGCTACGGCGTGATCCGTCCGTGCCGCGCCGGCTGCAAGATCGGCCCGCTGTTCGCCGACGATGCCCGGGCCGCCGCCGACCTGCTGCACGCGCTGGTCGCCCCGCTGCCGCCCGGCACGCCGGTGCAGCTCGACGTGCCGGCGCCGAACGCCGAGGCCGTCGCGCTCGCGCGCGAGCTCGGCTTCGCGCCGGTGTTCGAGACCGCGCGCATGTTCACCGGCGCCGTGCCCGCGCTGCCGCTGGACCGGTTGTTCGGTGTCACGAGCTTCGAGCTCGGTTAGGCGTCAGCCCGGGTTCAGGTCGTTCCGCTACACTCGCGCCGCTTCTGTCATTGGGGAGTAGCCGCCCGGCGCCAAGCGCGCCGGGGCTCGCGTCAACAGACTTGGCCTTCGCGGCCATGGCGCGAGCAGCTCCGACGCCTGGCCAGACCTTTGACCGCACTGCCTCCGGACGGGCCGGGGATGCCGTGTGGTCTTCGGTTGTGTGCCGGCCCGCGGAGATCCGCTTGGAATCCTTCCTTGTCTCGACCGGCGTCGTCGCGCTCGGTGAAATGGGCGACAAGACCCAGCTGCTGGCCATGCTGCTGGCCGCGAAGTTCCGCCGCCCCGTGCCGATCATCGTCGGCATCCTCGTCGCCACGCTCGCCAACCATGCGCTTGCCGGCGCGCTCGGCGGCTGGGTCGCGCAGGCGCTCGGCCCGGACCTGCTGCGCTGGGTGATCGGCCTGTCGTTCCTCGCCATGGCCGGCTGGATGCTGATTCCCGACCAGGTCGACGACGAGGCCGCCAGCACGCGCCAGCGCTTCGGCGTGTTCGGCACGACGGTGGTGGCGTTCTTCCTCGCCGAGATGGGCGACAAGACCCAGATCGCGACCGTCGCGCTGGCGGCGCGTTATACCGACTTCGCCGCCGTCGTCGCCGGCACGACGCTCGGCATGCTGCTGGCGAACGTGCCGGCGGTGTTCCTCGGCGACCGCATCGCGCGGCACGTGCCGATGCGGCTGGTGCACGGCATCGCCGCCGGCATCTTCGCCCTGCTGGGCGTGCTGACGCTGTTCAACGTCGGCCGGCTGTTCTAAACCTCCGGGCGGCGCAGCAGCGGCTGCCCCATGCGGACCCGGGTGCCGCTCGCGAGGCCCTCGGCCAGCGCCATGCCGCGCGGCGCGAAGACGATGATCGTCGAGCCGTGCTCGAACCAGCCCATCTCCTGGCCCTTGGCGAGCGCCGCGTCGCAGGCGATCTGTTGCGGCCCGGCGTAGCGCCCGTGCAGCAGCAGGTCGAGGAAATGCAGGCGCAGGCTGGCGACCAGGATGGCCGCGACCGGCACCAGCGCGAGCGGCGTGCCGTCCGGCAGCCGCGCCTCGATCAGCGCGCGCTCGTTGCGGCAGAACAGCCGCTCGACCCGCTTCAGCGCGATCGGGTTGACGTTCCAGGTGTCGCCGGCGATGTGGGTGACGCGCCGCACGCGGCAGTCGTACGGCGCGTGGAAGCGGTGGTACATGCTCGAGGTCAGCCGCAGCGTGACGAAGCAGCCGTCGCGGAACGGCTCGAAGGCCGCCGCGTCGCCGAACAGGTCCACGGCCGAGTACGGGAAGCCCTTGGCCTGGAACACCTGCGTGTCGGCCACGGCGCCGCAGGCGCCGACGATGCCGTCGCACGGGCTCGTCAGCACGGCCGGATCCGGGTCGACCGGGCGCGCGCCGGGCTTGAGCTCGCGCACGAAGCAGTCGTGCAGGCTGTCGAAGCGGTCCTTGCGGGCCTCGCTCAGGTCGAGGTCGGCGAACGCGCGCCAGACGGCGATCGACGCGTCGCGCACCAGCGGCTGGCGGATCTTGCTGAACCAGCCCATGAAGCGGGTCAGCGCCAGGCGCGGTACGCGGTTGGTGAGCAGGAAGTTCAGGTCCTCCTGCTGCAACAGCGCGTCGCGCCAGGCGCGGCGCCGCGGCGCCGTTTTCATCGGGGTGTCAATCGACATGGGTAGAAGCGGAGGGCATGAATGAAACCTTCGTGTGGTCGGCCGTCGCGGCGGCGGCCCTGGCCGCCACCGCGCCGCTGGCCTGGCGCCGCCTGGCGCTGTCGCGCGCCAAGCACCCGTCGCTGACCGGCCATGCGCGCATGGCGCGCCGTGTGGCGCGCTGGCTGCCGGGGTATGCCTACGACGAGGCGCGCTTCTTCGATTCGGACGGCGCGCCGGCGGAGGTCGTCGCGCGGCGCCGGGCCGGGCTGGACGGGCTGGCGACGCTGTTCCGCGAGCGTTTCCCGCGCTCCTTGGCCGCCACGGCGCAGGCGCGCTCCGGCCTGTCGGACCTGCAGTTCACCGGCGCCTACCGCGTGCCCTACCAGTACGCGCCGGTGCTGCGCGAGCACCTGCAGGTCGGCGCCTTCGTGCAGGCGGCCCGGGGCGTGACGGTGGAGGACCTGGACGGCAACGTCTTCCACGACCTGACCGGCAGCTACGGCGTCAACGTGTTCGGCGTCGACTTCTACCGCGACTGCATCGACGAAGGCGCCGCACGCGTGCGCGCGCTCGGCCCGGTGCTGGGCCCGTACCACCCCTGCGTGGCGGACAACGTCCGGCGGCTGCAGCGGCTGTCCGGGCTGGACGAGGTGTCCTTCCACATGTCCGGCACCGAGGCCGTCATGCAGGCCGTGCGCCTGGCGCGCTACCACACGCGGCGCACGCACCTCGTGCGCTTCTGCGGTGCCTACCATGGCTGGTGGGGCGACGTGCAGCCCGGCCCCGGCAATCCGGTGCCGGCGCGCGAGACCTACACGCTGCGCGAGATGGACGAGCGCACGCTGCAGGTGCTGCGCACGCGGCGCGACATCGCCTGCGTGCTGGTCAACCCGCTGCAGGCCCTGCACCCGAACGCCGCGGCGCCCGGTGACTCGTCGCTGGTGGACAGCAGCCGCCGCGCCGGCTTCGACCGCGCCGCCTACACGCAGTGGCTCCAGGACCTGCGCGCGGTGTGCAGCGAGCGCGGCATCGTGCTGATCTTCGACGAGGTGTTCGTCGGCTTCCGCCTCGCCCCCGGCGGTGCGCAGCAGTATTTCGGCGTGCCGGCCGACCTGGTGACCTACGGCAAGACGCTGGGCGGCGGGCTGCCGATCGGCGTGGTGTGCGGCCGGCGCGAGTACATGCGGCGCTTCCGCGAGGACCGGCCGGCCGACATCTGCTTCGCGCGCGGCACCTTCAACTCGCATCCGTACGTGATGGGGGCGATGGCGGCCTTCCTCGACCGCCTCGAGCGCCCCGAGGTGCAGGCGCTCTACGACGGGCTGGACGAGCGCTGGAACGCACGCGCCGCGGCGCTGAATGCCCGGCTGCGGGAGGCGGGCCTGCCGGTGCGGGTGGCCAACCTCTCGACGATCTGGACCGTGACCTACACGCAACCCTCGCGCTACAACTGGCTGCTGCAGTACTACCTGCGCGCCGAGGGTCTCGCGCTGAGCTGGGTCGGCACCGGAAGGCTGATCTTCAGCCTGAACTACGGCGACGCCGAGTTCGCGGCGGTGGCCGACCGCTTCGTCGCCGCCGCGCGCGCGATGGCGGCGGACGGCTGGTGGTGGCACGACGCCGCACTGACCGACAAGGCGATCAAGCGCGGGCTGCTGCGCGAGATGCTGGCGCATCTCTGGTAAGGGCCTGAAAGCAGGTGGCCGCTCTCGGCCCGTTGCGGACCACCCCCGTACGGGCTGCGCGCGCCCCCTCAAGGGGGCAACACCAGCGGACCGGCAAAGCCGGATCCGCGGTGTTCGCTGGGTCCCGCGGCCGCTGGACGCGGCTCGGGAACGGCGGCGCCGCTCGGTGGGGCTGGCCGAGCCGTGCCCGGGCGGGTGGCGGCGTGCGTGGAGGGCGCCGAGGAGCGCAGGATGCGCGGCCCGCGCGCGCCAGCGCGCCACGTGAACTGACTGGTCGCCGACTGTCTGAGCGCAGCGAACGCAGTGAGCGTAGCGAGTTGGGCGACCGGGCCGCGGGGCCGAGCACCGCAGGGGAGTCGGAGCGAAGCGCAGACCGCCCGGGTCCGCGCGTCGACACCCGCACGGGCGCGGCTCGGCTCGCTCCACACGACGCAGCAGGCAGACTCCATACGGCAGCAACAGGCCGTCAGCCGTGCCGCGCCTGCGCGTGCGGCATCGGATCGATCAGCTCGCCGCGCAGCAGCGCGAGCGGGGCGCGGTGGTACAGCCAGATGTCGTGGAACGGGTCGGTCAGGATCTTCGTCATCCAGACCAGGCCGGTCCGCACGTCCTTCAGGAAGAACAGGTGCACGGTACGGAACAGCAGGCCGCCGACGCCGAGTGCGAGCCAGAACAGTCCGACGTCGTGCACCCAGCCGGCGAAGCCCACGCCCGGCACGATCAGGCCGAAGCAGGACGGGTCCGCCGCCAGCAGCACCGGCGCCGCGGCCCACAGGCCCATCAGCACGACCTTGCGGCGCAGGTTGTAGCCGACCTTGATCTCTTCCTTGTGCTCGTGCGTCGCCTGGTTGACGTGGTCGTAGCCCCGGGGCTCGAAGAAGAAGTGGCCGGCCTGCCGGCTGCACATCGACACCAGCCAGGCCACCAGCGCCGACAGCGCCGGGTCGATGAACAGCAGCCCGTACGCCACCACGAAGCTGACCGCCGACAGCAGGTGCAGCGACTGGTTGATGCGGCTGTGGTGGTAGTAGCGGTGGTCGTCCCAGCGCTGCGTCTTCAGGGCCTGCAGGAATTCGTTCACGAGGTCACTCCGTCGCCATCGATGACGTCATGGTGACCGGCGGGCGTGAAAATCCGGTGACGGCCGCCGTCATCGGTTTGTTGCACAAGCCCGTCACGATGCCGGCATGACAAGCGAGCAGCCTTCTTTCACGGTCGACGAGCTGCCGGCCGCGCGGCGCTCGCTGCGGGTGGCGCTGGTCACCGAGACCTACCCGCCGGAGGTCAACGGCGTCGCGATGACGCTGCAGCGCCTGGTCGACGGCCTGCACGAGCGCCACCACGACCTGCAGCTGATCCGGCCGCGCCAGAGCGGCGGCGACAGCGCCGCGCAGGCCGACCGCTTCCACGAGGTGCTGCTGCGCGGCATCGCGATCCCGCGCTACCCGGACCTGCGCATGGGCGTGCCGTCGAAGAAGGCGCTGGTCGGCCTGTGGACGCTGCACCGGCCCGATCTGGTCCACATCGCGACCGAGGGGCCGCTCGGCTGGTCGGCCCTGCAGGCAGCGCAGCGGCTGAAGCTGCCGGTGTGCTCGGACTTCCGCACCAACTTCCACGCCTACAGCCGCCACTACGGCATCGGCTGGCTGCAGCGGCCGATCATGGCCTACCTGCGCAAGTTCCATAACCGCACCGCGTTCACGATGGTGCCCACCGAGCGGCTGCGCCAGGAGCTCGCGCTGCAGGGCTTCGAGCGGCTGCGGGTCGTCTCGCGCGGCGTCGACACCGCGCGCTTCGACCCGGCCCGGCGCAGCGACGAACTGCGCCGCCAGTGGGGTGCCGCGGCGGAAGCGCCGGTGGCGCTGTACGTCGGCCGGCTCGCGCCGGAGAAGAACCTCGGTGTGCTGGCCGAGGCCCTGCTGGCGATGCGCGAGGTGCAGCCGGCGCTGCGCGCGGTGATCGTCGGTGACGGCCCGGCGCGCGAGGAACTGCAGCGCGCCTTGCCCGATGCGCATTTCGCCGGCGCGCGCTACGGCGAGGACCTGGCACGGCACTACGCCTCGGCCGACTGCTTCGTGTTCCCGAGCCTGACCGAGACCTTCGGCAACGTCACCACCGAAGCGCTGGCCAGCGGCCTGGCGGTGCTGGCCTTCGACCATGCGGCCGCCGGCCAGCTGATCCGCGACGGCGTGAACGGCCTGATCGTCCGGCCCGCCGACACGACCGAGTTCGTCCGCCATTCGCGCCGGCTGGCGGCCGACCCGGCGCTGGCCCGCGCGCTCGGCGCGCAGGCGCGCGAAACGGCCCGCGAACTCGGCTGGGACCGCATCGTCGCGCAGGTCGAGGCGGTGTTCACGGCGACGCTGGCGAGCGCGGCAGCGCCGTCGGCGGCGACCGGCGCCGCTCGCGCACGATCAGCAGCGTGATCGCCACGCCGATCGCGAGGCCGAAGCCGATCATCAGCGGCACGATCGCCACCGGCACCGCGAGCAGCGCCGCGTAGCCGGCCAGCATCACGAGGATGCTGAGGTTCTCGTTGAAGCCCTGCACCGCGATCGAACGCCCGGCCGACAGCAGCACGTGCCCGCGGTGCTGCAGCAGCGCGTTCAGCGGCACCACCAGCAGTCCGCCGACGGCGCCGACCAGCACGAACAGCGGCAGCGCGAGCCACAGCGTCGGGCACAGCGCACCGAGCGCGACCAGCGCGCCGAGCACGATGCCGGCGGGCAGCACACGCCGCGCGCGCGCCAGCGGCACGCAGCGCCCGGCCACCACCGCGCCCGCCACCACGCCGACCGCGACCGCCGCCTGCAGGTAGGCGGCGCGCTCGAGCGTCAGGCCCATCACGTCGATCGCCCAGCGCAGCACGGCGAACTGCAGCGTGGCGCCGACGCCCCAGAACAGCGTCGTCGCGGCCATCGAGAGCGCGCCGTCGCGGTCCGCCCACAGCGTGCGCTGCGCCGCCGCGAAGTCGCGCAGCAGCGCGACCGGATGGATGGGACGGCGCGCGTAGCGGGCACTGCTGACCGGCACGACGCCGTTCAGCAGCCCGGCCAGCACGTAGACGATCAGCAGCACGCCCAGCGAGCCGTCCAGCGCGCCGGCGTCGCGCACGAGCAGCCCCCCCAGCACCGTGCCCAGCAGCGCCGCGAGCACCACCGACACCTCGATCCAGCCGTTCGCCTCCACGAGCTTCGCTGCCGGCACGATCTCGGTGACGAGGCCGTACTTGGCCGGCGCGTACGCGGCCGCGCCGAAGCCGACCACCACGAACGCCAGCACCGGCGGCACCCCCGCCAGCAGCGCCACCACGCCCGCCACCTTGACGCCGTTCATCCATGCCATCAGGCGGCCCTTCGGGAACGCGTCGGCCAGCGGCCCGACCACCGGCGCCAGGAACACGTAGGACAGCGTGAAGGCGAACTTCAGCAGCGGCGCCCACCAGCCGGGCAGCCCCTGCTGCTGCAGCAGCGCGATGGTGACGATCAGCAGCGCGTTGTCGGCGAGCGCGGAGCAGAACTGGGCGGCGATGAGGACATGGAAGCCCGGCGGCATGAGCCGGCGATCATCGACCGGTCACGCGACCCGGCCGTGACGGTCCGGTGACGGGTTGGCGACGGCATGTCACGCCTTTACATAGCTTGACGCCCGGCAAGCATGGGGGCAACGGCGTGGAGCGAGACTCGCTCCATGCCGCAATCCTTTCGCCCCCGATCAGGCCCCGTGGCGCTGCTGGCCGCGCTGGCGCTGGCCGGCTGCGCCACGCTGGGCGCACCGGTCACCGCGCCGCAGGCCGGCGTGGCCGTGCCGGCGGCCTGGTCGGCCGGCGGCGGAACGCGCAACGCGGCCTCGCTGGCCGACTGGTGGCGGCGCTTCGATGACCCGACACTCACCGGCCTGGTCGGCGACGCGCTGGCCGCCAACACCGACATCGAATCGGCCCGGGCCGCCTTGCGCCAGGCGCGTGCGCTGGCCGACGTGCAGACCGCCCGCAACGGGCCGGCGCTGAGCGTCTCCGGTTCGGCCGGGCGCAACCGCGCGGCCTCGCAATTAGCCTCGAACAGCTTCCGTGCCGGCTTCGACGCCAGCTGGGAACCCGACGTGTTCGGCGGCAACCGCGCCGCCGCGGCGGCCTCCGGGCTGGACGCCCAGGCCAGCGCCGCGACGCTCGGCGACGTGCAGGTGTCGGTGGCGGCCGAAGTGGCGCTCGCCTACATCACGCTGCGCAGCAACGGGGCGCGCCTGGCGATCGCGCAGGCCAACCTCGAGAGCCAGCAGGAGACGCAGCAGATCACGCAGTGGCGCGTGCAGGCGGGACTCGCGACGTCGCTGGAGGCGGAGCAGGCACGTGCCGCGGTCGAGCAGACCCGGGCGCAGACCGTCTCGCTGGCCACCGCGGCGCAGCAGTCGCGCCACCAGCTCGCGCTGCTCACCGGCCGCACGGTCGACGCGCTGAGCCTCGGCGGCGGTACGCTGCCGCAGGCACCCGCGGATCTCGCGCTCGCGTTTCCGGCCGACACGCTGCGCCAGCGCGCCGACGTGCGCAGCGCCGCGCTGGCCGCCGATGCGGCGGCGCAGCGCATCGTGCAGGCGGACGCGGCGCGCTATCCGAGCTTCAACCTGTCCGGCTCGCTGGGCCTGAGCGCCTTGACGCTGTCCGGCCTGAGCGGCCCCGGCTCGGTGGCCAGCGCGCTGCTGGCCAGCGTCTCGGCCCCGCTGTTCGACGGCGGTGCCGGCCGCGCCCAGGTGCAGGCCCAGCAGGCCGCGTACGAGCAGTCGCGCACGCGGCTGCGGGCCACGGTGCTGTCCGCGCTGAAGGATGTCGAGGATGCGCTGGTCGCACTGCGCGGCGACCGCGAGCGCCTGGCCACGCTGCGCGTGGCCGCCGAAGCCGCCGACAACGCCGCGCTGCTGGCCCGCCAGCGCTATTCGAGCGGCCTGGTCGACTTCCAGACCGTGCTCGAGACCCAGCGCTCGCAGCTCAGCGCACAGGACAACGTGGCCGCCGCCGAGGCGGACGTCGCCGCCGACCATGTGCGCCTGTACAAGGCATTGGGCGGCGGCTGGCAGCCCGACACGCCGATCCGCGCCGCCAACGACCCCGCCCCGGCCTCCTGACAAGGCAATTCGAGAATGAGCCCTACCACGTCCCCTTCGCGCGAGACCGTCGACGGCGTCGCCGCGCTGCTCGACGAACCGGCCGCGCGCCCGTTCTGGAAGCGGCCCTTGTCCTGGCTGGGCCTCGTCGCGCTGGCCGCGCTGGTCGCGGGCGCGGCCTGGTGGCAGTCCGGCCGGCGCGCCGCGGCGGCGCCCAGCTTCGTCACCGAGGCCGTGCAGCGCGGCACGCTCAACGTCACGGTCAGCGCCGACGGCACGCTGCAGCCCACGCGCTCGGTGAACATCGGCAGCGAACTCTCCGGCACCGTCGCGCGCGTGCTGGTCGACGTCAACGACCGGGTGAAGAAGGGCCAGGTGCTGGTCGAGCTCGACACGGCGAAGCTGCGCGACCAGATCGCCAAGTCGCGCGCCGCGCTGGCGTCGGCCCAGGCCGGCGTCGCGCAGGCCGTCGCGACGCTGAAGGAGGCGCAGGGCAACCTGGCGCGCCTGGAGGAGGTGTCGCGCCTGTCCGGCGGCAAGGTGCCGGCGCAGAGCGAGCTCGACACCGCCCGTGCCGCACTCGAGCGGGCGCGCGCCGACGAGTCCAGCGCGCGCGCCAGCGTCGCCAACGCGCAGGCGCAGCTCTCCACCGACGAGACCAACCTCGCGAAGGCCTCGATCCGCTCGCCGATCGACGGCGTGGTGCTGACGCGCGCGGTCGACCCGGGCAATGCGGTCGCGGCATCGCTGCAGGCGGTCACGCTGTTCACCATCGCGGAGGACCTGACCAAGCTGCAGCTGGAGGTGAACGTCGACGAGACCGACGTCGGGCTGGTCGCCAACGGCCAGAAGGCGAGCTTCACGGTCGGCGCCTACCTGAACCGGCGCTACCCGGCCGCGGTGACCCGCGTGGCCTTCGGTTCGACCAAGACCGACAACGTGGTGACCTACACCACGCTGCTGTCGGTGGACAACCAGGACCTCACGCTGCGCCCCGGCATGACCGCCACGGCGACGATCCAGACCAGCGACCGCCAGCCCTCGCTGCTGGTGCCCAACACGGCGCTGCGCTTCACGCCTGCCCAGGCGGCCGGGGCTTCCGCACCGTCGGGCGGCAGCACGAGCATCGTCGCGCGCCTGATGCCGCGCCCGCCGAACACGGTCGCCCGGCGCGGCGCCACGGTCGCCGGCAACGGCAGCGGCGGCAGCCGGCAAATCTGGGTGCTGCGCGACGGCCAGGCGGTGCCGGTGCGCGTCAGCGTCGGCGCCAGCGACGGCCGGCGCACCGAGGTCTCCGGCGCCGGCCTGGCCGAGGGCGACGCGGTGATCGTCGACCAGCGCGCCAACGGAGCGGCGAAGTGAGCGACGAAGTGAGCGACGCGGCCACGAGCACGGCCGGTCGGGCCCCGCTGATCCGCCTGCGCGGCATCACCAAGACCTATGGGCAGGGCCAGGCTGCGTTCCAGGCCCTCAAGGGGGTCGACCTGGACATCGAGCAGGGTGACTTCGTCGCCATCATGGGGCCGAGCGGCTCGGGCAAGTCCACCGCGATGAACACGCTCGGCTGCCTGGACGTGCCGACCACCGGCGACTACCTGTTCCGCGGCATTGCGGTGCAGAAGCTCAGCCGCGACCAGCGGGCGCGACTGCGCCGCCGCTACCTCGGCTTCGTGTTCCAGGGCTTCAACCTGCTGGCCCGCACCTCGGCGCAGGAGAACGTCGAACTGCCGCTCCTGTACCGCGGCGAATCGGCCGCGGCGCGGCATGACCAGGCCCGTGCCGCGCTGGCCTCGGTCGGCCTGGCGGGCTGGGAGCACCACACGCCGGCCGAGCTGTCCGGCGGGCAGCAGCAGCGTGTCGCGATCGCGCGCGCGATCGTCACGCGGCCCGAGGTGCTGCTCGCCGACGAGCCGACCGGCAACCTGGACAGCCAGCGCAGCGTCGAGATCATGCAGCTGCTGTGGCGGCTGAACGTCGAGCAGGGCATCACGGTGCTGATGGTCACCCACGAGCCGGACATGGCGGCGTTCGCGCGCCGCGTCGTGCGCTTCGTCGACGGGCGCGTCGAGAGCGACCGCCGCAATCCGCAACCGGCCGGGCTCGCGGCAACGGCGCCTGTCGCCGAATCCCTGGGAGCCGCGTGATGAGACCCCCGAGCTCGCTTTCGCTCGCGGCCCCCCAAGGGGGCGCTCAGCGGCTTCGGACGGCCGGGCGCCACTGATATGTGGTTCAACACCCTGCTGCTCGCGCTGCGCGAGATCCGGCGCAACCTGCTGCGTTCGTTCCTGACGATGCTCGGCATCGTGATCGGCGTCAGCGCGGTGATCACGATGGTCACGCTCGGCAACGGCGCGACGCGCGCGGTGCAGGCGCAGATCGCCAGCCTGGGCAGCAACCTGCTGATGGTGCTGCCCGGCCAGCGCATGGGGCCCGGGGGTGGTGGCGGGCCGGCCTTCAACGTCAGCGACGTGGACGCGATCGAGCAGCAGATCGGCGGCCTGCGCGCGGTCGCGCCGGAGGTGCGCAGCAGCGCCACGCTGGTGGCCAACGGGCGCAACTGGTCGGCCAGCCTGACCGGCTCGACGCAGGCGTGGTTCGGCGTCAGCAACTGGAGCTTCGCCGCGGGACGCGGCTTCGAGCCTGACGAGGAACGTGTCGGCGCCGCGGTCTGCGTGATCGGCGCGACGGTGCGGCGCGAGCTGTTCGGCTCGGCCGACCCGATCGGCGCGCAGGTGCGGGTGAAGAAGTTCTCCTGCACCGTGGTCGGCCTCCTGAACTCCAAGGGCCAGGGCGCGATGGGCAACGACCAGGACAACCTGCTCGTGCTGCCGCTGCACACGATGCAGCGCCGCGTGGTCGGTCACACGCGGGTCAACACGATCCTGGTCTCGATGCAGGACGGCAGCGACGCGACGCGCGTCAAGGAGAGCCTCGAGGACCTGATGCGCGAGCGGCGCCGCCTGTCCGACAGCGAGGACAACAACTTCAACGTGCTCGACACGCGCCAGATCGCCGACACGATGTCGGGCACGACGCAGGTGATGACGATGCTGCTCGGCGCCGTGGCCGCGGTGAGCCTGGTGGTCGGCGGCATCGGCATCATGAACATCATGCTGGTCAGCGTGACCGAGCGCACACGCGAGATCGGCGTGCGGCTGGCGATCGGTGCGCTCGAGCGGGAGGTGCTGCTGCAGTTCCTCGTCGAGGCGGTCGTGCTGGCCGCGCTCGGCGGGCTGATCGGCATCGTGCTGGCCACCGCCGCCTCGCTGGCGCTGGCGCAGGTGATGCAGATTCCCTACGCGTTCGACCCGTCGATCAACCTGCTGGCCTTCGTGTTCTCGGCCGCGATCGGCGTGGTGTTCGGCTACTTCCCGGCGCGGCGCGCCGCGCGGCTCGACCCGATCGACGCGCTGCGCCACGAGTGAGCCGGGCGGCGCCGGCGCGGCGCCGGTTCAGCGCTCGTACGCGCCGACGGTCTCGGCCGGCGTGATGTGCGACGGGGCGACGCGCTCCCAGTCGACCGCGCCGGTCCACTGGTACGCGAAGGCCGTCGCGCCCGTGTCGTGCGCGGCCGGCTGCGGCACGGCCGCGGAGACGTTCAGCGCGAGCGCGAGGCTGGCCAGCGCGGCGAAGCCGACGGCGATGCCCAGGCGCGGGAGCGCGGGGTCAGCGGCGAATTGCGATTCCTGGTGAGACATGACGACGCCTTTCTGTTGTTCGGCCCGACGTGGGCACGGGTGTCATTGCACGCCTCGCGCCGCGCGCCGTGTGGGACAGGATTCACGCCGCGTCGATACCCCGCTTGGTACCCACGCGAACAGGGGGGGGTCGCGCGGCACAATCGCACGAACGGCATGTCGCCGCGCCGAGACGAAGGGGTCCCCGATGTCCATCGCCGTGCTGCTCCAGCGCCTCGCCGCGCTGCTGATCGCCCTGGCCCTGCCCTGCGCCGCGGGGGCGCAGGGCCAGGAGTCGCCCAACCGCGGGCCGTTCCGCACCGTCTCCGACGGCGCCGACACGAAGCTGATGCTGCTCGGCCACGACGCGGTGGCCTACTTCACCGAGAACCGCGCCGTGCCGGGGGACCCGGCGATCAAGGCCGAGCACCTGGGCGTGACCTGGCGCTTCGCCAGCGAGGCGAACCGGGCCGAATTCCTGCGCGACCCCGATCGCTACATGCCGCAGTTCGGCGGCTTCTGCGCCAACGGCATCAACTACGCCGTGCCCTGGGGCGCCGGCGGCGGGCCGGACACCTGGCGCATCTACCGCGGCAAGCTCTACGTGTTCGGCGGCCAGTCGTCGCGCGATCACTTCGAGATGGACACCGAGCGCAACCTCGAGCTGGCGCACCGCTACTGGAACGAGGAGGTGGCGGGGTCTTCGGCGCTGTGGACGCGGATCAGGCGGCTGGTGTTCCGCGTACCGCATTACAAGACGGATGCGCAGCTCCAGCAGGAGTACGCGCAGAAGCTCGCGGCGGGCACGCTGCCGGTGATGCCCGGCGCGCCGCAGGTGGTACCGGCCCGCTGAGCCGATTCCGGGGGAACTTCGACGCCGGCATCGGGCTCCACCCTTGTTTCCGGCCCCATTCGACCACCCGAGGAGAAGCCATGAACGACGCCACGACCGCCCGCGAGAAGCTGTCCGCCGACTTTCACCAGGTGATGGACGACATCGACGCGCTGATGAACGCGACGACGAACCAGGCCGAAGGCGAGGTCAAGGCCCTGCGCGGCCGCATCCGCGAACGTCTGGACTCCGCGCGCGACCAGATCGGCCAGGCCCAGGCCGAGGCGCTGGCCCGCGGCAAGCATGCCGCCAAGGCGACGGACGAGTACGTGCACAACCATCCGTGGCAGGCCATCGGCGCGGCCGCGGCGGTGGGCCTGGCGCTGGGTGTGCTGATCGGCCGGCGCTGAGCGGCCGGCCATGGCCGCCGCCCCGGTGAGCGATTCGCTGCGCCGGCTGGGCGCGTCGTTGCTGGCGCTCGGGCGCATCCGGATCGAACTGTTCGCCCTCGAACTGCAGGAAGAGAAGGAGCGCCTGGCGGCGCTGCTGTTCTGGGCCGTGCTGACCGCCCTGCTGGCCGGGTTCGGGCTGGTGTTCGTGGCGCTGTGCCTCACCGTGGCGTTCTGGGACGACCACCGCGTCGCCGCGCTGGCGTCCTTCGCCGCGCTGTTCCTGGCCGGTTTCGGCGTCGGACTGCTGCGCCTGCGGCGCCTCGTGTCGCAGGAGGGCGCGCCCTTCGGCGCCAGCCTGGAGGAGCTGCGCGCGGACGAGGCGGGGTTGCGCTCCCGCGACACCCCGTGAAGCCGGCGCCGCGCGCGACAGGGATGTCGCCGGCGCAACGCGCCCGGCGCAAGCAGGACCTGCTGCTGGCGTCGCAGGCGCTGCGCGGGGAGGCCGGCCTGGCCGCGGCCCAGCTCGCGGCCCGCGCGGACGC
>JAHBZL010000040.1 GCA_019635485.1 Piscinibacter sp. | reverse complement strand
GCCGCGCGGCGGCGGTAACGGCCGACGGCGGCACGGCCGCCACGGGCCGGGCCTGCGTCGGCGCGGGCCGCGGCGGCGCCACGCGCATGGTCGGCTCGAAGGTGGTCGAGACCCCCGGCCCCGCGACGCGGCGCGTCGGCTCGAACTCGGTGGCCGCGTCGGCGGCCAGCGGCGCCGGAGCGCTGGCGGTGTGCACGTTGTCGTGGCGCTCGACGGCCGGCGGCTCGATTCGGCCATCCAGCGCCGCGCGCAGCTCCTCGACGCCCTGCGGGCGCTCCTTCGGGCGCACCTGCAGCGCCCAGTCGACCGCCGCCAGGAAACGCGGCGAGACACCCGGGAAGTGGCGCATCCACAGCGGCACCATCTCGTCCTGCAGCGCGCGCGCGGTCGACGGCCCCGGCGGCGCGCCGGTGAGCAGGAAGTGCGTCACCGCACCGAGCGCGTAGATGTCCGTCCACGGGCCCTGGCGCAGCGCGCTCATCTCGGCGTACTGCTCGATCGGCGCGTAGCTCGGCTTCAGGATCGCCGTCAGCGATTGCGTGCGGTCGCTGATCACGCGCCGTGCCGCGCCGAAGTCCAGCAGGATGGCCGGCCCGTCGTTCTGCAGCCAGATGTTGTCCGGCGCGATGTCGCGGTGGAACACGCCTTCCCGGTGCAGCACCTCGAGTGCGCCGAGGATCGGATCCAGCACGTTGCGCAGCCAGGCCTCGTCCGGCGCCTTGCCGAGCGCCTTGCGCGCGTCGCGCAGCGTGCGCCCCTGCAGGTACGGCATCACCATGTACGCGGTGCCGTTGGCCTCCCAGAAGCGGTAGACCTTGACCAGTGACGGATGGTCGAACTTCGCCAGCAGCCGGGCCTCGTTGACGAACGAGCGCAGGCCGACCGCGTAGGTCTCGGCGAAGCCGCCCGATCGGACGCTGACCTGCGCCCCCTCGCCGCGCGAGGCGAGCGAGGCCGGCATGTACTCCTTCAGCGCGACGTCGCGCTCGAGGGCGTGGTCGCGGGCCAGGTAGACGATGCCGAAGCCGCCGACGCCGAGGACGCGCAGGATCTCCAGCTCGCCGAAGCGCATGCCGGGCGGCAGCGCCTCGTGCTGGATGGCGCTGCCGGGGGCGGGTTTGTCGGGGGCGGGAGGCACGTTGCGGGAGACTTGGGCCCCGGACGGGACCCCTGGCTGGGACCAGCGCGGAGCTTACCCCACGGCCTTGGCGCCGCCGCAACACACTCCCGGGGGTGCGGGGTCAGATCAAGCGTGCAGGAGCGACGGCTGGGCGAGCAGCGCCTGCTGCAGCCGCCCGCAGTAGGCGCGGTCCTGCGTCCAGCAGTCGCGCGCCTGCTCGGCAAGCGCCTCCGCTTCGGCCCCGCCCGTGAGCGCAGCGACCTCGGCCAGTGCGCTGTGGATCAGCGCCCGGCTGTAGGAGTCGTGCACGTCGTCCAGGCCGGCCCGCGCCCGTTGCGCCGCGGCCTGGGCTTCCTCCCGGCGGCCCGCCGCCGCGAGGCAGACGGCCTGGTCGGCCCGGGCGATCGCCGCTTCCCAGGTCATGCCGCGCTGCTCCGCGCTGTCCAGGTGCGGCCCGAACGCCCGCAGCGCCGCGGCATGGTCGCCGCCGACACGATGCATCTCGCCCAGGCGCAGGCCGATCTGCAGACATTGTTCGTCGTCGGTGAGCGCCTGCGCGACCTGCTGCGCGCTGCCCAGCGCGGCCAGCGCCTGGCGGCGCAGATCGGTGTCCAGCGTGCCGGCGGCCTGCGCGCGGCGCACCTGCTGCACCTGCGCGAGCGTCATGTAGCGCAGGATGGCCGCCAGCAGTTGCTCGTCGAAGTGGTCGCGTGCGATGCCGCTGGCGCGGCGGTAGAGCGCCGTCGACTGGTCCGCGAGCCCGGCCTCCTGGAACAGCGTGGCGGCCACGTAGAACGCCCGCGCCGCCGCCAACGGGCGCGCCGGCAGGCCGAGTTCGACCGCGCGGCGCAGGTGGCCGAGCACCAGCTCCGGCTCGTGCTGCAGCGTCGCGCCGATGCAGCCCAGCCAGGCCTCGCATTCGGCCTCCACGCCGGCATCCCCGGCGGCACGCGCTTCCTCCCGGCCGCGCTCCAGCGGCAGCGCCGCCTGGGCCACCTCGGCTCCGTAGTACATCGCGACGCCGCGTGCCAGTTCCAGCTCGGCCCGCGCGCGCTGGTCGGCACAGGCCGCCACGGCCGCCTCGGCGTGCGCCAGCGCCGCCGGCAGCTCGCCGACACGCCAGTGGCGCGCAAGCAGCAGCACACGTTGCGCGAGCAGCCGTGCGCGCTGCTCGGCATCGACGGTGTTGGCGATCGCGCGCTGGTTGCGCTGCAGGAGTCGGGGCATGGCCGCCTCGGATGGGGAGCGGCCAGTATGCCCGGCGGCGCCGGCGGCGGCGAGTCAGGAAGTCGCGACCGGAGAGGATCGCCGCGCCGCGGGACCTAAAATCCGCGACTTTTACCTTTGCGCAACACGCCATGCCCAAGCCCTCCCGCACTGCCGGCACGAGCCGCCCCCGCAAGGTCGTCCTGGCCTATTCCGGCGGCCTGGACACCTCGATCATCCTGAAGTGGCTGCAGGACGAGTACGGCTGCGAGGTGGTCACCTTCACCGCCGACATCGGCCAGGGCGAGGAGATCGAGCCGGCGCGCAAGAAGGCGCTGAAGATGGGCATCAAGGCCGAGAACATCTTCATCGACGATCTGCGCGAGGAATTCGTGCGCGATTTCGTGTTCCCGATGTTCCGGGCCAACGCGCTGTACGAAGGCGAGTACCTGCTGGGCACCTCGATCGCGCGGCCGCTGATCGCCAAGCGGCTGGTCGAGATCGCGAAGAAGACCAAGGCCGACGCGATCGCGCACGGCGCCACCGGCAAGGGCAACGACCAGGTGCGCTTCGAGCTCGGCGCCTACGCGCTGATGCCCAACGTGAAGGTGATCGCGCCCTGGCGCGAATGGGACCTGCTGTCGCGCGAGAAACTGCTCGCCTATGCCGACCAGCACGGCATTCCGGTCGACTTCAAGAAGCGCCAGGGCGGTGCGCCGTATTCGATGGACGCCAACCTGCTGCACATCAGCTACGAGGGCGGCATCCTGGAGGATCCGAACTTCGCGCCGGAGGAGAACATGTGGCGCCTCACGGTCAGCCCCGAGAAGGCGCCGGGCAAGCCGCAGGTGGTCGAGCTGAGCTACGCGAAGGGCGACATCGTCGCGATCGACGGCCAGAAGCTCAGCCCCGCGAAGGTGCTGGAGACACTCAACAAGCTGGGCGGCAAACACGGCATCGGCCGGCTCGACAAGGTCGAGAACCGCTACGTCGGCATGAAGAGCCGCGGCTGCTACGAGACGCCCGGCGGCACGATCATGCTGGCCGGCCACCGCGCGATGGAGTCGATCACGCTGGACCGCGAGGTGCTCGCGCTGAAGGACGACCTGATGCCGCGCTACGCCCGCATGGTCTACAACGGCTACTGGTTCAGCCCCGAGCGCACGCTGCTGCAGGGCCTGATCGACGCCAGCCAGGCGACCGTCAACGGCACGGTCAAGCTCAAGCTCTACAAGGGCACGATCATGTGCGTCGGCCGCGAGTCGAAGACCGATTCGCTGTTCGACACCCGCATCGCGACCTTCGAGGACGATGCCGGCGCCTACGACCAGGCCGATGCCGGAGGGTTCATCAAGCTGAACGCGCTGCGCATGCGCATCGCCGCCAACCTGGCGGCCGCGCGCAAGCCCGGCAGGAAGAAGTGAACGCGATGGCGACCGAGACCATCCAGGCGCAGGTGCGCACCAAGGCCAACGTCTACTTCGACGGCAAGTGCGTCTCGCACAGCCTCGAACTGCCGGACGGCACGAAGAAGAGCGTCGGTGTGATCCTGCCCGCCACGCTGACCTTCAGCACCGGCGCACCGGAGGTGATGGAACTGATCGAAGGCGCCTGCCGCGTGCGCCTGGCCGGCCAGCCGGCCTGGCAGGCTTACCGTGGTGGCGAGTCGTTTTCGGTGCCGGGCAACACCTCCTTCGACATCGAGGTGACGCAGGCGCTGCACTACATCTGCCACTTCGGATAGACGGTTCAATCCCCGCCGCCGCAGCCGCCCCCGTCCCCACCGCCGTCGCCACTGGCGTCCGACCCGCCGTCCGATCCACCCGAAGACCCGCAGGACGACCCGCAGCCGAAGGCGTCGCCGCAGTGCGTGTCGCCGCGGTCGGCGCCGAGCAGGCGGCAGTCGGGCACGTAGTGATAGCCGCCGGGAATCGCCAGCGCGGCGTCCAGCGCGAACAGCACCGGCAGGCGGCTCGGCCGGCGCGGGTCGATGCCCTCTTCCCGGCAGCTCCAGTACCAGGCGCGGCGCAGGCCGGCGAAGCGCTGGTCGCGCGCCGACGCGCCGGGTGGCAGCGCCTCGGCCGGCGTGTGATGCAGCAGCCGGCCGAAGGCACGCCGGCAGAAGCCTTCGTAGGCGCGCGTGTGCAGGATGAACTCGTGCCAGAGCGCATCCACCACCTTGGAGGGCATCGCGACGAAGCGGCCCCGCGCGCTCGCGCTGGCGATGAAGAACTGGCGCAGTCCGCGTTCGACGTCGGTGAGCTGCCGGTCATCGAGGGCTGGGTAGGCCTCGTGCACCTTGCCGCGCAGGAAGCGCGGGAACTCGAAGGCCAGGATCGTGCGGCGCGCCATCGACCGCAGCCAGCGGCCGTGCACCACCAGCAGCGCGACGACGAGCAGCGTCGTCACCATCGCGAGGCCCGCCGAGCCGTGCGGTCGGAACATCTGCCACCAGGCCGCCGCCAGCACCGCCAGCAGCAGGCCGCGCGGCAGCAGCGTCGTCATGTGATTCATCGTCATCCTCCCTTCTTCTTCTTGTCGTCTTCTACTTGTTTGCGGGCAGTGTGCGACACGACGATGACAGGGGCGTGACGGCCGCGGCGACTACACCACCACGGGTTCCGGCTCGAGCCGGATGCCGAAGCGGCCGTAGACGCTTTCCTGGATCGCGCGCGCCAGCGTCATCACCTCGGAGCCGATCGCGCCGCCGCGGTTGACCAGCACCAGCGCCTGCTTCTCGTAGACTGCCGCGCCACCGACCGCCTTGCCCTTCCAGCCGCAGGCGTCGATCAGCCAGCCGGCGGCGAGCTTCACGCTGCCGTCCGGCAGCGGGTAGTGCACCACCTCGGGGTCGCGCCCGATGATGTCGCGGCACTGCTCCGGCGTGACCACCGGGTTCTTGAAGAAGCTGCCCGCGTTGCCGAGCTGCAGCGGGTCGGGCAGCTTGGCGCGGCGGATCGCGCAGATCCAGTCGAACAGCTGCTGCGGCGACGGTGCGCCGATGCCCGTCTCGCGCATCTTGCGCTCGAGATCGAGGTAACCCAGCACCGGCGCCCAGGGCCGGGGCAGCCGCAGCCGCACGCGCGTGATCAGCGAGCGCCCGGCCAGCGACTGCTTGAACACGCTGTCGCGGTAGCCGAACGCGCAGATCGAAGGCCCGAGCACGACGCTGCGGCCGGTGACGAGGTCGACCGCGTCGAGCGACTCGAAGCGGTCCTTCAGCTCCACGCCGTAGGCGCCGATGTTCTGCACCGGCGCGGCTCCCACCGTGCCGGGGATCAGCGCCAGGTTCTCGAGCCCCGGCCAGCCCTGCGCCAGCGTCCAGGCGACGAACTCGTGCCAGTTCTCGCCGGCGCCGGCCTCGACGATCCACGCGTCCGGCCGTTCCTCGACCAGCCGCCGGCCGGTCACCTCGACCTTCAGCACCAGTTGCGGCATGTCGCGCGTCAGGATGATGTTGCTGCCGCCGCCGAGGATGAACTTCGGCGCGCGGCCGAGCTGCGGGTGGTCGACGACACGCCGCACGTCGGCATCGCCCGCGATGCGCACCAGCTGCTGGGCGACGGCGGGCAATCCGAACGTGTTGAACGGCTTCAGGCTCACGCCCGACTCGATTTGCATGCGAGAATTTTCCCATGCCCAGTTTCGACACGGTGATCGAGCCCAATCTCGTCGAGGTCCGCAATGCGGTCGACCAGACAGCCAAGGAAATCGGAACACGCTTCGATTTCAAGGGCACCTCGGCCGGCATCGAGCTGGCCGACAAGACCGTCACGCTGTTCGGCGACTCGGACTTCCAGATCGGACAGGTCACCGACATCCTGCTCGCCAAGCTGACCAAGCGCGGCGTGGACATCCGCTTCGTCGACCGCAGCGCGAAGATCGAGAAGATCGGCGGGGACAAGGTGCGCCAGCCGCTGACGGTCAAGAGCGGGGTCGACACCGACACCGCGAAGAAGCTGCAGTCTGCGATCAAGCAGAGCAAGCTCAAGGTGCAGGCGGCGATCCAGGGCGACACCGTGCGCGTCACCGGCGCCAAGCGCGACGACCTGCAGGCCGCGATGCAGCTGATCCGCAAGACGGCGCCGGACGCGCCGCTGTCCTTCACCAACCTGCGCGATTGAGATGGCTCCCTCCCGGAGCGCCTTCGGCGCCTCCCCCCCAGGGGGGCGACGCCAGCGGACCGGCGGGGCCGGATCCGCGGCGTCCGCTCGGTGGCTCGCTGGTCGCCTGGCGACGTTCGTCGCGGCGTGCCTGCTGGCCGGCGCGGCCGTGGCGCAGTCGGTCTCGATGAGCGGCAGCCTGGGCGACAAGGCGCTGCTGATCATCGACGGCACTCCGCGCACCGTCGCGGCCGGCCAGACGGTGCAGGGCATCAAGGTGCTGAGCGTGACCGGCAGCGCGACCGTGGTCGAACTGCGCGGCCAGCGCCAGACCCTGCCGCTCGGCGGCGCGCAGGTCAATCTCGGGGGCGCGGCGAGCGCCGGCGGCGGCACCCAGATCGTCATCGCGGCCGGCAGCGGCGGCCATTTCATCACCGACGGCGCGATCAACGGCAAGGTGGTGCGCTTCATGGTCGACACCGGCGCCACCAGCGTCGCGATGAGCGAGGCGGAGGCGAAGCGCATCGGCCTGGACTACAGCCGCGGCCAGCGCGGCCTCGCGCGCACGGCCAACGGCGCGGTGGTGGCGCACCGCGTTTCGCTGTCCAGCGTGCGCATCGGCGACGTCACCGTCTACGAAGTCGAGGCGGTGGTCGTGCCGGCCGGCATGGAGGTCGTGCTGCTCGGCAACAGCTTCCTGTCGCGCTTCCAGATGAAGCGCGATGCCGACGTGCTGGTGCTGGACAAGCGCCTCTAGGCGCGCCGGGTCCCGGCGGTTCGGCCGCGTTGCCGCGGTGTTCGCGCCAGATCCTGCGGCCGCAGCCGGAACGCCTCCGACCCTTGCAGCCGCTCGACGATGAAGTCGATGAAGGCACGCACGCGCCGCGGCATCGCGGTGCGCTGCGCGTAGTACACGTAGAAGCCGAGCCGGTCGACGGCGTGTTCGGTCAGCACCGCCTGGAGCCGTCCGTCGCGCAGCGCGGCCGCCGCGTTGATGCCGTCGATCAGCCCGATCCCCATGCCGGCCAGCACCGCATCGAGCTCGGCCTCCGGGTCGTTGGCGCAGAAGGCGACGGCCACGTCGAGGCGGCGCAGTTCGCCGTCGATCATCAGCTGCCACGGCAGAAGGCGCCCGCTCTCGCGCTGCCGGAAGCCCGTGCAGCGGTGGGCGGCGAGCTCGCCCAGGCTGCGCGGCAGGCCGTGGCGGACGAGGTAGGCCGGTGACGCACAGAGCACCTCCTGCACGCCGAACAGGCGCCGCGCGATCAGCTGTCCCGTCGGCTCGCCGCCGGCACGAAAACCGACGTCGATCTGCGCGGCGGCGATGTCGGTGAATCCGTCGTCCATCAGCAGGTCGAAGCGCACCTGCGGGTAGCGGGCGTTGAACTCGGCCAGCGGCCCGGTGAGAACCTTGCGCGCCGAATGCGCCGCGGTGATGCGGATCGGTCCTTCGATCTGTTCGGTGGTGGCGCGCACTTGCCCGACGGCGGCCGCGATGGTGGCGAGGCCGGGCCGCACCGCCTCCAGGAAGGCCCGCCCCTCGGCCGTCAGGCTGTTGCTGCGCGTGGTCCGATGGAAAAGCCGCACGCCCAGATGCGTCTCGAGCTGCCGGACGGCCTTGCCGACGGCCTGCGGGCTGATCGCCAGTTCGACCGCGACACGCTGGAAGCTGCCCGCCGCAGCGGCCCGTTCGAACAACGTGATGGCACGAAAGTGGTCCATCCGGCGCCTTGAATTGACAACTGGTGGTTTTTACTGAAGTCGAATCATAGTGCTTATCAGGATGCAATCAGCCGCCTAGATTCGGCCCATGACCCATCCATGTGCGCCCCTGAATCTGGCCTGCCCCAGCCCCATCACCCCCGCCGCAACGGCTGTGTTCGGAGCGGTGTGGATCAGGCGGGTCATCGCCGCCCTGAACGAGCGCGTCGCGCGCCGGCGCACGCTGCAGGCGGCCCGCCGGCTGATGGCCCTGGCCGAGCTCTACGAGCCCGGCCAGCGCAGCCTGGCCGAGGACCTGCGCGCGGCGGCGCACGACGTGCTGGCGGGCGCTCAGCGCGGCGGCCGGGCCAGTGCGAAGGCGATCACCGCGATGCCGCCGAGCCCGGCGAGCACCAGCAGCACCTCGCGGTAGCCCGGCAGCGCGAGCAGCAGCCAGGCGGTGGCCAGCGGCGCAGCGGCGCGTGCCAGCAGCGCGACGACGTTCATCGCGCCGCTGATGCGGCCGACATGCGCGCGCCCGAAATACTCCGGCACCAGGCTGCCGCGCACGATGGTGACGAGACCGTTGGCGAGCCCGAAGAGCAACGCGAACAGCAGCAGCGCCAGCGTGCCCTGCGCAAGCGCGAAGATCGTCAGCGAGAGCGGCAGCCCGGCCAGCACCGCCAGGCCCAGCGTGCGCGAGCCGACCCAGCGGCCGAACAGCAGGTAGGCGAAGCGCCCGGCCACCTGCGCCGGGCCGAACCAGACCACCACCGCCAGCGCCGCCGGTTCGCCCATGCCGCGCGCCGCGAAGGCCGGCATGATGTGCGCCCACAGCGCCGCGGCCGCGAACGAGTACAGCGTGAAGGTCAGCACGAGCAGCCAGAAGGCCGAACCGCGCAGGGCTTCGTGCAGGGTGGCGTCATCCGCCCCGTCCTCGTGCGCCGAACGCACCAGCTGCGTCGGCGTGCCGCGCAGCGCCCAGGCATGCAGCGGCGTCACGCCGAGCAGCAGCACGGCCGCGGCGACCTGCAGCGCGCCGCGCCAGCCGAGCACGTCGAGCAGCCAGGCCACGGCCGGGAACGACAGCGTGCTGGCGAAGCCGCCGACCAGCGTCAGCGTGGTGATGCCCTGCCGGTAGTGCTCCGGGAAGCGGCGCGTCAGCACGTTGAAGGCCGGTTCGTACAGGGTCATCGCCATCGCCGCGCCGAGCAGCGCCCAGGCCGCGTACAGCAGCGCCAGCGAGTCGGCGAACGACCAGAGCAGCAGCCCGATGCCGGCCAGCGCGGAGCCCAGCGTCAGCACGGCGCGGCCCCGGCCGCGGTCGATGGCCGCCCCGACCGCGTAGGAGGCGCCGCCCCAGACCGCCAGCCCGAGCGTGAAGGCCCCCATCAGCGCCGGCTTGCTCCAGCCGAAGGCGCGCTGCATCGGCAGCACGAAGGAGGTGAACGCGTAGTACAACGCCGCCCAGCACACCAGCTGGCCGGCGGCCAGCGCGGCGACCGTGGCACGGAACCCCGCTCCCTGCGGCGCCTCAGCCGCCGGGGACGTCATGGGTCGGCCAGCGGCGGCGGCTGCCGCCGCGGTGGCGGTCGGCCTGGGCGTCGGGCACGAGCTGCTGGTTCAGCTGCGCGGCATGGGCGGTCAGCCGCTGCAGCGCCTCGTCGAGCGCGGCGAGCAGCGGGTCGTCCAGCGCGGCGAGCACCGCGCGATTGATGGCAGCCACCTGCGGGAAGAGTTCGTCGTAGAGCGCGCGGCCCTCGTCGGTGAGCGTGACGACCGCGCGCCGCGCGTCGCCCGGGCGGGCCACGCGCAGCGCGAGCCGCTTGGTGACCAGCGATCCGATCGCGCGCGAGGTGCGGGCCCGGTCCAGGTCGCCGCGATCGGCCAGCTCCGAGGGCGAGAGCGGCCCGTGTGCCGCCAGCAAGGCGAGCAGCCGCCACTCGCGCCGCGCGATGCCGTAGCGGCCCTCGCACAGCCGGATGACCGGCGCCCCGCTGACGGCGAACAGGCGCAGCAGCCGGTAGTTCAGCAGGTCGTCCAGCCCTTGCGGCTGGCGCAGCCGGCTCGGCGTCGTCAGGGTCATCACCGAGATGGATTGTTTAGAACAATCGATTCTGCGCCACCTAGGATGCCGCTCGACATGAACGTGCTCTTCATCATGGCCGACCAGCTGCGCTGGGACCATCTCTCGTGCAGCGGCCACCCGTACCTGCGTACGCCGAACCTGGATGCCCTGGCGCGCCGCGGCGTGCGTTTCGCGAACGCCTTCGTCAACAGCGGCGTGTGCGGCCCGAGCCGCATGAGCTACTACACCGGGCGCTATCCGATCAGCCACGGCGCGACCTGGAACCGCGTGCCGCTGGCGATCGGCGAGGTCACGCTCGGCGAGTACCTGAAGGGCAGCGGCCGCACGCTGGCGCTCGCCGGCAAGACCCACGTGATGCCGGACCACGAGGGCCTGGCGCGCCTGGCGATCGATGGCGGCTCCGAGCTCGGCACGTTCCTGGAGCGCGGCGGCTTCGTCGAGATCGACCGCTACGACGGCCACCACACGCCCGGCCACGAGAGCGGCTACCCGGCCTTCCTGCGCGCCCACGGCTACGACGGGGCCGACCCGTGGACCGAACACGTGATCGCCGGCATCGACGAATCGGGCCAGGTCGTCAGCGGCTGGCACATGCGCAACGTGCACCTGCCGGCGCGCGTCAAGGAGGCGCATTCCGAAACCGCCTACATGACCGACCAGGCGATCCGCTTCATGCGCGAGCAGGGCGGCCGGCCGTGGGTGCTGCACCTGAGCTACGTGAAGCCGCACTGGCCCTACATGGCACCCGCGCCCTACCACGCGATGTACACGGCCGACCAGTGCCTGCCGGTGGTGCGCAGCGAGGCCGAGCGCGCGGACGCCCATCCGGTCGTCGCGGCCTACCGGCAGCAGGAGGAGTGCGTCAGCTTCCAGCGCGACGACTGCATCCGCACCGTGCGCCCGGCGTACCAGGGGCTGATCCACCAGCTCGACGACCACCTCGGCCGCCTGTTCGACCACATGGAAGGCCAGGGGCTGCTGGACAACACGCTCGTGATCTTCACCGCCGACCACGGCGACTTCCTCGGCGACCACTGGCTCGGCGAGAAGGAGCTCTTCTACGACACCGTGCAGAAGGTGCCGTTCATCGTGGCCGACCCGCGGCCCGCGGCGGATGCGACCCGCGGCACGGTGGACGACCGCTTCGTCGAATGTGTCGACGTCGTGCCCACCGTGCTCGACTGGCTCGGCGTCGCCGCGGCGCCGCACCGCATCGAAGGGCGCAGCCTGCTGCCGCTGCTCGAGGGTCACGCGCCGGCCTGGCGCGACTTCACCTACTCGGAGCTCGACTACAGCTTCCGCCTGGCGCGCCTGCTGCGCGGCAAGACGCCGCAGCAGGCCCGCGCGTTCTCGATCCGCACCGACCGCTGGCGCTACGTGCACTGGGTCGACGAGCCGGAGCAGCTCTACGACCTGGCGAACGATCCGCAGGAGATGCAGGACCTGGGGCGCGACCCCGGTCACGCTACGGTGCGCGCCGGGCTGCGCGACCGCCTGCTCGACTTCCTCGTGCGCCGCAAGCACCGCACCACCGTCAGCGACACCTTCGTGGAACAGCGCACCAACCAGTACAAGAAGGCCGGCGTGTTCTTCGGCCAGTGGTAGGCCCACCCGACAACTTCAGGAGACGACGATGACCCACCTCCCCCGCCGCCGCTTCGGCGCCGGCCTCCTCGCCGCCGCGCTCGCAGCCGCCACCACCGGCCTGGCCGGCCCGGCCGTCGCCCAGGAAGGCACGATCCGAATCGTCGTCGGTTATCCGGCCGGCGCCACGTCCGATGCGCTCGCGCGCGTCGTCGCCGAGCACATGCAGAACACGCTCAAGCAGGCCGTGATCGTCGAGAACAAGGTCGGGGCGGGCGGGCGCATCGCCAACGAACTCGTCAAGGCCGCCCCGGCCGACGGCACCTCGCT
This sequence comes from Piscinibacter sp., assembly GCA_019635485.1. Taxonomy (GTDB): domain Bacteria; phylum Pseudomonadota; class Gammaproteobacteria; order Burkholderiales; family Burkholderiaceae_C; genus Piscinibacter. The sequence continues at coordinate 33,635 of JAHBZL010000040.1, read as the reverse complement.
GGTGATGACGCCGGTCGCGACGATGGCAATCTTCCCGCACTCGTACGCCGGCAAGCTGCGCTACGACCCGTTCAAGGACTTCGTGCCGGTCGCGCACCTGAGCAACTTCCAGGTCGGCCTCGGCGTCGGGGCGAACGTGCCGGCGAAGACGCTCGCCGAGTACGTCGCCTGGGTCAAGGCCGATCCGGCGAAGAACGGCTTCTACGCCTCCGCCGCGTCGGGCAGCATTCCGCATTTCTTCGGCGTGATGTTCGCCAGGTCGGCCGGCCTGAACCTCACGCACGTGCCCTACAAGGGCACGGCCGCCGCGATGACGGCGATCGCCGGCGGCGAGGTCAGTGCGATCTCCACGGTCGCCGCGGACATCCGCGCGCTCGTGCAGGCCGACAAGGCGCGCCTGCTCGCGGTGGCCGGCGAACAGCGCGACGCCAGCTTCCCGTCGGTGCCCACGTTCCGCGAACTCGGCTACGACCTGGTCGCCAAACCCTGGTACGGCCTGTTCGCCCCCGCCGGGACGCCGCCGGCCACCGTCGAGCGGCTCTCGAAGGCGGCGGTCGCGGCGATCACCGATCCGGCCTTGCACAAGCGCCTCGTCGAGATGGGCCTGGAGCCGACCGGCCAGGGCCCCGACCGCCTGGCCGCCGCGCTGAAGGAAGACTACGAGCGCTGGGGCCCGCCGATCAAGGCGTCCGGCTTCCAGGGCGACTGAGCATTCCCGCCACGCGCCACCCCGCCCGTCGACACGATCCCCGTCCGCCGGGCACGTCGACCCGGTCGCGGACGTTCCACCAGGAGACCGCCCATGACGACTCTCGACCGCTTCGTCCGCATCGGCCTCGGCATCGCCGCCCTGCTCGTCTCGAGCGTCTCGTCCGCCCAGGCGTGGCCGGACAAGCCGATCCGTGTCGTCGTGCCCTACCCGCCGGGCGGGCCGAGCGACATCGTGCTGCGCTCGGCGGCCGAGAAGATGCAGCCCGTGCTCAAGCAGCCGATCGTGCTCGAGAACAAGCCTGGCGCGGGCGGCACGCTCGGCGCCTCGGAGGCGGCCCGCTCCGCGCCGGACGGCTACACCTGGTTCTGGTCGACCGACAACACGGTCACGATCAATCCGCACGTCTACAAGAAGCTCCCCTACCGCGTCGACGACCTGGTCCCGGTCACGATCGCGAGCAGCTTCAGCCAGGTGCTGGTGTGCCACCCCTCGCTCGGCGTGAAGACGCTCGGCGAGTTCGTGGCCAAGGCGCGCGCGAGCAAGCTCAGCTACGCCTCGGGCGGCGCCGGCGTGCCCGGCCACCTCGCGATGGAGCTGCTGCTCGCCACGGCCGGGCTGGACATGCTGCACATCCCGTACAAGGGTCCGGCCGCGGCGACCCAGGACGTGATCGGCAATCAGGTGCCGTGCGGCTTCCTCGCCGGCCCGACCGTGCTGCCGCACATCCGCAGCGGCCGGCTCGTCGGGCTGGCGGTGTCGGGCGCGACGCGTTCGGCGATGCTGCCCGAGGTGCCCACCGTCGCCGAGGCCGGCTACCCGGGCTACGACGCCACCTTCATGCTGGTGCTGTTCGCGCCGCACGGTACGCCGGAGCCCATCGTCGCCGCGATGCACAAGGCGATGGTCGACGCGCTGCGCCTGCCCGACGTGGTCGACAAGCTCCGCCTGACCGACCAGGGCGTCGTCGCGAGCACGCCGGCAGAGGCGGCCGCGGCCCTGGCCGCGACCAGCAGGAAGTGGGGCGAGGTCGCCAGGCGGATCGGCCTGTCGCTCGACTGAAGGCGAGAGCCTGCCGGACCGGGTTCGCCCTGGCCATCGGCGCGAGTTCAGGTCTGCAGTCGTCCGCGCCAGGCGAGCGCCATCAGCGGAGCGACCAGCAGGAACTGCAGCGCCGTGAAGGCCGTCTCGATCGCGACGTACTCCGGCACCGACGCCATCGGATGCTTGGCCGACACCGCCAGGGTCGTGAACGACCAGGACAGCGCGGCGTACGACACGCCGGCGCGCAGCGCGCTGCGCTTCCATGCACCGGCGCCGGTGTCGAACAGCCTCGGATAGGCCCAGGCGAACAGCAGGCCCTGCACGAGCATCGAGCCGAATCCGAGGGGAATGACCGGATCCGGCCGGTAGATGGCGAGCCGCGCGTAGGCGTCGTGGAGGAACACCAGGTGCCAGAGGAATCCGGTGAGGAAGGTCGGCACAAGGTAGGCGAGCACCGCCAGCGCGAAGGGTTTCTTCATGGTCCGGGTTCGATGGTGCGTTGACTTGCGTTGTGCAAGCATCCTACGCGAATCCACTTTCACTATGCAAGTGAACTGGTAGGATGCCCGCGTGCGGAGAAACCAGGCGCAGCCGCCGCGGTCGGGGTGCCCCATCGGCATCGCGCTCGACGTGATCGGCGACCCGTGGACCTTGCTGATCGTGCGCGATCTGATGTTCAAGGGCGGCAAGACCTTCAACGATTTCCTGCGGGCCGGGGAAGGCATCGCGACGAACGTGCTGGCCGACCGCCTGGCCCGCCTGGAAGCGAATGCGATCGTCAGCAAGGAACGCGACGCCGACGACGCGCGCCGCTTCGTCTACCGCCTGACCGACAAGGGGATCGACCTGGCACCGGTCCTCGTGGATCTGGTGGTCTGGTCGGCGACGCACGCGGACACGGATGCGCCTCCGGAAGTCGTGCACGCGATGCGCACCGACCGCGAGCGATTCCTGGCGCAGGTGCGGGACGCCTGGAAGGCCACCCAACCCCGGCGACGCGCGCGGAACCGCACGCCGTGAGGAAGCCACCACGGGGTCATCGCAGAAGGTCCTGCCAGGATCTTTGTCACCGCTGAGACAGAGCAAAATGGCACGATCGTGCTAAAACGCTCCCCTGCTGCGATGCCGTCGCCAGGGAGACATCGATGGACCTGAATTTCACGCCCGAGGAACAGGCGTTCCGCCAGGAGATCCGTGCCTGGGTCGCCGAGAACCTGCCCAAGGACATCAGCCACAAGGTGCACAACGCGCTGCACCTGACGCGCGAGGACATGCAGCGCTGGGCCAAGATCCTCGGCAAGAAGGGCTGGCACGGCTGGGCCTGGCCGAAGCAGTTCGGCGGGCCGGGCTGGAACGCCGTGCAGCGCCACCTGTTCGAGGAGGAATGCGCGCTGGCCGGGGCGCCGCGCGTGATCCCGTTCGGGCCGGTGATGGTGGCCCCGGTGATCATGGCCTTCGGCAGCCCCGAGCAACAGCGCCGCCACCTGCCCGGCATCATGAGCGGCGAGGTGTGGTGGAGCCAGGGCTACAGCGAGCCGGGCTCGGGTTCCGATCTGGCGTCGGTGAAATGCCGTGCGGAGCGGCGCGGCGACTACTACATCGTCAACGGCCAGAAGACCTGGACCACGCTCGGCCAGTACGGCGACTGGATCTTCTGTCTCGTGCGCACCAGCAACGAGGGCAAGCCGCAGACCGGCATCAGCTTCCTGCTGATCGACATGAAGAGCCCGGGCGTCAGCGTGCGCCCGATCATCATGCTGGACGGCGGCCACGAGGTGAACGAGGTCTGGTTCGACAACGTCGAGGTCCCGGCCGACAACCTGGTCGGCGAGGAGAACAAGGGCTGGACCTACGCCAAGTACCTGCTGGCCCACGAACGCACCAACATCGCCGACGTGAACCGCGCCAAGCGCGAGCTCGAGCGGCTCAAGCGCATCGCGAAAGCCGAGGGCGTCTACGAGGACACGCGCTTCCGCGACGAGATCGCGAAGCTGGAGGTCGACGTCGTCGCGCTCGAGATGATGGTGCTGCGCGTGCTGTCAGCCGAGAAGAGCGGCAAGCAGTCGCTCGACGTCGCCGGGCTGCTGAAGATCCGCGGCAGCGAGATCCAGCAGCGCTACACCGAGCTGATGATGCTGGCCGCCGGGCCCTACGCCGTGCCCTTCATCCGCGAGGCGATGGAGGCCGGCTGGCAGGGCGACCAGGTCGGCGCGGCGCACTGCGCGCCGCTCGCCTCGACCTACTTCAACTACCGCAAGACGACGATCTACGGCGGGTCCAACGAAGTTCAGCGCAACATCGTGGCCCAGACGGTGCTGGGGAGCTGACATGGATTTTGACTTCACCGACGATCAGCAATCCCTGCGCGACGCCGTCGCGCGCTGGGTCGAGAAGGGTTTCTCGTTCGAGCGCCGACACGGCCTGGCGAAGGCCGGCGGCTTCACGCGGCCGGTCTACGCCGAGCTCGCCGAGCTCGGCCTGACCGGCCTGGCCGTGCCCGAGGCGCACGGCGGCCTCGGCTTCGGTGCCATCGAGGCGATGGTGGTCAATGAGGAGCTCGGCCGCGGCCTGGTCAATGCACCGTATGCGCAGGGTGCGCTGATCGCGCCGACGCTGCTGTCGGCCGCGCCTGCCGCACTGCAGTCGGCCTGGCTGCCGAAGGTGGCCGATGCCTCGGCGCTGATCGTGCTCGCGCACCAGGAACGCGCGGCACGCTACCGGCTCGACCGCGTCGAGACCCAGGCGAGCCAGGACGGCGGCTCCTGGACGCTGAACGGCGCCAAGAGCGTGGTGCCGGCCGGCGACGAGGCCGATGCCTTCGTCGTGCCGGCGCGCACGGCGCAGGGCACCGGCCTGTTCCTGGTCGAGAAGCGCGCGGCCGGCCTCGCGGTGCGCGGCTATCCGACGCAGGACGGCGCACGCGCCGCGGAAATCACCCTGAAGGCCACGCCGGCGGCCCTGATCACCGCCGACGGCACCGCCCTGCTCGAGCAGGCCGTCGATGTCGGCATCGCGGCGGTGTGCGCGGAGGCGGTCGGCGCGATGGACAGGCTGGTGGCGGTGACGGCCGAGTACCTGAACACACGCAAGCAGTTCGGCGTCGCGATCGGCAGCTTCCAGGCACTGCGCCACCGCATGGCCGACGTGAAGATGCAGCTCGAGCTGGCGCGCTCGATGAGCTACTTCGCCAGCCTCAAGCTCGGCGAGGCAACCCCGGCGCGGCGCCGTGCGCTGTCGCAGTCCAAGGTGCAGCTCGGGCAGTCGATGCGCTTCGTCGGCCAGCAGTGCATCCAACTGCACGGCGGCATCGGCGTGACCGACGAGTACATCGCGAGCCACTACTTCAAGCGCCTGACGGTGCTCGAGATGACCTTCGGCGACACGCTGCACCACCTCGGCGAGGTCTCTTCGCGCATGCAGGACACGGCCGGCGTGTTCGCCTGAGCCAGCCGCTTCAGGCAACCAGGATGCCGGCTACGATGCCGGCATGAACGACTCGATCACCGACGTCGCCGGCGTGCGTGTCGGCCACCACACCGACACGCGCCGACCCACCGGGTGCACGGTGGTGCGTGTCGAGGGCGGTGCGGTCGGCGGTGTCGATGTGCGCGGCGCCTCGCCCGGCACGCGCGAGACCGAACTGCTCTCCCCGCTGAACGCCGTCGAGGTCGTGCACGCAGTGCTGCTGTCCGGCGGCAGCGCCTACGGCCTCGACGCGGCGGGCGGCGTGATGCGCTGGCTCGAGGAACAGGGCATCGGGGTGCCCGTCGGCCCGGCGCGCGTGCCGATCGTGCCGGCGGCGATCCTGTTCGACCTGTGGGTCGGCGACCCGGCGATCCGGCCCGATGCCGCGGCCGGCTACGCGGCCTGTGCGTCCGCCGAGCGCGCGCCGTCCGCGCAGGGCAACGTCGGCGCCGGCGCCGGTGCGACGGTCGGCAAGCTGTTCGGCATCCAGCGGGCGATGAAGGGTGGCCTCGGCAGCGCTTCGATCAGCGTGCAGGGCATCACCGTGGGGGCACTCATCGCCGTGAACGCGCTCGGCGACGTGGTCGACCCAACGGGCGGCGCACCGGTCGCCGGTGCCCGCAGTACGGACGGCACGCGCCTGCTGGGCACGCTGGGCGCGCTGCTGCGCGGCGAACTGCCTGCGCCGTCCCAGCCCGGCGGCGCGACGACGATCGGCGTGATCGCCACCGACGCCGTGCTGACCAAGGCCCAGGCCAACAAGATCGCGCAGATGGCCCACGACGGCCTGGCACGCAGCATCAACCCGGTGCACACGATGGGCGACGGCGACACGCTGTTCGCGCTCGGCACCGGCGCCACGGGCCGATCCGCGAACACCACGCTGCTGGGGGCGCTGGCCGCGGAGGTCACGGCGCGTGCCGTGCTGCGCGCGGTGCGTGCCGCCGTCGCGCTGCCCGGGCTGCCGGCCGCAGCCGACCTGGTGCCCTGATGCAGCTCGCCCGGCTGCTCTTCACACAAGGCTTCGGCACGCGTCGCGAGTGCGAGGGTCTGGTCGCCTCGGGCCATGTACGGCTCGGCACGCGGACTTGCGACGACCCCTTCGAGGACGTCGCACCGCCGGGCCTGGTGCTGACCGTGCGCGGCGTCGACTGGCCGGTGCACGAGAAGGCGCTGATCCTGCTGCACAAGCCGGCCGGCTACGAGTGCTCGCAGAAGCCGCGCCACCACCCGAGCGTTCTCGGCCTGCTGCCGGCGCCGCTGCGCACGCGCAGCGTGCAGCCTGTCGGCCGGCTCGACGAGGACACCACCGGCGTGCTGCTGCTCACCGACGACGGCGCGCTGATCCACCGCTGGACCTCGCCGAAGCGCCACCTGCCCAAGGTCTACGAGGTGACGACGAAACACCCGGTCGACGACGCCCAGGTCGCGGCCCTGCGCGATGGCGTCGTGCTCGACGACGACCCGGCGCCGGTGCGTGCTGCCGCCTGCGAGGCGACCGGCGCGCGGACCCTGCGGCTGACGCTCACCGAGGGCCGCTACCACCAGGTCAAGCGCATGGTCGCGGCGGCCGGCAACCGCGTCGAGGCGCTGCACCGCAGCGCGTTCGGTGCGCTCGTCCTTCCGGCCGGCCTCGCGCCGGGCCAGTGGTGCTGGCTGGACTCGCCCGAGGCGGTCGAGGCGGCGCCCGGATAATCACGGGCCATGCGAGTCTTCCGCGGCTTCCACCACCCGGGCATCGCCGCCGCCTGCGCGCTGACCATCGGCAACTTCGACGGCGTGCACCGCGGCCACCAGGCCATGCTGGCGCTGCTGCGCTCGGAGGCCCGGCACCGCGGCCTGCCGGCCTGCGTGATGACGTTCGAACCGCACCCGCGCGACTACTTCGCGGTGCTGGCGGGCAAGCCGGAGACGGCGCCGGCGCGCATCGCGACGCTGCGCGACAAGCTCGGCGAGCTGGAGCGTTGCGGCGTCGACCAGGCGATCGTGCTGCGCTTCGACCGCGCCTTTGCCGCGCAGCCGCCGCAGGCCTTCATCGATGACGTGCTGGTGCGCGGCCTGGGCGCAAAGGTCGTGCTGGTCGGCGACGATTTCCGCTTCGGCGCCCGGCGCGCCGGCGACTACGCGATGCTCGACGCGGCCGGGGCTGCCGCCGGCTTCGACGTCGCGCGCATGCTGAGCTACGAGGTGCACGGCCTGCGCGTCTCGAGCTCGGCGGTGCGCGACGCCCTGGTGCGCGGCGACATGGGCACGGCGGCGATGCTGCTCGGCCGTCCCTACAGCATCAGCGGCCACGTGCGGCACGGCCGCAAGCTCGGGCGCGAACTCGGCTTTGCCACGCTGAACCTCGGCTTCTCGCATCCCAAGCCGGCCGCGCTGGGCATCTTCGTCGTGCAGACGCACGGCCTGGCCGACGGGCCGGTGCCGGGGGTCGCGAGCCTCGGCCGGCGTCCGACGGTCGAGGACAGCGGCCGCGTGCTGCTCGAAGTGCACTGCCTGGACTGGCCGGCGGCGCTCGGCAGGGAAGGCGCGTACGGAAAGATCGTGCGCGTCGAACTGCTGCACAAGCTGCGGGACGAGGCGCGCTACGACGGGCTGGAGGCGCTGCGCGAGGCGATCCAGCACGACGTGGACCAGGCGCGCGCCTACTTCGCCGAGCGCTCCTGAGGCCGCCGGGCCGCCCCGGTAGAATGCGCCGCATGGCCACGTGCCCCCTGCCGCCGCCCTTCACGCACGGACACGCCGCGCTGCGCCGGCAGACCACGCGCGACCGAATTCAGCGCTCGCCGCGTCCCTAGCGAGCCCCGGCGCGCGCGCGACGCGCCGGCCCGTCCCGATCCGGCGCGCCTGACCGGTGCGCGTTTGCCATGAACGACAAGACCGCCGACGCCGTCGACTACCGATCGACGCTGAATCTTCCCGACACGCCGTTCCCGATGCGCGGCGACCTGCCCAAGCGCGAGCCGGGCTGGGTCAAGGCCTGGGAGGACCAGGGGCTGTACAAGAAGCTGCGCGACGCGCGCCACGGGGCGCCGCTGTTCGTGCTGCACGATGGCCCGCCGTACGCGAACGGCCAGATCCACATGGGGCACGCGGTCAACAAGGTGCTCAAGGACATGATCGTCAAGGCGCGCCAGCTGGCGGGCTTCGACGCGCAGTACGTGCCGGGCTGGGACTGCCACGGCCTGCCGATCGAGAACGCGATCGAGAAGAAACACGGCCGCCACCTGAGCCGCGACGAGATGCAGGCGAAGAGCCGCGCCTACGCCACCGAGCAGATCGCGCTGCAGATGGCCGACTTCAAGCGCCTGGGCGTGCTGGGCGACTGGGCGCACCGCTACGCGACGATGGACCCGCGCAACGAGGCCGGCGAGATCCGCGCCTTCAAGCGTGTCATCGAGCGCGGCTTCGTCTACCGCGGACTCAAGCCGGTGTACTGGTGCTTCGACTGCGGCTCGTCGCTGGCCGAGTTCGAGATCGAGTACGCCGACAAGAAGAGCAGCACCGTCGACGTCGGCTTCCTCTGCGCCGAGCCCGACCGGCTCGCCACCGCGTTCGGCCTGCCGCGCCTGGACAAGGACGCCTTCGCCGTCATCTGGACCACCACGGCCTGGACGCTGCCCGCCAACCAGGCGTTGAACCTGAACCCGGCGCTGGAATACGCACTCGTCGACACCGAGCGCGGCTTGCTCGTGCTGGCCGCGACGCTGGTCGAGAAGTGCCTCGAGCGTTACGGCCAGCAGGGCCGCGTCGTCGCGACGACACCGGGCGAGAAGCTCGGCGGGATCAACTTCCGCCACCCGCTCGCGCACGTCGACCCCGGCTACGACCGGCTCTCGCCGGTCTACCTGGCCGACTACGCGACCGCCGAGGACGGCACCGGCATCGTGCACAGTTCGCCGGCCTACGGCCTGGACGACTTCAACTCCTGCCTCGCGCACGGGATGAAGCCGGACGAGATCCTCAACCCGGTGCAGGGCCACGGCGCCTACGCGGCCGACTTCCCGCTGTTCGGCGGCATGGGCATCTGGAAGGCCGCGCCGGTGATCATCGAGGCGCTGAAGAACGCCGGGCGGCTGTTCGCCACCGAGACCATCACCCACAGCTACCCGCACTGCTGGCGCCACAAGAGCCCGGTGATCTACCGCGCCGCCGCGCAGTGGTTCGTGCGCATGGACGCGGGCGAAGGTGTCTTCACGAAGGACAAGGCGCCGAAGACGCTGCGCCAGATGGCCCTGGAGGCGATCGACGCGACCGGCTTCTACCCGGAGAACGGGCGGGCGCGGCTGCGCGACATGATCGCCAACCGGCCCGACTGGTGCATCAGCCGGCAGCGCAGCTGGGGCGTGCCGCTGCCCTTCTTCCTGCACAAGGAGACTGGCGAACTGCACCCGCGCACGATGGAGATCCTGGACCGCGCGGCCGACATCGTGGAGGCCGGCGGCATCGAGGCCTGGAGCCGCGCGACGGTGGAGGAGATCCTCGGCGCCGCGGACGCGCCGCACTACACCAAGAGCAGCGACATCCTGGAGGTGTGGTTCGACTCGGGCTCGACCTTCTGGCACGTGCTGCGCGGCACGCATCCGGAGGGCCACCACGCCAGCGGCCCGGAGGCCGACCTGTACCTCGAAGGCCACGACCAGCACCGCGGCTGGTTCCACTCCTCGCTGCTGATCGCCTGCGCGCTGGAGGGCCGCGCGCCCTACCGCGGCCTGCTGACGCACGGCTTCACGGTCGACAGCCAGGGCCGCAAGATGAGCAAGTCGCTCGGCAACGGCATCGACCCGCAGGACGTGAGCAAGAAGCTCGGCGCCGAGATCATCCGGCTCTGGGTCGCGGCCTCCGACTACTCGGGCGACATCGCCGGCGACGACAAGATCCTGGCGCGCGTGGTCGACGCCTACCGGCGCATCCGCAACACGCTGCGCTTCCTGCTCGCGAACACCAGCGACTTCGACCCGGCCCGCGATGCCGTGCCCGCAGACCAGCTGTTCGAGATCGATCGCTGGGCGCTGGCGCGCGCAGCCCAGTTCCAGGAAGAGGTGCTGCGCCACTACGAGGTCTACGAGTTCCACCCGGTGGTCGCGAAGCTGCAGGTGTTCTGCAGCGAGGACCTGGGTGCGTTCTACCTCGACGTGCTGAAGGACCGGCTCTACACCACCGCGCCGAAGTCGCTCGCGCGCCGTTCGGCGCAGACGGTGCTGTGGCAGCTGACGCACGCGATGCTGCGCTGGATGGCGCCGTTCCTCAGCTTCACCGCCGAGGAGGCCTGGCAGGTGTTCGCGCCGGGCACCTCGCCGTCGATCTTCACCGAGACCTGGTGGAAGTTCGAGACGCCGGACGAGGCCCTGCTGGCCCGGTGGGCGCGCTTGCGCGCGATCCGCGACCTCGCCAACAAGGAGATCGAGGCGGTGCGCGCCGACGGCCGCGTCGGCTCGTCGCTGCAGGCCGACCTGACGATCTCCGCCGACGGGGACGATCACGCGCTGCTGGCCTCGCTCGGCGATGACCTGCGCTTCGTGACGATCACCTCGCGGGCCGCGCTGGCCGAAGGCCCGGCGCTGGCGGTCGCCGTGACGCCGTCGGCCGCGACCAAGTGCGAGCGCTGCTGGCACTGGCGCGACGACGTCGGCCACGACGCGGCCCACCCGACGCTGTGCGGCCGCTGCACGGCGAACCTGTTCGGCGACGGCGAGACACGCCGCATCGCCTGACGCAGCCGCCCCGGAAGGCTGCAACATGCTGGGGCTCGACCGGTCGGCGATGGAGGCAGCGGTGGCCCGCGAGCTGGGCCTGCCGCTGGAGGCACGCGACCGCACGGCGGTCGCACTCGACCAGTTGCGCATGGTGCTGTCGCACACGCGCTTCGGCACGCTGGCGGCGACCGTCTTCGCGCTGATCGCCGCCTGGCTGCTCACCACCACCGTCGACCCGCTGCTCGTGCAGACCTGGGTCGGCGTCAAGCTGGCGGTCGCGGCGGCCCGCATGGCGCTCGCGCTGTCCTGGTCACGGCGCGGCCAGAGCCCGGCCTCCGGCTGGCGCACCGCCACCTACGCCCTGCTCGCGCTGGACGGCATCGTCTGGGGCGCCGCCGGCCTGTACCTCGTCGAAGGGTCCGTCGCGCTGGCGTCGCTGATCGCTGCCGTGATGGCCTGTGTCACCTGCGTCGCCACCTTCGGGCTGCAGGTGCGCACGCTGGCGACCCTGGCCTACGTCGGCCCGATCCTGGCCCTGACCGGCTTCGGGCTGGCGCTGCGCGGCGACGAGGCCGGCCTGGTCGGCAGCATCGGCATGCTGATCCTGCTGGCGCTGCAGATGGCCACCGCCGTCGCGGCGCAGCGGCGCTTCGTCGCCAGCGTGCTGGTGCGCGTGCAGGCCGAGACGCTGGCCCGCGAGAAGGTGGCCGCGCTGCAGCTCGCGCATGCGCAGAGCGCGGTGAAGTCCGAGTTCCTGGCCAAGATCAGCCACGAGCTGCGCACGCCGCTGCACGGCATCCTCGGGCTGGCGCGCCTCGTGCACCTGGAGCTGCAGGAGCCGGCGCTGCAGCGCCGCGTCGAGCTGATCGAGGCCTCCGGCGTGCACCTGCTGGCGCTGATCAACGACCTGCTGGACCTGTCGCGCATCGAGGCCGGGCGCTTCGAGACGCGCAGCGAGTCGTTCGACCTGGTCGACCAGTGCGAGCAGCTGGCCGACGTGTTCGCGGTGCGCGCGCAGGACAAGGGCCTGGGCATGACGGTCGACCTCGCGCTGCCGCGCCCGAGCTGGGTGCTTGGCGACGCGGCACGTTTCCGGCAGGTGCTGCACAACCTGCTGGGCAACGCGGTGAAGTTCACCGAGCGCGGCGGCATCCGGCTGCGCGTCGCGCGCGGCGACGCGGCGGACGAGTTCCGCATCGAGGTGATCGACAGCGGCCCGGGCATCCCCGAGGACGAACTGGAGCGGGTCTTCCAGGCCTTCGAGCAGAGCGACCATGCACCGCTGCACCCGGCCGAGGGCGCGGGACTCGGGCTGACCATCGCGCGCGAGATCGCGCAGTCGATGGGCGGCGACATCACCGCCACCAGCCGGCTCGGCCGCGGCTCGCGCTTCGTGTTCACCGCGCGCATGCCCGCCGGCAGCGCGCCCGACGGCCCGCGCCCGGCCGAGCCGGGCGGCGCGCTGCTGCCGCGCCGCGTGCTGGTGGCCGAGGACGACGAGGTCAACGCGCTGATCGTCGGCGCCTACCTCGGCGCGCTCGGCGTGGCCTTCGAGCGCGTCGGCGATGGCAAGCAGGCGGTCGGCCATGCGCTGCGCGAGACCGGGCGGCCCGAACTGGTGCTGATGGACTGGCGCATGCCGGCGATGGACGGCCTGGCCGCGACACGCGAGATCCGCACGCAGGAGCGGCTGCTCGGCCTGCCCCGCGTGCCGGTGCTGGCCCTGACCGCGACCACCTCGAGCAGCGAGCGCGAACAGTGTCTCGCCGCCGGCATGGACGAGGTGCTGGCCAAGCCCTTCACGCAGGCGCAGCTGGCCTACGCGCTGGCGCGCTGGGGCGGGCGGCCCGGCGGCTGAGGCGCGCCCGGACGGCGCTCAGGCCGCGGCCTCGAGCGGCAGCGCGGCGCCGATCGGCGGGGTCTCGTCGAACAGCTGGAGGTCCGGATGCCAGGTGTCGACCATGAACGGGTAGAGCCCGTGGCCGGCGGCGAGCCAGGTGCGCTCCGCCGCCACGATGTCGAGCGCGAGGATGCGGTGCGGCAGGCCCCCCGCGTGCGCCAGCGGCACGCGCACGTCGGGGCCGAGCACGTCCTCGAAGCCGAGACGGCGGTAGATGCGGATCAGCGGCTCGCTGCGCGCGCCGATCACGAGGTGGCGCACCTGGCTGGCGAGCCCGTACAGGTAGCTCGCCTTCATCAGGGCCAGCCGGACCTGCGCGTCGGCCCCCGGCAGCACGGCCAGGCGCGTGATCTCGGCGCGCGGCCGCTCCGCCAGGTGACGCGGCAGGATCAGCCGCTGCTCCAGCAGCAGCGGGCCGTGCTGGTTGCGCTGGATGCGCAGCGTGCCGACCGCAGCGCCGCTCGCCTTGTCGCGGCACAGCAGCACCGCGGTGCCCGGCTGCGCGTCGAGCGCGTCCGGCCGGCCCAGCGGCTGGGCCATCGCCGGCAGGTGGCGGCCGTAGGCGGCGCTGCGCACGCGGCAGGCGTCGGCCAGGTCGGCCGCGCTGCGCGCCACGCGGAGGGTGAAGCTGAGCGGGGCGGTGGGCACAGGCGCATGGTCGCGGCGCGGACGGCACGGCAGTGCCGTGAATAGGGGCGCCAAGCGGGCGCTTTCCCCTGCTCGGTTACAGTCACGCCCGCTTTCGACGCCACCCCATGTCCGCCTCCTCCCGTTCCTCCACCCTGCTGCCGTGGCTCGGCATCGCGCTGCTCGTGATCCTGCTGGACCAGCTCACCAAGACGCTCGTGCTGCGCATGTTCGAACTCGGCGACAGCCACATGGTGACCTCGTTCTTCAACCTCGTGCGCGTGCACAACGCGGGCGCCGCGTTCTCGTTCCTCGCCGGCGCGTCCGGCTGGCAGCGCTGGTTCTTCGTCGTGCTCGGCGCCGCCGCCGCGGTCTTCATCGTCTGGCTGCTGCGCCGGCATGCCGGCCAGCGGCTGTTCGCCACCGCACTGGCGCTGATCCTCGGCGGCGCGCTCGGCAACGTGGTCGATCGCCTGCTGCACGGCTACGTGGTCGACTTCATCCAGGTGCACCACGCCGGCTGGTACTTCCCGTCCTTCAACGTCGCCGACAGCGCGATCAGCATCGGCGCCGCCCTGCTGATCCTCGACGAACTGCGCCGCGTGCGGCGCGGCTGACGCGGCCGGCCGCCGCCCGCGCGTCGCGTCACGGCTTGCAGACGTTCCGAATCCCTCCCACAATAGATGCAACCAAAAGTAAGAACGCGGGGGCGACGGGATGCTGTGGGAGTCACTGGTCAGCGACGGCCACGTGCGTGCCGCACGGCTGCGCCGTCTCCAGCCGTGGTTCGTCGGTAGCGGCTTGCTGCTGATCTGGGTCGGCGCCTGGGTGGCGAGCCTGGCCCCCGGAACGCGGCCGGAAGCGTCGGTCGCATCGATCGTGCAGCAGCGCCTCGCCAAGGCGCAGACACGCGCCGAAGCGGCTGTCACACCGCTGCAGCGGCCGACGCTCGGCGCGTCCGAGCTGGCCGCGCTGCCGCCTGTCGCCGAGCTGTCGGAGGTGATCGACGCCGTGCTGCACTCGCTCGACCGCTCCGGTGAACTGCCCACCGACACCTTCACGTTCACGGAGACGGAACGCGACGCACTGTGGAAGGGTGACTGGCACAGCGAGCAGCTGCACTACCTGAAGGCGGGCGACCTCTACGTGGTCGCGGCCAACGTCAATGTCGGGCAGCCCACGCGCGCGCAGGCCGCGCGCTGGATCGGCGTGTTCAAGAAATTCGGCGACAAGTGGCAGTACGGGTCGCTGCAGGGACCGGGCCTGTACCAGCCGCGGCCGTACCCGTCGCTGCGGGCACGCGACATCCCGTTGTCGCTGGCACCGCTGCTGCCCGACGAACGCTGAGCGGACGGAGGGATCCCCATGCTCGATGCCCTTCGACTTCTCGGCGGCGGACTCGGCAGCGTGATCGGCACGGTGCTGCTGATCGGCGTCGCCTTCGCGGTGGCCCTGGCCGTTCCGTTCGTGCGCCGCATCGCGCTGCGCGCGCTGAACCTGCTGCCCGCCGTGCTGCTGTTCGCCGTCGGCTTCGTCGCGATCGTCTTCTGGCGGCCGATGGACTGGCTGATGGCACGCCTGCTGCGCGTCGTGCCGCTGGACCGCCATGTGGCCGGCCTGGTCGACCGCTTGTCGCAGTGGCGCCTCGCCCCTGCGCGCACCGACCTGCCGGCGCTGCTGGTCCGCGGCGACCGGCGCGAGGCCGCACTGCAGCTCTGGCCGGAGAGCGTGTTCCCGGATCTCTACCGGGATGTGCCGGATGACGTCGCACGCCCGCCCTTCGACGATGGGCGGCTGATCGGCGGCATGCGGCTGGACTGGCTCGGCGATCGGCACATGACCGACGCGGCGCTGCGCTCGTCGGCGCGGGTCGCGGCAACGATGGCCGGCCTGGCCTTCGTCGCGCTGACGCTGGCAGCCCTGCTGAGTGCGTTCAGCGGCGTGGCCGATGCGTTCGGCCAGCTCAAGGGCGGCGACGCGCTGCGCGTCGAGCAATGGCCCGGCCAGGAACCGGTGCCGGTGCCGACGACCTGGATCGCGAGCGCCTCGCTGTCGGTGATCGGGCCGACGTTGCTGCGCACGGCCGGCAATGTCGCGGTGATGCTGCCCGGCATCGCCATCGCCTGCCTCGGCCTCGGACTGCTCGCGCTGCTGCTGCTGCTGCGCAACTGGCAGCGCCAGAAGGCCGCGCCCTACGAATGGCAGTCCAAGGATGCGGACGTGCGCTGGGCCTACCGGACCGAGACGCGCAACCTGGTCCGGCGCACCTACCGGCAACAGGTGCTGCTGGCCACGGACTACCTGCGCGGCGTGCCGAGCTTCGACATCGGCCGCGCCAGCGGCACGCTGCGGGCCCGCGGCGACCTGTCCGCGCCGACCCCCGGGCAGCCGCTGCGCCTGGATCAGGAATCGCTGTTCCAGCACCTGCTCGTGTTCGGCGGCACCGGCGAAGGCAAGACCACGGCGCTGCTGAAGCCGCTGATCCGCCAGCTGCTGCGCCGGCCGCAGTTCGGCATGTACGTCTGCGACGCGAAGGGTGTGCTGTGGAACGACGTCGCCTCGGTGGTGCGCAGCGAGCGGCCCGGCGTGGAGCCGATCGTGATCGGCACCGGCCCGGGACAGAAGGGTGTCGACGTGTTCGCCGGCCTGACGCCGACGCAGATCGCCGGCACCCTGCGCTCGGTGATGACGCAGCTGTCCGGCGGCTCGGGCGGCGACAGCTTCTGGCCCGACATGGCTGCCAATGTGCTGCGCAACGTGCTCAGTGTCGCCCAGGCCTACGCGCTCACCGAGCTGGGCCAGGCGGTGGTCACGCGGGAGGGCATGTCGCCGTACAGCCTGTGGTGGGCCTACCAGGCCGTGCTGCGGCAGGAGCGCATCCTGGAGGCCACCGGCGCCCTGCGCGAGTGGATCGGCGGCGCGGCCGACCGCGCCCAGCAGCTGCTCGACCAGCCGGAAGCCTATGCGGCGCTGAAGCGCACCTACGACCGGGTGACCACGAAGGAGGTTTACGACAGCATGGTGTACCTCGAGTCGAGCTGGCGCGACATGGCCAGCGAGACGCGCACCGGCATCGTCGCCAACGTGACGCAGCTGCTGGACGGCTTCGCCGGCGCGGCGGTGCTGCGCGAGCGCTTCGCGAGCGGAAACCCGGCCGACACCATCTCGATTGCCGCGGCGCTCGACGGCCAGGTGGTGTTGAACGCGCTGTCGTCCGTCGAGGACGGTCTGCCCGCGCGCATCGTCACCGTGCTGATCAAGACCAACCTGTACCGCGAGGCCCGCGTACGGGAGGCCGCGTTCCGCCAGGGCAAGGTCACCGTCAAACCGCAGGACCGCCCCTGCATCGTCGTGATGGACGAGGTGCAGGAGATCGTCACCGTCGACCCGACCTCGGGCCTGAGCGACGCGACGTTCTGGAACGTGGCCCGCTCGACCGGCGTGGCCGGCATCTTCGCGACCCAGACGGCGGCCGGCCTGTACCAGGCGGTCGGCCACGACTCGGCCACCAACTTCATGCAGCAGGCCCGCTCCAAGGTGTTCTTCCGCACCGAGGACCGGGACACGGTCGAGTACGCCTGCTGGTGTGCCGGCCAATACGAACGCAACCGCGTCTACGACGACGGCCACCGCGAGAGCATCGAGTACCGCGGCCTGATCGACGGCTGGGACCCGCTGTTGCCGGTCGACGAGACCGAAGGCGTCGGGGGCGGTGCGAGCGTGTTCTTCCGCTCGGCTCTCGGCCTGCTCAGCCCGGAACGGCTCTCGCTGGGCGTCGCGCACGCGCAGCGCGCCTACAGCGACGACACGCGCTTCATCCCCAAGGTCACCAGCGGCGAAGGCGGCGACGTGGCGCAGATCCAGTCGCTGCAGGCGGCGGCCTGGCGCGCCGAGGACCTGGAGCGCGACTACCGCAAGTCCGGCAACGAACTGGCCGACGCGCTGTCGATTTCGGACCTGATCCACATGGGCCGCTGGCATGCCTTTGCGCAGATCCAGCGGGCCGGTGCCGTGCGCCAGGACATCATCGCGGTGGACCATGACTTCAGCTGAGCGACTGCGCACCCTCGGTGCGACGATGCTGCTGGCCGCCGGCCTGCTGGCCGAGGCCGGCGCCGAAGGCACGTTCTACAAGAACAAGCGCAAGCCGGCTGCGGTCGAGGGATCGGCCTCCGCCGCCGCACCGGCCGCGGCGACGCCGCCGGCCCCGTCGCCCCCGCCCGCCCCCCCGCCGCCACCCGCTCCATCGCCACCCACGACGGCGCCGGCATCGCCGCCCGCCGAGGCCCCTGCACCCGCACCTGCTCCGCCGGTAGCGCCGGCATCGCCGGCCCCCACGCGTCCCGCCGAGACCGCTGCGACGCCCGTGTCAGGCAGCGTCGACTCGGTCGTCGCCACCGACACGCTGATGGTCGGCGGGCGGCGCGTGCGCCTGGCGGGCCTGGACGGCATCACGGGGCCGGCCCTGCCCAGCATGGCCCAATGGCTGCGGAGCAACGGCAACCAGGTGACCTGCACGCCGCAAGGTGCGCGCCACCGATGCCTGACCGCCACCGGCAAGGACGTGGCCCAGGTGGTGCTGTTGAACGGCCTGGGCCGCGCCACTTCGGACGCGCCGCCGCTGTACCAGGAGGCGGAGCGGCAGGCCAAGGCATCCGCCAAGGGCGTGTGGGCGCCACGCTGAGTCGAGGTCAGCGCGATGTCCGACCCGAGCTACGGGGAGATCTGGAAGACGCATCAGGCGCTGATGCGCGAGCAGCAGCTGGCGGCCGGCGAGAAGAAGATGGCCCAGGTCGACCACGACCTGGCGAAACAGAACCTCGAGCAGGGTCGCGACACCGCGACGCCGGACCAGCGCCGCGAGCTCGAGAAGAACTACTTCGACACCCAGGCCACGCTGGAACAGAAGACCGACCGGTACGTGCAGGCGCAGACCGCCGTGGCGCAGCTCCAGCTGCGACATCCCGAACACGCCGAGGCGCTGGAACAGAACATCGCACCGAAGGATCCCTCGCCCTCGCTGATGGAACAGGCCAAGAACACCGCGCGGATCGCCGGCGTGGTCGCGCAGTCGCTGTCGCCCGACCTGCCCGCCATGCCGGTGGCCGAGGCCTTCGCCGCACCACCGCCACCGCACCACGAGCTGCCGCTGCAGCAACGGCCGGAGGAGATCCGGCGGCAGACCCAGGAGAGCGTCCGCGAAGTCTCGGAGGCCGTCAACGCCGAGCGGAACCGGCCCGCAGGGCAAGGTCCCGGCCCTGATCCGGCCGAGGTCACCCCGTCGCGCGTTCCCGCCAACGACAACGAACCACCCGGCCGCGGCGGCGGTGCCCCGGCAGCAGCCGCTGCCGTGCCCGCCAACGACAACACGCCGCAGGCCGATGTGTCGCAAAGCCGCTTCGCCAGGGACTTCGCCGCGCCGCTTCCGCCTCCCCCGCCGCCGCCTCCGCCCCCGCCCGAGCAGGAACACCGGCTCGCGCGCTGACGCCGCTGCCCCATGCCCCGCGTCATCGACCTCGACACCCTGCCCGAAGCCGACTTCCTGCGGCGCTTCGGACCACCCGAGTTCGTCGCCGTCGATCCCGGCCGTCCCGCCGTGCTGGCGGTGATCGACGACCGCGAGGGCCGGCCCTGGGCCTGCGTCGACCTGGCGGCGCTGCGTCCCGACTTCCTCTTCTATCCCGGTGCCGCGGCGCGGGTGCGGGTGGTGGACGGCGATACGGTCGAGATCGCCATCCGCGCGGAGTTCGCCGACCATCCGCGCGCACGCTGGCGGGTCGAGCCCGGCGACTTCCCGGTGCTGCGCCGGCACGAATGGGAAGCCGCCCATCCCGGCCGCCTGCCCGAGCCGCTGCGTCAGATGCCGTACCTGGCGGTGCAGTTGCCGCTGCGTCCGCGGCTCGTGCGGCTGGTGCCGCGCTGAGCCGAGGCGAACCTCGCACCCGCGCGTCATGGCCAGCATCCTGCGCCTGCACACCTGCGTGCCCGACCCCCAGGATCCGCGCGGCAGCCACGCCTGGCTCAGCCTCGAGCAGAACGGCCAGACGACCACCTACAGCCTGCAAGGCGACCGCAGCCCGTATGTCGACGGCACGGACCAGGCCCAGCCGCACACCTCGACCGGCGAGCGCACGGAATTGCGCCGCAACTGCGACGCGCATTGGCAGGGCCAGGGCGAGGTGGCGCGCGAGAAGACGCTGACGGCGCAGCAGCTGAGCCAGTTCGAGGCCTGGGCAGATCAGCCGCACCAGTACGCGACGCGCGGCAACAACTGCGCGCACGCGGCCCGCGACGGCTGGAAGGCGGCCACCGGGGAGCATTTCGAGGTGGTCCACGAACAGCCGTCGAGATTCGAGACCGGCGCCGTGGAGACCTTCTCGTGTCCGGCCGGGCTGGCGCAGTCCTGTGCGCTGGCGCCACCGGTCACACCGCTGCCCGACGTCCGCGCCGACTTCAACCGAGTCGCGCCACCGCCACCGCCTCCGCCGCCCGAGACGGCGGCCGGCAAGGGATTGACCCGCTGACGCGGCGAGCCGCTACAGCCGTTCCTGCGCCGTCACCAGGACGGCCTGCTCGTTCGGCGGCAGCAGGTCGCGCTTGGTCGCGCCGTCGACGAAGCGCAGCCGCAGGTGGTAGGCCCCTGGGCCGACGAACAGGTTGGCCTGCGTCGCGCCGTTGCTGAGGTCCACCGCCTGCTGCACGCGGCCTTCGCGCAGCACATCGAGCATGAAGTGGCCGGTCTTCTCGGCACTCTGGCCGGCCGCGCAGACGCCGTAGCCCTCGACGCCGAAACGCAGCGAGAACGGACTCACCAGCGCCTCGCCGTCGCGCACGTTGCTCACCGTGACCCATTGGCCCGGACCCCGCGGTCGCGCGAGCTCGTCCTGGTACCAGGCCTCGCAGTTCGCCTCGAACGTCGCGGGATCGATCTTCACCGGCTCGGCGCTGCGCCTGCCCGTCACCCGCACGGTGATCTCCGGGCTGAAGACGAAGTACGGGCGGTGTTCATGGTCGGCGAACAGCAGCCGCAGCGTGTGTTCGCCTTCGGGCAGGTCCAGCACCGCGAAGGTCTGGCCCTTGCCGAAGTGGCGATGGCCGTCGTTGAACGGCAGCTTGTCGGTCACGCTCGGCGGCAACGGCGTGTCGACCAGGATGTGGTGGTGCCCGGTGCCGGCAAGTGCCTTGCCGGCCGGGACCACGCCCATGCCGCGCACGGCGAACTCGACCATGAACGGGCTGCGCACGCGGTAGCCGTTGCGCAGGTTGGAGAAGTACACCGCGGTCGGCTCCTTCAGGTCGATGCGTGTGCGCTCGCGCGTGTGGCGCTGCCAGCACTGGCGTTCGAGCTCGTCGCGCGGCAGCGGGTCGGCAGCGGACGCTGGGCCGGCCAGCAACGTGGTGGCGAGCAGCACACAGGCGAAGCGGATCGGCATGGCAGAGCTCGGTCGGTGACGGGATGGCGCGCATTCCGCCGGCTGAGTTGACGGGTGTCAACACCTAGCCCCGGCGTTCCCGGCGCCTGCCGTGACGACGCGGGCGATACTCCGCGCCATGCTGATCGAGACCCTCGGCGCGGCGCGCGACATCGGACGGCTGCACGAGATCGCGCGGGTGCTGGTGCGGCATGGCTTCGGCGATGCCGTCCGGCGCCTCGGTCTGGCCGATGCACTGGAGCGCGCCGGGCGGGCGCTGCGCCACGAGCACGCGGCGGATCTCGCGCGCCTCGCGCCGCCGGTGCAGGTGCGGCTCGCGATGCAGGAACTGGGGCCGACCTTCGTGAAGCTGGGCCAGATCCTGGCCGGCCGAGCCGACCTGTTCGGCCCCGACTGGATCGCGGAGTTCGGCCGCCTGCACAGCCGCGTACCGGCGGTGCCGATGGAGGCCCTGCGCCCCCAGTTGCGCGAGGACCTCGGCGGCGAGCCCGAGACGGTGTTCGCGCGCTTCGACGCGGAACCGCTCGCCGCGGCTTCGATCGCGCAGGTGCACCGCGCGACGCTGCACGACGGCACCGAGGTGGTCGTGAAAGTGCGGCGCCCGGGCATCGAGGAGGTCATCGAGGCCGACCTGCGCCTGCTCGAGCGCCTCGCGGCCGTCGCGGAGAGCGAGCTGCCGCAGCTCGCGCCGTACCGGCCGCGCCAGCTGGTGCGCGAGTTCGGCCGCTCGCTGCGGCGCGAGCTGGACCTGGGCGCGGAATGCCGCCATGCCGAGCGCATCGCGGCCAACCTCGCCGTGCTGCCGCACGTGCAGATCCCGCGGGTGCACTGGGTTCACACGCGCGAGCGCGTCAACGTGCAGGACTTCGTGGACGGCATTCCCGGCGAGGACCTGGAGCGCGTGACGCGCGAAGGGCTGGACCGGGTGCTGCTGGCCCGGCGCGGCGCCCAGGCGGTGCTGAAGATGATCGTCGAGGACGGCCTCTTCCACGCCGATCCGCACCCGGGCAACGTGTTCTACCTGCCGGGCAACCGGCTCGCCTTCATCGACTTCGGCATGGTCGGCCGCCTCTCGGCGCGGCGCCGCGAGGAACTGCTGCAGCTGCTGCTCGGCCTCGTGCAGAGCGAGCCGCAGCCGGTGGCCGACGTGCTGCTCGACTGGGCCGGCAACGACCACGGCGCCGCGCTGGCGCAGCTCGAGGGCGAGATCGAGGCCTTCGTCGACCAGTACCACGGCACGCCGCTGGCCGAGCTGAACCTCGGCCAGATGCTCGCCGACGTGACCACGATCCTGCGCGAACACCGGCTCGCGCTGCCGGCCGACCTGGCGCTGCTGATCAAGGCCTTCATCTCGCTGGAAGGCATGGGCCGCGGGCTCGACCCGGGTTTCCACATGGCCGGCGAGGCGCTGCCGCTGCTGCGCCAGGTGGTGCGGGCCCGCTATCAGCCGCGCGCGCTCGGGCAGCGTGCCTGGGGCGGCCTGCGCCGGGTGCTGGACGGCGCGGGGCAGCTGCCGCGGGACGTCGCGCGGCTGCTGCGCCGGCTGCGCCACGGCCACCTGCAGCTGGACATCGAGCTCGCGCACTTGAAGCGCGTGGGCGACCAGATCGACCGTGCCGCGAACCGGCTCTCGCTCGCACTCGTGATCGCCGCGCTGATCATCGGCTCGTCGATCGTGATGACGGTCAGCGGCGGGCCGACGCTGTTCGGCCTGCCCGCGTTCGGCCTGCTCGGCTTCTGCGGCGCCGTGGTCGGCGGGCTGTGGCTGCTGCGGTCGATCTGGCGCAGCCAGCACCCGCGCGATGAACATTGACCCCGGAGGACGACCATGACCGAACCCGCCGAGGCGCCCCCGCCCCCCACCGTGTTCGACCTGCCGCTGCAGCCGCTGCGGGCCGCCGACATCGTGCGCTGGCTGCGCCTGGGCTGGGCCGACTTCCGGCGCGCGCCGGGCATCGGACTCTTCTACGGCGGCTGCTTCGCGGTGATGGGCTGGCTGCTGCTGGTCGTGTTCCGCAACGCGCCGGCGTGGACGCTCGCGCTGTCCGCGGGCTTCCTGCTGATGGGCCCGTTCCTGTGCCTCGGGCTGTACGACGTGAGCCGCAAGCTGGAGCGCGGTGAGCCGCCCGACTTCGGCGATTCGCTGACCGCCTGGGACACGCGCATCGGCACGATGGCGATCTTCGGCGGCGTGCTGCTGATCCTCGAGATGCTGTGGGGGCGCGCGTCGCTGGTCATCTTCGCGGTCAGCTTCGACGGCATGCCCGACTTCAAGGGCTCGCTGATGGCGCTGCTCGACCCGGACAACCTCGGCTTCATCGTCGCCTACCTCGGCGTCGGCGCCGTCTTTGCCGGGCTGATCTTCGCGGTCAGCGTGGTCTCGATGCCGATGATCCTGGACCGGCAGACCGACGCGATCACCGCCGGATTGACCAGCCTGCGCCTGTGCCTCACGCAGCCGGGCGTGATGCTGCTGTGGGGCGCCACGCTGACGCTGCTGGTGGCGCTGGCGCTGGCGCCGGCCTTCCTCGGGCTGCTGCTGGTCGGGCCGGTGCTTGGCCACGCGTCCTGGCACGCCTACCGCAGTGCGGTCGGTGTGCACGATTCGACGCCGGCCGGGTAAATCGGCACGGCGGCGGGAGCGCCGCGTGACTTCCTCACCCCTGCGGCGCCGGCGCCACGGGCAGAGTGGCCGCAGCCCATCCCAGGAGCCGCGCGATGCGACTGCTGTCTGCCCTGACCCTGGCGGCCGCCCTGGCCGCGCCCGCGCTGCATGCGCAGACGCTGCCGGTGGCCTCCCAGGCCACCGACGCCAAGGCCTACCGGGTCGACGGTGCGCGGCACATCTACGCGAAGTACGCCGACCGCATCTACAAGGGCAAGCTGCCGCCGCTGATCCACGCCATCGTGATCGCGGAGGTCGAACTGGACGCGCAGGGTAACGTGCGCAACGTGCAGATGGTGCGCGTGCCCAGCCACGCGCCGGACGTCGTCGTGCGGGTACGCGAGATGATCCGCCAGGCCTCGCCTCTGCCGGCGCCGACACGGCTCGGCGGCACAAGGTACCTGGACGTCTGGCTGGTCGACAAGAGCGGCCGCTTCCAGCTCGACACGCTGACCGAAGGCCAGCTCTAGCCGGAGCGAATCTCGGCGTCGGCCCGACCCCAGGGCCAGCGGCAGTCTCCCGGCGGCGCGCTGCACCCGCCGCACTCGCCGCACTCGGGAGCGCCCGAACGCCAGCGCGCCTCCTTGCGGCGATCACCCGCGCAACACACATCCGCGCGCGGGCCCGAAGGAGTGCCGTGTGAAAGCGCACACGACTGTCAATGACACAAATCATCGACAAGAAAGCTAAGTGATTGCTACGTAGACTTCGCCGTCGTTTCTTCTCCAAGAACAACAAGCGTTCGCCGAATGCTCCAGTGGCTTCACTCATTCACGTCGATCGCGGTCCGCGCGGCCGACGCGCCGGTGCACCGATGAGCGCGCCGCCCGTCGACGCGGACGGCGGCCCGGCGCTGCGCATCATGCCGGCCGGCCTGTCGAAGAACGACCTGCTGCGCCTGGAGGTCTTCATCGGCGTGCGCAGCGATCGGCTGCGCGGCCGCTGGTCGCTGGTCTCGCAGGCGCCGGTCGACGTGTACATCCATGATGCCGACGACCCGCCGACCATCCCCGGCAGCCTGACGCGCGCGCCGGTGCAGCTGCGAGTCACCGAAAGTTCCCCGGACGCGGCCGACGTGACCCTGCTCGCACGGCCGCTGCAGTTCGACGCCTTCGTCGAGGCACTGGTCGCGGCCGAACGCCAGCTTGCAGCGCCGGCGACTTCGGCGGCCATCCCCATTTCGGCCGCAACGCGTCCGGTCGGCGCCGCACCGGCGGCGCGTGCCGTCGCGCCCGCACCGTGGCCATCGGCTCCCGAACCTGCCGCGGCCGCACGCCCCACGCCGGCCGAGCTCGCGACCGGGCGCTTCCGCCTGCGCCGCTGGCCCGGCGCGAACCTGCTGCAGACCTCGCGCTACGGCCTGCGCATGGCGAGCTTCATGTCGGCGCGTTTCCTCTCCCTGCGCGAGCTCTCTCAGCTCAGCGGCGTGGAGGAACAGGAGTGCGCCCGCTTCGTCTCGACCCTGATCGACTCGACCCTGCTGCGCGTCGAACCGCTCGACACCGCGGCCCCGCCGCGCGCGGCCGATGCGGTGGCTGGCGCGCCCGCACCGGCGGCGGCGCCGGCCGATGCCGGCGCCGCGCGCCCCGGCCGCAGCCTGCTCACCAGCCTGCGCAGCAAGCTGGGCATCGGCCACGGCCCCCGCTGACCCATGGACCTGAAGATCGTCTTCACCGGAACGCCCGGCGCGGGCAAGACCACCGCGATCGCGGCGCTGAGCGACATTCCGCCCGTCGTCACCGACGTCGCCAACACCGATGCCTCGCTGGACAAGGCGCTGACCACCGTCGGCCTGGACTACGGGCATGTCGACCTCGGCGACGGCGTGCGCATCCGGCTGTTCGGCACGCCCGGCCAGCAGCGCTTCGACTTCATGTGGCGGATCATCGCCGCGCAGGCGCTCGGCCTCGTCATCCTGATCGACAACTCACGCCCCGACCCGCTGGCGGACCTGCGCGTCTACCTGGACCACTTCAGCGACATGCTGCGCGGCATGAACTGCGTGATCGGCGTCGGCCGCACGCTCGAATGCCCGCTGCCGACGCTGGACGACTTCGCCGACCTGCTGGCCGAGCGCGAACTCGCCTTCCCCACCCTGGCGGTCGACGTGCGCGAGCGCAGCGACGTGCTGCTGCTCGTGGACGCCGTGATCGCCCAGGCCGAGGCGGCCGCCTGACCCGACCGCACCCCGATGAACACCTCGACTCCGACGCATCCCCTCTCCTCGCAGGCCGAACAGGCGGCCGGCAACCTGCTGTCCGGCGTCGACGGCGCCCAGGCCGTGCTGGTCGCGACCGTCGACGGCTTCTCGCTCGCCCATGCGCAGCGCAAGTCCGTCGATGCGGACCGCCTGGCCGCGATCGTCAGCTCGATCGGTGCGCTCGGCGCGGCTGCCAGCCGCGAGACCGGCATCGGCGAGCCGCGCTGCCTGGTCGTCGAATCGACGCAGGGCCGGCTGGTCGTGCGCTGCTTCTCGGTCGGCCGGCACGCGCTGATCGTCGCGGTGCTGACCGACACCAGCGTGCTGCTGGGTCTGGTCTGGTCGCAGCTCGCCCAGGCCGAGCGAGCGCTGGCGAGCGCATGAAGATCGACAAGGCCACGCTGGCCGACGCCGTCGCGCAGCTCGCCGCGCGACCGGGCATCCGCGGCTGCGCCGTGGTCGATGCCGCCGCTGGGATGATCTGGACCGCGCACGGCGAGCTCGCGGCCAGCCAGTCGCTCTGGGAAGCCGCCGCCGACCACTGGCGGCTGCACGTGCGCAACGAGGCCCACTTCAGCACGCTCGGCAAGTTCGGCGCCGTCGCGACCTATCACGCGGACGGCGTGATGGCGGTGTTCCGCTGCGCGGCCGACCCGGAGCTGCTGTTTGTCGCCGTCGGGCGGCACCGCGCCGTCGACTGGCCGACGCTGCAGCGCATGGGGCTGCGCGTCGGCGAACTGGTCGCCGGCCATGCCTGAGCCCGCCGGCACCGCCAAGGATTTTCCGAAGGGGCAGTCCGCCCCGCCTCCTGCCCCTCGACTGAAGAAAGTGACCGACTGACATGGCCAACATCCGCCAGAGCCTCGAAGAACTCCTGACCGTCGACGGTGCCATGTGCGCCGCGGTGGTCGACTCCAACAGCGGCATGATGCTCGGCTCGGCCGGCGCCGGCGTCGACCTCGAGGTCGCCGCCGCCGGCAACACCGAGGTGGTGCGCGCCAAGGCCAAGGTGATGCGCCAGCTTGGCCTGAACGACGTGATCGACGACATCCTGATCACGCTGGGCAAGCAGTACCACATCATCCGCCCGATGTCGCGCAAGGAAGGCGTGTTCCTCTACTTCGTGCTCGACAAGGCGAAGTCCAACCTGGCGCTGGCGCGCCGCAAGACGCAGGACGTCGAGCGCGAGATGACGCTCTGAGGTCCGCACCGCGGCGCGCGCCGGTGCGGCCACGCGGTCGCCGCCGCGCCCGACCCGTGCCGATCGCGGCACGCGTGTCTTGCCCTGGCTCAAGTCACCAGGGATTCCCCGCCCCGGGAAAGCCATGAGCCGAATCCGATGCAGATGAGTTGCGTACCTCATTTCGCCTCAATAGCATCGGTCCCATGGAGCACAGTCCCCGGGCCAGCCTGCACGACGTCGCGCGCGCCGCCGGCGTCAGTTTGGCGACCGTCGACCGCGTGCTGCACGGCCGCGCCGGCGTGCGCGCGCGCACCGTCGAGCGTGTCCATGCGGCCGTCGAGCAGCTCGGCTACCGGCCCGATCCGGCCGCGACCCGCCTGGCGCGCAAGCGCAGCGCGCGCCTGGCCGTGGTGCTGCCGGCCGGCACCAACAGCTTCGTCGGCCTGCTGAGCCAGCAGGTCCAGGCGCTCGCGCCCTGGCTGGCCGAACAGCGTGCCGCGGCGGCGGTGCAGTCCGTCGACGTGTTCTCGCCGGTCGACCTGGCGCAGCACCTGGCCGGCCTGCAGGGCCAGGTCGACGCCGTCGTCGTGATGGCGCTGGACCACCCGCTGGTGCGCGCCGCGATCGACGACCTGGCCGCGCACGGCACGGTGGTCGTCACGCTCGTCTCGGACGTTCCGACCGCGCGGCGCAGCCACTTCGTCGGCATCGACAACGTGGCCGCCGGGCGCACCGCCGCCACGCTGCTGGGGCGCTTCATCGGGCCGCGCGAAGGCCGGGTCGGCATCGTGATGGGCAGCCGCGCGCTGCGCGACCATGCCGAGCGCCTGTTCGGCTTCGAGCAGGTGATGGCCGCCGAGCACCCGCACCTGACGCTGCTCGCCCCGATCGAGGGCCAGGACCGCTCCGAACGCACCGAACCGCTGGTCGCGGAGCTGCTGCGGCGCGAGCCGGACCTCGCCGGCCTGTACAGCATCGGCGCCGGCAACCGCGGCATCGGCGCGGCGCTGGCCGCCAGCGGCCGCGCCCGCCACGTCACCTGGGTCTGCCACGAGCTGACGCCGTACACGCGCCGCGCGCTGCTCGACGGCGTGGCCGATGCGGTCATCAACCAGGACGCCGGCCACGAGATGCGCTCGGCCTGCCGCCTCGCGCTGGCGGCGCTGTCCGGCGAGCGGGTGCTGCCCGACCAGGAGCGCATCCGCATCGACGTGTTCCTGAAGGACAACCTGCCATGATCACGCTCGGCATCGACATCGGCACGTCCGGCGTGAAGGTCGCGCTGGTCGGCGAGGACGACCACGTCATCGGCCACAGCAGCCAGCCGCTGGTGGTGAGCCGCCCGCAGCCCGGCTTCAGCGAGCAGGACCCGGAGCACTGGTGGCAGGCCACCTGCGCCGGGCTCGATGCGCTGCATGCCGCCCACCCGGCCGAGCTGGCCGCCACCGCGGCGATCGGCCTGTCGGGCCAGATGCACGGCGCGACGCTGCTGGACGCGCAGGGCCGCGTGCTGCGCCCCTGCATCCTGTGGAACGACGGCCGCAGCGACGTCGAATGCGCCGAGCTCGAGCGCAGCTGGCCCGCACTGCGCACGGTGACCGGCAACATCGCGATGCCCGGCTTCACCGCGCCGAAGCTGCTGTGGGTGCGCAAGCACGAGCCGGCGCTGTTCGAGCGCGTCGCGAAGGTGCTGCTGCCGAAGGCCTACCTGCGCTACCGGCTCAGCGGCGAGTACGCCGAGGACATGTCCGACGCCTCGGGCACGCTGTGGCTGGACGTCGGTGCGCGGCGCTGGTCGGCCGACGCGCTGGCCGCGTGCGGCCTGCGGCCGGACCAGATGCCGCGCCTGGTGGAAGGCAGCGAGGTGGCCGGCCGGCTCGCGCCGGATCTGGCGGCGCGCTGGGGCTTCACCCAGGTGCCGCTGATCGCCGGCGGCGCGGGCGACAACGCGGCCGGCGCCGTCGGCGTCGGCGCAGTGCACCCGGGCGATGCCTTCGTGTCGCTCGGCACGTCCGGCGTGCTGTGGGCCACCACTGCCCGCTTCGCCCCCAATCCGGCCCGCGCGGTGCACGCGTTCTGCCACGCCGTGCCCGGCACCTGGCACCAGATGGGCGTGCTGCTGTCGGCCGCCTCCAGCCTGGCCTGGTGGGCCCAGGTGACCGGGCGGCACGAGCCCGAGTTGCTGGCCGAACTGGAGGCGGCACCCGATGCGCCCAGCCCGGTCTGGTTCGCGCCCTATCTGTCCGGCGAACGCACGCCGCACAACGACACCCGCGTGCGCGGCGGCTTCCTCGGCCTGGCCGCAGAGACCACGCGTGCCGACCTGACGCGTGCGGTGCTGGAAGGCGTGGCCTACGCGCTGGCCGACGCGCAGCAGTCGCTCGCCGCCGCCGGCACCGAGCTGCACGAAGCGGCGCTGATCGGCGGCGGCGCGCGCTCGCCGCGCTGGGCCCAGATCATCGCCGACGTGCTCGGCATCACGCTGCACCAGGTGGCCGAGAGCGACATCGGCTGTGCGCTCGGCGCAGCCCGACTGGCGCGCATGGCCGCCGGCGAAGGGCTGGCCGTGGCGCGGCCGGCGCACCGCCTGCGCAGCTTCGAACCGCGCGCGGCGCAGGTGGCGCTGCACCGCGAACGGCATGCCCACTGGCAGCGCCTCTATCCGCTGGCGCGCGACTTCGCGCGCTGATCACCCCCGACACCCTGCACCCCATGGCCAAGTCCAAACCCAAGCGCAAGACCGCCTCTCCCGCCGCCGGCAGCGGCTACTTCACGCTGCAGGAGCCGCTGCGCTTCGCCGGTCCCCGCTTCAAGCCGAGCGCGCAGCGGCCGCTCGGCTACCGCTGGTACGAGCCGGACCGCCTGGTGCTGGGACGGCGCATGGAGGACCAGCTGCGCTTCGCGGTGTGCTACTGGCACAGCTTCGTCTGGCCGGGCAGCGACCCGTTCGGCGGCGACACCTTCCAGCGCCCCTGGCACGCCGCCGGCGGCGACCCGATGGCGCAGGCGCGCCAGAAGGCCGAGGTGGCGTTCGACCTGTTCCGGCTGCTGCGCGCGCCCTACTTCACCTTCCACGACCGCGACATCGCCCCCGAGGGCGCGACGCTGCGCGAATCGAACCTGAACGTGCGCCGCATCGGCGAGCTGTTCGAGAAGAAGATGGCCGCCACCGGCGTGAAGCTGCTGTGGGGCACGGCGAACCTCTTTTCGAACCGGCGCTACATGGCCGGCGCGGCGACCAACCCCGATCCCGAGGTGTTCGCCTATGCCGCCGCGCAGGTGAAGAACGTGCTCGAACTGACGCACGAGCTGAAGGGCGAGAACTACGTGCTGTGGGGCGGGCGCGAGGGCTACGAGACGCTGCTGAACACCGACCTGAAGCGCGAGCTGGCGCAGCTCGGCCGCTTCATGAACCTGGTCGTCGAGCACAAGCACAAGCTCGGCTTCAAGGGCACGATCCTGATCGAGCCGAAGCCGGCCGAGCCCACCAAGCACCAGTACGACTACGACGTCGCGACGGTGTTCGGCTTCCTGAAGGCGCACGGCCTCGAGAAGGAGATCAAGGTCAACATCGAGGCCAACCACGCGCTGCTGGCCGGCCACACCTTCGAGCACGAGATCTCGCTGGCGCAGGCGCTGGGCATCTTCGGCTCGATCGACATGAACCGCGGCGACGAACTGCTCGGCTGGGACACCGACCAGTTCCCCAACAACCTGCCGCAGGTGGCCCTGGCGCTGTTCCACATCCTGCAGGGCGGCGGCTTCACGACCGGCGGGCTGAACTTCGACGCCAAGCTGCGCCGCCAGTCGATCGACCCGGACGACCTGGTCATCGCGCACGCCGAGGCGATGGACCTGTGCGCGCACGCGCTGCTCATAGCCGAGAAGATGATCGCCGACGGTGCGCTCGCTCAACAACTGCGCCAGCGTTACTCCGGATGGGACGGCAAGCTCGGTCGCGGCATCCTCGGCGGCAAGCGGTCCCTCGCGGACCTCGCCGCCCTGGTCGACAAGGAATCGATCGAGCCGCGGCCGCGCTCCGGGCGCCAGGAGGCGCTCGAGGCGCTCGTCAACAGCTACTTCTGAGAGGCCCACCACCCGCATCACACCCCTCACCACCGCCGGCATCGTTCGCTCCCGCCTGCAGTCCGCGGGGGCGAGACGCGTCCCGCAGATGCCCGGCGGGAACGATCGACCGATCGTTCGACCCATCGGCGGGCGCGCGACTACACGGAGACAACATGAACTGCAAACCGATCGTTGCAGCGGTCCTGGTCGCCACCGGCGTCCTGACCGCGACCCAGGCCGCCCGGGCCGCCGGCGAGACCGTCGGCGTGTCCTGGTCCAATTTCCAGGAGGAGCGCTGGAAGACCGACGAGGCCGCCATCAAGGCCGCACTCGAAAAGGCCGGGCTGAAGTACATCAGCGCCGACGCGGCCGGCTCGGCCGAGAAGCAGGCCGCCGACGTCGAGAGCCTGATCACCAAGGGCGCCAAGGCGCTGATCATCCTCGCCTGGGACCAGGACGCGATCCTGCCCTCGGTGCAGAAGGCCAAGCAGCGCGGCATCCCGGTGATCGCGTACGACCGCCTGATCCAGGACAAGGACGTCACCTACCTCACCTTCAACAACGTCGAGGTCGGCCGCATGCAGGCGCGCGAGGTGTTCAAGGTCCAGCCCAAGGGCAACTACGTGTTCATCAAGGGCGCGGCCACCGACCCGAACGCCGACTTCCTGCGCGGCGGCCAGCAGGAGGTGCTGGACGCGGCGATGAAGAAGGGCGACATCAAGAACGTCGGCGAGCAGTACACCGACGGCTGGGCGCCGGAGAACGCGCAGAAGAACATGGAGCAGATCCTGACGAAGACCGGCGGCAAGGTCGACGCGGTGGTCGCCTCCAACGACGGCACCGCCGGCGGCGTGGTCGCGGCGCTGAAGGCGCACAACATGGTCGGCATCCCGGTCTCGGGCCAGGACGGCGACAAGGCGGCGCTGAACCGCGTCGCGCGCGGCGAGCAGACCGTCTCGGTCTGGAAGGACTCGCGCGAGCTCGGCAAGGTGGCCGGCGAGGTCGCCGCCGCGCTGGTCGCGAAGAAGAAGCCCGCCAACACCACGATCTTCAAGGACGGCAGCAAGAAGATCCCGCAGCAGGCCATCCTGCTCGCGCCGATCCCGATCACCAAGGCCAACCTGAAGACCGTGATCGACGCGAAGTGGATCACCAAGGAGGAGGTCTGCGCCGGGGTCGACGCGGCCAAGGCGCCGCCGGCCTGCAAGTAGTCCTTCGTCGCGCCCTCGCCCGCCGGGCCTGCCCGGCGGGCTCTCCACCCCGCCCCCACCCCAGGAGTCCGAATGCTGTCGGGTCTGCTTGCGCGAGCGC
Organism: Piscinibacter sp.; assembly: GCA_019635485.1. Classification (GTDB taxonomy): domain Bacteria; phylum Pseudomonadota; class Gammaproteobacteria; order Burkholderiales; family Burkholderiaceae_C; genus Piscinibacter. Next base: position 1,334 of record JAHBZL010000040.1, on the reverse strand, counting down.
GCCTCGATCCTCGGCTGACGTCGATGGTCGCCGCGCTGGTCGTCATCGCGATCGTGCTGAACGTGATGACGGGGGGCCTGTTCCTCTCCCCGGAGAACCTCTACAACCTGTCGATCCAGACCTGCGTGATCGCGGTGATGGCCTGCGGCATGGTGTACGTGATCGTCGCGCGCCAGATCGACCTGTCGGTCGGCTCGCTGCTGGCCTTCAGCGGCATGGCGGCGGCCTGGGTGCAGACACGCGCCTTCCCGCCGGACTCGACGCTCGGCTGGGTGGCCAGCATCGGCGCCGCGCTGGCGCTCGGCGCGCTGGTCGGGGCGCTGCAGGGTGCGCTGGTCTCGGTGATGCGCATTCCGGCCTTCATCGTCACGCTGGCCGGCTACCTGATGTTCCGCGGCGCGGCCTTCCTGGTCAGCGACGGCCAGACGCTCGCACCGCTGCACCCAACCTACCAGGCGCTGGGCGGCGGCGTGAACGGCGCGATCGGCGTGGCCGCGAGCATCGTGCTCGGGCTGCTGGCCGCGAGCTGGGTCGTCTGGCACGCCTGGACCGTGCGGCGCGACCAGCGCCGCTACGGCCTCGAGCCGCCGCCCGTCTGGGTCGACGCGCTGAAGAGCGCGCTGCTGTGCGCGGCGATCGCGGCGTTCATCTGGACCATGTGCCTGGCGCCGGACTTCACCAATGTCGACGAGGCCGGCAACCCGCGCGGCCGCGGCATCGGCGTCCCGGTGCTGATCCTGCTCGCGATCGTCGCGTTCATGACCTTCGTCGCGCAGCGCACGCGCTACGGGCGCTACGTGTTCGCCTACGGCGGCAACCCCGAGGCGGCGCTGCTGTCGGGCCTGCCGACGACCTGGCTGGTCTGGTCGCTGTTCATGCTGACCGGCGTGCTGGCGGCGGTGGCCGCGATCATCACCACCGCCCGCCTCGGCTCGGGCGCCAACTCGATCGGCCAGCTCGCCGAGCTGTACGTGATCTCGGCGGCGGTGATCGGCGGCACCTCGTTCGCCGGCGGCACGGGCTCGGTGCCCGGGGCGGTGCTGGGGGCTCTCTTGATCCAGACGCTGGACAACGGCATGGTGCTGCTGGACGTCTCCAGCCCGATGCGCCAGATCTTCATCGGCATCGTGCTCATCGTCTCGGTGTGGTTCGACGTCGTGTACCAGAAGAGGACGTGATGGATCGGGTCATTCGGCGCATCGCCGGCAGGGCATCAAAGGCCGCTCTCGGCCCCGAGCGGCCCTTGGACGGCTGCTTCCTGCGAGGGTTCGAGCGAACCGAGCCGCACCCGGGCGGGTGGCGGCGCGCGGAGCCGGGCGGTCTGCGCTTCGCTC
>JAHBZL010000004.1 GCA_019635485.1 Piscinibacter sp. | reverse complement strand
CGCTGGGCGACGTGCTGGCCGAAGCCCGCGCACGCCCCGGCGCGCTCAACTACGGCATGGCCGGCGTCGGCACGTCGACACATCTGGCAGGCGAGTTGCTGAAGGCGCTCGCCAAGATCGACATGCGTGTCGTGGCCTACCGCGGCGGCAGCCCGGCCTTGAATGACCTGCTGGGCGGACACATTCCCATGGCCTTGAACAACATGCCCGAGACGGTGGGCCAGGTCGCAAGCGGCAACGTGCGCGCCCTCGGCGTCACGACGGCGACACGCTCACCGTTCCTGCCCGACGTGCCGACTTTCGCCGAAGCCGGCGTGCCGGGTTACGATTCCTCCGTCTGGTGGGCGCTTCTGGGGCCCGGAAACATGCCGCCTGACCTCGCGACCAAGATCGCAAACGACTGCATCGCCGTGCTCAAGACCGAGGCCATGCGTGAACGGCTGAAGAAGATCGGCGCCACGCCCGAGGGAAGCTCTCCTCAAGCCCTCGACAAGCTCATCCGCACCGAACACGAAAAGTGGGGGCCGATCATCAAGGCCGCAAACATCAAGGCCGAATAGGAAACCCCGCAATCCGGATGGCATCTGCCGGTCGGGCGAGCATACGCGGGCGCTTGTCCCGCATGCCCGCCCCGCATGCTGCGATCCTAGAACTCTTCCCAGGACTTCTCCTCGGCTGCCGCATCCAGCTTGAGAGCAGTGGCCTGCTTGCTGCGCCCACCTCGAGAAGGGGCCACCGGACTGCCCGCGCGCGCCGGTCGCGAGACCTGCCGCGGCGTTTGCACCGGTTGTCGCACCCCGGCCGGACGGCCGCCACCCGACAGCTGGAACTGCGAGATGTTCGACTGCAGGAGGTTGGTCTCCTCCGCCAGCGCGCCGCTGGCAGCCGTCGTCTCCTCGACCATCGCCGCGTTCTGCTGGGTCACCTGGTCCATCTGCGCGATCGCCTGGTTCACCTGCTCGATGCCCGACGACTGCTCGAGGCTCGCCGCGGTGATCTCGCTCATGATGTCGGTCACCCGCTTCACCGACTGCACGATCTCTTCCATCGTCTTGCCGGCGGCGTCGACCAGCTTGGAGCCGGTCTCGACCTTGTCCACCGAGTCGCCGATCAGCGCCTTGATCTCCTTGGCGGCCTCGGCGCTGCGCTGCGCGAGGTTGCGCACCTCGCTGGCCACGACCGCGAAGCCGCGGCCCTGCTCGCCGGCGCGGGCCGCTTCCACCGCGGCGTTCAGCGCCAGGATGTTGGTCTGGAACGCGATGCCGTCGATCACGCCGATGATGTCGGCGATCTTGCGGGAGCTGGCGCTGATGTCGTCCATCGTGGCGACCACCTGGCCGACGACCGCACCGCCCCGCTCGGCGGCGGCGCTGGCGGAGCCGGCGAGCTGGTTGGCCTGGCGGGCCGTGTCGGCGTTGTTCTTGACCGTCGAATTCATCTGCTCCATCGAGGCGGCGGTCTGCTGCAGATTGGAGGCCTGCTCCTCGGTGCGCTGAGAGAGGTCGGCGTTGCCCGTGGCGATCTCGGCCGAGCCGGTGGCGATCGAGTCGGAGGCATTGCGCACCTGGCCGACCACGCGCGCCAGGGCCTGCTGCATGTTCGCCAGCGAGGCGAGCACGCTGCCGGCCGGCGCGGTGTCGGCGCCCGGCACGGGGCCCAGGTCGCCCTCGGCGACGCGGCGCGCCGCGTCGCCGAGCTGGGCCGGTTCGGCGCCGAGCGAGCGCGTCAGGCCGCGGGTGATCAGCAGCGCGAGCGCGGCGGCCAGTCCGATCGCGACGACGCAGGCCCCGATCATCACGTTGCGGTTGAAGGCATAGGCGGCGTCGGCAGCGTTCACCTGTGCCTTGCTCTGCGCGACGGCGTAGTCGATGTAGCGGTTGGAGGCGTCCAGCAGCTTGGCCAGCAGCGGCCGGCAGTCGACGTTCATCTTCGCGACGGCGTCGTCGCGCTTGCCATCCAGGGCCAGCGAGACGATGCCCAGCGCCACCGGGCTGTAGAGCGTCTCGACGCGCTCGATCTCGGCGGCCAGCTGGCGCTCCTGCTCGCTCGAGGACGGCGCGTTGGCAATCATCTCCTTCAGCTTGGCGATGCTGCGGCCGACCTTCTCGTGCGCGGCCACGGTGGCGGCGCGTTCGGCCTCGCGGTCGGCCACCCCGCTCACGAGGACCAGGTTGCGCGCGCCGATGGCGCGGGCATTGGTGGCATCGAGCACGTCGTTGGCCAGCGTGATGCGCACGGCGATGTCGTTGACGTAGCCGGCAAAGTGGGTGTGGCCGTCCCCCAGTGCCCGGATGGACAGTGCCGACACCGCGACGACGAGCGCGGCGAGTGTGCCGAATCCTGCGGCCAGCTTGGCCCTGACGGGGAGTCGATGGAGATTCATGGTCATTCCTCTGTGGCAGTGCCTGTGGTGAAGGCGATCTGGGCTGCGAATGACGAAATGATATATTTGATTCCGATAGAAGTGATACTTGCGGCAACGCGCCCCGCCAATTCGGTCACGGCACAGCCGATATACTTGTCTCCAGCGCTGATTTGTTCCGGCTTGCGAGCGCTCTATAAATTCCGCTAAAGAGAGGATGCGCACCCGGCGCTCCGCTTTCTGGCGGCGCCGGGTGTGTTCATTTGGGGCCTCATGGGATCGCTGGGCATCGTCGAACCGCAAACGGCGCATTTCGCCGAGCCGCTGCCGCTGAAGAGCGGCGCGACGCTCGCGGACTACACGCTGGTCTACGAGACCTACGGCACGCTGAACGCCGACCGGAGCAACGCGGTGCTGGTGTGCCACGCGCTGAACGCGTCGCACCACGTTGCCGGCAGCTACGCCGACCAGCCCCGCAGCGAGGGCTGGTGGGACAACCTGGTCGGCCCCGGCAAGCCGCTGGACACCGACCGCTTCTTCGTGATCGGCGTGAACAACCCCGGCTCGTGCTTCGGCTCGACCGGCCCGATGCAGCCGAACCCGGCCACCGGGCGTGCCTGGGGCGCGGACTTCCCGGTCGTCACGGTGGAGGACTGGGTCGACGCGCAGGCCCGCCTGCTGGACCGCATGGGGATCGGTCAACTGGCGGCGGTGATCGGCGGCAGCCTGGGCGGCATGCAGGCGCTCTCGTGGGCGCTGCGCCAGCCGCGCCGGCTGCGCCAGTGCATCGCGGTGGCGACGGCGCCCAACCTGTCGGCGCAGAACATCGCCTTCAACGAGGTCGCGCGGCGCGCCATCGTGACCGACCCGGACTTCCACGGCGGCCACTACTACGAGCACGACGTGGTGCCCAAGCGCGGGCTGCGCGTGGCGCGCATGATCGGCCACATCACCTACCTGTCCGACGACGCGATGGCCGAGAAGTTCGGCCGCAGCCTGCGCAACGGCCAGCTCGGCTACAGCACGCAGGAGATCGAGTTCGAGATCGAGAGCTACCTGCGCTACCAGGGCGACAAGTTCAGCGACTACTTCGACGCCAACACCTACCTGCTGATCACGCGTGCGCTGGACTACTTCGACCCGGCGCGCGAGCACGGCGGCGACCTCGCGCGGGCATTCGCGGCGGCCTGCTGCCGCTTCCTCGTCGTCAGCTTCACGACCGACTGGCGCTTCGCGCCGGACCGCTCGCGGGAGATCGTCAAGGCGCTGGTCGACAACCGGCTGCCGGTCAGCTATGCGGAGATCGATGCGCCGCACGGCCACGACGCCTTCCTGCTCGAGGACCCGCGCTACCACGGCGTGCTGCGCGCCTGCTTCGACAACCTCGCGAAGGATCTGTCGGCCGACACGGCGCCTGCGCCGGACCGGGGGCAGACAGCCACGAGCCCGGCGCCCGGCCGCCCGAAGCCGGGCGAGGCCCCCGCGGGGGGCGGGCCGGCGACATCGCCGGACCGGGGGCAGACATGAGCGAACGCAAGGACATGGAGCTGATCGCCGAGCTCGTGCCACCCGGCGCGCGGGTGCTCGACCTCGGCTGCGGCAGCGGCGCGCTGCTCGCGCTGCTGAAGCAGCAGCGCGGCTGCAGCGGCTACGGTGTCGACGTCGACGACGCCAACGTGCTGGCCTGCGCGCAGCGCGGCGTGGACGTCATCCAGCTCAACCTCGAGGAGGGGCTGGCGATGTTCGACGACAACAGCTTCGACGTCGTGCTGCAGCTGGACACGCTGCAGCACCTGCGCAACACCGAACGGATGCTGCGCGAAACCGCGCGCGTGGGCCGCATCGGCATCGTCAGCTTCCCGAACTTCGCGCACTGGCCGAACCGCCTGCGCGTGGCCACCGGCCGCATGCCTGTGACCAAGGCGTTGCCCTACGAGTGGTACGACACGCCGAACATCCGCGTCGGCACCTATGCCGATTTCGAGGTGCTGGCGCGCAAGGAGTCGCTGCGCATCCTGGACGCCTTCGGCATCCAGGACGGCGCCGTGGTGCGCGGCTGGCCGAACCTGATGGCCAGCGTGGCGGTGTTCAAGTTCGAGGCGGCCTGAGCACACTTTCCCGGATCGCCGTATCCTGCGCGTCCCCGTAGACGACCAGGAGTCACGTGATGATCCGACGCTCGATGGCCGCGGCGCTGCTGCTCGCCGCCGCCTTCGCCGCCCAGGCCGGCGCTCCGCAACAGAAGGGCCAGGCCCCCGGCTGGTACCGCATGATGCTCGGCGACATCGAGGTCACCGCGCTGTCGGACGGCACGGTCGGCCTGCATGTCGAGAAGCTGCTCACCGGCACGACGCCGAAGAAGGTCGAGTCGGCACTGGCGCGCTGGCGCCTGGCGACGCCGGTCGAGACCTCGGTGAACGGCTACCTCGTCAACACCGGCGGCAAGCTGGTGCTGATCGACGCCGGCGCGGGCAGCCTGTTCGGCCCCACGCTCGGCAAGCTGGTCGCCAACCTGAAGGCCGCGGGCTACCAGCCCGAGCAGGTCGACGAGATCTACATCACCCACATGCACCCGGACCACGTCGGCGGCCTGGCGGCCGACGGCAAGCCGGTGTTCGCCAATGCCGTCGTGCGCGCCGACCAGCGCGACGCCGACTTCTGGCTCAGCCAGGCCAACCTGGATGCCGCGGCGAAGGAGTCCAAGGGCTTCTTCCAGGGGGCGATGGCGTCGCTCAAGCCGTACGTCGACGCCGGCCGCTTCAAGGCGATCGAGCAGGACGGCGAGCTGGTGCCCGGCATCAGCAGCATCGCGACACACGGCCACACCAAGGGCCACCGCAACTACGTGATCGAGAGCAAGGGCCAGAAGCTGGTGCTGTGGGGCGACCTGATGCACGTGGCGGCGGTCCAGTTCGCGACGCCCGCGGTGACGATCCAGTTCGACACCGACTCGAAGGCCGCGCTGGCGCAGCGCCGCAAGGCGTTCGCGGCGGCGGCGCGGGGCGGCTACTGGATCGGCGCGGCGCACCTGTCCTTCCCCGGCATCGGCCACCTGGCCACCCAGGGCACGGGCTACCAGTTCCAACCGGTCAACTACAGCGCGCTGAATCCCTGAACGCGGCGTCGCCGCTTGCGCCGGCGGGGCCCGAGCCGGCGCCGCTCAGCGCGCGCCGATCGCCTCCGCGAGATGGCGCAGCAGCGCCGCGCCGTCACCCTGCCAGGCGCTGCCGTGCATGCAGGCGAGCGTGCCGGGCCGCAATGCGGCGAGGCGCGCCAGGTGCGCGCCGGTCTGCGGCGCGTGGGCGAAGTAGTCGAGCGGCGCCCGGAACGCCTCGCTGGGTCCCAGGATGTCGCCGCGCGACAGCGCCACGCCACCATCCTCGGGCTGGGTGAACAGGTCGCCGCAGAACAGCGTCGCGGTGGTCTCGTCGAACAGCAGGCCGCTGTCCCAGCCGTGCGGCAGGTGCGGCGTGTCGATCCAGCGCAGCCGGTGCCGGCCGAGCGTGATCGGTTCGCCATCGGCCGCGGCGCGCGGCGCCCGGTCGGCCAGGTCGGTCACCGACACCATCGCGGCCACCTGGCTGCACAGCGGCGCGGCCTGCGGGGCGGCGGCGAGCCACTGGTTCAGCGAGCCGCACTCGTCGGCCTCGACGTGCGAGAAGGCCACGTGGCGCAGCCGTTGCACCGGCAGCACGGCGGCGACGGCCTCGTGCACCAGCGGGAACATCGCGCGCGGACCGGTGTGGAACAGCAGCGGCTCGTCGTCCACGACCAGGTACTGGTTGAAGTTGAAACTGAAGTCGGGCAGCCGCACCGGGGTATGGATGCGGTAGATGCCGTCGGCGATCTCGTGCACGTTCGTGCCGCTGTCGGAGTTGGTGATCATCGGAAAGCTCCTCGAAGGGGTGTTGGGAGCAGGATGTGTCGCCGGACCGGCCGGGCGTTACAACGGCTATGCTGCCGCCCCATGGACGACACCGGGCTCGTGCTGCCGGCCGACGCTGCCGATGCCGCTGCCGCCGCTGCCGCGCGGCGCATCGCGCTGGCCGCGCCGGCGCTGGACGCCGACGCCGAGGCCGCGCTGTGCCGCGTGTTCGCGCCGCGCGTGCGCCGCTACGGCCTGCGCCACCTGCGCGACGCCCATGCCGCGTCCGACCTGGCGCAACTGGTGCTGCTGCGCGTGCTCGAGCAGCTGCGCGACGGCAAGGTGCGCGAGCCGGACCGCATCGTCTCGTTCGTGTTCGGCACCTGCCGCATGGTGCTGCACGAGTGGCAGCGCGGCGAGCTGCAGCACGAGCGGCTGCTCGCGGAGGCGGCGGAGCAGCTGCCCGCGGCGGAAGTCGCCCCAGTGCCGTCGCTCGACCAGCACCGCGTGGCCGACTGCCTGGGCCGCCTGGCCGAGCGCGAACGCAGCGTGATCGTGTTGAGCTTCTACGAGGAGCGCACCGCCGAGGAGGTCGGTTCGCTGATCGGCCTGAGCGCCGGCAACGTGCGCGTGATCCGGCACCGCGGCCTGGCCCGGCTGCGCGGCTGCGTCGAGGGGGCACGGCCGTGAGCGCACCCATCTGCCGCGCGCCGCTGGACGCGCAGACGCTGCTGGCCTACTGGCTCGGCGAGCTGGACGAGGCCGCCACTGCGGCGGTCGACGAGCACCTGTTCGGCTGCGAGGCCTGCGGCGCCGAGCTCGATGCCCTCGTCGCGCTCGGCGCCGGGGTGCGGCAGGCGTTCGGGGCCGGTCTGGTCGCCGCGGTGGTCGGCGCGGGCTTCGTGCAACGCCTGGCCGAGCGCGGCCTGCAGCTGCGACAGTACCGCGTGGCGCCCGGGACGGGCGTGGACTGCCACGTCGAGCCGGGCGACGACCTGGTGGTCAGCCGCCTGGATGCGTCGCTGGCCGGCGTCCGCCGGCTGGACATGCTGCTGTACCCCGGCGACGGCACGCCCGTGCTGCGCAGCGAGGACATCCCGTTCGACCCGGACGCGGGCGAAGTCGTGGCCGTGGTGTCGGCCGCGCGCCTGCGAACCCTGACGAGCGGCTCCGAGCGCTGCGAGCTGCTGGCGGTCGACGAACACGGCCAGCGCCTGGTCGGCGCCTACACCTTCAACCACCACGGGCCGGCGGCCTGAGCCGCCGGCGGCGGCAGGATCAGGCGGGCAGCGCCCAGCCGCCGCCCAGCGCGCGGTACACCGCCACCAGCCCGGCCAGGCTGCCCTGCTGGGCCTGCACCAGCGCGTCGCGCGCCGCGAGCAGGCTGCGCTCGGCGTCCAGCACGGTCAGGAAGTCGGAGGCACCGGCCTCGTAGCGCACGCGCGCCAGGCGCGCCGCCTCGGCGGACTCGCGGGCCGCGTTCTCGAGCCGAGCCGCCTGCTGCACGTTGCGCGTGTACTGCGCGAGTGCGCCTTCGGTTTCCTCCAGTGCCAGCTGGACCGTCTGCTCCCACTGCACCAGCGCCTGCTGCGCCCGGGCCTCGCTGGCGCCGATGCGGTTGCGCACGCGGCCGAAGTCGAGTGCCGTCCAGCTCAGGCTGGCGCCCAGGTTGCCGGTGCGGCTGCTGGCGTCGAACAGGTCCGCCGCGCGGGTGCTGGTGAACCCGAGCAGGCCGAGCAGGCTGATGCGCGGGTACAGGTCGGCGCGGGTGACGCCGATCGCCGCGGTGGCCGCGGCCAGCTGGCGCTCGGCGACGCGGATGTCGGGCCGGCGCTCCAGCAGCTGCTGCGGCGTGCCGGCCGCCAGTCCTGCCGCCGGCACCACCGGCAGGCTGGGCAGCGGCTTCGTCTCGGCCAGCGCCGTCAGCGTCGCGCGCGGACTGCGCCCGGTCAGCGTGGCGAGGCGGAACGCGGTGCGCTCCAGCGCGGCCTGCAGTGCCGGAATGCTCGCCTCGGTGGTCTCGACCAGCGCGTTGGCGCGCGCCACGTCCAGTGGCGTGCCGCGCCCGAGGTCGGCGCGCGACTTGACGATGCGCTGCGACTCGCGCTGGTTGACCAGCGATTCCTGCGCGACGACCAGCCGCTGCTGCAGCGCGCGGTAGCCGAGGTACTGCGTCGCGACCTCGGCGCCCACCAGGCGCTGTGCTGCCAGCACGCCGGCCTCGCTGGCCTGCACCTGCGCGGCGGCCGACTCGCTGGCACGGCGGGCGCGGCCGAAGAAATCCAGCTCCCAGTTGAACGCGGCCGAGGCGGAGAGGTAGTTGTCCGTCACGAGTTCGGTGCCGACCAACTGGCGCGCGCGGCCGGCGCCGGCGCCAAGCGTCAGCGTCGGCAGCCGGTCCGCGTCGGCCACGCCGGCATTGGCGCGCGCTTCCTGCAGCCGGGCCTGCGCACTGCGCACGTCGGCGTTGGCGCGCATCGCGTCGGCGATCAGCGCATCCAGCAGCGGATCGGCGAAGCCGCGCCAGAACGCGGCGGGCGGCTCGCCGGCCGCGGCCGGGCTGACGAAGGTGGCTTCCAGCGTCGAGGGCGGTGCCTGGTAGTCCGGGCCGCTCGCGCAGCCGGCCAGCAGCGCCAGCGCGGCGGCGGCGATCAGGGAACGTTCACGCATGGTCGCCTCCGCGGGCCAGGGCCTCGGCGTGCGCGTGGGCCGCCGCATCGCGGCGCCGCTCCGTCAGCTTGCGCAGCACGACGTAGAACACCGGGGTCAGGAACAGGCCGAAGAAGGTCACGCCCAGCATGCCGGAGAACACCGCGATGCCCATCGCGCGGCGCATCTCGGCGCCGGCGCCGGTGGACAGCACGAGCGGGATCACGCCGGCGATGAAGGCGATCGAGGTCATCAGGATCGGGCGCAGCCGCATGCGCGTGGCATGCACGATCGCGTGCATCATCTTCTCGCCCTTGCTCTCCAGGTCCTTCGCGAACTCGACGATCAGGATCGCGTTCTTGCAGGCGAGGCCCACGAGCACCACCAGCGCGACCTTGGTGAAGATGTTGTTGTCCCCCGGCGCGCCGAGCAGCCCGCTGATCCAGACGCCCGCCATCGCCGAGAGGATGCACATCGGCACGATCAGGATGATCGCCAGCGGCAGCGTCCAGCTCTCGTACGTGGCCGCGAGCACCAGGAACACCAGCAGCACGCACAGCGGGAAGATGTAGACCATCGTGTTGCCGGCGATCTTCTCCTGGTAGACCAGCTCGGTCCACTCGTAGCTCATGCCGCGCGGCAGCGTCTCGGCGAGCAGCTTTTCCATCTCGGCCTGCGCCTGGCCGGAGCTGACGCCCGGCTTGGGCGCGCCGTTCAGGTCGGCGGCGTAGAAGCCGTTGTAGCGCGTCACCGCCCCGGGGCCGAAGGTCGGCTCGACCGTCATCAGCGCCGCCAGCGGCACCATCTCGCCGCGGCTGTTGCGCACCTTCAGCTGGCCGATGTCCTCGGCACGGCCGCGGTAGGCTGCGTCGGCCTGCACGATGACCTGGAAGGTGCGGCCGAAGCGGTTGAAGTCGTTGACGTACAGCGAGCCCAGGTAGGTCTGCATCGTGTCGTAGACGTCGGACAGGCTGACGCCCATCTGCTTGGCCTTCGTGCGGTCGACGTTGGCGTACAGCTGCGGCACGTTGATCTGGTAGTTGCTGAAGAACTGCGTGATGCCGCCGTTCGGATTGCCGTAGACGCGCCCCATCAGCTGGTTCACGACGCCCTGCAGCGCGCCCTCGCCGAGCGAGGCGCGGTCCTGCACCTGCAGCTTGAAGCCGCTCGCGTTGCCCAACCCGTTGACCGGCGGCGGCGAGAGCACGAACAGGAACGCGTCCTGGATCGCGCCGATGCGCATGTTGATCTGGCCGACGATCGCGTCGGCGCTCAGGTCCGGCGTCTTGCGCTTCTCGAACTCCTCCAGGCCGAAGAACACGATGCCGGCGTTCGGCGCCGCCGTGAAGCCGTTGATCGACAGGCCGGGGAAGGCCACCGAGTCGCGCACGCCCGGCACGCCCTTGGCGATCGTCGACAGGCGCTCGATCACCTCGGTCGTGCGCGCCAGGCTGGCGCCCTCGGGCAGCTGCGCGATGCCGATCAGGTACTGCTTGTCCTGCTGCGGCACGAAGCCCGGTGGCACGCGCAGGAACAGCAGCACCGCGACGCCCAGCAGCACCGCGTAGATCGCCAGCGCGATGGTCTTGCGCTTCGCGACGATCGCCGTGACGCCGCCCGAGTAGCCCTCCGAGCTGCGCTTGAAGAAGCGGTTGAACCAGCGGAAGAAGCCGCCGAACACGCGGTCCATGCCGCGCGTCAGCCAGTCCTTCGGCGCGTCGTGCGGGCGCAGCAGGATCGCCGCCATCGCCGGCGAGAGCGTCAGCGAGTTGAACGCCGAGATCACCGTCGAGATCGCGATCGTCACCGCGAACTGGCGGTAGAACTGGCCTTCCAGGCCGGCCACGAAGGCCAGCGGCACGAACACCGCGCACAGCACCAGGCCGATCGCGATGATCGGGCCCGAGACCTCGTGCATCGCGTGCACCGCGGCGTCGCGCGGACTCAGGCCCGCCTCGATGTTGCGTTCGACGTTCTCGACCACCACGATCGCGTCGTCGACCACGATGCCGATCGACAGCACCAGCCCGAACAGCGTCAGCGTGTTGATCGAGAAGCCGAGCGCGAGCAGCACCGCGAAGGTGCCGACCACCGACACCGGCACCGCCAGCAGCGGGATGATCGAGGCGCGCCAGGTCTGCAGGAACACCACCACCACCAGCACGACCAGCAGGATGGCCTCGAACAGCGTCGAGACGACCTTCTCGATCGAGGTGCGCACGAAGCGCGTCGGGTCGTAGACGATGGTGTAGTCGACGCCGGGCGGGAAGTCCTTCTTCAGCTCCTCCATCGTCGAGCGCACGGCGTCGGAGAGCGCCAGCGCGTTCGAGTTCGGGCCCTGGAAGATGCCGATCGCGGCGGCCTCCTTGTTGTTCAGCAGCGAGCCGAGCGCATAGGTGTTCGGGCCCAGCTCGACGCGCCCGATGTCCTTCACGCGCACCAGCGAGCCGTCGCGCGTGTCGGCACTGACGATCACGTCGGCGAACTGCTCCTCGGTGGTCAGCCGGCCCTGCGTGTTGACCGCGAGCTGGAAGTCGGTGTGGCCCGGCGACGGCGGCGCGCCGACCACGCCGGCGGCGACCTGCGCGTTCTGCTCGCGCAGCGCCTTGACGACGTCGGCCGAGGTCAGGTTGCGCGCGGCCAGCTTGTTCGGGTCGAGCCAGATGCGCATCGCGTAGTCGCCCGAGCCGAACGCGATCACCGTGCCGATGCCCGGGATGCGCAGCAGCTGGTCGCGCACGTTCAGCGCGGCGTAGTTGCGCAGGTACAGGGCGTCGTAGCTCTCGTTCGGCGACACCATGTGCACGACCATGATGAAGTTCGGCGAACTCTTCTCGGTCGTCACGCCGATCTGCCGCACCACCTCGGGCAGGCGCGGCAGCGCGCGGTTGACCCGGTTCTGCACCTCGGTGGCCGCGACCTCCGGGTTGGTGCCGATCTTGAAGCTGACCGTCAGCGTCATCGAGCCGTCCGCCGAGGCCTGGCTGTTCATGTACAGCATGTTCTCGACGCCGTTGATCTGCTCCTCCAGCGGCGTCGCGACGGTCGCGGCGATCACGCGCGGGTTGGCGCCGGGGAACTGCGCCCGCACCACCACCTGCGGCGGCGTGACCTCGGGGTACTCGGAGATCGGCAGGCGCTGCAGCGCGATCAGGCCGACCAGGAAGATCATGATCGACAGCACCGCGGCGAAGCGCGGGCGGTCGATGAAGAAACGCGAGATGTTCATGCCGCGGACCTCACGACTTCTTCGGGGCCGAGGCGGCGGCGGGCGCGGCGCCGGGCATCGCGCCGGGCGGCGGCTCGACGGGCATGCCGCGTTCGTCCACGGCCAGCACCTGCGGCGCCAGCGGCGCGCCCGGGCGCACCCGCTGCAGGCCATTGACCACGACCAGCTCGCCGGCCTTCAGGCCGCCGGTCACGACACGCATGCCCTCGAGCAGCGCGCCCAGCTTGACCTCGCGGAACTGCGCGATCTGGTTTTCGCCGACGACGAACACGAAGCGCTTGCTCTGGTCGGTGCCGATCGCGCGGTCGGGGATCAGCACCACCTCGCCGCCGTTGCCGCTGGCCAGCCGCACGCGCGCGAACAGGCCGGGCACGAAGCGGCGATCCTTGTTGTCGAACACCGCGCGCATGCGGATCGCGCCGGTGGCGGGGTTCAGCCGGTTGTCGACGAAATCGACGCTGCCCGCGTGCGGAAAGCCGCTCTCGTCGGACAGGCCCAGCTCCACCTTCGGCGCCGCCTTGCCCGCGCTGGTGCGTGCACGCAGGTAGGCCTGCTCGGGCACGTCGAACCAGGCGTGCACGCGGTCCTGCGCGACCAGCGTCGTCAGCACCGGATCGCCGACCGCCACCAGGTTGCCGGCCGTCACGTTGGCGCGCGAGACACGGCCGCTGATCGGCGCGCGGATCTGCGCGTACTCGACGTTCAGCCGGGCGCTGCGCACCGCGGCCTCGGCCGCGCCGACGGCCGCCTGCGTGTTGCGCAGGTTGGCTTCGGCTTCGTCGGCCTCCTGTTGCGAGACGGCCTTCTGCGCGAGCAGCTTCTTCGTGCGTGCCTGTTCGGTGACGGCCAGACCGGCGGCGCTGCGCGCCGCAGTCAGCTGCGCCTCGGCGCGCGCGAGCTCGGCCGCGAACGGGCGCGCGTCGATCGAGAACAGCAGTTCGCCGCGCCGGACTTCCTGACCATCGCGGAAGTGCACCTTCTCCAGCGTGCCGGCGACGCGTGCGCGCACCTCGACGGTCTCGGTCGCCTCGAGCCGGCCGCTGAACTCCTCGTACAGCTGCACGTTCTTCTGCACCGCCGGTGCAGCCGAGACCGGCGGCGCCATCGGCGGACCGCCCTGGGCCTGGGTCGGCCCGCAGCCGCTCAGCGTCCAGGCGCCTAGGGCGGCGGCGATCGCGGCCCAGGCCAGGCGCCGCAGCGGGAACGAGGGAGGGAACACGATGGCGGCAGGAGACATGACCTGTCCTTCGATGGCTGGGCCGGGCCGCCTTGTGGGCGGCGGCCCCGCGCGGGGAGGTGATTGGGAGGGGGACTGCCGCGGCGGCCGATCGGCCCGACAAATCCCGGGGAGGCGGCGATCCTAGCGAAACTTCATGAAGTCTGCTCGCGCCGCCGCGGCGGGCGGCGCCGCGACGGACCGCGCCCTCAGAGCGGGGCGATGCGTGCGAGCGGGGCGAACTCGCCGTCGCGCTTGGCCTGCCAGGCGGCGATCGCCTCGGCCATCTCGTCGGTGTCGAAGATCGCGCTCTGCAGCAGGCTCATCTGCTGCAGCGCCGCGGCGGTGCCGTGGTCGCGTGCGTGGTTCAGCGCGAACTTGCTGCCGGCTACTGCCAGCGGCGACTTGGCCGCGATGGCGCGCGCGAGCGTCAGCGCGTGGTCGAGCAGCGCGTCCGCATCGGCCAGCACCGCGTTGACCAGGCCCACCGCGAGCGCACGCTGCGCGCCGAGGCGCTCGCCGGTGTACGCCATCTCGCGCGCCACGCCCTGCGGGATCAGCTTGGGCAGGCGCTGCAGCACGCCGAGGTCGGCGACCATGCCGATCTGGATCTCCTGCACGGTGAAGAAGGCGTCGGCGCTGCAGACGCGGATGTCGCAGGCCGTGGCCAGATCGAGCGCGCCGCCGATGCAGCCGCCCTGGATCGCGCAGATGACCGGGAAGCGCGCCTCGTCGAGTGCACTGAAGCAGTCGATCAGCTTGCGCAGCGACTCCTGGAAGCTCAGGCGCGCACGCGGCGTGGTGGTGTCCAGCATCTCCATCAGTGCGCCGATCGCCTGGCGCTGGTCCTCGCCGTGCGGGTCGCGCCGGTCGCGCGCCGGCTCGGCGTCGCCGCGCGGCGCCTCGGCGAACACCTCGAGCGACATGCCGGCACTGAAATGCTTGCCGGTCGACGAGATCACCAGCACCCGCGTGCGGCCGGCGTCGTGCAGTTCGCGCACCGCGTCGCGCAGGGCCGGGAAGAAGGCCGGCGTCATCGTGTTCAGGCGCTCGGGCCGGTTCAGCCGCAGGTGCGCCACGCCATCGCGCTGCTCCAGGTCGAAGAATTCGTTCATCGCGTACTCCAGGGACGGCGGCAGGCTAGCGTCGCGGCCGGGCTTGTCAATCCCGAAGCCCGCCCGGGCGCCCGGGCAGCGCGCCGGGGCGGGTGGCGGCGCGCCTACACTGTCGTGTCCTGGCACTGACGGAGCCGAACCGATGAATGCCCGCGACCCGCTGCTGCCGCTGCAGCCCGACGAGGCCGAGACGCTGGCCGCCTTCGCGGCGCGCACCTGGGACGAGCAGATCGTCCCGGCGCTGACCGACTACATCGCGGTCCCGGCCAAGAGCCCGATGTTCGACGCCGACTGGCAGCAGCACGGCCACATCGAGCGGGTCGTGCGCGACGCCGCCGGCTGGGTCGAACGGCAGGGCGTCGCGGGCCTGACGCTGGAGGTGGTGCGGCTCGAGGGGCGCACGCCGGTGATCTTCTTCGACGTGCCGGCCACCCGTGCCGGCAGCACCGACACGGTGTGCTTCTACGGCCACCTGGACAAGCAGCCCGAGTTCAACGGCTGGCGCAACGACCTGGGGCCGTGGACGCCGAAGTTCGAGAACGGCCTGCTGTACGGCCGCGGCGGGGCGGACGACGGTTATGCGGTGTACGCCGCGATCACCGCGATCCTTGCGCTGGACCGCCAGGGCATCCCGCGGCCGCGCTGCGTCGGGCTGATCGAGAGCTGCGAGGAAAGCGGCTCGTTCGACCTGCCGGCCTACCTCGACGTGCTGACGCCGCGCCTGGGCAATGTCGCGCTGGTCGTCTGCCTGGACAGCGGCGCGGGCAACTACGACCAGCTCTGGCTCACGACCAGCCTGCGCGGCAACGTCACGGGCACGCTGAAGGTCGAGATCCTCACCGAGGGCGTGCACTCGGGGGACGCGAGCGGCCTGGTGCCGTCCAGCTTCCGCATCCTGCGCCAGGTGCTGGACCGGCTGGAGGACGCGAAGACCGGGCGGCTGCTGCCCGACAGCTTCCACTGCGCGATCCCGGCCGACCGCGTCGAGCAGGCACGCGCCGCCGCCGCCATCCTCGGCGACGAGGTCTGGAAGCGGTTTCCGTGGGCCTGCGGCGCGGACGGCGGCGCCGCGCTGCCGACCACCACCGATCCGACAGAAGCGCTGCTCAACCGCACCTGGCGCCCGACGCTGTCGGTCACCGGCGTCGACGGCTTTCCGGAGCTGAAGAACGCGGGCAACGTGCTGCGCCCGTACACCGCGTTCAAGCTCTCGCTGCGCCTGCCGCCGCTGGTCGACGGGCACCGCGCCGCCCAGTCGCTGAAGACGCTGCTGGAGGACAACGCGCCGTACAACGCGAAGGTGACGTTCGCGCCGGATGGCCGCGTCGGCGCGCAGGGCGCCACCGGCTGGAACGCGCCGGCGCTCGCGCCCTGGCTCGAGCAGGCGCTGCAGGCGGCATCGCGGGCGCATTACGGCGCGCCCTGCGGCTACATCGGCCAGGGCGGCACGATCCCGCTGATGAACATGCTGCAGCAGGGCTTCCCGCGCGCCCAGATGATGGTCTGCGGCGTGCTCGGGCCGAAGAGCAACGCACACGGGCCGAACGAGTTCCTGCACGTGCCGTACGGCAAGCGGCTGACCGCGGCGGTGGCGCAGGTGGTGGCTGCCTGTCCGTGACATCTGCGGCATTTGCGCCGGTGTTGCGCCGCTGTTCCGGGCATCCGGCGACGGCGATTGGGGCTGTAATGGGCAGCCCATGGCCGATACCCTGCCACCTGCCGCCGACGACCGCCCGCCGGTCTCCCTCGACGCCCGCCGCCTGTGGCTGATCGGCGCGGGGCTCGCGGCGGTGCTGCTGGTGCCGCTGGGAGCCGCCGTCGGGCTGTCCTGGGTCGAGATGCCGTGGGCGGAGAACGATGGCCGGACGCCGCCGCCGGAATGGGTCGCGCTGCCGCAATTGCGCGCGACCACCAGCGACGGCGTCGTCGTGCGCGCGCGTGTCGCGCTGGACGTGCCCGGCACGCTGCTGAAGAACACCATCCAGCGCAACACGCAGCAGGTCGGGCTGCTGCTCGAACTCAGCGTCGCATCACGCACGCGCGCCGAACTCGGCAGCCCCGACGGAATGAGCACGCTGTCGCAGGACATGCGCACGCGGCTGAACGCCTACCTCGGCGTCGAGGACGGCGAGCCGGGCGTGCAGTCGGTGGCGATCCAGGACCTGCTGGTCAAGCCGCAGTGAGCGGCGCCGCGGCGGAGCGCGGGAGCAGCGCGCGACCGACCGCCTCGGCGACCTCGATGCCGTCGACCGCGGCCGACATGATGCCGCCCGCGTAGCCGGCCCCTTCGCCGGCCGGGTACAGCCCCTTGACGTTCAGGCTCTGCAGGTCGCGGCCGCGCGTGATGCGCAGCGGCGACGAGGTGCGCGTCTCGACGCCGGTCAGCACCGCGTCGGGCAGCGCGAAGCCGGGGATGCCGCGCTCGAACGCGGGCAGCGCCTCGCGGATGGCCTCGATCGCGTAGGCGGGCAGCGCGGTGGCCAGGTCGGTCGGGCGCACACCGGGCTGGTAGGAGGGCTGCACCCGCTCGAACGCCTGGCTCGGCCGGCCGCGCAGGAAATCCGCCAGGCGCTGGCCGGGCGCGTCGTAGTTGCCGCCGCCAAGTTCGAACGCGTGCGATTCGAGCGCGCGCTGGAAGGCGATGCCGTCCAGCGGCGAGACCGGGCCCTCGCCACCGCCCTGCCGGTAGTCGGCCGGGGCGATGCCGACCACGATCCCGGCGTTCGCGTTGCGCTCGTTGCGCGAATACTGGCTCATGCCGTTGGTGACCACGCGGCCGGGCTCCGAGGTGGCCGCGACGACGGTGCCGCCGGGACACATGCAGAAGCTGTAGACGGAACGGCCGTTCTTCGCGTGGTGCACCAGCTTGTAGTCGGCCGCGCCGAGCAGCGGGTGTCCCGCGTTCGGGCCGAAACGCGCGCGGTCGATCAGCGACTGCGGATGCTCGATGCGGAAACCCACCGAGAACGGCTTGGGCTCCATGAAGACGCCGCGCGCCTGCAGCATCGCGAAGGTGTCGCGTGCACTGTGCCCGAGCGCGAGGATCACGTGGTCGGTGGCCAGGCGCGTGCCGTCGGCCAGCTGCACGCCCTGCACGCGGCCGTCCTCCACCAGCAGGTCGGTCACCTGCGCGCGGAAGCGGATCTCGCCGCCGAGCGATTCGATCTGCGCGCGCATCTTCTCGATCATGCTGACGAGCCGGAAGGTGCCGATGTGCGGCTTGCTGACGACCAGGATCTCCTCGGGCGCGCCGGCCTGCACGAACTCGGTCAGCACCTTGCGCGTCAGGTGGCGCGGGTCGCTGATCTGGCTCCACAGCTTGCCGTCCGAGAAGGTGCCGGCGCCGCCCTCGCCGAACTGCACGTTCGATTCCGGGTTCAGCTCGCGCCGGCGCCACAGGCCCCAGGTGTCCTGCGTGCGCTCGCGGACCGCCTTGCCGCGCTCGAGCACGATCGGCCGCAGGCCCATCTGCGCGAGGATCAGCGCCGCGAACAGGCCGCAGGGGCCGAAGCCGACCACCACGGGCCGCCCGCCCGGCACGGCGTAGTCTACCGGCGCGTGGCCGACGAAGCGGTAGCGCGTGTCCGGCGCCGGGCGGATCTTCGGGTCGCCGGCGTGGCGCTGCAGCACGCCGGCCTCGTCGGCCAGCGCGATGTCCAGCGTGTAGATCAGCTCGATCGCGTTGCGCCTCCGGGCGTCGTAGCCGCGCCGGAACACGTCGATCCGGTGCAGCGCGGCGGGTTCGATGCCCAGGCGCGCCAGCACCGCGGCGCGCAGCGCGTCCTCGGTGTGGTCCAGCGGCAGGCGCAGTTCGGTGATTCGCAGCATGGCAGGCCGCGATTGTCGGGCCTGCCGCCCGACGGGATCAGCCGCCGACGTAGAAGCTGGCGACGGCGTCGCGGCGGGTCGCGCTGCGCACCGCTTCGCGGACGTCGTTGCGCGAGCCGGCCAGCGCCGCCGGCGCGGCGACGCGCGCCGCGGGCGTCGCCCACTGCAGGCCGTAGCTGTCACCCGTGGAAATCAGTTCGCCGGCCGCGCGGGCACGGGCCAGTTCGGCCTGCACTTCGGCGCGGGTCAGCGTGCCGCGCTCGGCGGGGATCTGGACGACTTCGGTCGCGGCGGCGGCGCCGGCGAGCAGGGTCAGGGCGGCGGCGACGAGGGTGGTCTTGGCATTCATGGCAGTTCCTTCAACAGTTGGGTGGTCGATGGTCGGCGGGTCACAGCGGCCGCCGCATCGATCGCAAGTGGAGAGATACGGGGACCGCGCCACCGCGGCTGCAGGCTCGTGACCTCTGGGGTCTTTCCGCCTGCAACGATCGGCGGCTTGATGAAGGGAATGTAGGCATTGCCATGCCTTCAATAAACGGCGTGTGCTTCAATTCGGCATTGACGGACCCGAAACAATCGACCCTGGAGCCGCATGGACCGCCTGCACTCGATGCGGGTCTTCACCCGCGTGATCGACAACGGCAGCTTCGCCGGCGCTGCCCGTGAGCTGAACCTCTCGCCCGCCGTCGTCACGCGCCTGGTCGCCGACCTCGAGGAGCACCTCGGCGCACGCCTGATCAACCGCACCACGCGGCGCCTGTCGCTGACCGACATCGGCGAGGTCTACCTCGAACGCGTGCGCTCGATCCTGGCCGAGGTGGACGACGCCGAGGCGCTGGCCAGCACGGCGGCGACCGAGCCGCGCGGCCATCTGCGCGTGCTCAGCACGCCGGCCTTCGCGGCGCACCAGCTCGCCAAGCACCTGCCGCGCTTCCATGCGCTGTACCCGAAGGTGACGATCGAGCTGTCGGCGCCGGGGCCGGTCGAGACGGTGGACGAAAGCTTCGACGTCAGCCTGCTGACCGTCACGGGTCGCCCGCTGGACGGCGACTTCGTCGCCCGGCGCCTGGCGACCTCGGAGGTGATCGTGTGCGCGGCGCCGGAGTACCTGGACCGCTGCGGCCGCCCGCGCCATCCGCGCGAGCTCAGCGGGCTGGACGCGATGATGCCGAACTCGATGCGCGAGGTCCCGTTCGAGAGCGGGCCGGCCGGCGAGTCGTGGACGCTGGTCCCGTCACGCCCAGTGCTGGCCACGACGCACATCGACACGATGTATGCCGCGGCGCTGCACGGTCTCGGCATCGCCGGGCTGCCGTCGTTCGTGGTCGAGGATGCGCTGCGCGAACATGCGCTGGAGCGCGTGCTGCCCGAATGGCGGCTGTTCAGCGCCGGGCTGTATGCGGCGCTGCCGACGCGCAAGCACGTGCCGGCGCGCACGCGCGTGTTCGTCGACTTCCTGGTCGAGACCTTCGGCGGCGAGGACCGCGACCCGTGGCTGGTGTCGGCCGGCTGCGAGACGGTGGGGTCGCAGCCGTCTGGCGCTCAGTAGAACGCGTCGACGCGCTGCGTGCCCATCAGCGGCTCGATCAGGCGCGCCAGCGGGCCGAGGCCGTGGTAGCGCGTCGCGACCTTGTGGGCGTAGGCGAAGAAACGCGGCAGGTCGGCGCTGTAGGCGGGCTTGCCGTCGCGGTGCTTCAGGCGGCAGAAGATGCCCAGCACCTTCAGGTGGCGCTGCAGCCCCATCCATTCGAGGGCGCGCCAGAAGTCGCCGAAATCGGCGTTCACCGGCAGGCCGGCCATGCGCGCGGCCTCCCAGTAGCGCACCGCCCAGTCGATCTCGCGTTCCTCGTCCCAGGAGATGAACGCGTCGCGCAGCAGCGACGCGACGTCGTAGCTGATCGGGCCGCGCACCGCGTCCTGGAAGTCGAGGATCCCGGGGTTGGGGTCGGCCACCATCAGGTTGCGCGGCATGTAGTCGCGGTGCACCGCGACGGTCGGCTGGGCCAGCGCGCTGCGCAGCAGCAGCGCGCAGACCGACTGCCACTGCGCGCGCTGCGCGTCCGACCACTGCACGCCGTACTCGCGCGCCACGCACCAGTCGGGGAACAGCGCGAGCTCGCGTGACAGCAGGGCCTCGTCGTAGGGCGGCAGCGCGCCGGCGTCGGCGCGTGCCTGCCACTGCACCAGCGCGACGATCGCGTCGCGCATCAGGGTGTCCACCACCTTGGTGTCAGCGCGCTCCACCGCCTCCTGCAGGGCCTGCAGGTAGGGTCGCGTCCCCAGGTCGGACAGCAGCAGGAAGCCGCGTTCGACGTCCTGCTCGAGCACCTGCGGGCCGTGCAGCCCCGCGCCCTGCAGCAGCGTCGCGACCGCGACGAACGGGCGCACGTCCTCCTGCGGCGGTGGCGCGTCCATCACGATGAAGTGGCGGCCGTCGTCGGCGTCGATGCGGAAGTAGCGGCGGAAGCTGGCGTCGCTGGAGGCGCTGCGCAGGCTGGCCGGCTGCAGGCCGTGGCGCGCCGCGACGGCCACGATCCAGGCCGCGAAGGCGGCAGCGCGGGCGGGGTCGCTCCAGGCGATCGGCGTGTCGGTGGTGTGGCTCAAGCGGGATGGGCCCTCGTGGATAATCGATTCTACAAACCACCTCCAACACCTCTGCCGCGGCGCCGGCTGCTGGCGCCCTCGTGCGGCGGCATCGCGCGGCGACCCCGGCAGCTCGCTTCACGGTTCGTTCTTGGCCCTTCTCCGCCGCCCCGGCCGGCCCCGCCGCTTCCTGCCCTGGAGCGTCGCGCCGATCGCGCTGGCCGCTTCGGCGGCATGCGCGCAGGCCGAATCGACGCCGCCGCTCGCATTGCGCGAAGCGCCGGCGCTGGCGCCGCTGCCGCGCGGCGAGGCGGCCCGGCAGCTGCCGATCATCGTGCGCGCGCGCGAGCTGCGCGGCCGGCCCGACCTGGAGACGGTGGCCGAAGGCGACGTCGAATTCCGCCGCGGCGGCCTCGTGCTGCGCGCCGACCGGCTCAGCTACGAGCAGCCGGACGACCTCGCGCGGGCGCAGGGTCATGTCCACATCAGCCGCGACGGCAACGTCTACAGCGGCCCCGAACTGCAGCTGCACGTGCAGCAGTTCGAGGGCTGGTTCCTCGAGCCGACCTACTTCTTCGGCCGCACCGGCGCCGGCGGCACCGCCCGCCGCATCGACTTCCTCGACGAACACCGCGCGGTGGCCAGCGGAGCGACCTACTCGAGCTGCCCGGCCGACGGCTCCGGCGGACCGGCGTGGCTGCTGGCCACGGACCGCGTCAAGATGGACTTCGAGGCCAACGAGGGCATCGCCGAGAACGCCGTGCTGCGCTTCTACGGGGTGCCGATCCTGGCCGCGCCGGTGCTGAGCTTCCCGCTCACCGACGAGCGCAAGTCGGGCTGGCTGCCGCCCTCGGTGAACCTCGACAGCAAGAGCGGCCTGCAGCTCTCGGTGCCGTACTACTGGAACATCGCGCCGAACCGCGACGCGACGCTGACACCGCTGGTCTCCGCCAAGCGCGGCGTCGGCGCCGAGCTGGAGTTCCGCTACCTGGAGCCGCACCACGCCGGCACCATTGCCACGCACCTGCTGCCGCACGACCGGCTGACCGGGCATGCGCGGCGCGCGCTGAACCTCGACCACGAAAGCACGCTGCCCTATGCGACGACGCTGCAGCTGCGCACGCTGCGGGTGTCCGACGATGCCTACTGGAAGGACTTCCCGCACGCGGTGCCCAGCATCACGCCGCGCCTGCTGGCGACCGACCTGCAGCTGAGTCGCCCGTTCGGCGACCTGACGGCCTATGCGCGGGTGCAGCGCTGGCAGGTGCTGCAGGACGAGGCGGCGCGCATCGAGGCGCCGTACGAACGTGCGCCGCAGGTCGGGCTGCGCTGGGCGCGGCGCAGCGGCGCCGGGCTGGATGTCGCGCTCGAGACCGAGGTGAATCGCTTCGTCGAGCCGACCAACGGCCGCACCGACCCGGCAGCCACGCCGCGGCCGACTGGCGTGCGCAGCCATGCGCTGGGCAGCATCGCCTGGCCGCACGCGACCCCGGGCTGGACGCTGACGCCCAAGTTCTCCTTCAACGCCGCGAGCTACGCGCTGGACGAACCGCTGTCCGACGGGCGCCGGAACTTCTCGCGCGTGATCCCGACGCTGAGCGTCGACAGCGCCTGGGTGCTGGAGCGCGACTCGCGCTGGTTCGGCCGCGACGTGCGCCAGACGCTCGAGCCGCGCCTGCTCTACAGCAACACGCCGTACCGGGCCCAGGCCGGACTGCCGACGTTCGACACCGCCGGCAAGGACCTGAACTTCGACTCGATCTACACCGAGAACTCGTTCTCCGGCATCGACCGCGTGTCCGATGCGCACCAGCTGACCGCCGGCGTCACGACGCGCTTCCTGGACGCGGTGACCGGCGCCGAATCGCTGCGCCTGGGCATCGTGCAGCGCTACCTGTTCCGCAGCCAGAAGGTCACGGCGCAGAGCGACGGCACGCCCGACGGCCCCGAGCTGACGCAGCGCTTCTCCGACGTGCTGCTGCTCGGCTCGACCAGCCTGGTGCCGCGCTGGACGCTCGACGGGTCCCTCCAGTACAACCCGGACACGCAGCGCAGCGTGCGCTCGATCATCGGCGCGCGTTATTCGCCCGGGCCGTACCGCACCGTCGGGGCCACCTACCGGCTGGCGCGCGGCCTGAGCGAGCAGATGGAACTCGGCTGGCAATGGCCGGTCTACGGACGCACGCCGCAGGAGCGCTCCTCCGGCTCCGGCTCGGCGGGCTGCCAGGGCAGCTGGTACAGCGTCGGCCGCATCAACTACAGCATGCGCGACAGCCGCATCACCGACTCCATCCTCGGCTTCGAGTACGACGCCGGCTGCTGGATCGGGCGCATCGTCGCCGAGCGGCTGTCGACCGGCCGCAGCGAGGCGACCACGCGGCTGCTGCTGCAGCTGGAACTGGTCGGCCTGTCGCGCCTGGGCTCCAACCCGCTGCAGGTCTTGAAGGACAATATCCCCGGCTACCGTCTGCTGCGCGACGAGCGCAGCGTGCCGGTGGCGAACCCGTATGACTGATGCCCTGACTTCCTTCCGGCCGCTGCTGCTCGCCTTGGTGCTGGCCGCGGCCACGCCCGTGCTGACCGCCCAGACGCGCCCGCCGCGCACCGGCGACTTCATCGTCGCCGTGGTCAACCAGGAACTCGTGACGGCCTCCGAGCTGGAGGCGCGCATGGGCCGCGTCTACCAGGAGGCGGCGCGCACCAAGGCCACGCTGCCGCCCACCGACGTGCTGCGCCGCCAGGTGCTGGACGCCCTGATCGACGAGCGGGTGCAGCTGACCTATGCGCGCGACATGGGGCCGCGGGTCGACGAGGCCGAGGTCGACCGGGCGGTGATCAACGTCGCGGTGCAGAACCAGCTGACGCCGGCGCAGCTGCGCGAGCGCTTGCGTGCCGAGGGCATGGACTACGGGCGCTTCCGCAACAACGTGCGCGACCAGCTGATCACCGAGCGCGTGCGCGAGCGCGAGGTGCTGGGCCGCATCAAGGTCAGCGACGCCGAGGTCGACGCCTACATCGAGAAGCGCCGCGCGGAGGCGGGCGGAGCCGCCGAGTACAACATCGCGCAGATCCTGGTGACCGTGCGCGAAGGTGCCGATGCGGCCGAGGTCGCTCAGCGCCGTGCCCGCGCCGAATCTGCGCAGGCGCGCGTGCGCGCGGGCGAGGCCTTCGAGGCCGTGGCGCGCGAATTGTCCGAGGACCCGAACCGGGCGCAGGGCGGGGCGCTCGGCCTGCGGACCGCGGACCGGCTGCCCGACGTGTTCGTCGAGGCCGTCAAGGGGCTGCAGGCGGGCGAGGTCGCGCCGGCGCTGCTGCGCACCGGCGCGGGCTTCCACCTGCTCAAGCTGGTCGACAAGCGCGCGCCGGACGCCTTCCGCGTGCCGCAGACCCTCGTGCGGCACATCCTGCTGCGTGTCTCGCCGCAGCTGACGCAGGAGGCCGCGCAGCGGCGCCTGACGGAGTTCAAGCGCCGCATCGAGAGCGGCAGCGCGACCTTCGAGCAGCTGGCGCGCGAGAACTCCGAGGACGGCAGCGCCCCGCAGGGCGGCGACCTCGGCTGGGCCTCGCCCGGCACCTTCGTGCCGGAGTTCGAGCAGGCGATGAACGCGTTGCCGCTGAACGGGCTGTCCGACCCCGTCGTCTCGCGCTTCGGCGTGCACCTGTTGCAGGTGCTGGACCGGCGTCAGGTCTCGATGGAGCCGAAGCAGCAGCGCGAACTGGCCCGCAATGCGCTGCGCGAGGAAAAGTTCGACGACGCGTACGCCGAGTGGCTGGCCGAGCTGCGCGCCCGCGCCTACGTCGAGATCCGCGAAGCGCCCTGACGTGGCCCACGTCGCCCGCAAACGGTTCGGGCAGCATTTCCTGACCGATGACGGCGTCATCGCGGCGATCGTGCGCGCGATCGATCCGCGTCCCGGCGAGGCGCTGATCGAGATCGGCCCCGGCCTCGGGGCGCTGACGCAGCCGCTGCTGGAGCGCTGCGGCGCGCTGACGGTGGTCGAGCTGGACCGGGATCTGGCCGCGCGGCTGCGTGCCCGTTCCGGCCTGACGGTGGTCGAGGCCGACGTGCTGACCGTCGACTTCGCGGCGCTGGCGGCGCCGATGCAGCGGCCGCTGCGCGTGGTCGGCAACCTGCCGTACAACATCTCGACGCCGATCCTGTTCCACCTGCTCGCGGCGGTGGGCAGCGTGGTCGACCAGCACTTCATGCTGCAGAAGGAGGTCGTGCAGCGCATGACCGCCGGGCCGGGCAGCAAGGACTTCGGCCGGCTCTCGGTGATGCTGCAGTGGCGCTACGAGATCGAGCCGGTGCTCGACGTGCCGCCGCAGGCCTTCGAGCCGCCGCCGCGGGTCGATTCGGCGGTGGTGCGCATGACGCCGCTGCGCGCGCCGCCGGTACTGGACGTGGCGCGCCTGTCCGAACTCGTCACGGTCGCGTTCTCGCAGCGCCGCAAGCTGCTGCGCCACACCCTCGGCCGCTGGCTCGAGCAGCATGCGCCGCAGGCGCGCTTCGACCTGCAGCGCCGCGCCGAGGAGGTTCCGGTGGCCGAATACGTGGCGCTGGCGGCCGAAACGAAGACGGCGGCCTGATCCGAGGATCAGGCCGCCGTCCGGGTCGTTCGCTTCAGGCCGCCGGTCTCAGGCGGCATTCAGCCACATCGCGGTGTCGAACGCGCTGCTCATCATCGGCATGTTCATGCCGAAGCTGGCGTTCGCCGCACTCTTGGCCGCCGGCTTGGCGGGCTTGTCGTTGACGCTGTTCTGGGCCGTCTCCGTCGCCCGCTCCCATGACCCGATTTCCTGGGAGCGGGCTACTGAAAAGAATAGAAGCACCTGAAGGGTATTCGTCGCTCCGCCCAGAAGTCGGCCGCGTCGCGGAACACGTCCAGCAACTGCTCGCGCGCCTCGCGGTCGAAGCGCGGGTTGTCGGGCAACTGCTCCAGCACGACCACGAAGCCCGGCTGCGCGCCGGCCTTGTGCACCAGGTCGGTCATGCAGTCGTACAGCGCGTCCAGGTTCTTGCCGAAGTGCGCCGGGAACAGGAACGCCTGGGCGATCGCTTCCAGCACCTCCTGCTTGGACTGCGCGGCAGTCAGGTTGGCGTACAGGAAATGCTGACCCGCCGCCTGCGCGGCCGCCAGCAGATCCTCCGGGCGGTAGGCCCGGATCGATTGAACAATGTTCGGACGGACGGTCTGCAAGAGCATGGTCACGATCCCCCTCGAGTCACGATAAAACTCCTCTGCGCCGATCAGTCCACGATGAGCCGGAAGCTCGTGTAGTGGTCGGCGGTGTAGTAACAGGATTCGGGTGCCGTCGGCTTCGCTCCGCCGCAGACGATGCGCCTCGCGCCGCGGTGCGCAATGCCCGGCGTCGGCACGGTGTACTCGCGATAGAAGCCACGCGAGCGCAACGGCAGGCGACGTTCACGATTGCCGAACACCGAACCGTCCTTCGCGTACTGGAACGGGCCGCCGGCACGGATCGCCTGGTAGGTGCGCACGCCTTCGGGCGGCAGCTCCGGCAACGCGATCCGGGCCTGCGGGGCCTCCCGGGCCTCGACCGCACCCTCCGGAAGCAGGCTGCCGGAGAGGCCGAACCCGGCGATCACCGCGGCGAGCCCCAACCTCCGAAGCGCTTGCCACCGCAGTGACCGGCCTGTGCAAGACACGGGAAATCCCTGAACCTGAAAACCCGGCATGGTACCGAAATGGGCCGGGAATCTCAAGCTGCTGCCTCATTATGGGGCAAGGCGAGAGTAATATCAGTGTTTGCTCACTCCCGCTAATGAGCTAGGAAAATATGGAGATTCCGTGACCTAGGGGCGTGTTTCAGCTTCGTGACAAGGCGTCACCGCAGTGCAGCATGGCCGGAGAGGTTCTGAGGATTTCAACGCGCCGCGTTGGCATCCGCCACGGTCAGCGCGGTCATGTTCACGATGCGCCGGACCGTCGCCGACGCCGTCAGCACGTGCACCGGCTTGGCCGCGCCGAGCAGCACCGGCCCGATCGCGATGCCGCCGCCGGCGGCGGTCTTCAGCAGGTTGTAGGCGATGTTGGCGGCGTCGATGTTGGGCAGCACCAGCAGGTTGGCGTCGCCGGCCAGCGTGCCGCGTGGCATCAGCTGAGCCCGGGCGGCGCCGTCCAGCGCCATGTCGCCGTGCATCTCGCCGTCCACCTCGAGCCAGGGCGCCTGGGCGCGCAGCAGTTCGAGCGTGCGGCGCATCTTGACGGCGCTCGGGTGATCGCTGGAGCCGAAGTTGGAGTGCGACAGCAGCGCCGCCTTCGGCTGCACGCCGAAGCGCAGCATCTCCTCGGCGGCCATGACGGTGATCTCGGCCAGTTCCTCGGGTGTCGGGTCGGCATTGACGTGGGTGTCGACCAGGAACACCTGGCGGCCCGGCAGCATCAGCCCGTTCATGCACGCGTAGACCTGCACGTCCTGCGGCGTGCTCGGGCTGCCGCCGGCGCGCTTGCCGATCACCTGGTCGATGTAGTGCAGGTGCGCCGAGGTCGTGCCCCAGGTGCCGCACAGCATGCCGTCGACCTCGCCCTTGGCGAGCAGCATCGAGCCGATCAGCGTCAGGCGCCGCCGCATCTCGATCTTCGCGACCTGCACCGTGACGCCCTTGCGCTCGGTCAGGCGGTGGTAGGTCTGCCAGAAGTCGCGGTAGCGGTGGTCCTGCTCGACGTTGACGACGTCGTAGTCCAGGCCCTCCTTCAGCCGCAGGCCGAACTTCTCGCAGCGCGCCGCGATCACCGCCGGCCGGCCGATCAGTGTCGGGCGGGCCAGTCCCTCGTCGACCACCACCTGCACCGCGCGCAGCACGCGCTCTTCCTCGCCTTCGGCGTACGCGACGCGCTTGTTGGCGGCGCGCTTGGCGAGGTTGAAGATCGGCCGCATGATCTGGCCGGACGCGTACACGAAACCCTGCAGCTTCTCGCGGTAGACGTCGTAGTCCTTGATCGGGCGCAGCGCCACGCCGGAGTCGGCCGCGGCCTTGGCGACTGCCGGAGCGATCTTCATCATCAGGCGCGGGTCGAAGGGCTTGGGGATCACGTACTCCGGGCCGAAGCTCAGCGTCGCGCCGACGTAGGCGGCGGCCACCACCTCGCTCTGCTCGGCCTGCGCGAGCTCGGCGATCGCGTGCACCGCGGCGATCTCCATCTCGTCGGTGATCGTCGTCGCACCCGAGTCCAGTGCGCCGCGGAAGATGTACGGGAAGCACAGGACGTTGTTGACCTGGTTCGGGTAGTCGGTGCGGCCGGTGGCGATGATCGCGTCGTCGCGCACCGCCTTGACGTCCTCCGGCAGGATCTCCGGGTTCGGATTGGCCAGCGCGAAGATCAGCGGCGCCTTGGCCATCTTCGCGACCATCTCCTTCTTCAGCACGCCGCCGGCGGACAGGCCGAGGAACACGTCCGCGCCCTCGACCACCTCGGCCAGCGTGCGCAGCGAGGTCTTCTGCGCGAACTGCACCTTGTCCTCGTCCATCAGCTCCTTGCGGCCCTCGTAGACCACGCCGGCGAGATCGGTGACCCAGATGTTCTCGCGCGGCAGCCCGAGCTTGACGAGCAGCGTCAGGCACGCCAGCGCCGCCGCGCCCGCGCCGGAGGCGACCAGCTTGACCTTCTTGATGTCCTTGCCGCTGACCTTCAGCGCGTTGAGCATCGCCGCGCCGACCACGATCGCGGTGCCGTGCTGGTCGTCGTGGAAGACAGGGATCTTCATGCGCGCACGCAGCGCGCGCTCGACGTAGAAGCAGTCCGGCGCCTTGATGTCCTCGAGGTTGATGCCGCCGAAGGTCGGCTCGAGTGCGGCGATCACGTCGATCAGCTTGTCGAGATTCTTCTCGTTGACCTCGATGTCGAACACGTCGATGCCGGCGAACTTCTTGAACAGCACCCCCTTGCCTTCCATCACCGGCTTGGCCGCCAGCGGGCCGATGTCGCCCAGGCCCAGCACCGCCGTGCCGTTGGTGATGACGGCCACCAGGTTGCCGCGCGAGGTGTAGCGGAACGCGTTCGCCGGATCGGCGACGATCTCCTCGCAGGCCGCGGCCACGCCGGGCGAATAGGCAAGCGCCAGGTCGCGCTGGTTGACGAGCTGCTTGGTGGCGGCGATGGCCACCTTGCCCGGCGTCGGAAACTCGTGGTACTCGAGGGCGGCACGGCGCAGCTCGGCGCGCTTGTCGTCGGCGGTGGACATGGGGACTTGTCTCGCGTGTTGAGTTCGAGCGGCCGCACCGGTCGCGGGGGAAGCGATTGTAGGAGCCCCACGACGGCGGCCGCAGCGCGCAGTGTCGCGCCGCCCGGCCGAGGCACCCATGCGCGAAACTGCGTATCAGTTTTGACCCCGACAGGGGAATACTGGCGCCTCCGGAGCCATCGATGACCGATCTGCCCGCGCCCGAACCCGCCGTGCCCGCGCACGTGCCGCGCCGTCGCATGCGGCGCGTGCTGCTGTGGGGCGCGCTGGTGGCGCTGCTGGTGGTGGCGCAATCGCTGCTCGTCTTCCTGACGATCAACCACGAACGGCTGCGTGCGCAGGAGCAGGTCGACGCGGTGGCGGCCAGTGCCGCCGCCGACATCCGCCAGGCGCTCGCGCGCCAGCAGCAGAGCCTGCAGGCGCTGCTGTGGAACGACCCGCCGCCGGTGCAGTGGCGCGCCGAGGTGTCGGCGCTGCTGCAGTCTCGCCGCGAGCTGCTGCGCGTCGAACGGCGCAACGCGCAGATGCACCTGCTGGACGCGGTCGATTCCGCCTACCAGGCGCCGGTGTTCACGCGCATCGCGCGGGCGGGCCTCGAGCTGGAGGCGCAGATCGCCTGTGCCACGGCCAGCCGGCTGACCGGCCCGGCCTATTCGCGCAGCTACTTCGTGCCGGTCGAGTCGGGCCTCGGCCTGGAGGTGATGGACCTGTGCGTGCCGCTGCAGGCCGAGGGTGTCCACGAAGGCTTCCTGATCGCCAGCGTCGCGCTCGGCCGCCTGCTGGAGGAATCGATCGGCCGCGAGCTCGCGCGCAGCCACGAGCTGTCGTTCGTCGAGGGCGACGGCACGCGGCTGGCCCGTGCCGGCGGCCGCCGTGGCACGGGCGTCTACGTGGCCGAGCGCATCATCGACCTGCCCGGGCAGTCGCTGCAGCTGCGCGTGGACAGCAGCAGCGGCGGACCGAGCCTGATTCCGAACCTGGCCGTGGCGCTGGTGCTCGGCCTGTCGCTGGCGTTGACCGGCGTGGTCGCCGCCCTGGTGATCGACGTGCGGCGGCGTGCGGCCGCAGAGGCGCGCCTGGCGGAGGCGCTGGCGTTCCGCAAGGCGATGGAGGACTCGCTGATCACCGGCCTGCGCGCGCGCGACCTGTCCGGCCGCATCACCTACGTGAACCCGGCGTTCTGCGAGATGGTGGGCTTCAGCGTCGAGGAGCTGCTGGCGCCGAAGACGCCGCCCTACTGGCCGCCCGAGCTGGCCGAGGAATATGGCCGGCGCCAGAGCGTGCGCCTGGGCGGCCCGCCGTTCGCGCCCGGCGGCACGACGCAGGAGGCGCGTGCCGGCTTCGAGACGGTCTTCATGCGCCGCAACGGCGAACGCTTCCCGGTGCTGATCTTCGAGGCGCCGCTGGTCGACGGCAGCGGCCGCCACACCGGCTGGATGAGCGCGGTGCTGGACGTCAGCGCGCAGCGCCGCGTCGAGGAGCTGTCACGCCAGCAGCAGGAGCGGCTGCAGGCCACCGCGCGGCTGGCCACCGTCGGCGAGATGGCCTCGCTGCTCAGCCACGAGCTGAACCAGCCGCTGGCCGCGATCGCGAGCTACGCCGCCGGCTCGCTGAACCTGCTGAAGGACGGGCCGCACGACGGCGAGACCGCTGCGCTGCTGCAGCAGGCCACGCAGCGCATCGCCGAACAGGCCGAGCGGGCCGGGCGGGTGATCAAGAGCGTGCACGACTTCGTGCGCCGGCGCGAGCAGGCGCGCGAGGCGCTGCGCGCCGACGTGCTGTTCGACGCCGTGATGCCGCTGGTGCGGCTGCAGGCGCGCAAGAGCGGCGCGCGCATCGAGCTGGACCTGCCGGATCCGCCGCCGCGCGTGGTGTGCGACCGCACGATGGTCGAGCAGGTGCTGCTGAACCTGACGCGCAACGGCATCCAGGCGATGGAGTCGGCCACGCCGATGCCCGAGCGGGTGCTGCGGCTGTCGGCGCGCCAGACCCACGAGCGCTGGGTCGAATTCGCGGTGATGGATCGCGGGCCGGGCATCGCGGCGGAGGTCGCGCAGCGCCTGTTCACGCCTTTCTTCACGACGCGCACCGAAGGCATGGGACTCGGCCTGAGCCTGTGCCGCACGGTCGTGGAGCAGCACGGCGGGGCGCTCGATTTCGAGAATCCGCCCGCCGGCGGCACGGTGTTTCGGTTTACGCTACCGGCCGAGCCGCCCGCCCGTGCCGAGCGCGCCGGCAGTCCCGCCGGCCACACGGCGCCCGTGTCCTGAATGAACAGCCCTCCGCTCGGCCTGCCGATCGTCTACCTCGTCGACGACGAGGACGTGCTGCGCGACGCGCTCGGCTGGCTGCTGCGCTCGCGCCGCCTGCTGTCCGAGGGCTTCGCGAGCGCCGAGGCCTTCCTGGCGATGCTGGAGGCCAAGGACCCGGCCAGCCGGGCCGCCTGGCCGCCGGCGCCGAGCTGCCTGCTGCTGGACGTGCGCATGCCGGGCATGAGCGGGCTGGCGCTGTTCGAGCGCCTGGTCGAGCGCGGCCTGGTGGGCGCGCTGCCGGTGATTTTCCTGACCGGGCACGGCGACGTGCCCACGGCTGTGGCGGCGGTCAAGCGCGGCGCCTTCGACTTCGTCGAGAAGCCGTTCTCGGACAACGCGCTGGTCGATCGTGTCGAGCAGGCGCTCGCGCGCAGCGGCGAGGCCATCCGCGCGCGGCTGCAGCGCGAAGGCGTGCAGCGGCGCCTGGGCGAACTGACCGAGCGCGAGCGCGACGTGATGCGGCTGGTGATCGACGGGCGGCCCAACAAGCTGATCGCCGACGACCTGGGCATCAGCGTGCGCACCGTCGAGGTCCATCGCGCCCGGGTGTTCGAGAAGATGGAGGTGCGTTCGGCGGTCGAGCTGGCCAACCTGCTGCGCGAGGGCGAGGCGAACCCATAATCCCGCAGCGGCATGTGCCGCGATGGGAGGCGATGTGGTGACACGCGTGGTGTTGGCGGTGCTCGTCGTGCTGGGGCTGGCGCTGGCCGCCACGAGTTGCGGGACGATCGAATCGGGCAACGTCGGCGTGCGCACGACGCTGGGCCGGGTGTCGGCCGACGAGGTCGAACCGGGGCTGTTCATGGGCGTGCCCGGCATCAGCGGCGTGCAGGAGTTCTCCGCCAAGGAGATCGCCATCGACCTGAACGACCTGACGCCCAAGGCGCGCGACAACCTGTCGCTGCGCGATCTCGACGTCTCGGTCTACTACCGCGCCGATCCGCAGCAGGTGGCCGATCTCTACGTCAAGTACGCCGGCCAGCACACCCGCGACGAAGGCAGCCGGGTCGGCCTGCCGGCGCACGGCCTGGTGGTACGCCTGGCCCGCAACGCGGTGTACGAGCAGACCGCGCGCATCGACAGCCTCGTCATGCACACGCAGCGCGACGAGCTGGCCGCGGCGGTGCGCCGCTCGCTGCAGGCGGAGCTGAACAACAACGACAAGGGCGTCTTCGCGGTGACGCGCGTCGTGATCCGCGCCCTGACCACCGATCCGGCGATCGAGAAGGCGATCCAGGACTCGGTCGCGGCGCAGAAGCAGCTCGAGACCACCAAGCAGCGCATCGCCATCGCCGAGGCCGAGGCGCAGGTCGAGATCAAGCGGGCCGAAGGCATCGCGAAGGCGAACCAGATCATCAATCAGAGCCTGACCCGCGAGTACCTGCAGCACGAGTCGAACCTCGCGCTGCAGAAGTTCGCCGAGAAGGGCGGCACGACGACCGTCGTGCTTCCGGCCACGATGCAGACCGCGCCGCTCATCAGCATCGGCAAGTGACATGCCGCTCGGCGAATTCGACCTGATCGCGAAGTACTTCACCCGGCCGGTGCGACGGTCCGCGCTGGGCATCGGCGACGACTGCGCGCTGCTCGCCCCGGCGCCGGGCATGCAGCTCGCGGTCTCGAGCGACATGCTGGTCGAGGGCCGGCATTTCCTGTCCACGGTCGCGCCGGAGCGGCTCGGCCACAAGGCGCTGGCGGTCAACCTGAGCGACCTGGCGGCGTGCGGCGCCCGCCCGCTGGCGTTCACGCTGGCGCTCGCGCTGCCGCGCGCCGACGAGGCCTTCCTCGACGGCTTCGCGCGCGGCCTGTTCGCGCTGGCCGATGAACACGGCATCGAGCTGGTCGGCGGCGACACCACGCAGGGGCCTTTGAACCTGTGCCTGACCGTGTTCGGTGAGGTGCCCGCCGGCCAGGCGCTGCTGCGCAGCGGTGCGCGGCCCGGCGACGAGTTGTACGTCAGCGGCACGGTCGGCGATGCGCGCCTCGCGCTCGAAGCCTTCCGCGGCACGCTGGCGCTGCCCGGCGAACAGTTCGAGCGCGTGCGCGCGGCGATGGAGCGGCCGCAGCCGCGCGTGGCGCTCGGCCTCGCGCTGCGCAGCCTCGCGACGAGTGCGATCGACGTCTCCGACGGGCTGCTCGGCGACCTCGGGCACATCCTGGCGCGTTCCGGCGTGGGCGCCAGCGTCGAGGTCGATGCGGTGCCGCGCAGCGCGGTCCTCGCGGCGCAGACCCTCGCCTGGCAGCGCGAATGCACGCTCGCCGGCGGGGACGACTACGAGCTGGTCTTCTCCGCCGCGTCGCACGATGCCGACCGCGTGCAGGTCGCGGCGCGTGCGGCCGGCGTCGCCGTCACGCGCATCGGCCGCATCGAGGCCGCGCCCGGGCTGCGCCTGGTCGACCGCGGCGGCGCGACCGTCGCGCACACCTTCGGCTCCTTCGACCATTTCCGCACGTGAGGCCGGACGCCCGGTTCCTGTTCGCCCACCCGGCGCACCCGATCGCGCTGGGCTTCGGCAGCGGCCTCGCGCCGCGTGCGCCGGGCACGGTCGGCACGCTGTGGGCCTGGCTGGTGTTCTGGCTCTTCCGCGATGCCCTCAGCGACGGCCAGGTGGCGCTGCTGCTCGTCGCGGCCTTCGGCATCGGCTGGTGGGCCTGCACCGCGACCGCGCGCCACCTCGGCAGTGCCGACCCGGGTGCGATCGTCTGGGACGAGGTGCTCGCGTTCTGGATCGTGCTGTGGATCGTCACGCCGGCCGGCTTCTGGGCCCAGCTGGCGGCGTTCGTGCTGTTCCGCATCTTCGACGCGGCCAAGCCCGGCCCGGTCGCCTGGGCTGACCGGTTGTTCAAGGGGCGGCGTGGCCAGCCGCCCGGCTGGGCGCAGGGCTTCGGCATCCTGTTCGACGACCTCGTGGCGGCGCTGTGTACGCTGCTGCTGTTCGCGCTCTGGAGGTGGTGGTGAAGCAGTTCGAAGCTGCCGTGCTGGCGCTCGGCGAGGCGCTGCGCACGTCGGGCCGGCGCCTGGTGGCCGCCGAGTCCTGCACCGGCGGATTGATCGCCGCCGCCTGCACGTCGGTGGCCGGCTCGAGCGACTGGTTCGAGCGCGGCTTCGTGACCTACTCGAACGAGGCCAAGACCGAAAGCCTGGGCGTGCCGGCGCCGCTGATCGCCGCGCACGGCGCGGTCAGCGAGGCGGTCGTGCGGGCCATGGCACAGGGGGCGCTGGCGCACTCGCCGGCCGACTGGGCGGTGGCCGTGACCGGCATTGCCGGCCCGGGCGGCGCCGTGCCGGGCAAGCCGGTGGGCACCGTGTGGCTGGCGATCGCGCGGCGCGGGGACGAACCGGTCGCACGACGCCTGCAGCTCGACGGCGACCGGGCGGCGGTGCGCGAACAGACCACGGCCATCGCGCTGCAGGCGCTGCGCGACGCGATCGCATGACGATCCTGCTCGCCTCG
The DNA here is from genome assembly GCA_019635485.1 of Piscinibacter sp. GTDB lineage: Bacteria > Pseudomonadota > Gammaproteobacteria > Burkholderiales > Burkholderiaceae_C > Piscinibacter. The sequence continues at coordinate 141,087 of JAHBZL010000004.1, read as the reverse complement.
CGGCTCGACGCGGCCGAGCGGCTGCAGTGGCTGACGCTGCTGCGCGCGCTGCTGCCGCACGAGACGATCGTCGACGAGCGCCCGGCCGATGCGGCCACGTCGGTCGACATCGCGCTGGTCGCCAACCCGCCGCCCGGCGCGCTGCAGGGGCTGGGCGGATTGCGCCTGATCCAGTCGCTGTGGGCCGGGGTCGAGCGCCTGCTGGCCGATCCGACGCTGCCGCCGGACGTGCCGCTCGCGCGCATGGTCGACCCGGCGATGAGCGAGGCGATGGCGCAGACCGCACTGTGGGCCGTGCTGTCGCTGCAGCGCGACTGCTTCGACTACGCCGCGCAGCAGCGCCGCGCCCAGTGGCAGCCCTGGCCGCAGCGGCGCGCCGACGAGATCGCCGTGGTCGTGCTCGGCCAGGGCCAGATGGGCATGGCGGTGCGGCGCCGGCTCGAGGCCAACGGCTACCGCGTGCTCGGCTGGAGCACCCGCGAGGGTCGCTGGCCCGATCTGCTGGGTGACGCGGATGTGGTCGTGAACCTGCTGCCGCTGACGCCGGCCACGCAGGGGCTGCTGGACGCGCGTGCATTCGCCGCGATGCGGCGCGGCGCCGGCCTCGTCAACCTGGCGCGCGGCGCGCACGTGGTCGACGCCGATCTGCTCGCGGCGCTGGACGGCGGCCAGCTGCGCCATGCCGTGCTCGACGTGTTCCACACCGAGCCGCTGCCGCCGGAGCACCGCTACTGGTCGCACCCGCGCGTGACGGTGCTGCCGCACGTCGCGGCGCAGACCGATCCGCGCAGCGCCGCCGCGATCGTCGCGGCGCAGGTGCGCGCGCTGCGCGCCGGCGCGCCGCTTCAGCACCTGGTCGACCGCGCGCGCGGCTACTGAGCGCTCAGCGCGAAGCGTGGTGGCGCGCCGCGGCTGCGCGCACCGCCCGGCGCGGCCGCCAACGGCTCGACCAGCATCAGCACGAGGCGGCGCAGGCCGGCCCAGGCGTCCGCCGGCCAGTCCGGGTGGCGCAGGCCCTTGACCAGCCCGTCGCAGACCTGCGCGGCGTCCAGCAGCGCCGCCAGCGTGTTCTCGGTCAGCAGCGGCACGCCGCGCTCGAACAGGCGTTCCTTGGCGCCCCAGACGCGGTTCTCGCGCAGCGCCATCGGCAACGGCTTGCCGGCAGCGACCGCGTCCCGGACGCGCTTGAGCGCACGGATGTCCTCGGCCAGCGACCAATGCACCAGCACCGCCGCCTCGCCCTCGGCCTGCAGGCCGTCGAGCATGCGCAGCGCGCGCGCCACCTGGCCGGCCAGCACCGCCTCGCCGAGCTTGAACACGTCGTAGCGCGCCACGTTGAGCACCGCCGCCTCGACCTGCTCGAAGCCGAGCTCGCCGGCCGGGTAGAGCAGGCCGAGCTTGGCGATCTCCTGGTGCGCCGCGAGCAGGTTGCCCTCGACGCGGTCCGCGAAGAAGGCCAGCGTGCGCTGGCCCGCCTCGCCGGCCTCGACGCGCTGCTGCTGGCGCGCCAGCCGCTGGGCGATCCACTGCGGCAGCGCCTTGCGCTCGACCGGGTCGACGCGCACGGTCACGCCGGCGCCGTCCAGCGCGGTGAACCAGGCGCTGCTCTGCTGCGTACGGTCCAGCCGCGGCAGCGTGACCAGCGTGACCACGTCCTCGCTGAGCTGGGCGCAGTAGCGCTGCAGCGCCTCGGAGCCGTCCTTGCCGGGTTTGCCGCCGGGGATGCGGATCTCGATCAGCTGGCGCTCCGCGAACAGGCTCAGCGCCTGCGAGGCGCCGAGCAGTCCGCTCCAGTCGAAGTGCGCGCCGCTGACGGTGTGCACCTGGCGCTCGCTGCAGCCGCTGGCGCGCGCCGCGGCACGGATCGCGTCGCCCGCCTCCTGCGCGAGCAGCGGCTCGTCGCCCCAGACCGTGTACAGCGGCCGCAGGCCGCGGGCCAGGTGCTGTTCGAGCTGGTCGGCGCGTACCTGCATGTTCAGTGTCCGATGAGGCGGGGCCGGGAGCCGTTCACGTCAGACGCTCACCGAGGCGAGCCGGCGCATCACCTGCGCCACGATGTCGCTCTGCATCGCGCGGTACAGGAACGCCTCTTCCTGCTCCTTGGCGAGCGCGGCGGTCTCGCTGTAGCTGAAGTCGCGCGTCAGCAGGATCTCGGTGTCCGGGATCAGCTCGCGCCCGGCCGGCGTGCGCAGGCGGAACTTGAGCCGCGCACGCAGCTGCAGTTCGCGCACCTGCCCGGCGGCGGTGCTCGCGACGACGCTCTTCTCGCGCGCGTCGGCCAGCGCCTCGAGCACCACCTGCGCCTGGCCGGTGGTCTCGACGATGCGCGTCGTGCGGCTGGCGTCGATGTTCATGCGCAGCTCGTCGGCCAGCGGCGAGCGCGGGCCGAAGCCCGTCAGCGCGAGGGTCTGGAAACGCAGCTCGGGCGCCCGCCTCAGCTCGAAGCCGCAGCCGGCCAGGCCCAGCGCTGCGGTGGCCAGCAGCAGCGAACGCCGCGTGCCGGTCATCCGACCACGACGTTGACGAGCCGGCCGGCGACGACGATCACCTTCTTGATCGCCTGGCCCTGCGAGAACTTGTGCAGGTCCGGACTCTGCAGCGCGACCTGTTCGATGGCCGCCTTGTCGGCGCCGGCCGGCACACGGATCGCGCCGCGCAGCTTGCCGTTGACCTGCAGCATCAGCTCGATCTCGTCGCGCGCCAGCGCCGCCTCGTCGGGTTCGGGCCAGGGTGCGTCGAGCAGGTCGCCGTGCTGCTTCGCGTAGCCGAGCTCCTGCCACAGCACCCAGGTCGTGTGCGGGCAGGCCGGGTACAGCGCGCGCAGCAGGATGCCGAAGCCCTCGCGCAGCACGGCCGGCGCATCGCCCTTGAAGCCCTCCAGCGCGTTGAGCAGCTTCATCGCGCCGGAGACGACGGTGTTGTACTGCATGCGCTCGTAGTCGTAGCTCACCTGGCGCAGCACCGAGTGCACCTCGAAGCGCAGCGCCTTCGCGTCGGCGTCGAGCGTGCCCGGCGCACCCGCCGCGCGCAGTGCATCGCCCTGGCGGACGCCGAAGTTCCACAGCCGCTTCAGGAAGCGGTTCGCGCCTTCGACGCCGGCGTCGTTCCACTCCAGCGTCTGCTCCGGCGGCGACGCGAACATCACGAACAGGCGCGCCGTGTCGGCGCCGTAGCGGTCGATCAGCTCCTGCGGGTCGACGCCGTTGTTCTTCGACTTCGACATCGTGCCCACGCCCTCGTAGGTCACGGCCGAGCCGTCGGACTTCAGCGTCGCGCCGGTCACCTTGCCGTCGGCGTCGAAGGTGTTCTCCACCTCGTGCGGCCAGAAGTACTCGATGCCGCCGGACGCGCCCTTGCGCGAGTAGATGTGGTTCAGCACCATGCCCTGCGTCAGCAGGCGCGTGAACGGCTCGTCGACGCGCACCAGCTTCAGGTCGCGCATCACCTTGGTCCAGAAGCGCGCGTACAGCAGGTGCAGGATCGCGTGTTCGATGCCGCCGATGTACTGGTCCATCGGCATCCAGTACAGCGCGCCCGCGCCGACCATCGCACGGTCGTTCTTCGGGTCGCAGTAGCGCATGAAGTACCAGGCGCTGTCCACGAAGGTGTCCATCGTGTCCGTCTCGCGCCGAGCCGGCCGGCCGCAGTTCGGGCAGGCGACGTTCAGGAACGACTCGCACTTGTTCAGCGGGTTGCCGGATCCGTCCGGGATCAGGTCTTCCGGCAGCACGACCGGCAGGTCCTTCTCGGGCACCGGCACGACGCCGCACCCGGGGGTTCCCTCCGGACCCGTGGACCCCTCGCAATGGATGATCGGGATCGGCGTGCCCCAGTAGCGCTGGCGGCTGACGCCCCAGTCGCGCAACCGCCAGGTGACTTTCTTCTCGCCCAGGCCCTTGGCCGCGAGCGCCTTGGCCACCGCGTCGACGGCCTGCTTGTAGCTCAGTCCGCTGTACAGGTCGGAGTTGACCGTGACGCCGCGCTCCTTGTCGGCATACCAGTCGTGCCAGCGCTCGTAGCTGAAGTGCTCGCCGTCGACGTGGATGACCTGCACGATGTCGATGCCGTACTTCTTCGCGAACGCGAAGTCGCGCTCGTCGTGGCCGGGCACGCCCATCACCGCGCCGTCGCCGTAGCTCATCAGCACGTAGTTGCCGACCCACACCGGCACCGGCTCGTGCGTCAGCGGGTGCTCGACGACCAGCCCGGTGGGCACACCCTTCTTCTCGAGCGTGGCCATTTCCGCCTCGGTCGTGCCGCCGGCCTTGCACTCCTCCAGGAACGCGGCCACCGCCGGGTTGGCGCGCGCGGCGTGCAGCGCGAGCGGATGCTCCGGCGCGACGGCGCAGAAGGTCACGCCCATGATGGTGTCGGCACGGGTCGTGAAGACGTACATCCGGCCGCCGCCGATCGGCGCGCCGTCGTCGGCGCGGATCGCGTGCGTGAAGGCGAAGCGCACGCCTTCGCTGCGGCCGATCCAGTTCTCCTGCATCAGCTTGACGCGCTCGGGCCAGCCCGGCAGGTGCTGCTGCACGTGGTCGAGCAACTCCTGCGCGTACTGCGTGATCTTCAGGTAATAGCCCGGGATCTCGCGCTTCTCGACCGGCGCGCCGCTGCGCCAGCCGCGGCCGTCGATCACCTGCTCGTTGGCGAGCACGGTCTGGTCCACCGGGTCCCAGTTGACCACCTGGGTGCGCCGCTCGGCGATGCCGGCCTCCAGCATCTGCAGGAACAGCCACTGGTTCCACTTGTAGTAGTCGGGCGCGCAGGTCGTGACCTCGCGGCTCCAGTCGATGGCCAGGCCCATCGCCTGCATCTGCCCCTTCATGTGGGCGATGTTCTCGTAGGTCCACTTCGCCGGCGGCACGCGATTCTTCATCGCCGCGTTCTCGGCCGGCAGCCCGAACGCGTCCCAGCCCATCGGCATCAGCACGTTCATGCCCTTCATGCGCAGCTGGCGCGCGAGCATGTCGTTGATGGTGTAGTTGCGCACATGACCCATGTGCAGCTTGCCGCTCGGGTACGGCAGCATCGAGCAGGCGTAGAACTTCGGCTTGCGCGGATCCTCGGTGACGCGGTAGGCGTCCGCGGCGCGCCAGGCCGATTGCGCGGCACGTTCGATCTCGCTGGGGGTGAAGTCGGGGCTCATGGAGGGGCGCAAAGCGCTTCAGGCATGGGCAACGATTATAGGAACGCCCCCCTGCCGGACGCCCTGCGCCGGGCCCCCAAGAACGAAGCCCCGGCACACGGCCGGGGCCATCACCCGCCGGGAGCGCCCGTGGGCGCTCCGGCAGTACGCTCAGGGCAGTGTGCCCTGCGGGAACGGCACCGTGCTCGCGTCGATCGAGCGCAGGAAGTTGACCAGGTCGGTGCGCCCGGCCGCGTCGACCAGCGTGTCGACGCCCGCCGTCCCGGCGCTGCGGTGCGTCACGTTGCCGAGCACCGCGTCGAGCGTGAGCGCCGAACCGTCGTGCAGGTAGGGCGCGAGCGCACCGACACCCAGCAGCGACGGCGGCACGAAGCCCTTCACCCCGAGCGCCGGCTGGCCGTTCGCGCGGATCTCGTTCGGCTGGGTCGCGATGAAGGTGCCGACGTCGGTGAGCGAGTCGATCAGCTGCGCGATGCCTTCGCTGCCGTCGATCAGGTCGGCCGTGGGCGGCGGCGTGAAGTCGCGCCGGGCCGAGGCCCAGCCGCCGCCGCCGTGGCAGGCGGCGCAGTTGGCGCTGGCGAAGAGCGTGCGGCCGCGCGCGATCGACTGGCCGAGCCCGCTGCCGGCCGGTTCGGCGGCCAGCGCCGAGCGCGGCGTCGAGATGCCGGTGGCGACGTAGAAGGCCAGCGCGTCCAGCGCCGCGCTGCGGCCGGTGTTCGCCAGCGCGGGGGCTGGCGCCACGGCCTTGATCGTCGCCGCGTCCGCCGGCGTCACGCCGTCGGCCTGCGTGATCAGTCCCAGGCCACCCGAGACGTTGCGGATGTTCAGCTCGAAGTCCTGCACCTCGTCGTTGACGCCGGAGTAGTTGAGCACCTTGATGTCGTTCGGGTCGAGCGGATTGAAGCTCGCGTGCAGCGGCAGCGAGCGGCGCGGGCCGCTGGCGAAGATCCAGACCACGCCGTCGGTCTTGCCGAAGCCGTGGCAGGCGAAGCACGAGCCCCAGCCTTCGCTGGACAGGCGCTTGCCGGCCACCACGCCGGACAGCCCCGCGCTGCTCAGCGTCGGCAGGTCGATGCCGGTCGAACTCTCGAACAGCGCCTTCCCGATCAGGCGGCGGGCGTCGTCGGTGCCGGCGCCCGGCAGCGTGGCGGTGGCGACCGTCGCGATCACGCTGTCGGTGGCGAGGTCGACCACCGAGAGATCGCGCGAGTTCTCGTTCGCGACGTAGGCCCGGGTGTCGTCGCCGTTGATGGCGATGCCGCGCGGGCCCTGGCCGACCAGGACGCGCACGATGCCGCTGGGCTGTCCCGCGCCGGCCGGGGCGTTGATCGTCGGCGTGCCCTCGGCGTCGAGGCTGACCTTGACCAGCACGTTCGACGCCAGCGACACCGCGTAGCCTTCGTCGGCGCCATGCTTGAACGCCACCGCCCAGGGCACCGCATGGAACAGGCGCTGCGTGAAGACGGCCTCGTCGGCGGCCTCGAACTGCACGCCGCGGTTCATGTTGATCGACTGGCTGGCGCCGTTCGCCTGGCCTTCGGCGTCGGTCGTCGTGTCGAGCACCGACAGGCACGACTGCATGTTGACGTTGAACCTGACCGGGCCGTCCGGCGAGGCGCAGGTATTGGGCAGGTAGGCGCGCGTGCCCTTGATCGCGATCGCCTGCAGCATGTTGGGGAACGCGCCGGTGACGACCTTCTGCGTGTTCGGGATGCCCTTCAGCGCCGAACCGTCGGACTGGAAGCCCGTGTTCGCCATCGGGCCGATCACCGCCTGCGTGACGGCGTAGCCGCCGCTGGCGATCACCGCGACCTGGCCCTGCTTGTAGTCGTCCGATCCGATCGTCACGCCGGCGCGGTCGACGCCGAGGAACTGGGTCACGTAGACCTTCTCGTCGTCGTCGTCCGCATCACCGTCGTTGGTGATCGCGAGGCCGCGCGGCTCGAGGCCCACGTCGTCCAGCGTCGCGAGCAGCGCATAGCTGCCGCCGTCCAGCACGCTCACGGTGTTCTGGCGCGCGTTGGCGACGAACAGCTTGCGGCCGTTCGGCGTGAACGCGAGGCCGTAGGGTTCCATGCCGACCTTGACGGTGGCGATCGCCTGGTGCGTGAGGGCGTCGATCACCGTCAGCGTGTCCGCGCCGGCGTTCGCGACGACCACGCGCTTGCCGTCCGGCGAGATCGCCAGGTTGCGCGGCTCGCTGCCGACCGGGATCTCCGCGATGCGCTGGTGGCGGTCGGCCGCCACGTCCACCGCGGCGACGGTGTCGGTGCCCGGGTTCACGACCCACACGGTGTGATCGTCCGGGCTGATCTGCACCGGGCCCGAACTCTGCGGTCCCTTCGCGGTGACGGGTGGCGCGGCGGGCGCGGGCGGATTGGCGTCGCCGCCATAGCCACCACCGCCGCCGCAGGCGGCCAGCACGGCGAGGCTCAGCAGGGCGAGGCCCCGCGCTCGTTGGACAGGGGACATGGGCGATCTCCTCGGGCAATGCCGCGGCCGCAACCGCCCTCGCGAGAGCGGTCGTCGGATGGCGACGGGGTGGCTGGGAACGCGCCGGACTGGCGCAGGGATCGGATCTGCCGGCACTTACGACGGGTGCGCCGCGGCGGACGCAGCGCTCACCCGCGGCGTCCCGCGCGACCCGTCAGTGCGCGATCTCGAGGTGGTCCTTCAGGCGCATCAGGCCGCGGCGCACCCAGGTCTTGGCGGTGGACAGCGGCACCTGCGCGCGGGCCGCGATCTCTGCGTGGGTCAGGCCGCGATAGATGACCTGCGCCACGGCCTGCCGCTCGTGGCGCGAGAGTTTGGTCAGCGCGGCCTCGATGCCGCGCTCGGCCAGCGCACGCTGCAGCTGCTGCTCGGGCCGCGGCGCGAGGTCGACCACGGATTCGGCGAGCGTGTCGTCCAGCGGCAGGTTGAAGTCCTGCCGGCTGCGCAAGGCGCGCAGCGCGTCGATCGACCGGTTGCGCACGATGTTGATCAGCCAGGTCATCGGGCGCGCTGTCTCGGCGTTGTAGCTGCCGGCGGCGTTCCAGACGCTCAGGTAACACTCCTGCAGCACCTCTTCGGCGCGCTCGCGGTGGTGCAGCAGCGAGAAGGCGACACCCAGCAGGTGGGCACTGGTGGCGTCGTAAAGCGCGCGGAAGGCGGCCCGGTCCCGCAGCGCGACGCGGCCGAGCAGCTCGACCAGGCGCTCGTTGGCCTCGTCGCGCTCGGGGGTGGTGCAGATTCGCATGCGTCGGGCGGGCTCGGTGGGCATGGGGCGGGCTCCAGGCAAACGTTGATTCTTCGGGCACACCGCGCCGCCGTCATGAGGCGCAGGTCCCGGATCCGGAAGGACAGCCGGACATACGGCCGGGAAAACCAGGACAAGGCCCCCGGACTTCTGCAAACTAGGGGGTTTGGCCACCGACCCCCGGGGTCCGGTGACTCACCGCGCCTCGATGTCCGACGTCACGCAGAAAATCCGATTCGCCCGCGGCCAGGACGGCACGCGGCTGGCCTGGGCCGCCAGCGGCGAGGGCTGGCCGCTGATCAAGGCGGCCACCTGGCTGTCGCACCTCGAGTACGACTGGGAGAGCCCGGTCTGGCGCCATCTGCTGTCCGCCCTGTCGCGCCGTCACCGCTTCGTGCGCTACGACGAGCGCGGCTGCGGCCTGTCGGACTGGGACGTGCCCGTGAACGATTTCGAGAGCTGGGTCAGCGACCTGGAGACGGTCGTCGACATGGTCGGCGCGCCGCAGGTGGCGCTGCTGGGCATCTCGCAGGGCGCGGCGATCGTCGTCGCGTATGCGGCGCGCCACCCGGGGCGGGTCTCGCACCTGGTGCTGTCGGGCGGCTACGCGCGCGGCCGCCTGGTGCGCAGCGGTAACGACGCGGAGCGCGAGGAGGCCGAGATGATGTGCCGCCTCGCCGAACTGGGATGGGGCAAGCAGGACCCGTCGTTCCGCCAGTTCTTCACCACCCAGTTCATCCCGGGCGGCACGCCCGAGCAGCACCAGTGGTTCAACGAACTGGAGCGCCTGTCGACCTCGCCGGCCAACGCGGCGCGCTTCATGCGCGAGTTCAACCGCATCGACGTCACCGCGCTGCTGCCGCTGGTGCGCTGCCCGACGCTCGTGCTGCACAGCCGCCACGATGTGCGCGTGCCGTTCGAGGAGGGCCGGCTGCTGGCCACCGAGATCCCGGGCGCGCGGCTGGTGCCGATCGACAGCCCGAACCACCTGCTGGTGGACAGCGAGCCCGGCTGGCAGCGCTGGGTCGACGAGGTGACGGCGTTCCTGCCGGCCTGCGAGCTGGCCTCCGGCCGCGCGGCAATCGCCGCGTTGACGCGCCGGCAGCTGGAGCTGCTGGAGCTGCTGGCGCAGGGGCGCGACAACGCGCAGATCGCCGCGGCGATGGGTCTGTCCGAGAAGACCGTGCGCAACCACATCACCGGCATCTTCGACCGGCTCGAGGTCGACAACCGCGCGCAGGCGATCGTGCTGGCTCGCGAGTCGGGCCTCGGCCAGGTCCGGCCCTAGCCGGACCCACGGGCTCTCAGCGCGCGGCCGGCTCGGCGACGAAGCCGATGCGGTTCAGCCCGGCCTGCTGGATCAGGCCGATCAGCTCGGCGACCCGCCCGTAGGGCACGGCGCGATCGGCGCGCAGCTGCACCTCGGTGGCCGGGTCGCGCTGGGCCGCCTCGAGCAGATGGGTCCGCGCGGCGGCCTCGTCGATGCGGTTGTCGCCCAGGTAGAGCGCGCCCTGTGCGTCGAGCGCCAGCGCCACGTACGGGGCCGCCTCGCCGGCTGGCGCGGCCTCCGCCTTCGGCAGGTCGAGCTTGAGGGCCGAGGTCATCAGCGGCGCGGTGATCATGAAGATCACCAGCAGCACCAGCATCACGTCGATCAGCGGCGTCATGTTGATGTCGCTCATCGGCTGCGGGCCGGGCGTGCGCTCGAGGCGACCGAAGGCCATCAGGACCGCCCGGCCGTCAGCTCTCGTCGGCGGCGCCGGCGACCATCTCGCGCAGGTCGTGCGCGAAGCCTTCCAGCTCGGCCTCGCAGGCGCCGACCACCTTGCCGAATACGTTGTACGCGAGCACCGCGGGGATCGCCACCGCGAGGCCGGCGGCCGTCATCACCAGCGCCTCGCCGACCGGCCCGGACACCTTCTCGATCGAGATCGAGCCGGCGGCCGAGACACCGAGCAGGGCGCGGTAGATGCCCCAGACCGTGCCGAACAGGCCGATGAAGGGCGCCGTGCTGCCGATCGACGCGAGCAGCACCTGCCCGAACTGCAGCTGCGCCAGCACCGCATGCAGCGCGTCGCGCAGCCGGCGCGTCAGCTGCGACTCTAGCCGGCCGCGCGCCTCGAGCGTCTGGCCGCTCGGGGCCGCCGTCGCCGCCGCCAGCAGCGGGCGCAGCGCGCCTTCGCGGTCGAAGGCCTCGAGCTGCACCCGCGCCGCCTCCAGCGTCGGCGCGGCCCAGAAGGCCGGGACCGCCCGCGCCAGATCCTGACGCACGCGGCGCAGCATCCAGCCCTTCCAGAAGATCAGCACCCAGGCGCTGACCGACATCGCCAGCAGCAGTGCGGCCACCAGGCGCGTGATCGCGTCACCCTGCTCCCAGAAGTGGGCCAGGCCGCCCATCAGCGCAGGCTCAGGACCTCGTCCATGCCGTACAGCCCGGGGCCGCGGCCGGCCACGAAGCGGGCGGCGCGCAGGGCGCCCTGCGCGAAGTTGGCGCGGCTGGTCGCCTGGTGGCGGATCTCGACGCGTTCGCCGGTGCCGGCGAACAGCACGGTATGGTCGCCGACGATGTCGCCACCGCGCACGGTCGCGAAGCCGATCGTCGACGGGTCGCGCTCGCCCGTCACGCCCTCGCGGGCGTACACCGCGCAGTCCTTCAGGTCGCGCCCGAGCGCGCCGGCCAGCACCTCGCCCATCTTCAGCGCGGTGCCGCTCGGCGCATCGACCTTGTGGCGGTGGTGCGCCTCGATCACCTCGATGTCGTAGCCCTCGTTCAGCGCCCGCGCCGCCACGTCGAGCAGCTTGAGCACCACGTTGACCCCGACGCTCATGTTGGGCGCGAACACGATGCCGAGCGCGCGCGCGTGTTCGGCGATCTGCGCCTTCTGGGCCTCGCTGAAGCCGGTGGTGCCGATCACGGCCCGCACGCCGAGCTCGCGGCACACGGCCAGGTGCGCCAGCGTGCCCTCCGGCCGCGTGAAGTCGATCAGCACGTCGCTGCCGGCGAGGCCGGCGCGCAGGTCGGCGGTGATCGCCACGCCGGAGGCCGTGCCGAGAAACGCGCAGGCGTCCTGGCCGAGCGCCGGGCTGCCGGCGATGTCCAGCGCGCCGCTCAGCGCCAGGCCGGCATCGGCGCGCACCGCCTCGATCAGCATGCGGCCCATGCGGCCGGACGCGCCGGCCACGGCCACGCGCACCGGACTCATGGCTTGGCTTCCAGCGGCGGGTAGCTGCGCGTCGCGCCGGCCGGTTCGGGCTCGGCGGCCGGCGGCTTGGGCGGCACCGGCAGGGCCTTCAGCTGCGTTTCGCTGAGTGCCAGCGGCGGCGCCTGGCGCGAGGTCTTGAAGGTGTCGATCGAGGCGACGAACTCGTGCTCGGGCGGCAGCTCGCCGCCGGTTTCCAGGCTCTTCAGCCGGTCGCCCTCGAACAGCACGACGATGCGGCGCAGCTGCGGCTCGGCGCCCTGGCGCCGGATCGTGAAGACGTAGTCCCAGCGGTCCGCGTGGAAGGCGTCGGTCAGCAGCGGGGAGCCCAGGATGTCGCGCACCTGCGCGCGGCTCATGCCGGTGCGGATCGCCTCGGCCTGCTCGCGCGTGACGACGTTGCCCTGCACGACCTCGACGCGGTAGGGCGTGACCAGTCCGAGGAAGTTGTCCGACGATTGCAGCGAGGCGCAGCCGGGCAGGATCAGCGCGGCGGTCAGGGCGAGCGGGAAGCGAGAGAGCATGATGAGCCTGGGGACGGCCGGCGGGCGGCGCGGCCAACCTCGATATGATCGGCGCATTCTACGAGCAGCCATGACCCACGCCGACGAACTGAAGAACAGCGGCCTGAAGGCGACGCTGCCGCGCATCAAGGTGCTGGAGGTGTTCCAGAAGAGCGAGCAGCGCCATATGAGCGCCGAGGACGTCTTCAAGCACCTGCTGACGGAAGGGTCCGACGTCGGCCTGGCGACCGTCTACCGCGTGCTGATGCAGTTCGAGCAGGCCGGCATCCTGTCGCGCAACCACTTCGAGAGCGGCAAGGCGGTCTTCGAGCTCAACGAGGGCAAGCACCACGACCACCTGGTCTGCCTGGACTGCGGCCGGGTCGAGGAGTTCTACGACCCGGAGATCGAGAAGCGGCAGAAGGCCGTCGCGCACGCGCGGGGCTTCGAGCTGCAGGATCACGCGCTGGCGCTGTACGCGGCCTGCACGAAGAAGAACTGCCCGCATCGGGGCAAGTGAGCGGCGCCGACGCGCCGCAGGCCGCTCACTCCGGCTTGAGCATCGCCTTCTGGTGGCGCTCGATGAACTCCTGGTAGGTGTCGATGCCGCGCAGCTGCAGGATGGTGTTGCGCACCGCGGCCTCGACCAGCACGGCCAGGTTGCGGCCCGCGTCCACCGCGATCACCGCCTTGCGCACCGGCACGTCGAGGATGTCCTCGTACAGCGGCTCGTAGGGCAGGCGCTCGAACTCGCGGTCCATGGTCTCCTTGCGGACCAGGTGCACGATCAGCTTGAGCCGCATCTTCCGGCGCACCGCGGTCTCGCCGAAGATCGCCTTGATGTCCAGCAGCCCGATGCCGCGCACCTCGAGCAGGTTCATCAGCAGCTCGGGGCAGCGGCCCTCGAGCGCCGTCTGCGAGACGCGGTACAGGTCGACCGCGTCGTCGGCGACCAGGCCGTGCCCGCGCGAGATGAGTTCCAGGCCGAGTTCGCTCTTGCCCAGGCCGGATTCGCCGGTCAGCAGCACACCCAGCCCGAGGATGTCCATGAACACGCCATGGCGCGTTGTGCGCTCGGCGAAATGCTGGCTCAGGAAGCCGCGCACGACGTCGATCACGTGGCCGGCCGATTCGGCGGTCGAGAAGAGCGGGATCTCGGCCCGGTCGCACATCGCGACCAGCTTGTCGGGCGGCACCTGGCCATCGGCGACGATCAGCACCGGCGGCTCGAGCGTGACGATGCGCGAGATGCGCCGCTCGGCGACCTCGGGCGTCGCCTCGCCGAGGTAGGCCACCTCGCGGCGGCCGACGATCTGCACCCGGTACGGGTGGATGTAGTTCAGGTAGCCGACCAGGTCCGCCGCGGACTGCGCGTTGCGCACCGCCGCCTCGTCGAACCGGCGCTCCGGGTGCGCATGCCCGGCGATCCATTCCCACTGCAGCGCGGGCCGGTGTTCCTCGAACAGCGCCTCGGCGCTGATGACGGTGGGTTTCACTGCGTGGGGATCAGGCCACCGACTTCAGCGGCTCCCAGTTGGCGATCAGCTCGTGCAACTTGGCGGCGTCGCCTTCGGTCTTGAGCCGTTCGCGCAACTCGCGATCCGACAGCATCTCCGCGATCTCGGAGAGGATCTCCAGGTGGCGCTGGGTGGCCGCTTCGGGCACGAGCAGGAAGATCAGCAGGACGACCGGTTCGTCGTCCGGCGCGTCGAACGGGATCGGCTGCTGCACGCGCAGCACCGCCGCGAGCGGATTCTTCAGGCCCTTGATGCGGCCGTGCGGGATCGCGACGCCGTGCCCCAGGCCGGTGGACCCGAGCCGCTCGCGCGCGAACAGGTTGTCGGCCACGGTCGCCCGGGCGATCGCATGCTGGTTCTCGAACAGCAGCCCGGCATGCTCGAACGCGCGCTTCTTGCTGGTGGCGTCCACGTCGACGAGCACGTTGCTGGCAGGCAGGATGGCGGCGAGACGGTTCATCGGTGGAACGAATCGGGAGCCTGGGCTCGGGGCGGCCGCCTGGTGGGCGGCCGGAAGCTGGAATTATGGAGTTGCCTCCTGCGGCGGGGTTCACTCGAGCGGACCCGAGGCGTCAGATTCTGCACTTGGTGCTGCGTCGCAGCAACGGAGGGTTCCCCCCGGATCACGTGCCACCAAGCGAGAGCGGCCCCGCAGGGCCGCTCCATCTGCCCGGACGGGTGCCGGGCCGGGTCCTATCAGGTCGCAGGCGCGTCGAGGCGCTTGCCGGCCACATGGTGATGGTCCTGAAGCTTGTCCTTGTGCCGGCAGACCTGCCGGTCGAGCTTGTCCATCAGCTGGTCGATCGCCGCGTACAGGTCCTCATGGGCCTGCTCGACGAAGATGTCCTTGCCCTTCGCGTGCAGCGTCACCTCCGCCTTCTGCCGGCGTTCCTTTTCCTTCAGCTTCTCGACCGACAGCAGGACGGTGATGTCCACCACCTGGTCGAAATGACGCGTGACCCGCTCTAGCTTTGTGAGCACATACTCACGCAGGGCGGGCGTCACTTCGAGGTGATGGCCGCTGATGGTCAGATTCATCGGGGACTCCTTTCGCGGGATGGGAAGTGCGAGGGAAACGGGGGCGCGAGGCAAGCGGGGGAGGGAAGTAGCAGGGCCGGTCACGGGGATCCGGCCGAGCCAGTGTGCACAGGAAGCGCAGGGGTGACAAGCGGGTGACACCACCGGACACGATGCGATAATTCACGCTGGTCCTCCCCCGGAGAATCTGTTGGACAGCACCCCTACGCGGTGACCGTCCGCTCTCGGCGGGCTGCCCTGGCGGGTGGCCGCGGCCTGGAGTGAGGCGGTCACCAAGCCCACCGTTGCACGCCCAGGCCCGTCGGTACCGCAGCACCGGCGCCTTGCCGGAGTTCCGATGCTGAACGTCTTCTCGCTGGCCAACGGCCGGCTCTTCCAGGAAGAGATCGAGAGCCAGGACGCCCTCGATCGCGTGACACCCATCTGGGTCGACCTCGACAGCCCGTCGTCGGAGGAAAAGCGCTGGGTGTCCGAGCACTTCGGCCTGAGCATCCCGGTCGACGTGGTCGACGACGACCTCGAGGAGTCCGCGCGCTTCTACGAGGAGGACAACGGCGAGCTGCACATCCGCTCCGACTTCCTGATCGACGACGAGGAGCGCTCGCGCAACGTGCGTGTCGCCTTCATCCTCTACAAGAACGTGCTGTTCTCGGTGCACGGCGAGGACCTGCCGGTGTTCCGCCTGCTGCGCCTGCGCGCGCGCCGCATCCCCGCGCTGATCGAGGACGCGAAGGACGTGCTGCTCAAGCTCTACGACGCCGACGCCGAGTACAGCGCCGACGCGCTCGAGGGCGTGTACGACAGCCTCGAGGCCGTCAGCGCGCGCGTGCTCAAGCAGGACGTCAACGACCAGGTGGCCGGCGAGGCGCTGGCCGCGATCGCGCGCGAGGAGGACCTGAACGGGCGCATCCGGCGCAACGTGATGGACACGCGCCGCGCGGTCAGCTTCATGATGCGCAGCCGGCTGCTGAATGCCGAGCAGTTCGAGGAGGCGCGCCAGATCCTGCGCGACATCGACTCGCTCGATTCGCACACGACCTTCCTGTTCGACAAGATCAACTTCCTGATGAATGCCACCGTCGGCTTCATCAACATCAACCAGAACAAGATCATCAAGATCTTCTCGGTGGCCAGCGTGGCGCTGCTGCCCCCGACGCTGATCGCGAGCATCTACGGCATGAACTTCCAGGCCATGCCGGAGATCAACTGGCGCTACGGCTACCCGTTCGCGCTCGGTCTGATGATCGCGTCGGTCGCGGCGCCCTTCATCTACTTCCGGCGCAAGGGCTGGCTGCGCTGAGGCTCAGCCGCGCGCCCGCCGCTTCAGCCAGCGCATCAGCGCGCCGAGCGCGGGCAGCTTCTCGTACAGCTCCTCGGCCGCGTCCCAGTAGTCGCGGTGCATCAGCACCAGGCCCTGGGCGTCGAAGTGCAGGTGCGAAGCGCCGCGCACGACCTGCTCGCCGCGCACGTGGCGGCGCATTCGGAACACGAAGTCCCAGGTCAGGAAACACTGGTCGCCCTGGACGAGGATGTCGCGCACGATGAACCGCGGTTCGTCCAGCGCCTCGAACATGTGCGCGAACACCTGCTGCACGGCGCCGACGCCCTGCACCTCGTTGAACGGGTCCTTGAAGCGCGCGTCGGCGGCGTAGTAGCGCGGCAGCCGGACCAGGTCCGAGGGTGAGAGGGCCTCGAAGAACGCCACCAGCCGCGTGGCACGCGGGTCGGGATGGCGCGGGGGCGTGGGCGGAGTCATAGGCCGGTGGCGCGACGGATCGCCTTGAAGTACAGCGCATCGCCGACATGGCCGAGGGCCTTCAGCCAGAGCGTGAAGCGCTTCGGGAAATGGATCTCGAAGCGGCCGGCCTCCCAGCCGCGCACGATCTCCTCGGCTGCCTCGGCCGGGCCGATCAGTGCCGGCATCGTGAAGCGGTTCTGCGCCGTCAGCGGTGTCTCGACGAAGCCCGGGTTGACGACCGACACGCCGAGCCCCTGCGGTTGCAGGTCGAGGTAGAGCGTCTGCGCCAGGTTGATCAGCGCGGCTTTGGTAGGGCCGTAGGCCAGCGAATTGGGCAGGCCGCGGTAGCCCGCCACGCTCGCGATCAGGCTCAGGTGGCCGGACTGCTGCTGCAGCAGGTGCGGCAGCACCGCGTCGAGCAGGTGCAGCGCGCCGACGTAGTTGACACGCTGGTGGCGCAGCGCCTCGTCGAGGTCGAAGGCGGTGGCGCGCATCGCGCGGTAGTGGCCCGCGCAGTAGACCGCCAGGTCGATGCGCCCGCGGCGCTCGACGACCTGGCGCGCGGCCTCGTGCAGCGCGTCGCGCTCGGTCACGTCCAGCGGCAGCGCGAGGCTGCCCGGGTGCTGATTCGCGAACGCCTCGATCGCGGCGCCGCTGCGCGCCGAGACCACCACGCTCGCGCCGCGCCGGTGCAGCAGTTCGGCCGTGGCCCGGCCGATGCCGGTGGAGGCGCCGACCAGCCAGGCGACCCGGCCGGTCCAGTCCTCGATGCGCGGATTCAGGGGCATGGCGGCTTCAGGATTTGCGGAACACCAGCGTGACTTCGCCGAGGCGGAAGCCGAACTTGCTCATCACGGCCTTGTTGAGCATCACCCGGTCGTCCACCAGGTACATCCAGTCGTCGAACTGCACGTCGTAGACCTTGTCCTCCACCGGCAGGCGCAGCGTGTAGCGCCACTGCAGCGCGTTGCCGGCCGCGCGGCCCTCGGCGACGCCGACGACGTCGTCGGCCGTTCCGGTGTAGCGGGTTTCGGCACCGCCGCCCGGCAGCCGCTTCAGCCGCCAGACGCGGCGTTCCTGGCGGCCGTCGCTGTACGTGAAGCGCTCGTCGAGCACGCCCTCGTCGCCTTGCCAGGTGCCGGTCATCTGCACGGTGAAGCGCCGCAGCACCCGGCCGGCGCGGTCCGTGAACAGTCCGTGCGCCTGCACGTCACCGTCGAAGTAGCGCTCCAGCGCCAGCACCGGTTGTTCGGCGACGTAGTCGGCCGGCGTCGGCGCGGAGGCGCAGCCGGCGGCGACCAACGCGAGCGCGGCGGGCAGTGCCAGGGTTTGGCGGCGACTCAGCATCCTTCAACCTCCGGTCGGATCCACAGCAGCGCCAGCAGCACGGCGGCACCGAGCTTGAGCGCGCAGGGCAGCAGGGCATAGGCCGCGGTCAGCGCGGACAGTGCCGCTGCGTCCTGGCTGCCCGGCGTGTAGCCGAGCCACTGCAGCACCGGCAGGGCAACGCCGGCCGCCAGCGCCAGGTTCAGCTTGGTCGCGAAGTTCCACCAGCCGAAGTAAACGCCTTCGGCACGACCCGCCTGCCCGGCCCGCTGCACCACGCCGGCCAGTAGCGCCGCAGGCAGCGTCAGGTCCGCGCCGAGCGCGATGCCGCTGGCGAGGCACACCGCAGTGAACGGCAGCGTGTCGCCGGACCCCAGCGCCGCGGTCCCGGCGAAGGCCACGATCGCCAGCAGCATGCCGGCCAGCCAGCTGCGCGCCAGGCCGAGGCGCTTCACCAGGCGTACCCACAGCGGCGTCGACAGCGCCGCCGCCGCGAAATAGCAGGCGAGGAAGAGCGGTTCCCATCCCGATGCCTCCAGCCGGTCGCGGACGAAGAACAGGACCAGCGTGGCCGGCACCGCGGCGGCGATGCCGTTGACCAGGTAGATCGCCAGCAACCGGCGGAATGCTGGCGTCGCGAACGGCAGCCGCAGCGAGGGGGAGCCGGTCTCGGTGGACGGGCCGGACGGTGCCGGGGCGACGCGCCAGGCCGCCAGCGCCACCAGCAAGGCCATTGCGAACACCAGCGTGGCCATGTCCAGCCCGGCCAGCGAAGGGAGCACGCTTGCCAGCAGCACGCCGGCCAGCGCGAGACCCTCGCGCCAGGCGACGATACCGGCGCGCTGCGCCGCGTCGCCGCCCAGCCGTGCGCCCCAGGCCTGGTGGATCACGCTGACCACGCTGTAGGCGGTGCAGGTCAGCGCGAGCAGCGCTGCGCACCAGGCCAGCAGCGCGGCCGTGCCCGTGACCGGAGGGAAGAACAGGCCGCGAAAGCCGAGCGCGAGCAAGGCCGCGCAGGCGGCTGCCACGGCCCAGGCGTGCCACGGCGAGCGTGCGAAAAGGCGGTCGGCGGCGCGGCCGATCAGCGGGTCGACGACGGCATCGAACACCCGCACGGCCAGCAGCGTGGCGCCGAGCGCGGCCAGCGGCACACCGAACTGCGCGGCATAGTGGTTCGGCAGCAGCACGTACAGCGGCAGCGCGACGAACGCCAGCGGCAGCCCGGGCGCGCCATAGGCCAGTCCGGCGCGCAGGCCGGCGGCGGCGCTCTGCAGCGCCATCGTGCTCACGACAGCGGGCGCGCCGCGCCGAGCAACGCTTCGCGCAGCGCCGGCTCGGAGGTCTGCGGGGCGAGCCAGATGCCGAAGAAGCGGCGCGCGAACTCGGCATCGCGCAGTTCGGCCCGCAGCGCGCCGTTGACGAAGAAGCGCGCCGATTCCTGCGGGCGGTACACCCCGGTGATGCGGTCGCCGGCCTGGACGTCGGGGAAGGCCCGCTGCATCGCCGCGAGCCAGCGCTCGGCCTGGGGTTCGGCGATCGCGCCGCTGCGCTGCATCTCCTGCAGGCTGCGCTCCGCGATCAGGCGGCCGACGAGCGCGCGGCCGTATTCGAGTTCCAGCGCCAGCGGACTGTCCTCGAACCGCTCGGGTTCGAAGTCGCCGCGCACCCAGAGCCGGGCGTCGTAGACCCGCAGACCGAAGAACGTCAGCGCACCGCTGCCGCGCAGGCGCGCTCCCGGCAGTTCGGCCCGCACCTCCGGCGGGACGCTCCGCTGCGCCCACCCGGCCGTTGGGGCCAGCGCGAGCGCCAGCAGGCAACGGCGCCGCATCGGCGCGCTAGGAGCGGGCCTCATGCTCGTGCTGCAGCGTGAACTGCATGACGCTGGTGTTGCCGGTCGCGAAGGCCGCCTCGCAGTAGGCGAGGTAGAACTCCCACAGGCGCATGAAACGGGTGTCGAAGCCGAGCGCGCGCACCTGCCGGTCCTCGGCCAGGAAGCGCTCGCGCCAGCGGCGCAGCGTCTCCGCGTAGTCCGCGCCGAACGCCAGTTCGTTGACGACCCGCAGCCCGGCGCTCGCAGCGGCGGCGCGGAAGGCGGACGGACTCGGCAGCAGGCCGCCCGGAAAGATGTACTGCTGGATGAAGTCCGTCGAGCGCACGTAGCGAGGGAACAGGTCGTCGCGGATCGTGATGGTCTGGATGCAGGCGCGGCCGCCGGGCTTGAGCTGGCGCCGCAGCGTCTCGAAGAAGCCGGGCCAGTAGGCGCGGCCGACCGCCTCGAACATCTCGATCGAGACGACCGCGTCGTACGGCCCGTCGTCGATGTCGCGGTAGTCCTGCAGGCGCAGGTCGGGCGCAGGCCGGGCGTCGGCGAGACGGCGGCGCGCCCACTCGAGCTGTTCGCTCGACAGCGTGACCCCCGTGACCCGGGCCCCGAAATCGGCCGTGGCAACCTCCGCCAGCGCGCCCCAGCCGCAGCCGATCTCGAGCAGCCGCCCGCCCGGCGCGATGCCGCTTTCGCGCAGCGCGCGGCGCACCTTCGCGTGCTGCGCCGCCACCATGTCGCGCGAACGGTCGCCCTCGAACCACGCGCTGCTGTAGTTCATCGTCGGGTCGAGCCAGAGCCGGTAGAACGCGTTGCCCAGGTCGTAGTGCGCGTGGATGTTGCGGCGGCTGCCGCGGCGCGAGTTGCGGTTCAGCAGGTGCTGCAGGCGGTAAAGCAGCGCCCCCCACCAGCGGCCGTAGACGACGGATTCGATCGCCGTGCGGTTGGCGACCAGCAGGGTCAGCAGCGCGGGCAGGTCCGGCGAGTGCCAGTCGCCGTTGATCCAGGACTCGGCGAACCCGATGTCGCCCGACTTCAGGGCCGCCGCGCAGGGCTTCCAGTTCAGCAGGCGGATCGCCGCCCGCGGGCCGTCGCCGGCCGGCGTGCCGAAGTGCAGGCCGCTGCCATCGGGCAGCTGCACGTCGAGCGAGCCGTGTTCGAGGCGTTCCAGCAGCCGGAACACCGCGCGGGCGGCGGGCGGCACCGGGGCGGCCGAAGTCGGCCGGGCGGAGAGCGTGGTACTGCGCATGGGTCAGCGGGTGACGACGTGCCGCGGAGCGGCGGGCTTGGTGAACCAGGGCACGCGCTTGAGCCAGAGGCGCAGCGCCTGCCAGTGGATGCGGGCGATGACGCCGAAGGTCATGAGCGGCATGCCGAAGAAGGCGGCGCGAAGGCGCGCCGGCGTCAGCGGCGCGAGCGTGCCGCTGACGCTGGTCTGCAGCAGCGGCCCCTGGTCGTCGTCGTGGTCGACGCGGGCCACGGCGTGCCGGGCGCTGCGCAGGAAGCGGAAGCGGTAGGTGCCCGCGACGCGGCAGAACGGCGAGACGTGGAACACCTTCGCCGCGCGCTGCTCGCGCCCGTAGGCCAGGTCCGGACCGTGCAGCAGGTAAAAGTGGCGTTCGCCGAACGTGTTGTTGACCTCGACCAGCAGCGCGGCGAGCGACCCGTCGGCGCGCTCGCAGTGCCAGAAGCTGACCGGCTTGAAGGCGTAGCCGAGCACGCGCGGGTAGCAGTGCAGCCAGACCTCGCCATCGGCGTCCTGCACGCCTTCGCACTGCAGCGTCTCGTCCAGCCAGTCCAGGCAGTCCGCGCGGCCGTCGCCGTGGTCGCGGTCGTGGAAGGCGATCAGGCCGAAGCGGTTGCGCACCAGCGTGTCGTGCGGCTGCGCGCGCAGGCGGCGCAGCGGCAGCCAGAGAAAGTAGGTCGGGTAGGTGAACCGGTGCGGGCTCGGGCGCAGGCGTGCGTGGTGCACCTGGCCGATGCCGAGCTGTGGTTCGACGCCGTCGGGGCTCACGCCGCCTCCCGTGGCAGGCCGGCGGCACCGGCCTCGCGCAGGCCCTCGAGCACCCGCAGCGCGGAGCGCAGGCCGTCCTCGTGGAAGCCGTAGCCGGTCCAGGCGCCGCAGAACCAGGTGTGGGCCACGCCCTGCAGCGCCGGCACGCGCCGCTGCGCGTCGATGGCCGCCAGGTCGAACACCGGGTGCTCGTAGTCGTACGCGCCGAGAACGAGTTCCGGGCGCGGCGCGCGCGCCGGATTCAGCGACACCAGGACCGGCGTGCGGAAGGGCAGCGGCTGGAGCCGGTTCAGCAGGTAGTGCAGGCAGACCGACGTGCGCTCGCGGGCATCGTCCGCGGCGCGTTCGTAGTTCCATGCGGCCCAGGCGCGGCGGCGGCGCGGCAGCAGGCTCGGGTCGGTGTGCAGCAGCGCGCGGTTGCGCTGGTAGCGGATCGCGCCCAGCACGGCGCGCTCGTCCGTGCTCGCGTCGGCGAGCAGCGCGAGCGCCTGGTCGCTGTGGCAAGCGAGGACCACGTCGTCGAAGCGTTCCGTGCCCTGATCCGTGGCGACCCAGACGCCGCCTTCGCCGCTGCCGGGCGGGATGCGCCGCACGCTGCGCACCGGGCAGCGCAGGCGGGCATCCGGAACCGCGGCGACGATCTTCTCCACGTAGCGCCGCGCGCCGCCGCGCACGGTGAACCAGCGCGGCCGATCGGCCAGTTGCAGCAGGCCGTGGTTGTGGCAGAAGCGGATCATCGTCGCTACCGGAAAGCGCAGCATCTGGTCGGTCGGGCAGGACCAGATGCAGCCGATCATCGGCAGGAAGTACCAGTCGCGAAACGCGCTGCCGAAGCGGTGCCGCGCCAGGAAGTCGCCCAGCGGCTCCGCCAGGGCCTCCGCGTCGCCGGTCGCGGCGAGCGTCGTCGCGACCCGGTTGAAGCGCACGATGTCGCCCAGCATGGCCCAGAAGCGCGGGCGCGCCAGGTTGCGTCGCTGGGCGAAGACGCCGTTCAGGTCGGACCCGCTCCACTCCAGGCCGGAGTCGGGCACCTGCACCGAGAACGACATGTCGGAAGGCGCCAGCTCGATGCCGAGCTCGGCGAACAGGCCCAGCAGGTTCGGGTAGGTGCGTTCGTTGAGAACCAGGAACCCCGTATCCACGCCGTGCGAGGCGCCGTCGAGCGTGACGTCGACCGTGTGGGTGTGACCGCCGAAGTAGTCACCGGCCTCCAGCAGCGTCACGTGCGCGTGCCCGCGCAGGCCGTGCGCGACCCCCAGCCCGGAAATGCCCGAGCCGACGACGGCTACCCGGCGCATGGCGGAGCGGAGATCGGAGAGCCGATGCCGCGAAGGGCGGCATCGGCGGGGAGGAAGAATGCTGCGGAGCGCCCCCGGACGAAGGAGGGAGGAGGGAGGGAGGAGGAGAACCGTCCGGGGATTTCAACCAGTATGCGTGGCAGGCTCCGCAACAGAAACAGGTGGGTTTGCCGCCTGGCGCCCCATCCTGCGGGAGCGCCCCCTGGCAAACATGCCCATTCGAACGGGGTGCTGCGCCCGAGTTCCCTGCGACGGGAGCGATCGGGGAGCGATCTCGTCTCGAAATATTTCAGCCCGCGCCCCGACGGCACGGTCTCCGGATGCTGGAGGCGTTGACTCATATGTTTGCGCTCACTTGCTTTCCAGAAGTCTCTCGACCGCGCGGACGAACGCTGCGTCCGACGGGTCCACGTCGCTGGCAAAACTCTGGACCGCCTGGCCGTCCCGGGCCACGAGGTACTTGTGGAAGTTCCAGCGCGGCGCCTGCCCCGTGCGCCGGGCCAGCTCGGCGAACAGTGGGTTGAGCGCCGGCCCGGCGGAGGCCGCGACACGCGACTTCGTGAACATCGGAAAGCGCACGCCGAACGTGTTCTCGCAGAACTCCGCGATCTGGCGCCCGTCGCCCGGTTCCTGGGCGCCGAAGTCGTTGGATGGGAAGCCGAGCACGACCAGCCCGCGGCCGCGATGCTGCTCGTACAGCGCCTCGAGCGACTTGTACTGGGGCGTGAACCCGCAGAAGCTCGCCGTGTTGACCACCAGCACGACCCGGCCGGCGTATTGGCACAGGTCCTGGGGTTTCTCGTCCTGCAGGCGCGGGAACTGGTGCGCCAACAGCGCCGGGCAGCCCGCGGGAGCCGCGTGGGCGGGGCCGCCCCCCAGGATCGACAGGCCGGCGACGAGTGCGACAAGCGTCTTCATGGCCTGATACTATCCGGTATGTTTAGTGACTGCAAGGTTACGTCCAGGACAAACAAGGCATGGATTCGAGTGAACAGCCCCCGCACCCGGCGCCTCCGCGCCTGTCGATCGCCGAAGTCGAACGTGCCAGCGGTCTGAGCAAGGACACGCTGCGGGCGTGGGAGCGCCGCTACGGGTTCCCGGTCCCCTCGCGGGACGACGCCGGCAACCGCCTCTACGGCGCGGACGACCTCGAGAAGCTCCGGCTGATGAAGCACCTCATCGAGTGCGGCGCCCGGCCGGGCCGGCTGGTCCATCGCAGCCAACCTGAACTGCTGGCGATGCTCGACCCGCCGGAGACGCCGACCGCGCGCGCGCCGGCGGTCTCGGCGACCGAAAAAGTCCTGGAGCTGATCGGTTCCCATGACGTGGACGGGCTGCGACGAAGCCTGCGCGACAGCCGCGCCCGGCTGGGCGCGGCGCGCTTCGTCGCCGAAGTGGTGGCGCCCTTGAATACGCGGGTGGGCGAGGGCTGGATGCGGGGCCAGGTGCAGGTGTTCGAGGAGCACCTGTACACGGAGTCGGTCCAGGTCGTGCTGCGCGAGACGATCTCGGCCCTGCCGCCCGTGCCCGCCGCCGCCCGCCCGCGTGTGCTTCTCACCACCTTCCCGGGCGAACCGCACGGGCTGGGCCTGCTGATGGCCGAGGCGCTGCTGGCGCTGGAGGGCGCACGCTGCCTCTCGCTCGGGGTCGCCACGCCGTTGTGGGACATCGTGCTGGCTAGCCGGGCGCAGGACAGCGACATCGTCGCGCTGAGCTTCAGCGGCTGCATGAACCCCAACCAGGTGATCGACGCGTTGACGGAACTGCGCGCGCGCCTGCCCCGCGGGGTCGCCCTCTGGGCCGGCGGCGCGGCGCCGGTGCTGCACCGCCGGCCAGTCGCGGACGTGACGGCGATCGCAACGCTGTCGCAGATCGGCGCAGAACTGCAGCGTTGGCGGAAATCCTCGACAAGGCCCTGAACGGCGACGGGACGCCGCGGCCACGCGGCGATGGGCCCGCCTAGAATCGCCCCACCACGAGGCTGGGCCATGATTTATCCCGAACTCTTCAAGCAGCTCGAAGCGGTGCGCTGGAGCATGGACAAGGACATCCCCTGGGACCAGTTCGACGCCGGCAAGCTCAGCGACGAGCAGGCGCAGACCATCAAGATGAACGCCATCACCGAGTGGGCGGCGCTGCCGGCCACCGAGATGTTCCTGCGCGACAACCGCGACGACAGCGACTTCTCCGCCTTCATGAGCGTCTGGTTCTTCGAGGAGCAGAAGCACTCGCTGGTGCTGATGGAGTACCTGCGCCGCTTCCGTCCCGAGCTGGTGCCCTCGGAGGCCGAACTCCACGAGGTGCGTTTCGAGTTCGACCCGGCACCGGCCCTCGAGACGCTGATGCTGCATTTCTGCGGCGAGATCCGCCTGAACCACTGGTACCGGCGTGCCGCCGAGTGGCACACCGAGCCGGTCATCAAGGCCATCTACGAGACGCTGGCCCGCGACGAGGCGCGCCACGGCGGCGCCTACCTGCGCTACATGAAGCGCGCGCTGCAGCGCTTCGGCGACGAGGCGCGCGCCGCCTTCGCGAAGGTCGGCGTGCTGATGGCCAGCGCGCGCCGCACGGCCCAGGCACTGCACCCGACCAACCTGCACGTGAACGTCAAGCTGTTTCCGCGCGACACGGTGCAGAGCCGCCTTCCGAACCCGCAGTGGCTGGAGCACTGGCTGGACAAGCAGATCCAGTTCGACGCGGTGTGGGAGACGCGCGTGGTCGAGCGCATCCTGCACAACATGAGCCTGCTGATGGAGCGCAGCTTCGCGAGCGTCCAGGAGCTGAACCGCTTCCGCAAGGAGGTGACGGCGGCGCTGGCCGCCGCCGCGCAGGGCACGCCCGGCGCGCAGCCGGCCTAGGCCGGACTTGAGCGCCGAGCCGGCCTTCCTCGGCAAGCTGTGTCCGCGGGCACAGCTGGCGGAGCGGGTCGCCGCGCTGCCTACGCCGGTGGTTTTCACCAACGGCGTGTTCGACATCCTGCACCGCGGCCATGTCAGCTACCTGGCGCAGGCGCGCGCGCTCGGCGCGAGCCTGGTGATCGGGCTGAACAGCGACGCTTCGGCACGCGGTCTCGGCAAGGGCCCGGACCGGCCGCTCAACGCCGAGGCCGACCGCGCCTGCGTGCTGGCCGCGCTGGAGAGCGTCAGCCTGGTGACGCTGTTCGACGAGCCGACCCCGGTGGCGCTGCTCGAGCTGGTGCGCCCACAGGTCTACGTGAAGGGCGGCGACTACGACATCGAGACGCTCGAAGAGACGAAACGCGTGCGCAGCTGGGGCGGTCGCGCGGTGGCGCTGCCGTTCGTCAGCGGCTACTCGACCACCTCGCTGGTGCGGCGCATCCGCGGCTGACGCCTGCTTCGCCGGCGCGCCCTCAGCGCCGGTTCACGACCACGATGCCGGCGGCCACCGCGACCAGCCCGACCACCAGCCGCGCCGTCACCGGCTCGCCCAGCAGCAGCGCGCCGAGCAGCAGGCCGAACACCGGCGTCAGCAACGTGAACGAGGCCAGCCGCGTCGCCGGGTAGTGACGCACCAGCCAGAACCACAGCAGGTAGCTGGCGAAGGTCACGATCACGATCTGGAAGAACAGCGAGGCCCAGGTCAGCGGCGCCAGCACCGGTGCCCAGGGCTGGCCGACCACCATGGCCGCGACGGCCAGCGCGACGCCGGAGATCGCCAGCTGGTACAGCAGCGTCTTCTCGGCCGATGCCGTGGCCAGGCGGCTGCCGCGGATCGCCAGCGTGGTCGCGCCCCACAGCACGCCGGCCGCGATGCCCAGCGCGTCCCCCAGCCACTGCAGCGGGCCGGCCGCGGGCTGCGTGAAGCCTTCCGCCAGCGCCCAGGCGACGCCGGCGAAGGCCGTCGCCAGCCCGGCCATCTGCAGCGCGCCGAGCCGCTCGGCGCGCGCGATGAACGGCATGCCGAGGGCGACGACGAACGGCGAGATGTAGATGAACACCGCCATGCGCGAGGCGGTGGTGAACTGCAGCCCGAGGAAGATGCAGCCGAATTCGGCGGCGAACAACAGCCCGGCGAGCAGGCCGCCGCGCAGCGAGCCGTCGCGTTCGAACAGCGTGATGCCGCGCCCGCGCGACCAGGCAAATACGAGCAGCGCGCCGCCGAGCGAGCGCAGCGCGGCCTGCCAGAGCGGCGGCACCTGCGCGATGGCCACCTTGGCCGCGACCTGGTTCAGCCCCCACAGGAAGCAGCACAGCACGAGCAGCCCCGCCGCACGGGCGTCGAGATGGGTGTGGCGATCGGTCATCGGGAACGGGGACGCAAGGTCAGCGCGACGAGCGCGCACAGCAGGCCGGCGAGCGCGCCGCTGGCATGCGAAAACGGGGCGATCGCGATGTCCCAGCCCGGGCGGTGCTGCAGCACCGGACCCCAGGGCGTCTCGCTCAGAACCTTGAGCAGCAGCCCGAGCAGGATCGCGCCGCCGACCAGGCGCCTGCGCCCCGGGCCGGCGACGACCAGGTGCAGTGCGGCGACCGCGACGCCCGCGTGCAGCACCCCCGACAGGCCGCCGTAGTGCGCCAGTTCGGGCCGCAGCAGCAGGCCGAGCTGCGTCAGCGGCCAGGCCGCCAGCCAGGCCAGGGTGCTGCGCCACGGCACCTCGGCGACCAGGCCCAGGGCGCCGACCAGCGCGACACCGGCCAGGTTGGCCGCCAGGTGCAGCGCGCTGTAGTGCACCGCCGCAGCGCTGAAGGCGCGCCAGGGTTCGCGCGCCGCCAGCGCGGGCTGCCAGTCGAGGCGTTCCGGCGCCACCGGCCAGGCCAGCAACGCCGCCGCGGCGAACAACGCGGCCAGCGCCAGCCAGGCGCGCGCGCCGGGACCGGCGGCGCTCAATCGAACACCGCGCGCCAGAGCGCCAGCACGGCGTCGCGGTGCGGCGCCATCGACTCCGGGTCCACCTGCGTCGGCTGCTCGTCCAGGCGCGCGCGGTGCTGGGCGCGCCGCAATTCCCGGTAGGCGTCGGCGGCGCGTGTGCCGAGGCCGCCGGGCAGCAGGCCCGCATCCTGCGCGCGCTGCAGCAGCGCGATGTTGCCCTTGTTGTCCAGCAGCTCCGGGTGTGCCGCGCTGTGCGCCAGCACCAGGTACTGCACCGCGAACTCGACGTCGACCATGCCGCCGGGGCTGTGCTTGACGTCGAACTGCCCCTCCTTCACCGGGCGCGCCGCGCGCAGCTTGTCGCGCATCGCGCGCACCTCCTGGCGCAGCGCCGCGGCATCGCGCGGTGCGGCCAGCACGCCGCGCCGCACGGCCTCGAAGCGCGGCTCGAGCTCCTGCAGCCCGGCACACCAGCGCGCCCGCGACAGGGCCTGGTGTTCCCAGGTCCACGCGGTGTTGCTGCCGCGGCCGGTCTGGTACTTCTCGAACGAGGCCATCGACGTGACCAGCATGCCGGAGTTGCCGTTCGGCCGCAGCGCGGTGTCGATGTCGAACAGCTCGCCCGCCGCCGTGCGCAGCGTGAGCCAGCCGATCAGCTTGCGCACGAAGGCGCTGTAGACCTCGGGCGCGCGTTCGTCGTCGTCGTCGAACAGGAACACGAGGTCGAGGTCGCTGCCGTAGCCGAGCTCCTTGCCGCCCAGCTTGCCGTAGGCAATCACCGCGAAGCGCGGGTCCGGCCGGTGCGCCTGCTTCAGGTGTTTCCAGGTCCACAGGATCGTGCGATGCAGCGTCGCGTCGGCCAGCGCGGACAGCTCGTCGGCCACCTGCTCGACGCTGATGTGCCCCTCGACGTCGCGCACCAGCGTGCGGAACACCTCCGCGTGGTGGGCGCGGCGCAGCGTGTCCAGCAGCGACTCCGGGTCGGCCTCGCCGGAGCGCTCCCAGGCCTCGTGCCGCGCCTCGAGCTGGGCCTCGAAATCTGCCGCGTCGAAGGCGCTGTGCAGCAGGCGTTCGTCGGCCAGCTCGTCGATCACCCCGGGGTGCCGCATCAGGTAGCGCATCGGCCAGCGCGCCAGCCCGAGCAGGCGCAGCAGCCGCTGCTGCACCTCCGGACGCTCGACCAGCAGCGCCAGATAGCTCTCGCGCCGCAGCAGTGGTTCGAGCCAGTCGACGAAGCGCGTCGCCGCGACCATCTTGCACTGGTCCTTGCGCGCGGCCAGCGCGGCGCGCCCGATCAGGCGGCCCAGGCGGGCCTTGCTCTCGTCGCGCAGCGAGCCGATCTTCGGCAGCGCGGCCAGCGGCCGCACCCGCTCGGCGAGTTCCGGCGGCAGCTGCTCGAGGAAGGCCTCGCTGTCCACCGGCGGCGGCGGCGCGCCGCAGGGCTTGCAGCCGCTGCTGCCGCAGCCGCCGGGCGTGCGCCCGTCGTGCAGCAGCGCGTCGAACTCGAGCGCGACGAATTCGCGGATCTCGCCCAGCCGGTCCAGCAGCTCGCAGGCGTCGGTCTGGCAGGCGAGGCCCAGGCTGCGGGCGATCCAGTTCAGGTCGCCGTCGCCGGTCGGCAGCAGGTGCGTCTGCTGGTCGTCCAGGTACTGGATGCGGTGTTCGACGCGGCGCAGGAAGGTGTAGGCCTCGGCCAGGCGCCGCGCGCTGTCGGGCTTCATCAGCCCGCCAGCGGCGAGCCGGTCCAGCGCCTTCAGCGTCGAGCGGGTGCGGATCTCCGGGAAGTGCCCGCCGCGCACCACCAGCAGCAGCTGGACGATGAACTCGATCTCGCGGATGCCGCCGCGCGAGAGCTTCACGTCGTTGGCGCGTTCGGGGCGGCCGGCGGCGCGGCGCTGGGCCTCGTCGCGCACCTTGCGGTGCAGCTGGCGCAGCCCCTCGAACACGCCGTAGTCGAGGTACTTGCGGTAGACGAAGGCCGTGATGATCGAGCGCAGCGCCAGCGGCCGCCCGCTCGCCACGCTCGCGCGCGGGGCGACGACGCGGCTCTTCAGCCAGGCGAAGCGCTCCCACTCGCGGCCCTGCACCTGCAGGTATTCCTCGAGCATCGCCAGGCTGACGACCGGCGGCCCGGAGTTGCCGTTCGGGCGCAGCGCGAGATCGACCCGGAACACCCAGCCGTCCTCGGTGGTGTCGCCGATCAGCGTGTACAGGCCGCGCGCCGTCTGGGCGAAGAACTCGTGCGCCGAGAGCGGCGCCGGCCCGTCGGTCTGGCCGTCCTCCTCGTAGACGTAGACGAGGTCGATGTCGGACGAGACGTTCAGCTCGCGCGCGCCGAGCTTGCCCATGCCGACGACCCAGAAATCGATCTCGGCGCCGGCCTCGGTGCGTGGCGTGCCGTGGCGCTCGTGCAGGTCGGCCAGCACCTGGGCCAGGGCCACGTCCAGCGTGGTCTCCGCCAGCTCCGTCATGGCCAGCGTGATGTCGGTCATCGGCGCGCCCTGCTCGACGTCCAGCACCGCCAGACGTTCGAGCACCAGCTGGCGCGCCACGCGCAGCGCGGCCGGCAAGGGGCGGCCGTCGGCCAGCAGGCGCTCGATCAGCGCCGTGATGGCATCGCGCCGCGGCAGCCCGGCCGGCAGCAGCGCCAGCTCGGCGCCGTAGCGGCGCCGGATGCGCTGCACGAAGCGGCTGTGCGCCGCACTGCAATGTGCCGTGACGATTGCTTGCGATTCGGTGGACGGAGACGGCGCGGAACCCATCGTGCGACCGGCGGTCTGCTCTACATTGAAATCCGCAGACGGAAGGCCTCGGGCTGCGGCGACAATCCGGTCGCAGCGCGCGGCGCCACGCACCGGTCGTGTCCCCGCCCGTGCACCGTCACCTCCATGCCCCCCACCCCATCCGCCGTCGCCGATGCCGTTCTGCCCCGCACGACGGGCCCGTGGTGGTGGCGCCCGCTGCGTTCGACGCTGCGCATCGTCTCCGGCCTCTTGTTGGCGGCGGCGAGCCTGCTGCTCGTCGCCTGGTTGATCCTGCAATGGGGCATTCTGCCGCGAATCGAGCAGTGGCGCCCGCAGCTCGAGGCGCGGGCGAGTGAAGCGCTGGGCATTCCGGTGCGCATCGGCGCGATCGAGGTGCGTTCCGGCAGCTGGGTGCCGGCCGTCGAGCTGCGCGACGTTCGGCTGCTCGACGCCCAGCAGCGCCCGGCGCTGCAGCTGCCGCGCGTGGCGGCGGCGCTGTCGCCGCGCTCGCTGCTGTCCTTCGAGCTGCGCTTCGCGCAGCTGCTGATCGAAGGGGCGCAGCTGGACATCCGGCGCGACGCGGCCGGGCGGCTGTTCGTCGCCGGGCTGGACCTGAGCGCCGCCGGCAGCGGCGCCGACGACGGCGCGCTGCGCGACTGGGTGTTCCAGCAGCACGAGCTCGTGATCCGGGGCGGCAGCGTGCGCTGGATCGACGAGCAGCGCGATGCGCCGCCGCTGGTGCTGGCCGACGTGCAGTTCGCGCTGCGCAACGGCCTGCTGCATCACGAGCTGCGGCTGGACGCGACGCCGGACGTGGCCTGGGGCCAGCGCTTCAGCCTGCGCGGCCGCTTCTCCCAGCCGCTGCTGGCGCGGCCCGGCGACTGGCGGCGCTGGAGCGGCAACGCCTTCGCCGAGCTTCCGCACGTCGACCTGAGCCAGCTGCGCCGTCACCTGACGCTGCCGTTCGAACTGAGCGAAGGCGAAGGCGCGCTGCGCGCCTGGGTCGACGTGGCCGACGGCCGGCCGCGCAGCAGCACGGCCGATGTCGCGCTGCGCTCGGTGGTGCTGCGCCTGGACCAGCAGGTCGAGCCGCTGGTCTTCGAGCAGGTGCAGGGGCGTGTGGTCGCGACGCGCGACGCCTCGGGGATCGCCGTGGCGCTGCAGCACTTCGGCTTCCTGACCGGCGACGGCCTGCGCTGGCCGGCCAGCGAGATGGCGCTGGCCTGGCGCCAGCACGACGGTCAGCCCGCCAGCGGTGGCGAATTCAAGGCCGACCGGCTGGACCTCGCGCTGATGGCGCAGATCGCCGGCCGCGTGCCGCTCGGCGAGGCGGTCGGGCGCATGCTCGCCGAGCTGAAGCCACAGGGCATCGTGACCGGGCTCGCGGCGAGCTGGCAGGGGCCGCTGGACGCGCCGACGCACTACCAGGCGAAGGCCGCCTTCGACGGCCTGACGCTCGCGGCGCGACCCGCGCCGGAGCCGCACACGGTGGGCCGGCCGGGGTTGCGCAACGCGAGCCTGCGCATCGAAGCCAGCGAGGCCGGCGGCAAGGCCACCCTCGGCCTGAACGGCGGGGTGCTCGAATTCCCGGGGGTCTTCGACACGCCGGAGCTGGCCCTGGACACGCTGACGGCGCAGCTGCAATGGAAGATCGAAGCGGCACGCGGCAACGCGGCGCCGAAGGTCAGCGTGCAGGTCCGCGAGGCGCGCTTCGCGAACGCCGACGCACAGGGCGACCTGAGCGCGAACTGGAGCACCGGGCCGGGCGAGGGCCTGGCGCGTGCCGGGCGCTACCCCGGGCAGTTCGAACTCGACGGCCGCATCCTGCGCGGCGATGCGACCAAGGTCGCGCGCTATCTGCCGCTGGGCATTCCGGAGGCGCCGCGCCGCTATGTCGAGCGGGCGGTGCAATCCGGCACCGTGCGCGATGCGACCTTCCGCATCAAGGGTGACCTGTGGGACTTCCCGTTCTATGCCGCGAAGTCGGCCAAGGACGGCGAGTTCCGCATCGCCGGCAAGGTCGAGGATGCGACCTTCGCCTATGTCCCGAGCGAACCGGCACAGGGCGTCGATCCGGGCTGGGCCTCGCCCTGGCCGCCGTTCACCAAGCTCACCGGCGAACTGGTCATCGACCGGGCGACGCTGGAGATCCGGGCCGCCCAGGCCCAGCTCGGCGGCGTCGCGCTCGGCCAGGTGCAGGGCGGCATCCGCAACCTGACCGACAACCCGGTGTTCACGATCGACGGCAATGCACGCGGCCCGCTGGCCGACATGCTGCGCTTCGTCAACGTGACACCCGTCGGGGAGTGGACGGGCGGCACGCTGGCCCGCGCCAGCGCGACCGGCAGCGCCGAGCTGAAGCTGGGCCTCGCGTTGCCGCTGCACGACCTGAAGGCCTCCACCGTCAAGGGCAGCATCACGCTGGCCGGCAACGAGTTGCGCCTGACGCCAGAGACGCCGCTGTTCGAGCGCACGCGTGGGCGCGTCGACTTCAGCCAGAAGGGCTTCGCGGTGGTGGGTGGCAGTGCGCGGCTGCTCGGCGGTGAGCTGGCCTTCGACGGGGGGCGGCAGCCGGATGGCAGCCTGCGCTTCAACGGGCAGGGCACGCTGAGCGCCGAGGGCCTGCGCCGCGCCGCCGAACTCGGCGTGCTGGCGCGGCTGGGCGGCTCGCTGAGCGGCCAGGCCGCGTACAAGGCGAACCTCGGCTTCGTCCGTGGCCTGCCCGAGTTCAGCGTGACGAGCAACCTGGTCGGGCTGGCGATCGACCTGCCGGCACCGCTGCGCAAGGCGCCCGAGGCGAGCCTGCCGCTGCGCGTGCAGACGACGCTGGCCGCGGCCGAGGCGCGTGACACGCTGCGCGTCGAACTCGGCAGCATCGTTCAGGCCCAGTACCTGCGGGACCTGGCGGGGGACGTGCCGAAGGTGCTGAGCGGCGGCATCGGGGTCAACGAGGCGGCGCCGGCACCGGTGGCCGGCGTGCAGGCCAACCTGAACCTGGGCGTCCTGCGCCTGGATCCGTGGGAGCCGGTGGCAGAGCGGCTGTTCGGGGCGCCCGGCGGGTCGTCGTCCACCGCCGGCAGCGGCGCCTCCGCGGCGGGGGGGTATGCGCCGACCACCATTGCACTGCGGGCCCAGGAACTGCACAGCGGGGCGCGCCGCTTCAACCGCGTGGTCGCCGGCCTGTCGCAGGAGGAGGGCACCTGGCGCGGCAACGTCGAGGCCGAACAGCTGAACGGCTATGTCGAATACCGTCCCGCCCGGGCCGGCAATGCGCAGAACGCCGGCCGCGTGTACGCACGTCTGGCGCGCCTGTCCCTGCCCAAGGGCGATGTCGATCAGGTCGAGACGCTGCTGGACCAGCAGGAGCCGACCACCGTGCCCGCGCTGGACGTGCAGGTGGAGGACTTCGAACTGTGCGGCAAGCGGCTCGGCCGGCTCGAGATCGAGGCCGTCAACGGCCAGCTCGGCGAAGGGCGCGACGCGGTGCGCGAGTGGCGCCTGAACAAGTTCTCGCTCGCGACGCCGGAGGCGCTGCTGAGCGGGCAGGGCCGCTGGTCCGAGGTCGGCGGCAGCTTCATGACCGTGCCTGGCGCGGCGGCCACGGCGAAGCGACGGGCGGTGATGGACTTCCGGCTCGAGGTCGGCAACAGCGGCGCCCTGCTCGAACGGCTGGGCATGGGCAAGGTGCTGCGCGGCGGCAAGGGCGCACTGAGCGGGCAGCTCTCGTGGCTCGGCTCGCCGCTGGCGCTGGACTACGGCAGCATGAAGGGCAAGGTCAACGTGGCGATCGACGCGGGCCAGTTCCTGAAGGCCGACCCGGGGGCGGCCCGGCTGCTGTCCGTGCTGAGCCTGCAATCGCTGCCGCGCCGGCTCGCGCTGGACTTCCGCGACGTGTTCCAGGAAGGCTTCGCGTTCGACAACGTGACCGGCGACCTCGTGATCGACCAGGGTGTCGCGCAGACCAACAACCTGCGCATGCGTGGCGTGCAGGCCGTGGTGCTGATGGAAGGCCAGGCCGACATCGGGCGCGAGACGCAGGACCTGCGCGTGATCGTCGTGCCGGAGATCAACGCCGGCACCGCGTCGCTCGCCTATGCCGCCATCAACCCGGCCCTCGGGCTGGGCACCTTTCTCGCACAGGTGTTCCTGCGCCGGCCGCTGATCCAGGCCGGCACGCGCGAGTTCCACGTCAGCGGCCCGTGGGCCGACCCGAAGGTCGAGAAGGTGGAGCGCAAGTTCGGCGACGCGGTGCCGGACATCGACGCGGCCGCGTCGGCGCCGCGCCCGGTGCAGTGAACGGAAGGAGCCGTCGTGAAGATCGCCGCGATCCAGATGGTCTCGACGCCCGACGTCGAGCGCAACCTCGAGGCGGCGCGCCGTCTGATCGCGCAGGCCGCCGGCGCCGGCGCGGAGCTGGTCGCGCTGCCGGAGTACTTCTGCTTCATGGGCATGAAGGACAGCGAGAAGCTGCGCGTCGCCGAAGCGCCGGGCGACGGGCCGATCCAGCGCATGCTGGCCGACACGGCGCGCGCGCACCGTGTCTGGGTGGTCGGCGGCACGCTGCCGCTCGTCAGCCCGGACCCGCAGCGCGTGCTGAACTCCTGCGGCGTGTACGCGCCCGACGGCACGCAGGCGGCGCGCTACGACAAGATCCACCTGTTCCGCTTCGAGCGCGAGAGCGAGGGCAGCCGTGAGAGCTACGACGAGGGGGCGTCGATCCTGGCCGGCCGGCAGCCGACCGGCGTGGCGCTCGGCGGGCTCCGCCTCGGGCTGAGCGTCTGCTACGACCTGCGCTTCCCGGAGCTGTACCGGGCGCTGATGCACCCGCCGTGCGACCTGATCTCGGTGCCGTCGGCCTTCACCTACACCACCGGCCGCGCCCACTGGGAGACGCTGCTGCGCGCGCGGGCGATCGAGAACCAGTGCTACGTGATCGCGCCGGCGCAGGGCGGCAAGCACGAGAACGGCCGCCGCACCTGGGGCCACAGCATGATCGTCGACCCCTGGGGCGAGCTGCTCGCGGTGCGCGACGAAGGCGAGGGGGTCGCGCTCGCGGACCTGGCGCCGGCGCGTCTGGCCGAGGTGCGCGCGCAGCTGCCCGCGCTGACGCACCGCTGCCTGTGATCAGACCAGTTCGGCGTTGATCGCCGCCAGCGCGGCGGCGCCCGGGCACAGCTCGGCATCGCCGAGGCGGTTCAGCGGCCCCTCGACCGTCTTCAGGTGCTCGTGCAGGTCGGCGGCCGCCGCATCGACGTACAGCAGCCCGGTGACGATCTCGCCGCGCGCCGAGTGCAGCGCGATGTGGTTCATCGCCGCGAGCCGGTCGCCCGGGTCGTAGCCGTCGTGCAGCTTGCGCAGGCGCAGCAGGCTGCCGTCGTGCTGGGTCACCTCGATCACCTCGCCGGGCGCGTAGCGCGCCGTGATGGCGTCGCGCGAGGGCATGAAGTCGAGCCGGTTGACGGCCTCGTTGTGCGCGCGCACGTGCTCGTAGCTCTTCGTGCTGCCGGCATGGTTGTTGAACGCGACGCAGGGGCTGATCACGTCGATCAGCGCCGCCCCGTGGTGGCGCAGCGCGCCCTTGAGCAGCGGCACGAGCTGCTCCTTGTCGCCCGAGAAGCTGCGCGCCACGTAGCTGGCGCCGAGCTGCAGCGCGAGCGAGACGAGGTCGATCGCCGCGTCGCTGTTGACCGCGCCCTTCTTGCTCTTGCTGCCCGCGTCGGCGGTGGCGGAGAACTGGCCCTTGGTCAGGCCGTAGACGCCGTTGTTCTCGACGAGGTAGGTCATGTTCACGCCGCGCCGCATCGCGTGCGCGAACTGGCCCAGGCCGATCGAGGCCGAATCGCCGTCGCCGCTGACGCCGAGGTACAGCAGCTCGCGGTTCGCCAGGTTCGCGCCGGTCAGCACGCTGGGCATGCGCCCGTGCACCGTGTTGAAGCCGTGCGAGTTGCCGAGGAAGTAGTCCGGCGTCTTGCTCGAGCAGCCGATGCCCGAGAGCTTCGCGACCCGGTGCGGCGCGATGTCCAGCTCCCAGCAGGCCTGGATCAGCGCGGCGGAGATCGAATCGTGACCGCAGCCGGCGCACAGCGTGCTGATCTTGCCCTCGTAGTCGCGCCGCGTGAAGCCGAGCGCGTTGCGCTTCAGCGAGGGGTGGTGCAGCGCCGGCTTGGCGAGATAGGTCATGCCACCTTCCCCTTGCTGATCGGCTCGACGTTGTGGCGCCGCACATGGCTCGCGATCGCCTCGGCGATGAAGCGCGCCGTGATCGGCGTGCCGTCGAAGTGCAGCACCGGCTCGAGCCTCGCCGGGTTCAGCTCCTGTTCGTTGACCAGCAGCGTGCGCAGCTGCGCGTCACGGTTCTGCTCGACCACGAACACCGTCTCGTGCGCGGCGATGAAGCGGTCCACGCTGTCCGGGAACGGGAACGCGCGCAGCCGCAGCGTGTCGACGTGGATGCCCTGCGCGCCCAGCAGCTCGAAGGCCTCGGCCATCGCCGGGCTGGTCGAGCCGAAGAACAACACGCCCCAGCGCGTGGCCTTCTGCGCGCGCCGCTCGACGGGTTGCGGCACCAGCGCCTTGGCGGTCTCGAACTTGCGCAGCAGGCGCTGCACGTTGTAGACGTAGTCCGGCCCGGCCTCGGAGTAGCGCGCGTAGGCATCGCGCGTCGTGCCGCGCGTGAAGTAGGCACCCTTGTCCGGGTGCGTGCCGGGGTAGGTGCGCCAGGGGACGCCGTCGCCGTCGACGTCGAGGTAGCGGCCGAAGTCGCGCCCCGCTTCGAGCTCCTCGGCGCTGATCACCTTGCCGCGGTCGTAGCGGCGCGCATCGTCCCACTCGAGCGGCTCGCACAGGCGGTGGTTCATGCCGATGTCGAGGTCGGTCATCAGGAACACCGGGGTCTGCAGCCGGTCCGCCAGGTCGAGCGCGGCGGCGCCGAACTCGAAGCATTCCTTCGGGTCTTCCGGGAACAGCAGTACGTGCTTGGTGTCGCCGTGCGAGGCGTAGGCGCACGACAGCAGGTCCGCCTGCTGGGTGCGCGTGGGCATGCCGGTGGAGGGACCGCCGCGCTGCACGTCGATGATCGTCACCGGGATCTCGGCGAAGTAGGCCAGCCCGATGAACTCGGTCATCAGCGAGACGCCCGGCCCGGACGTCGCCGTGAAGGCGCGCGCGCCGTTCCATCCCGCGCCGGTGACGACGCCGATCGAGGCGATCTCGTCCTCCGCCTGCACGATGGCGTAGCGGTTGCGCCCGCTGGCCTTGTCGACGCGGAAGCGCCGGCAGTACTTCTCGAACGCCTCGGCGACCGACGAGCTCGGCGTGATCGGGTACCAGGCGCACACCGTCGCACCGCCGTACACGCAGCCCAGCGCGGTGGCGGCATTACCCTCCATAAAGATGCGCCGGCCGACCGCGTCGCGCCGCTCGACGCGCAGCCCGAGCGCGTCGCCGAGGTACTCGTGGCCGTGGTGCAGCCCCATCATGAAGGCGTCCAGGTTGGGCTGGATCAGCTTCGCCTTGCCCTTGTACTGCTCGCCCAGCAGCGTGGCGATCACCTCCGGCTCGATGCCGAGCATGGCTGCGAGCACGCCGACGTAGACGATGTTCTTCAGTAGCTGGCGCTCGCGCGGATCGGTGTAGCGCGTCGCGGCGAGTTCGGTCAGCGGCACGCCGAGCACGTGCACGTCGTCGCGGAACTTGGACGGGGGCAGCGGCTTGCTGCTGTCGTACAGCAGGTAGCCGCCCGGTTCGATCTCGGCCAGGTCCTTGTCCCAGGTCTGCGGGTTCATCGCGACCATCAGGTCGCAGCCGCCGCGCCGGCCCAGCCAGCCGGCCTCGCTGACGCGCACCTCGTACCAGGTCGGCAGGCCCTGGATGTTGCTCGGGAAGATGTTGCGCGGGCTGACCGGCACGCCCATGCGCAGCAGGCTGCGCGCGAACAGCTCGTTGGCGGACGCCGACCCGGAGCCGTTCACGTTGGCGAACTTGACGACGAAGTCGTTGACGGATTCGATGCGGGGCTTGTGGGCCGTCATGTCAGGCCACCTTTCGCGGCGCCGCCGGGCGGCAGGCGTGGCCGGCATGCGGCAGCTCGAGCAGCAGCTTCTGCATGTCCCAGGCCCCGGTCGGGCAGCGCTCGGCGCAAAGCCCGCAATGCAGGCAGACGTCCTCGTCCTTGACCATCACGCGGCTGGTCTTCAGCGCGCCGGAGACGTACAGCGACTGGTCGGTGTGGCGCGTCGGCGCGCGCAGCCGCGTGCGCAGCTCGGCCTCGTCGCCGTTCGCGGTGAAGCTGATGCAGTCGGTCGGGCAGATGTCGACGCAGGCGTCGCACTCGATGCACGCACCGGTGGCGAACACCGTCTGCACGTCGCAGTTCAGGCAGCGCTGCGCCTCCTTCCAGGCCGTCTTCACGTCGAAGCCGAGCTCGACCTCGACCTTGATGCTGCGCAAGGACTTGTTCACGTCGGTCCACGGCACCTTGTGGCGCAGGTCCGGCGCGACCTGGTTGTCGTAGCTCCACTCGTGGATGCCCATCTTCTGCGACACCAGCGTCACGCCGCGCGGCGGACGATCGCGCACCTCCTCGCCGTGCAGGAACTTGTCGATCGAGATCGCGGCCTCGTGGCCCTGCGCGACGGCCCAGATGATGTTCTTCGGGCCCAGTGCCGCGTCGCCGCCGAAGAAGACACGCGGCAGCGAGGACTGCAGCGTCGTGGCGTCGAGCACCGGCATGCCGTGCGCGTCGAAGGCGATGCCGGCGTCGCGCTCGATCCAGGGGAAGGCGTTCTCCTGGCCGACCGCGACGAGCACCTCGTCGCAGGCATGCACCTCGTCCGGCTCGCCGGTCGGCACCAGCTGGCGCCGGCCGTCGGCATCGCGCTGCGCGCGCACCTTCTGGAAGCTCATGCCGACCAGGCGCCCGCCCTCGTGCAGGAAGGCGCGCGGCACGCGGCAGTCGAGGATCGGGATGCCCTCGTGCAGCGCGTCCTCCTTCTCCCACGGCGAGGCCTTCATCTCGTCGAACGGCGAGCGCACGATCACCTTGACGTCCTCGCCGCCGAGCCGGCGCGCGGTGCGGCAGCAGTCCATGGCCGTGTTGCCGCCGCCCAGCACGATCACCCGCCTGCCGATGCGCGTGACATGGCCGAACGAGACCGAGGCCAGCCATTCGATGCCGATGTGGATCTGCGCCGCGGCCTCGGTGCGGCCGGGGATCGCCAGGTCGCGGCCGCGCGGCGCCCCGGAGCCGACGAACACCGCGTCCCAGGGCTGCGCGAGCAGCGCACGCATCGAGTCGATGCGTTCACCGGCACGGAACTCCACGCCGAGGCCGAGCACGTAGCCCGTCTCTTCGTCGATCACCTCCTCGGGCAGGCGGAAGCGCGGGATCTGCGAGCGGATCATGCCGCCGGCCCGGGCGTCGCCGTCGAACACGGTGACCTGGTAGCCGAGCGGCGCCAGATCGCGCGCGACGGTCAGCGAGGCCGGTCCCGCGCCGACGCAGGCCACGCGCTTGCCGTTGCGCACGCCCGCCGGGCGCGGCAGGTGATTGACGATGTCGTCCGACTTGAAGTCCGCCGCGACCCGCTTGAGCCGGCAGATCGCCACCGGCTCGGGCC
The DNA here is from genome assembly GCA_019635485.1 of Piscinibacter sp. Lineage (GTDB taxonomy): Bacteria > Pseudomonadota > Gammaproteobacteria > Burkholderiales > Burkholderiaceae_C > Piscinibacter. The sequence continues at coordinate 101,053 of JAHBZL010000004.1, read as the reverse complement.
GCTCGGCCTGCGCCTCCTCGACGCGGCCGCGCCGGCAGGCCGGCTCGCAGGGGCGGTCGCAGGTGCGGCCGAGCACACCCGGGAACACGTTGCTGTGCCAGTTGACCAGGTAGGCCTCGGTGTAGCGCCCGGCCGCGATCAGGCGGATGTACTCGGGCACCGGCGTGTGCGCCGGGCAGGCCCACTGGCAATCGACCACCTTGTGGAAGTAGTCGGGGTCGCGGATGTCGGTGGCGTGCAATCGACCTCCTTTGCAGGCGGCGTCGGGGCGGCGCCGCGCTCCAGTCAGGAATCCTAGGAAGGCCCCGTCGCGGTGTCTGCGAGGGTTTGCGCGGGGCATGGCCCCGGTGTGGGTGGCACACCACGCCCCGTGGCGGCTCGCGCCGCGATACCGGCCGCCGCCGCCGGCAGGCGCCGCCGGTGGACTGCTAGAGTGCCCCGCCAAGCAGAACGAGGATGGGGAGAGCGGGTGTGCGTGTGATCCTGGTGATCCTGGTCGGCGCGCTGGTGGGCGGGCTGGCCGACGAAAGCGGCTTCGGCGCGCTGGCGGGCGCGCTGTTCGGCTGGCTGCTGGACCGGGTGCTGCGCCAGCAGCGCGAGATTGCCGCGTTGCAGCAGGCGGTGAAGGCCGCGCCGGCGGCGGCGGCGGCCGCCGCGCCCGCTGCGGCACCCGATGCGGTGGACCAGGCTGCCATCGACACGGCGGCGGTGCCCGAGGCCCGGCCCGCGGAAGCCGTGCCGGCTGCCGAACCCGCCGCCGCGCTGCCTCCCGACACCCTGCCCGAGACGGTGGCCGACTCCGCGGCCGATGCAGGCCTCGCCGTGGCCGCACAGGCGCATCCGGCCCCCGCGGACACCGTGCCGGCCGCGCCGGCGGCGCCGGCTGAACCCGGTGCCTTCGACACGCTGCGCCAATGGCTGTTCGGCGGCAACACCATCGTCAAGGCCGGCGTCGGCATCCTGTTCATCGGGCTCGCGTTCCTGGCCAAGTACGCCTCCGAGCACGTGCACTGGCCGATCGAACTGCGCCTGGCGGGGATCGGGCTGGTCGCGCTGGTGCTGCTCGTGCTCGGCTGGAGGCTGCGCGCACGCCGGCCGGGTTATGCGCAGGCGCTGCAGGGCGGGGCGGTGGCGGTGCTCTACCTGACGCTGTTCGTCGCGTTCCGCTACTACGGGCTGCTGGGCGTGGTGCCGGTGTTCGCACTGATGGTCGTGGTGGCGGCACTGGCCGCGGCGCTCGCCGTGCTGCAGGACGCGCTGGCGCTGGCGGTGATCGGGGCGCTGGGCGGCTTCGCGACGCCATTGCTGGTGTCCACCGGCAGCGGCAACCATGTTGCGCTGTTCGCCTACTACCTGGTGCTGGACCTGGGCATCGCCGCGGTGGCCTGGTTCCGCACCTGGCGCGTGCTGAACCTGGTCGGCTTCCTGTTCACCTTCGTGGTCGGCAGTGCCTGGGGCGTGCTGGAGTACCGCGCCGAGCACTACGCGAGCGCCCAGGCCTTCCTGGCCGCGTTCTTCCTGCTGTTCGTGGCGATCCTGCTGATGCCGGCGCGCCGCCCGGTCGCCGCGTCGACCGGCCAGCGCTGGGTCAACGGCACGCTGCTGTTCGGCCTGCCGACCGTGGTGTTCGCGCTGCAGTACGGGCTGGTGCGCGAGTGGGAACACGGGGCCGCGCTGTCGGCGCTGGCGCTGGCCGCGTTCTACGTCGGGCTGGCACTGCTGCTGCGGCGGCGCGCGCAACTCGGGTTGGTGTTCGAAGGCAGCCTGGCCGTCGGCACCGTGCTGCTGACGCTGGTGATCCCGTTCGCGCTGGACGCCCGCAGCACCGCCGGGGCCTGGGCGCTGGAGGGGGCCGGGCTGGTGTGGCTCGGCTTCCGCCAGTCCCGCCGCCTGGCCCGTGCGTTCGGCTACGGGCTGCTGCTGCTGGCCGGCTTCGCGTTGCTGCACGCGATCGACGTCTTCCCGTCGCCGCAGACCTGGTTCAACGCGCTGCTGTTCAACGGCGTGATGCTGGCCGGCGGCGCGCTGGTCGCGTCCCGCGTCGTGCAGCGCCGCGCGGCCGTCCCGGGGCGGGAGCGTTTCCTCGCGCCGCTGCTGCTCGCCTGGGCCGTGCTGTGGTGGGGCATCACCGCCGTGCTCCACGTCGAGGCGCTGGTCGATGCGCCGCAGCGGCTGGCCGCGCTGCTGGCCGCCGCAGCCGCGGTCGCGCTGCTGCACACGCTGCTCGGCCGTCGCCTCGACTGGCCGCAGGTGACGCTGCCGCTGATCGGCTACGTGCCGCTGCTGCTGCTCGCGCTCGGCCTGGCCGGTGCGCTGCAGGACGGGCCGTTCGAACACGGCGGCATCTGGGCCTGGCCGCTTGCACTGGCCGTGCAGCTGCTCGTGCTGCGCTGGGCCGCACCGGCCTGGCCGGGCGCCGCGCAGCACCTCGTGCATGCGCTGGGCGTGCTGCTGCTGGCGGGCCTCGGCGCGCAGGAGGGTCGCACGCTGACGGCCGACTGGGGCGAGGCGGGCAGCGCGTGGCCTTGGCTCGGCTGGCTGGTGGTGCCGGCGCTGCTGCTGCTGGTGCTGCCGCGGCCGGCCGCCGCACGTGCCTGGCCCGTCGCGGCGCAGCCGGAGGCCTACCGGCGCAGCGCCGGTGGCGTGCTCGCCGTCGCGCTGCTGCTGTGGACGCTGCTGGCGAACATCGTCTCCAGCGGCGCCGCGCAGCCGCTGCCGCACCTGCCGCTGCTGAACCCGCTCGACCTCGGCATCGGGGTGGCGCTGCTGGCCGCCGGGCTGTGGGCGCGTTCGCTGGGGCTGCCGCAGCCGCTCGTCGCCGGTGCGCTCGGCGGCACGACTTTCGTCTGGCTCAACGCGATGCTGCTGCGCGCGTTCCACCACTGGGAAGGCGTGCCGCTGCGTGTGGAGGCGTGGAGCGAGTCGCTGCCGGTGCAGACCGGGCTCACGCTGCTGTGGAGCAGCATCGCGCTGGCGCTGATGTGGTTCGCGGCGCGTCGCGCGCTGCGCGCGCCGTGGGTCGCCGGCGCGTCGCTGCTCGCGGTGGTGGTGCTCAAGCTGCTGTTGATCGACCTGTCCGGCAGCGGCACGGTGACACGCATCGTGTCGTTCATCGGGGTCGGCGTGCTGATGCTGGTGATCGGCTACGTCGCGCCGCTGCCGGCGGCGAAGGAGAAGGCCCATGCGGCGTCGACTTGACCTGGCCGTCCTCGCGCTGGCCGCGGGGCTGTGCGGCGCCGCGTTCGCCGCCGCGGATGCGGAGCCGCTGCTGCGCCACCGCGCGCCGATCAGCGTCGAGCGCGACGGCGCCTTCGTGCAGCTGCCGCTGCCGGTGAGCGCCTACGCGCGCACCCAGCAGGCCAGCCTCGCCGACCTGCGCGTGCAGGACGCGCGCGGCGAGAACGTGCCGTTCGCCCTGCTCGCGCCGCGGCCCGACGAGGCGCAGCGCAGCGAGCGACTGACCGAACGTGCCCTCTTTGCGCTCCCGCCGCGGCCGGTCGGCAGCGAGAGCTGGCCGACCCCGCTGGAACTGACGGTCGAGGGCGAGCGCATCAGTGTGCGGCGCCGGCCCGGCGGTACCGCGCCACCGACCCGGCCGCCCGGCTGGGTGATCGACCTGGGCGACCCGGCGGCCCGTCCCGCCGGCGAGCCGGCGCCGCAGGCGCTCGACCTGAGCTGGTCCGGGCCGGCCGAGTTCAGCGTCGGCTACCGGCTGGAGCAGAGCGACGACCTGCGCCAGTGGCGCCCGGCCGGCGCGGGCCAGATCCTCGCGCTGGCCGCGCCGGAAGGCGCGCTGACCCAGCCGCGGGTGCCTCTGACGGCCGCGCCCGCACGTTTCCAGCGTCTGGTCTGGAGCGATCCGGCGGCCGCACCGGCGCTCACGGCGGCGCGCAGCGTCACGGTCGACCAGCGCGCGGTGGTGCTGGACGAGCCGACCGAGCTGCAGCTGGCCGCGAGCCCCGAGCCCGCCCCGCGCGAGCCGCAGGACGCGGCCCCGCCGCGTTCGCTGCACTTCGACCTCGGCGCGGTGCTGCCGCTGGTGCAGGTGGACCTGGCGCTGCCGCCCGGCACACAGGTGGCACCGGTGCGATTGCAGGGCCGCGAGCGGGTCGACCAGCCCTGGCAGGCGCTGGCAGGCGCGGTGTTCTACCGCATCGACCGCGACGGCACGCTGACCCGCTCGCCGCCGCTGGCGCTGCAGCAGCGGGTGCGCTACCTGCGGGTCGTGCCGGACCCGCGCGCGGGGGCGCTGGACGCTGGCCAGACCCGGCTGGTCGTGCGGGCGCAGCTCGTCAGCCTCGTGTTCGCCGCCCAGGGCCAGCCGCCGTACGCGCTGCTGGCCGGCTCGGCCCAGGCGCACAGCGGCGCGCTGCCGCTGGCCACGCTGGTGCCGGCGCCGGAAGCCGAGCGGCCGCGGTTCGGCCGTGCCTCGCTGGGCGATTGGGCCGAGTCCGCGGAGGCGGTGCGGCGGGCCGAGGCCGACGAACGGCGCGACGCATTGCGTCGCTGGCTGCTGTGGACCGTGCTGCTGGGCGGCGTGGGGGCGCTGGGCTGGATGGTCTGGCGGCTCGCCCGCGGCGCCGCAGCACCGGTTCAGTGAAGCGAGATCTCGATGTACTGGCGCGCCAGCTCCGCCGGCATCGGGCAATCCATCAGCAGGCAACTCAGGCGCAGCGCGTCGGCGGCGACCTGCGGCAGCGGCCCGGGCCGGCCGGGCGGGTAGGCGCAGACGACCCAGGCGCGCACCAGTTGCGGCCGCTGCATCCAGGACAGGCCCTGCAGCGCGTTCAGCGCATGCACCAGCGCGTCGACATCCGGTCGCTGCCAGGGCGGCACGTCACCGGGCTTGACCCAGCGTGTCATCACCGCCGTGTACCAGCGCAGGCCCTCGGCCGGATCCTCGTCCGGCACCATGCGCGCCAGGTGGGCGGTGTAGTGCGCGATGTGCACCATGTCGGCCGCCGGAAAGCGCGAGATCTCGGCATCCGGCGCGGCCTGGACATGGCCGCCCGGGTGCTCGCCGAAATGGCGCCGCATCGCCAGCCAGAGTAGCCGGTCCAGCGGGTGGCCGGGCGCCGTCAGCACGCGGCGCGCCGAGCGCAGCAGTTCCTGGCGCTCCGCGAGAGGCGCGCCGCCCAGCCGCGCCAGCAGCAGCTCGAACCAGGGCAGCCGGCTCGCGCCGCCCAGGCGTTCGATGTCCTCGCGGATCGACTCGGCCTCGTTGACGAGGACGGTCTCCTCGCGCCAGGCGAGCAGCCGCCCGGGGTGACGCGGGAGCACCAGCAGCGCGAGCAGCGCAGCCTTCATGCCGCCCGGGCCGCGCACGCGGTCCAGGCGCGCCATCGCTTCGCGTTCCGCGTCGGGCAAGGGCGGGGCGCCCGCGGCCGGAGCAGGGGGGCGGGACATGGCGGCGCGGCTAGAGGAGCCCCACGCTGTGGAACCCGAACGGCCCGGCGATGAGCCAGGTCGGGAACTGACCGACGGCCCGGTTGTATTGCTGCGCCGCGTCGTTGAACTGGCGCCGGGCGAAGTCCAGCGTCGTGTCGACGGCGGCGAACTCCCCGCGCAGCGTCTGCGCCGCCACGTCGTCGGCCGCCGGCTCGGCGACACGCCGGCGCGCGTCGGCCAGGATGTCCTCGGCCAGGCGCAGGCTGGTGAGCGTATCGGGGGCGGTCGGGCGGGCGCGGGCGTGGCTGCGCGCCGCGTCGGCCTGCGCGCTGGCCGCACGCAGGCGCTGCCCGGCGGTGGCCGCCTCGGGGTCACCGGCGGCCAGCGCCTCGCACTGGCGCTGCAGAAGCGCCGCACGCGCCTCGCACTGCTGGTCGACGGTGACGAAGCGCCGCGACACCGTGGCACGCAGCCGCACCAGCCGGTTGTAGGCGCCGACGCACCAGAACAGCAGCACGGCCGCCACTCCCCCGACGACGATCGTCGACACGTCCACGCCCGCTCAGGCCTGCATCCAGGCGTTGTAGCCGGCACGCCGCAGGTCGCAGGCGGGACACAGGCCGCAACCGTAACCCCATTCGTGCCGGCGCGAGCGGTCGCCGACGTAACAGGTGTGCGTGTGTTCGGCCACCAGGTCCAGCAGCGGTTCGCCGCCGAGCCGCTCGGTGAGGCCCCAGGTCTGCGCCTTGTCGAACCACATCAGCGGCGTCTCGATCGTCATCGGCGCATCCAGGCCGAGGCTGATCGCGACCTGCAGCGCCTTCAGCGTGTTGTCGCGGCAGTCCGGATAGCCGGAGAAGTCGGTCTCGCACATGCCGCCGACCAGCACGTTCAGCCCGCGCCGGTACGCGACCGTCGCCGCGAAGGTCAGGAACAGCAGGTTGCGCCCGGGCACGAAGGTGTTGGGCAGGCCGCCCTCGTGCATCTCGATGGCGCGGTCGTCGGTGAGCGCGGTGTCGGAGATCTGGCCGAGCAGCGCCAGGTCCAGCAGGTGGTCGTCGCCCAGGCGCTTGCCCCACTTCGGGAACCGGCCGCGCAGTTCCTCGCGCACCTTCTGCCGGCAGGTCAGCTCGACCTCGTGGCGCTGGCCGTAGTCGAAGCCGATCGTCTCGACGCTCGAGTAGCGCTGCAGCGCCCAGGCCAGGCAGACGGTGGAGTCCTGCCCGCCGGAGAACAGCACCAGGGCCTTGCGCGAGTCGCCCATCAGGTGCGGATCTCGCCTTGCCCGAGCACGACCCACTTCATCGAGGTCAGCCCCTCGAGTCCGACCGGCCCGCGGGCGTGGAACTTGTCAGTGCTGATGCCGATCTCGGCGCCGAGCCCGTACTCGAAGCCATCGGCGAAGCGCGTGCTGGCGTTGACCATCACGCTCGCCGAATCGACCTCGCGCAGGAAACGCATCGCATGGGCGTGGCTGTCCGTCAGGATCGCGTCGGTGTGGTGCGAGCCATGGCGATTGATGTGCGCGATGGCCTCGTCGAGGCTGTCGACCACCTTCACGCTGATCACCGGTGCGAGGTATTCCTCGCCCCAATCGGAGTCGGCGGCGGCCACCACGGCGGCGCCCGGCACCTCGCGCAGCAGCGCCGCGGCGCGCGGCTCGCAGCGCATCTCGACCCTCTTGGCCGCGAACACCCGGCCGATCGCGGGCAGGAAGTTGCCCGCGATCGCCGCATGCACGAGCAGCGACTCGGCCGCGTTGCAGGGGCTGTACTTCTGCGTCTTGGCGTTGTCGGTGACCTTGACCGCCAGTTCGAGGTCGGCCTGCGCGTCGACGTAGACGTGGCAGTTGCCGTCCAGGTGCTTGATGACCGGCACGCGCGCCTCGCGGCTGATGCGCTCGATCAGGCCCTTGCCGCCGCGCGGGATGATGACGTCCACCGCCTCGGGCGAGGCGATCAGGTGGCCGACGGCGGCGCGGTCGGTGGTCTGCACCAGCTGCACCGCGTCGGGCGGCAGGCCCGCCTCGGCGAGCGCGGCCTGCACGCAGCGCCACAGCGCCAGGTTCGATTGCAGCGCCTCCGACCCGCCGCGCAGGATGCAGGCGTTCCCGCTCTTGATTGCCAGCGAGGCGGCCTCGATCGTCACGTTCGGGCGGCTCTCGTAGATCATGCCGAACACGCCCAGCGGCACCCGCATCTGGCCGACCTGGATGCCGCTCGGCCGCCGGCGCAGCGCGGTGATCTCGCCGATCGGGTCGGGCATCGCGGCGATCTGCTCGCAGCCCTCGGCGACGGTGCCGATCACCTTGTCGGTGAGCCGGAGACGGTCGACCATCGGCGCGGCCAGCCCGGCGGCACGCGCCGCCTCCAGGTCCTGCGCGTTGGCGGCCTGCAGCCCGGCGGCCTCGTCGCGCAGCCGGCGGGCCAGCGCCAGCAGCGCGGCGTTCTTCGCGGCGGTCGACGCGGCGGCCATCGCCGCGGCGGCGGCGCGTGCGGCCACGCCCATGTGGGCGACGGTGGCTTGCAGATCGGCGGCGGTCATGGGCGGATTGTCGCGCAGTCCCCGTGCTCCCCGTGATCGTGGGGGGTGAAGTTCACACGGCTGCCGATCGTGAGGCCGGTCGCGGCGTTGCCGTCGAACGCCGCGGCAGGCCCAATTCCGTCTTGATCAAACTCAAGAGCAAGCTGCGTCAAGTCCGATGGATTCCACCGTTCTCCCCACCTCGTTCGACTTCGGCTGGGTCGCCGTCTCCTTCCTCGTCTCGGTGATCGGCGCCTACACGGCGCTGTGGGTCACCCCCACCGTGGCCGGCGGGCGCGGCGGGCGGGTCAACTGGTTCAACGCCGGGCTCTCCGGCCTGGCGCTGGGCGGCGTGGGCATCTGGTCGATGCACTTCCTGGGCATGCTGGCCTACGACGCGCCGCTGGCGATCGGCTACCGGCTGCTCGAGATGGTGGTGTCGCTGGTGGCCGCCGTCGTCGTGTCGGCGCTGGCGATCGGCTTCATGTCGGCCCGCCCGTTCGCCTTGAACCGGCTGCTCGTCGCCGGGCCGCTGGCCGGCCTCGGCGTTGCGGTGATGCACTACCTCGGCATGTACGGCATGCGCTTCGGCGGCTACTTCGACTGGAACATTCCGCTGGTGCTGCTGTCGATCGGCATCGCGATCGTCGCGGCGACGGCGGCGCTGTGGCTGGCGTTCCACACGCGCGGGCCGCTGCTGCGGGCCGGCGCCGCGCTGGCGATGGGCGTGGCCGTCTGCACGATGCACTACACGGGCATGGCGGCCGCCTCGGTGGTCTGCACCACCGCCGACCGCTATGCGCGCCTGCCGGGCCTGCTGCCGCCCGGCGACCTCGGGCTGGCGGTCGCCGTCGTGGCGGTCGGCGTCGCGCTGATGGTCGCGGCGGACACCGCGATCCAGCGCTGGAGCGCCGCGTCCGGCGCGCGCGCCGGCGCCTGAGTCGGCCCACGCATCAACCCAGCAGGGCCAGCACGCCGAGCCACAGCGGCGCCGTGACGACGAACGCGAGCGTCGAGAACACGATCGTCGCGGTGGCTTCGGCCTCCAGCGTCTCGTAGCGCTGCGAGAAGATCAGCGCATTGCTGCCCACCGGCAGCGCCGCCATCATCACGACCACCGCGAGCGGCAGGCCGGCCAGGCCGAAGCCCCAGTGGGCCACCGCCAGCACCAGCGCCGGCAGCACGGCCAGCTTCAGCACGGCCAGCACGATGGCGCCGCGTACCGCGCCCTGTAGGCCGTAGTAGGCCAGCGACATGCCGATCAGCACGAGGCACAGCGGCACCACCGCCTGGCCGAGCGTGGCGAGGATCTCGTCGGCCACCGTCGGCAGCGGCAGCCCGGCCAGGTTCCAGGCCAGGCCGGCCAGCACCGGCAGCACCACCGGGTGGATGATCGTGTTGCGCATCGTGCGGCCGAGCGTCTTCGCGAGGTGGGCGTTGGAGTGGCCGAGTTCGCGCCGCTCGCGCGCCAGGTCGAGCTCGACCAGCGCGGTCAGCACCGTCAGCAGCGTCATCGCGTGCAGGCTGACGATCGCGACGTGGATCGCCAGGCCGCTTTCGCCGAACAGCGCCGCCGCCATCGGGATGCCGACCTGCACCGAGTTGCCGAACGTGGCCGAGATCGCGCGCACGCTCGGTGCGGCGGTGGGCAGCGCGCCGTGCCGGTTGGCGTGGCGCTCGCGCAGGTAGACGACGGCCATCAACGCCAGCACCGGCACGAAGAAGGCCTTCACCGTGTCCCACGGCATCGCCTGCAGGTCGATGCGGGCCGTGGTGCGGAACAGCAGCGCCGGCACGAAGATGTAGTAGGCGGCGTTGGCCAATGTGCGTGCCGGGTCGGAGGTCTCGGTGCGCGGGCCGAGCCAGCGCAGCTTGCCGACCACCCAGCCGAGCGCGACCACGACGAAGATCGCCAGCAGCTTGAAGAAGACGAGCGTCGACATGCCCGGCGAGTATCGTCGCGCCGCCGGGCCGGATTGGCGATGCTCGCGTCGCTACAGCTCTGACCGCCGTGGCATGTCGGCCCCGCGGCGCGAGCAGGTGATCGCGGCGGCGCGCGCCGCGAATCCCAGGGCCTCGCGCACCTCCTCGGCCGAGAGGCCTGCCAGCGCCGGGCCCGACAGCCGGTCCTGCTCGGCCAGCCAGGTGAGCAGCGCGCACTGGAAGGTGTCGCCGGCGCCGACCGTGTCGAGCACCTGGACCGGGATCGGCGGCACCGGCACCTCGTGCCGCGCGGTCCAGCCGATCGCGCCGTCGCCCCCGCGGGTCACGACGACCAGCTGGACGCCCTGGCCCAGCGCGCGGGCCGCGAACTCCTTCGGCGACGTGCCCGGCACGACCAGCTGCAGGTCCTCCTCGCTGACCTTGAGCAGCTGCGTGCGCGGCAGCATCCAGTCGATCTGGTCGCGCCAGACTTCCAGGTCCGGCTCGACGTTCAGGCGGATGTTCGGGTCGTAGGCGATCAGCGTGCGGCGGTACTCGCGTTCCACCAGCATGCGCTGGGTCGATGCGGTCGGGCCGACCACGGTCGCGTACGACCCGAAGTTGATCGCCCGCACGCCATCGGGCAGCCGGGCCAGCGCATCGGGCGTCAGCCGGCGGTCGGCGCAGCCCTCGCCGTAGAACGAGTAGGAGGGCACGCCCTTCGCGTCCAGGCCGATCAGGCTGAGCGTGGTCGGCGCCTCGGAACGCTGCACCGTCGAGGTGTCGACGCCTTCCTCGCGCAAGGTGCGCATGAGGCGTTCGCCGAGGAAGCCGGCGCCGATCTGCGACAGGAAACACACCGGCTGGGCCAGCCGCGCGAGGCCGACCGCGACATTGAACGGCGAACCGCCGACACGGGCGTCCATCGCCATGCCGGTCGGGGTGTCGCCGGCGGCGAACACGTCGAACAGGGCCTCGCCACACACCACGAACATGAACCGTCTCCTTGCGCATCAACGCGCTGCCAACGCGAACCGGCGCCGAGCTTCCTCCGATCGAGGCCGCTTGGCATCCGGGTTTTCCATTAATAAATCAACTTGATTTATTAAACGACGCCGACCAGAATTCCTCCAGCCCGCCGGCAGTGGCGGTGCCCAGTCAGCTCCACCCAACAGTTCCGAGGAGACATCTTGATGCAGTTCAAGCGCACCACCCTGATCGCCAGCCTGTTCGCGGCCGCCGGCTTTGCCCAGGCCCAATCGCAGCCGGTGATCGGCCTGATCACCAAGACCGAAACCAACCCCTTCTTCGTCAAGATGAAGGAGGGGGCCACGGAAGCGGCCAAGGCCAAGGGCGCGAAGCTGCTGTCCGGCGCCGGCAAGGCGGACGGCGACAACGCCGGCCAGGTGACGGCGATGGAGAACATGATCGCCGCCGGCGCGAAGACGATCCTGATCACCCCGAGCGATTCGAAGGCCATCATCCCGGCGATCAAGAAGGCGCAGGAGAAGGGCGTGATGGTGATCGCGCTGGACAGCCCGACCGACCCGGCCGACGCGACCGATGCCCTGTTCGCCACCGACAACTACAAGGCCGGGGTGCTGATCGGCCAGTACGCGAAGGCGGCGATGGCCGGCAAGCCGGTGAAGATCGCGACGCTCGACCTGTTCCCCGGCCACCCGGTGGGTGCGCAGCGCCACAACGGTTTCCTGCAGGGCTACGGGCTGCCGAGCCACGACGCGAAGAACAACGAGCTCGCCAAGCCGGCGGAAGTGGTTTGCATGGCCGACAGCTTCGGCGATCGCGCCAAGGGCCAGACAGCGATGGAGAACTGCCTCCAGAAGAACCCGGACATCAACCTCGTCTACACCATCAACGAACCGGCCGCGGCGGGTGCCTTCAATGCGCTGAAGAAGGCCGGCAAGGAGAAGGGTGTGATGATCGTCTCGGTCGACGGCGGCTGCGACGGCGTCAAGGACGTCGCCGCCGGCAAGATCGCCGCGACCTCGCAGCAGTACCCGCTGAAGATGGCCTCGATGGGTGTGGAGGCCGGCGTGGAACACGCGAAGAGCGGCAAGAAGGTCAGCGGCTATACGGACACCGGCGTCACGCTGATCGCCAACAAGCCGATCGCCGGCGTGGACAGCAAGGACACCAAGGTCGGCCTCGACCTCTGCTGGGGCAAGAAGTAAGCGCCCTGCGTCGCTGACGCACCGCCTGACGGCCGCCGGTGCGCAGCGCGCGCCGGCGCCTGCCGCCGCATTCCAACCCACGGAGGGACCATCGTGGACACCTTGAAGAGCAAGCTGCCGCCGATCGGCCAGCTCGGACCGTTCATCGCGCTCGTGATCGCCTGCGCCATCTTCGGCGTCACGACCGACCGCTTCTTCAGCGGCCAGAACTTCTCGCTGATCCTGCAGCAGGTCGGCGTCGTCGGCGTGATCGCGATCGGCCAGACACTGATCATCCTGACCGCCGGCATCGACCTGTCGTGCGGAATGATCATGGCGCTGGGCAGCATCGTCATGACCAAGTTCGCGGCGGACCTGGGCATGCCCGCGCCGCTGGCCATCCTGTGCGGCATCGGCGTCACCGCCGCCTTCGGCCTGCTCAACGGCCTGCTGGTCACCCGCATCAAGCTGCCGCCCTTCATCGTGACGCTGGGCACCTTCAACATCGCCTTCGCCGTCACGCAGCTCTACTCGGGCGCCCAGACCGTGACCGAGGTGCCGGAGATGATGACCTGGCTGGGCAACACCTTCTCCCTGGGCGGCGCGAACGTCGCGTACAGCTCGGTGCTGATGGTCCTGCTCTACCTCGGTGTGTGGTTCTGGCTGCGCGAGACCGGCGCCGGCCGCCACGTCTACGCGGTCGGCAACAACCCGGAGGCGACCCGGCTCGTCGGCATCCCGCCCGAGCGTGTGCTGCTGGGTGTCTACGTGATGGCGGGTGTCTTCTACGGCATCGCCTCGCTGCTGGCGGTGGCCCGCACCGGCGTCGGCGACCCGAACGCCGGCCAGACCGAGAACCTGGATGCGATCACCGCGGTCGTGCTCGGCGGCACCAGCCTGTTCGGCGGCCGCGGCGTGATCCTCGGCTCGCTGATCGGCGCGGTGGTCGTCGGCGTGCTGCGCAACGGCCTCACGCTGATGGGCGTGTCCTCGGTCTACCAGGTCCTGATCACCGGCATCCTCGTGATCCTGGCGGTCACCGTCGATCAACTTTCGCGCAAGGGAGGCCGCTGATGGCTGCTCAGCAACTGGTCATGCAGGCCAAGGGCCTGGTGAAGCGCTACGGCCAGGTCACCGCGCTGGACGGTGCCGACTTCGAGTTGCGCGCCGGCGAGATCCTCGCGGTGATCGGCGACAACGGCGCCGGCAAGTCCTCGCTGATCAAGTGCCTGTCCGGCGCGACGATCCCGGACGAGGGCCAGATCATCCTGGACGGACAGCCGGTCCACTTCAAGGGGCCGATCGACGCGCGGCACGCCGGCATCGAATGCTGCTATCAGGACCTGGCCGTGGCCCCGGCCATGACGATCGCCGAGAACCTGTTCCTCGGCCGCGAACTGCGCCGGGAAGGTTTTGCCGGCAACGTGCTGCGCATGCTGGACAAGAAGAAGATGCTCGAGACCGCGATCGCTCGCATGGCGGACCTGAAGGTGGGCATCCGCTCGATGACGCAGGCCGTCGAGACGCTCTCCGGCGGGCAGCGGCAGTGTGTCGCGGTGGCGCGCGCCGCCGCCTTCGCCGAGCACGTCGTCATCCTCGACGAGCCGACCGCGGCCCTCGGCGTCAAGGAGGGCAACATGGTGCTCGAGCTGATCCGGCGCGTGCGCGACAAGGGGCTGCCGGTGATCCTGATCTCGCACAACATGCCGCACGTGTTCGAGATCGCCGACCGGATCCACGTGGCCCGCCTGGGCCGCCGTGCCGCGGTGCTGAACCCGAAGAAGATCAGCATGAGCGACACCGTCGCGGTGATGACGGGCGCCATGCCGCCCGAACAGATCCCGGCCGAATGCCTGGCCCACTGACGAGGAGCCGACCATGCTCAAGGGCATCCACCCGCTGCTGTCGCCCCCGCTGCTGAAGATCCTCGCCGAGATGGGCCATGGCGACGAGATCGTGCTGGCCGACGCCAACTTCACCGCCGAGTCGCTGGGCCGCGGTCGGCCGGTGCTGCAACTGCCGGGCGTCGGCGTCGGCCCGCTCTGTGAGGCGGTGCTGTCGGTGTTCCCGCTCGACCAGTTCGTCGAGCGGCCCTGCGCCTACATGCACGTCGGCGGCTCGGCGCCGGACTACCGGTCGGCCGTGCAGCGCGAGGTGATCGACGCCGCCGTCGCGGCCGGCCACGCCCAGGCGGCACAATTCGAGGCCATGGAACGATTCGCCTTCTACGATCGCGTGCGGCAGGCCTTTGCGATCGTGCAGACCGGCGAACGGCAACCCTACGCCAACTTCCTGTTCAAGAAGGGCGTGATCGCCGACCCGCTGAGGCCGTGATGGGCGCCTCGCCACACGCCGGCGGCGAGACGCGGCTGCGGCCGCGCGGGTCCAACCATGCCGGCATGCGGCAGTTCAACGAGCGCGTGGTGCTGCAGGCGATCCGCCTGCACGGCAGCCTGCCCAAGGCCGAGATCGCGCGCCTCACGCACCTGACGCCGCAGACGGTGCAGATCATCATCGCCCGGCTCGAGGCCGATGACCTGGTGCGCAAGCTCGACCCGGTGCGCGGCAAGGTCGGCCAGCCGTCGGTGCCGATGGCCCTGAACCCGGACGGCGCGTACTCGATCGGCATCCACATCGGCCGCCGCCGCATGGAGATGCTTCTGGTGGACTTCGTCGGCCAGGTCCGGGCACGCACGACGCTGGCCTATCCGCACCCGGACCCCGACACGCTGTTCGATGCGATCGAGGCGCGCATGAACGCGTTCGCCGAGTCGATCGAGCCGGCGCGGCGTTCGCGCCTGCACGGCGTCGGCGTCGCCGCACCGCTCTCGCTGGGCGGCTGGCAGCCCCTGCTCGGCACGCCGCCCCAGACCTCGGCGCTGTGGTCGGCGACCGACATCCGTTCGCGCGTGGCCGAGCGCACCGCGCTGCCGGTGGAGTTCGTCAAGGACACCGCGGCCGCCTGCGTCGCCGAACTGGTGGCCGGGCGCGGCCGCAACATCCGCAGCTTCCTGTACTTCTTCGTCGACACCTTCATCGGCGGCGGGCTCGTGCTGGACAGCCACCTGCGAGCCGGGATCCACGGCAACGCCGGGGCGGTGGGCTCGCTCGCGCTGGGCATCCCTGGTCCTGGCAGCGCGCCCGCCCAGTTGCTGAGCGTGGCGTCACTGTTCAAGCTCGAGGCGCGGCTGACTGCGCAGGGCCTGTCGCTCGACGCGCTGGCCGACGGCCGCGCCCTGGTCGCCCCCTACGCCGAACACACGCGGGCCTGGCTCGCGGAGGCTGCCCCGGCGGTCGCGATGGCGATCAACGCGGCGTCCTGCCTGCTCGACTTCGAAGGCGTGATCATCGACGGCGCGTTCAGCCGCGACCTGCTCGATGCGATGCTCGCCGAGACCGACACCGCGATGCAGCGCTTCAGCTGGGAAGGCGTGACCCGCCCGTCGCTGCTGGGCGGCACGATCGGCGCCGATGCCCGCGCCATCGGCGGCGCGCTGCTGCCGCTGTACGCGAACTTCGGCCCCGACCGCGACCTGTTCCTGAAACTGGAGAGCTGAGCCGGCGTCAGCGCCAGCCGAACATCATCTGGCGCGCCAGCGCCGAGCGGGCCGGAGGAAAGGCCTGCAGCGCCGCGAGGCCGAGGCCGCGTGCGGTGTCCAGGCCGGGCCAGTCCCAGGTGAAGCTGCGGGCCAGGAAGTCCGTCGCCGCGATCATCGACCAGCGGTCCGGCGCACGCTGCCATTCGAGCTGCTGCAGAGCGGCGGCGACTTCGCCTTCCGACCGCAGTGCTCGCACCAGCGCCCAGGCATCGCGCAAGCCCAGATTCAATCCTTGGCCGGCCACAGGGTGCAGCGTCTGAGCCGCATTGCCGATTCGCACCATTCGGCCGTGGGTGAGCGTTCGCTCGGCATTCAGGCCCAGGCCAAATCGCTTCAGTGGCGAAATGCCCACCAGACCGTCGAGACCGGCGGGCAGCAGGTGACGCAACAGGGCCAGGCGCTGATCGTCGGCCAGGCCAGGAATGGGGTCGTCCGCGCCGTCGACGCACCACACGAGCGCCGAACGGCGCTCGGGCAAGGGCAGCAGCGCCAATGGCCCGTGGCGACTGAAGCGCTCGATTGCGACACCTTTGCCCGCGGGCGTCGACCAGTCCACCGTACCGACCCATGCCGCCTGCCGGTAGTCGTGGGTGATCCCCTTCCTGGACTGCTCGCCGAAGACGCCACCTTCGGCAACGATCGCCAGGTCGAAGCGCTCGACCGTACCGGCCTCCACCACCACGCCGTCGGGCACCTGCTTCAATCCAGTCACTGGCTGGCCGAAGCGCGCCTGCAGCCGCTTCGGCTCCGCGCCGACGACCTCCCGCCAGCGCGACTGCAAGGTCGCGACCAGCGTGCCATAGCCCAGCACGGCCCCAAGCAATGGCACCCCTTCTTCGCTGGCCAGGATGCGCAGTTCCGGCTCGCGGCGGGCGCCGTACGACCACGGTGCGGCGGCCTGCTGCTGGGACACCCGCACTTCCAGGATCGGCTCGGCTGCCTGCGAGGGCCAGCTCCCGAGTCGTCGGAGCAACTGCACACTTCCGATGGAGAGTGCCAGAACGCGGGGATCCGTGGACGTGTCCTTGTCGATGGAACGAGCATCGAACAGAGCGACGGTCGCATGGGGCAGCGCCTGGGCGGCGCGCAAGGCCAACGCCAGGCCGACAGGGCCGGCCCCAATGACGGCCAGAGAGGCGTTCGAAGAACGGGGCATACGCTCAGCCGATTCCCGTGGCCGCTTCGCGCTTCCGGTTGTCCTCCCCCCGGTGCAGGGGGTTCAAGGGGATCACCGACGCGCGCATGATGCTTACATATTGCATCGAATCGACCGGCCCACAGTAGGCGGCCGGGTGAGCGGGTTCAACGGGAGGCGAGATGAGATTGAAGCAACTGAGTGCGGCTTGCGCACTGGCCCTCGCGGGGCCGGCGATGGCGGCCACGTGCACGGGGTCCACCTCTTGGGGCAGCCTCGGACCTCCGGGGATGGAATGGTTCTCCAATTCGTTCAACAAGACAGGCAACTACCTGGATTGTTATTCGTTCTCATTGACTTCGGCGGCCAATTCGTTCGGCGGAACGTGGGAACTTGACTGGTCCTCGAGGCTGGGCATCGATCTCACGTCCGTCAGCCTGTTCGGTGGCGGTGTCCTGGGTGGGCAGACGGTCGGCTCTTTGGTCGGCACAGACTACTCATCCGGCTCGTTCAGCTTCGGCTCTCTGAGTGCCGGTACCTACACGCTGGCCATCGCGAGCAAGGTATTCGGGACCGACAGCCGCTGGGACGGCGTCGGCTATGTCGGAAAGATCACGACGACAGCCGCCGTGGCCTCGCCGGCACCCGAGCCGGGTGCCATTGCGATGATGCTCGTCGGCCTGGTCGGTGTCGGAGCCGCCGTACGGCGTCGGAACAAGTCCTGAGCGGCGGGACCTCCATCGTTCAGCGACGAAGCGGGCCACGGGGCCCGCTTTTTCGTTTCTGCTGCTTTCCGTGCGCGACACGGGTGCGGCAACCATCACGAAACCACGCGGCGGCTGCCGAACCCGGTGGTGCACGAACGCCGCGTGCCAGAGTAGTGTTCGACCTCTCTCGCTACGCTGCCTCGGCCTCCAGTCATGACCACTTTCCCGCTGTCCCTCCGCGCCCTGGGCGCTCGACGCCTGCTCTTGCCGGGCATCACCTTGCTGCTCGCCGCGTGCAGTGGATCGGGAAACGAGACGCAAATTGCCGCCAAGGTCAACAAGGGCGAGATCTCGATACATCAGGTCCAGACAGTACTGCAGCGGCAGCCGCGCCAGATCGCGAATGATCCGAGCGAAAGGGCCACCGCCCGCGTGCTCGAGGTCTTGATCGATCAGGAACTGGCCGCGCAGGCCGGTGCCGACATCGGGCTCGACAAGGACCCCCGTGTCGTGCAGGCGATCGAAGCGGCGCGCCGCGAACTCGTCGCGCGCGCCTATCAGGAGCGCACCGCCGAGAAGGTGGTGGGCCCGAGCAGCGACGAGATCGATCGCTACTACGACGAGCACCCCGAACTCTTCGCCCAGCGCAAGCTGTATGTCCTGCGCGAGACCGGCTTCGATCCGGAGGCGAACGTGGCCACGGTGCAGTCGGTGGTCGAGCGAGCCGGGTCGCTCGAGGAGATCGAGAAGGGCCTGCGCGACGCCCGGGTTCGCTTCAGCGGCCGTGCCCTGGCCCATGCCGCCGAGGACCTTCCTCTGGACGTGCTGCGTCGTGTCGCATCGCTCGGCGTCGGCCAGTCCGCAATGGTCAGTGCGCCCGGCGCGACGCGCATCTTCACGGTCCTGCAAGCACTTGATGCGCCGGTGGATCGACGCACCGCCTCCGGGGCGATCGGTGCCTATCTCCTGAACGAGCGCAAGGGCACGGCTGTTTCGGCGGAGATGAGGAGGCTGCGCGACGGGGCGCGCATCGAGTACGTCGGCAACTTCGCCGCCGGTGCGGCGGGCGCTGCCTCGGCCGCAGCCCGATGACGGTGGTGTCCCCTCCGGGCCGGCCCGGGCACAGCCAGCCTGCGCCCGGAGTGCCTTCGCTCTGGTGGACCGCGGGACTCGATCCCGCCGTCGCGCTGGTGCTTGCCGTCGGCCTGCTCGCGCTCTACGTGCCGATGGCATGGAACTGGTCGCACGGCGCATGGGCGATCGAAACGCAGGGGCACGAACTGCTCGTGATGGCCATCTCGGCCTGGCTCATCTACCGGCGGCGCGGCGAACTGGCGGCCATCGAATCGCGCCCTGCCACCGCCGTGGGCGGGATCGTCTTCGTGATGGCGCTGGCGTGTTACCTGGTCGGGCGCGTGCACGGCGTCTTCCGGCTCGAACTGCTGTCGCTGATCCTGATGCCGGCCGCGCTGGTCCTGAGCTTCAAGGGATGGGCGGGCCTGCGCGTCATCTGGTTCGCCCTGTTCTTCCTGCTTTTCGCCGTGCCCCTGCCGTTCTCGGCCGTGCTGGCCATCACAGGCCCCATGAAGGCGGCCGTTTCGGCCGTGGCGGTCCAACTGCTGCAGGTGGTGGGCTACCCCGTCGGCCGCTCGGGCGTGATCATCACGATCGGCCAGTACCAGCTGCTCGTCAACGAAGCCTGCGCCGGCTTGCAGACCATGTTCGTGCTCGAGGCCATGGGGCTGCTCTACGCCAGCCTGATGAACCACGAATCGGTGCTGCGCAACTCCTTGCTTGCGCTGCTGGTCGTCCCGATCGCCTTCGTCGCGAACGTGGTCCGCGTGATCACGCTGACCCTGATCACGTTTCACTTCGGTGATGCCGCCGGACAGGGCTTCCTGCACGGCTTTGCCGGCATCGTGCTCTTCATGGTCGCACTGGCCATGGTGATCGCGGTCGACGGCCTGCTCGGCCGCCTGCTCCCGTCGTCCCGGGGGGCGGCATGAGCGCGTCGAGGCGCCGGGCCGTCCTGCTCGCGCTGGGCATGAGCTCGACCGCCGTGCTGGCCGCGTGGCTGAAGCCGTCGGCACTCCCGGCGGCGGCGCGCATCGACCTCGACCGCCTGCTGCCCGCGCAGTTCGGCGATTGGAAACTCGACCCTGCGGCGGCGGCCTTCGTGCGGGCCGCCGACCGGCGCGGTGCACAGGTCCGGATCTACGACCAGGTGTTCGAGCGCACCTTCATCAACCCGCGCGGCGACCGCATCATGCTGTCGGTCGCCTACGGCGGCGACCAGTCCGCGGACATGCAACTGCATCGCCCTGAAGTCTGCTATCGCGCCGGTGGCTTCGAGGTCGGAAGCTCGAGCGGTGCGAGCTTGCGGCTGCCCGAGCGGGAGCTGCCGGTGACTCGGCTGACGGCACGCCTGCCGGGGCGCCCGGAGCCGATCACCTACTGGGCCGTCGTCGGCGGGCGGCTGGACGTCGGCGAACGGCTGTCCCTCCTGCAGCGGGTCACCCGCACGGCCCGGCCGCAGCGCGGCGACGGCCTGCTGGTCCGCGTGTCGTCGATCGACCAGGATGCCGAACACGCGTACCGGCTGCACGCCGAGTTCGCGGCCGCCATGCTGAAGGCACTGCCGGCGGCCGAACGTGCTCGCCTGACGGGCGCCGACTCGCACCCGTGACGGGGCACGGGCGTGCCGTCCGCGCAGCGGCCCGACGACGGGCCTCTACTATGATCCGATCATCCGGCCCGAAAGGCCGGCCTTCGCAACGAACGGTCGGGGGATGCTCATGGCGCTGATGGATTTCATCAAGAAACAGTTCATCGACATCATCGAGTGGGTCGAGCCCGGCGACGGCACGCTCGCCTGGCGCTTCCCGATGGCCGATCGGGAGATCCAGAACGGCGGCTCGCTGACGGTGCGCGAATCGCAGATGGCGCTGTTCGTCAACGAGGGCAAGGTGGCCGACCTGTTCGGCCCCGGCCGCTACACGTTGACGACGGCGACGCTGCCGATCCTCACGTACCTGCAGAACTGGGACAAGCTCTTCAAGAGCCCGTTCAAGAGCGACGTCTACTTCTTCAGCACGCGGCAGCAGGTCGACCAGCGCTGGGGCACCACCCAGCCGGTGACGATCCGCGACAAGGACTTCGGCGCCGTGCGCCTGCGCGCGTTCGGCAACTACAGCTACCGCATCGCCGACCCGAAGCTGTTCCACACGGAGATCTCCGGCACGCGCGACACCTACACGGTGCCGGACCTGGACGGCCAGCTGCGCGCGCTGATGCTGCAGCACATCTCCGACGCGGTGGCCTCCAGCGGCATCGCGTTCCTCGACCTGGCGGCGAACCAGGTCGAGTTCGCCAAGGCGCTGCTGGACGCGACCGCGCCGGCCTTCGAGAAGATCGGCCTGAAGCTCGAGGGCGTGACGGTGCAGAACGTCTCGCTGCCCGAGGAGCTGCAGAAGATCCTCGACCAGAAGATCGGCATGGGCATGGTCGGCAACGACATGGGCAAGTTCATGCAGTACCAGACGGCGCAGGCGATCCCGAAGTTCGCCGAAGGCGCGGCCGGTGCCGGCGGTTCCGGCGGTGGCGTGGTCGGCGATGCGATGGGGCTGGGCGCCGGGGTGGCGCTCGGCCAGGTGATGGCGCAGCAGCTCTCGCAGGGACTGCAGGGCGGGGCTGCGCCGCAGGCGGCACCGGCCGCGCCGGCCGGCGTGCGGCCGGACGAGGTGATGGCCACGCTCGAGAAGCTGGGCGACCTGAAGGCCAAGGGCATCCTGACGCAGGACGAGTTCGACGCCAAGAAGGCCGAGCTGCTGAAGAAGCTCGTCTGACACCTTGGCCACCGAGCCCAGCGCGCAGCGCGGCTACCGCGCCGCCTGCCCGAACTGCGGCGCGCCGGTCGAGTTCCGCTCCGCGGCCTCGGCATTCGCGGTCTGCAGCTTCTGCCGCAGCACGATCGTCCGCGACGGCGCGGCGCTGCGGCGCATCGGCCAGTCCGCCGAGCTGTTCGACGACCACTCGCCGCTGCAGCTCGGCGCGGCCGGGCGCTTCCAGGGCGAGCCGTTCACGCTGGTCGGCCGGCTGCAGATCGGCTACGGCGAAGGCACCTGGAACGAGTGGCATGCGCTGTTCGACAACGGCCGCTCGGGCTGGCTGAGCGAGGATAACGGGCGCTACGTCTTCGCCTTCGACGCGCCGCTGGCCGCAGCCCCGCAGCCGGCCACCGGCCTGCAGCCGGGCCAGACGCTGAACGTCGCCGGCCAGCCCTGGTCGGTGGCCTCGGTGACGACCGCCCGGCTGATCGCCGCCCAGGGCGAACTGCCGTTCCGGCCGGCCCTGGATCGCCCGTTCGTCGTCGCGGACCTGCGCAGCACGCGCGACGAGGTGGGCACGCTCGACTACACCGAGCCGGGCGCGCCCAAGTGGTCGGTCGGCCGCTCGGTGGCGATCGGCGAGCTGGCGATGACGGGGCTGGCCGCCGCCAGCGAGAAGACGCTGCAGGCGCGCGGCGTCGAGTGCCCGAGCTGCGGCACCGCGCTGGAGGTCAAGCTGGCGACGACGCAGTCGATCGTCTGCCACCAGTGCCATGCGGTGGTCGACGTGTCGCAGGGCGTCGGTGGCGATCTGCAGCACTACGCCCAGGAGAACGGCAGCGAACCGCAGATCCCGCTCGGCACGACCGGCACGCTGGCCCTGCTCGGCAAGGGGCCGCTGCCCTGGCAGGTGGTGGGCTACGCCGAGCGCTGCGAGGTGGGCGACGACGAACAGACCTTCTGGCGCGAGTACCTGCTGTACCACCGGCAGGAAGGCTTCGCGTTCCTCGTGGACGCCGAGGACGGCTGGAGCTGGACCGCGCCGATCACCGGCGTGCCCGAGCGGGCCGGCGAGGCGGTCAAGTACCAGGGGGTGCTGTACCGCAAGCTGTACGACTACACCGGCAAGGCGACCTACGTGCTGGGCGAGTTCTACTGGAAGCTCGAGCGCGACGCCCTGACCTACAACACCGACTACCAGGGCACCGGCGGCTTCGCCGCGAAGCGGCTGAACCGCGAGCGCACCGGCAGCGGCAGCACGCAGGAGATCACCTGGTCGGCCGGCGAGACGCTCACGGCGGACGCGGTGCTGAAAGCCTTCCGCCTCGCGCCCGACAAGCGCGCCGCGCTGCAGCGCGATGCCCTGCCGGCCTCGGGCAATGCCGCCTCGCTGCTGGCCAAGCTGTTCTTCTGGGGCTTCGTCCTCGCCGTCGTGCTGATCATGTTCCGCTGCGACGGCGACGACTGCAGCCAGCTGCGCGCCACCTACGGCGAGGCGTCCACCGAGTACCAGAACTGCCTGCGCAGTTCCAGCGGTGGGGGCTTCCGCACCGGCGGCGGCTCGTTCGGCGGATATTCCAGTGGCGGCAGCCACAAGTGACCCACAGCGACATCAGGACCCACGAGGAGAGTTCACATGCTCGGCATCGAATGGCTGAAACCCGCGGTCTTCTTCGGCTCCATGCTCTACGCGCTGATCGGCGTCGCGGTGTTCTGGATCAGCTTCGTCATCGTCGACAAGATGACGCCCTACAAGCTGTGGGAGGAGATCGTCGAGCACAAGAACGTCGCGCTGGCGATCGTGGTGGGCGCGGTGGCGATCGCGATCGGGCAGATCGTCGCCGCCGCGATCCATGGCTGATCTGCCCGCCGACGCCGCCGACGGCGGCGTCGCGCGCGGCGAGCCGATCCGCGCGGCCGAGGTCGCACTGCTCGCCTCGGTGTTCGTGGTCGCGGCCTGCGGGCTGCTCTACGAGCTGGCGGCCGGCGCGCTGGCCAGCTACCTGCTCGGCGATTCGGTCCTGCAGTTCTCCACCGTCATCGGGGCGTACCTGTTCGCGATGGGCGTGGGCTCCTACCTGTCGCGTTTCCTGGACCGGCAGCTGGTGGCGCACTTCCTGCGCATCGAGCTGCTCGTCGGCCTGACCGGCGGCCTGCTGCCGGCGGCGCTGTTCGCGCTGCACAGCGTGGCGGCCGGCTCGTTCCGCTTCGCGCTGTACCTGATGGTGCTGGCGGTCGGCACGCTGGTCGGCCTCGAGATCCCGCTCGTGATGCGGATCCTGAAGCGCCACTTCCGCGACCGCTATGCGCTGAAGGACCTGGTGTCGCAGGTGCTGACCTTCGACTACCTGGGCGCGCTGGCGGTGGCCGTGGCGTTCCCGCTGATCCTGGTGCCGCAGTTGGGGCTGATCCGCACCGGGCTGTTCTTCGGGCTGCTGAACGCCGCCGTCGCGCTCTGGGCGCTGTGGCTGTTCCGCGGCGAGCTGCGCGGCCTGCGCTGGCATGCGCTGGCCTGCGCGCTGACGCTCGCCGTGCTCGGCGCGGCCTTCGCGGCCGCCGAGCACGTGACCCGCTGGGCCGAGGACCGCTTCTACGGCGACCACATCGTCTACAGCGAATCGAGCCCGTACCAGCGTGTGGTCGTGACGTCCAGCCCGGCCGGCGTGCGCCTGTTCCTGAACGGCAACCTGCAGTTCCACTCGCGCGACGAGTACCGCTACCACGAGGCGCTGGTGCATCCGGCGATGGCCGCGATGGGGGCGCCGCGGCGCGTGCTGGTGCTCGGCGGCGGCGACGGCATGGCGGTGCGCGAGGTGCTGAAGCACCGTTCGGTCGAGGCCGTCACGCTGGTCGAGCTCGACCCACACATGACCACGCTGTTCGCGGAGGCGCCGCTGCTGCGCGGGCTGAACCAGGACGCGCTGCACTCGCCCCGGCTCACGGTCGTCAACGCCGACGCCTTCGCCTGGCTGCAGCAGGACGCAGGCCGCTACGACGTGATCGTGGTCGACTTCCCGGACCCGACCAACTTCTCGATCGGCAAGCTCTACACGAGCACCTTCTACCAGCTGGTCGACGAGCACCTGGCGGCCGGCGGGTACGCGGTCGTGCAGACGACCTCGCCGCTGATCGCGCGGCGCAGTTTCTGGACCGTCGTCGCGACCATCGAGTCCATCGGACTCACGGCCACGCCCTACCACGCGCACGTGCCGAGCTTCGGCGAATGGGGCTTCGTGGTCGCGAGCCGGCGACCCTGGCGCCTGCCGGCGGCGCTGCCCGAGGGGCTGCGCTTCCTGTCGGCCGAGGGCCTGCCGGCGCTGTTCAGCTTCCCGCCGGACATGGCGCGCGTGCCGGCGGAGCCGAACCGCCTGTCGAACCAGCTGCTCGTGCACCTGTTCGAAGAGGAATGGGGGCGGGTGCACCAGTGAGCCTGCGGCGCCGCCACTGGCTGGCCGGCGCGGCCGCCGCGCTCGGCACGCCGTGGCTCACCGGCTGCTCGCGGGGGTCGCCCGCGCCGCCGCCGGCGCGCTGGGTCGGGGCGAGCCACGAGCGCGGGCACCGTCTGCGCGAGACGAAGTCCGGCCGCCCGCCGGCCCCCGCGGCGACGCGCGAGGCGGGCGCGCTGGTGGTCGGGGCCGGCATCGCCGGGCTCGCCGCGGCGCGCGCGCTGCAGCGCGGGGGTGTCGACGACGTGCACGTCCTCGAACTCGAGGACGCCGCCGGCGGCAACAGTCGCGGGCACCGCCTGGGCGGCATGGCCTGCCCGCTCGGCGCGCACTACCTGCCGGTGCCGGGCGAGCATGCGCACGAGGTGGCCGACTGGCTCGAGGAGATCGGTCTGCGCCGGCACGAGTCCGGCCGCGTGGTCTACGACGAGCGCCACCTGTGCCACAGCCCGCAGGAACGCCTCTTCATCGGCGGTGCCTGGCATGACGGCCTGCTGCCGCCGGTCGACGCGCTGCCCGCCGACGAACAGGCGGCGGCGCAGGCCCAGTACCGGCGCTTCGCCGCGGCGGTCGCGGAGGCCGGCGCCGGCGGCGCCTTCCGCCTGCCGACCGCGCGTGCGCCGTGGACACCCGCCCTCGCCGCGCTGGACGCGCTTACCTTCGACGCCTGGCTGGCGCAGCGCGGCTTCGACGCGCCGGCGCTGCGCTGGTACCTCGACTACTGCTGCCGCGACGACTACGGCGCCGGCAGTGCCCAGGTGTCGGCCTGGGCCGGGCTGCACTACTTCGCCAGCCGGCACGGTTTCCACGCGCCCGACGCCGACGAGGCCGAGCGCGACGCGGTGCTGACCTGGCCGGAGGGCAACGGCTGGCTGGTGGCGCGGCTGGCGGGGCCGCTGGGCGAGCGGCTGCATGGCGGCGCGCTGGTGACGCGCATCGAGGAGCGCCGCCAGGAGGTCGAGGTCGATGTCTGGCAGGCGGCCACGCAGCGGCTGGAGCGCTGGCGGGCGCCGCAGGTCGTGCTGGCCGTGCCGCTGTTCGTCGCGGCACGGGTGCTGGAATCCCCGCCGCCGGCGCTGGCCGCGGCCGCCGGCCTGCTGCGACACGCGCCCTGGCTGGTTGCCAACCTGCAGCTCGACGCGCCACTCGAGGATCGGCCCGGCGCCGCGCCGTCGTGGGACAACGTGCTGTACCGCGCCGCGGGCCTCGGTTACGTCGACGCGATGCACCAGAGCCTGCGCCAGCTCCCGGGGCCGACCGTGCTGACCGCCTACCACGCGCTCGGCGGCCGGTCGGAGCAGGACCTCGAAGCGGCACGTCGCCGCCTGCTGGAGGTGCCGGCCGCGACCTGGGCGGCCGAGGTGGTGGCCGAACTGGCGGCTGCCCATCCCGACCTGCCGGGCCGCGTGCGCGCGATCGATCTGATGCGCTACGGCCACGCGATGAGCATTCCCCGGCCCGGCGTGCGCGGCAGCGCGGCGCTGCAGGCGCTCGCCGAAGGCGGCCGGCGCGTGCATTTCGCGCACGCCGACCTGTCCGGCTACTCGGTGTTCGAGGAGGCCTTCTTCCACGGCCAGCGCGCCGGGGCGCTGGCGGCGGTTCGGCTCAGGAGCCGTTCGGCAGCTTGACGGCCTTCGGGACGTCGGGCGTCAGTGCGTTGCGCCGCAGCTTGCGCAGCGCCCGGCGCAGGTCCGCGTCGCCCGACGGCGCTTGCTCGGCCGCCGCCTGGGCCGCCTCGCTGCCCTTGACCTGGGAGCGGCGGATCGACTCGCGGTCCTCCAGGTGGCGCAGGCGCTGGCGCAGCTGGTTCGCCACCTCCTCGACCTCGGTGAGGCCGGTGTGCGCGTCGGTCTTGGGCAGCGCGACCACCCGCTTGTCCTTCATGCGCACCTGCAGGCGGCAGACCCGGTTGCGGGTGCCGCGGCGCAGCGTGAAGTAGCGCTCGTCGCGCTCCTCGACCGCCACGTCGCGGATGTTCTCGAACGCGACCTGATGCACCGTCTGCCCCAGGCCGCGCTGGAACCAGAGGTTGTTCGCGCTGACCGCCACGCGCTGCCAGGTGAGCAAGTCGAACCCCAGCGCCGCGAGCCAACCCAGCAGCGCGAGCGCGGCCAGCCACCACGAATGCGCCAGCCCGGCGATCCAGAACAGCAGGCCGGCGGCCGCCGCGGCACCGACCACCTGCATCGCCCCCGGCTCCGCGGTGCGGAAGGTGTCGCGCTCGTAGGTGAAGGACTGCGGCTCGCCCTCGGCCAGCGGCGACACGGACCACAGCACCGCCTTCACCGCACGGCCCGCCAACACATGGCCTGCCATGGCCCCGGCCAGCGACATCGGCAGCGTCAGGGTGGCGGTGAGCAGGTCCATACCTTCGCACATTAGCGATTCCCGGCGCCGAATCAAAGCCTTGCGCGGGTCCGGCGTGCGAAATGCACGACCCGGCGGTCGATCGGGCCGGTCGAACGGTCGGGCGCTTGTGGCTAGGATGCGTCGATTTCTGCCGGAGAACCCCATGCTCTACCGTCGCCTCGGCCGCAGCGGCCTGCAGCTCAGCGTCCTGTCGCTCGGCTCCTGGGTCACCTACCACAACCAGGTCGACAGCGCTTCCGCCCGCGAGATGCTCGCGGCGGCGATGGACGCCGGCATCAACTTCTTCGACAACGCCGAGGCCTACGCGCGCGGCCACAGCGAGGAGCTGATGGGCGAGGCTGCGCGCGCTGAAGTGGCCGCGCCTGAACTACGTCGTCTCGACCAAGTTCTTCTGGGGGCTGGACCGCGAAGGCAACGCCGTCAACCGGCGCGACACGCTGAACCGCAAGTACCTGATGCAGGCCATCGACGGCTCGCTGGCCCGGCTGAAGCTCGACTTCGTCGACCTCGTCTACTGCCACCGGCCGGACCCGCACACGCCGATCGAGGAGACCGTCTGGGCGATGAGCGACATGATCACCCAGGGCAAGGCGCTCTACTGGGGCACCAGCGAATGGAGCGCGCAGGACATCCGCACCGCCTGGCAGCTGGCCGAGCGGCACCACCTGCACAAGCCGGTGGTCGAGCAGCCGCAGTACCACCTGTTCCACCGCAGCCGGGTCGAGCAGGAGTACGCCCCGCTGATCGACGAGATCGGGCTGGGCCTGACCACCTGGAGCCCGCTCGCCTCCGGGCTGCTGACCGGCAAGTACCGCGCCGGCGTGCCGGCCGGCAGCCGCGGGGCGCTGGAGGGCATGGGCTTCCTCGTCGCCGGGCTGACCGATCCGGCGCGCAATGCCGCCGTCGCCCGACTGGAGGCGATCGCCGCCGAGCTGGGCGGCAGCGTTGCGCAGCTGGCGATCGCCTGGGCGGCCTGCCGACCGCAGGTCAGCAGCGTGATCACCGGCGCGTCCAAGCTGTCGCAGCTGCAGGCGAACCTCGGCGCGCTGGCGCTGCTGGAGAAGCTGACGCCGGAGGTGCTGGAGCGCATCGACGCCGTCAGCCGCCCGCTGGCGGACTGATCGGTGCCGCCTCAGCCGCCGGCGTCCAGGGCGTGCAGGCGTTCCGGCGTGCCGACGTCGGCCCAGGTGCCTTCCCAGCGTTGCGCGCCGAGCCGGCCACGCGCGATCGCGGCGTCGAGGTAGGGGCGCAGGCGCGCCTTCGCGCCGACCGGCAGCTCCGCCATCAGCTCGTGGACGAAGCCGGGGCGGAACACGCCGATGCCGGACCAGGTGAAGCGCGCACCGTCGGCGCCGGGCCCGACGCGCCCGTCCACGAGGCCGAAGTCGCCGCCCGGATGCTGCGGCGGGTTGGGCACCAGCCACAGGTGCGCCAGGTCGCCCGGCTGCAGCGCCGCGGCGGCTGCGGCGTCGAAGCGGAAGTCCGGCGCGAAGACGTCGGCGGCGACGTACCAGAACGGCTCGTCACCCGCCAGCCCGAGCAACGGCAGCGCCTTCTTCAGGCCCCCCGCGGTCTCCAGCGCGCCGCCGTGGTCGCGGCCTTCGAGCGAGTAGCGGATCGCGAGGCCGAAGCGGCTGCCGTCGCCGAGCGCATCGACGATCTGCTGCTCCCGCCAGGCGGTGTTGACCACGACCTCGCGCACGCCCTCGCGTGCCAGTGCGAGCAGGTGCCACTCGATCAGCGGCCGCCCGCGCAATGGCAGCAGCGGCTTCGGGCACTGATCGGTCAGCGGCCGCATGCGTTCGCCGCGGCCGGCAGCCAGGAGGATCGCTTTCATGGCCGCCGAGTCTATCGGCGGCGGTGTGTCAGCCCAGCGCCGGGCCGAGCCCGATCGGCGCCGGGGCCTGCATCACGATCTTGCTGAACAGCGGCCGGTACAGGTCGGTCGGCTCGTGCCCGGTCAGCGGGTCGCAGTTGGCGAGGAAGGCCTGGTCGAGCTCGGCCCAGTCCTGCGCCGTCAGGTGCTTCTGCGCCAGCGGCAGCACCTCGTTCTCCTCGATCGCCATGTGCGACAGGTAGAACTCGATGTAGCGCTCGACGGCGTTCTCGAAGGCGGCGCGACGCGGGTCGCCGAGCACCTCGAAGGCGAGCAGGTCGTGCTCGAGGTCGCGGATCGCCTTCTCGCCGCGCGCATGGTCGCGATCCAGCCGCTCCAGCACCGGCGCGATCTCGGGGCAGCGTTCGCGCAGCTTGGGGAACAGCAGATCGCTTTCCTTGGTGTGGTGCAGCTTTTCCGGAAACTCGTCGACGTAGAACAGCATCGCGCGCAGCACGCTGAAATCGGGCAGCGAGCGGTGCCGCCGGTGCTCGGCCAGCAGCATCGACAGCGAGCGCAGCATGGCCGAGAGCGCGCCGTGTTCGTCGCGGATGATGGTCAGGGTGGGATGGGTCATGGTGGCGCTCCGGCGGATGCGCTCGTGCAAGGGCGCAGACTGGAGCGTCGCACCGGCGCTGCGGCGCCGGCTTGAGCCCCGTCAAGGGCCGATCAGCTCGGAGCTTCCGCGCTGCAACGCGTGCCGGCCGACGCGCCGCGGCGCGAACGCGGCCACGAGCGCGTCGAGCAGCTGGTGGGCACGCGCCGAGTTGTCGGCGCCGAAGTTGCAGACGTAGACGTCCAGCGTCACCGCGCCCTGCTCGGGCCAGGTGTGCACCGCGAGGTGCGACTCGGCGAGCAGCACCACCCCGGTGATGCCCGCCGCAGCGCCCGGCGCGGCGGGCGCGAAGCGGTGGAACAGCTCGCCCACCGGCGTGAGGCCGGCCGCCGCGACGCTGGCCAGGCACAGCGCGCGCAGTGCCGCCGCATCGGTCAGTGCCGCACGGTCGGCGGCGCAACCGTGCAGGTCGGCGGTCAGGTGCAGCCCTTGCATCTTGCCGATTATCGAAGGGCGGACCGAAGGCCCCCCCGTAAAATGCACGGTTCCCCTTCCTGCCGACCGCCGCACCGCTCATGGCCGCCATCGATTCCGCCCCCGAAACCTCCACGACGGCCTTGATGGCCAATGCGATCCGCGCGCTGGCGATGGACGCGGTGCAGCAGGCCAATTCGGGGCACCCCGGGGCGCCGATGGGCATGGCCGACATCGCCGTCGCGCTGTGGGGGCCGGCGCGCGGCCACTTGCGGCACAACCCGGCGCACCCGCACTGGTTCGACCGCGACCGCTTCGTGCTCAGCAATGGCCACGGCTCGATGCTGATCTACGCGCTGCTGCACCTCTCGGGCTACGAGCTGCCGATGAGCGAGCTGCGCAACTTCCGCCAGCTGCACAGCAAGACGCCCGGCCACCCCGAGGTCGGCCTGACCCCGGGGGTCGAGACGACCACCGGCCCGCTCGGCCAGGGCATCACGAACGCGGTCGGCATGGCGCTGGCCGAGAAGCTGCTGGCCGCCGAGTTCAACCGCGATGGCCACACGATCGTCGACCACCACACCTACGTCTTCCTGGGCGACGGCTGCCTGATGGAAGGCATCAGCCACGAGGCCTGCGCGCTGGCGGGCGCGTGGCGGCTCGGCAAGCTGATCGCCTTCTACGACGACAACGGCATCTCGATCGACGGCCAGGTGAAGCCCTGGTTCATCGACGACACGCCCAGGCGCTTCGAGGCCTACGGCTGGAACGTGATCGCGGGCGTCGACGGCCACGATACCGATGCCGTCGATGCGGCCATTGCGCGGGCGAAACTGTCCGAGCGGCCGACACTGATCTGCTGCAAGACCGTGATCGGCAAGGGCGCGCCGAACCGCGGCGGCACGGCCAAGGCGCACGGCGAGGCGCTCGGCGCCGAGGAGATCCGGCTCACGCGCGAGGCGCTCGGCTGGCACCACGAACCCTTCGTGATCCCCGAGGCGGCCTATGCCGCCTGGGACGCCAAGCCACGCGGCGCGGAACTCGAGGCGGCATGGGAAGCGCGCTTCGCGGCCTACCGCGCGGCGTTTCCGGACCTGGCGGCCGAGTTCGCGCGCCGCATGCGCGGCGAGTTGCCGGCGAACTGGGCGCAGACCGCGGCCGAGGCGCTGCAGGCCGCCGATGCCAAGGCCGAGACGGTGGCCAGCCGCAAGGCCAGCCAGCTCGCGCTGGAGATCTTCACGAAGGCGCTGCCGGAAATGCTCGGCGGCAGTGCCGACCTGACCGGCTCGAACCTGACCAACACCAGCTCGACCCCGGCGCTGCGCTTCGACGCCGCCGGCCAGGGCAACGGCGGCCGGCACGTCAACTACGGCGTGCGCGAGTTCGGCATGGCCGCGATCATGAACGGCATCGCGCTGCACGGCGGGCTGCTGCCCTACGGCGGCACCTTCCTGACCTTCAGCGACTACAGCCGCAACGCGATCCGCATGGCCGCGCTGATGCAGCAGCGTGTGGTGCACGTGTTCACGCACGACTCGATCGGCCTCGGCGAGGACGGCCCCACGCACCAGAGCGTCGAGCACGCCGCGGCGCTGCGCCTGATCCCGGGCCTGGACGTCTGGCGCCCGGCCGACACCGCCGAGACGGTGGCCGCCTGGGCCGCCGCGATCGAGAACCGGCACCGCCCGACCGCGCTGCTGCTGTCGCGCCAGAATCTCCCCTACCTGCCGAAGGGCACGCTCGAGAACATCGCCAAAGGCGCCTACGTGCTGGCCGAGCCAGCCGAGGTCGGGCTGAAGAAGAGGGCACGGGCCGTCATCGTCGCCACCGGCTCCGAGGTGCAGTTCGCGCTGCACGCGCAGCAGCAGCTCGCCGCGGACGGCATCGCCGTTCGCGTGGTGTCGATGCCGTCGACCAGCGTGTTCGACCGCCAGGACCGCACGTACAAGACGTCCGTGCTGCCCGAAGGCCTGCCGCGCATCGCGGTCGAGGCCGGCGTGACGGACGGTTGGTGGAAGTACGGCTGCGCCGCGGTGGTCGGCCTCGACCGCTACGGCGAGTCGGCGCCGGCCGGGGCCCTCTTCAAGTTCTTCGGTTTCACCGCCGAGAACGTCGCCGACACCGTGCGCGCCGTGCTGGCGCGGCGCTGAGGAAAGTTCTCGCCATGTCATTGCCGGCGCGTCACACTGTCCGCACGGGCGCGCCGGCACCACGCTAGCGACATCCACACTGGAGGTTTCCATGAGCATCAAGATCGGCATCAACGGCTTCGGACGCATCGGACGCATGGTGTTCCGCGCCGCGGTGCAGAACTTCAAGGACATCGAGGTCGTCGCGATCAACGACCTGCTCGAGCCGGACTACCTGGCGTACATGCTCAAGTACGACAGCGTGCACGGGCGCTTCAAGGGCGAGGTCGCGGTCGACGGCAACACGCTGATCGTCAACGGCCGGAAGATCCGCCTGACCGCCGTCAAGGACCCCGCCGAGCTGAAGTGGGGCGAGGTCGGTGCCGACGTCGTCGTCGAGTCGACCGGCCTGTTCCTGACCAAGGAGACCTGCCAGAAGCACCTGGCGGCCGGCGCGAAGAAGGTGATCCAGAGCGCGCCCAGCAAGGACGACACGCCGATGTTCGTGTTCGGCGTCAACGACAAGACCTACAAGGGCGAGGCGATCATCTCTAACGCCTCGTGCACGACCAACTGCCTGGCCCCGGTGGCCAAGGTGCTGCACGACACCTTCGGCATCAAGCGCGGCCTGATGACCACCGTGCACGCCACCACCGCCACGCAGAAGACCGTCGACGGCCCGTCCAACAAGGACTGGCGCGGCGGCCGCGGCATCCTCGAGAACATCATCCCGAGCAGCACCGGCGCGGCGAAGGCGGTCGGCGTCGTGATCCCGGAGCTGAACAAGAAGCTGACCGGCATGTCGTTCCGCGTGCCGACCTCGGACGTCTCGGTGATCGACCTGACCTGCGAGCTGATCAAGGAAGCCAGCTACGAGGACATCTGCAACGCGATGAAGGCGGCCAGCCAGGGCGCGATGAAGGGCGTGCTCGGCTACACCGAGGACAAGGTCGTCTCGACCGACTTCCGCGGCGAGGCGATGACCTCGGTGTTCGACGCCGATGCCGGCATCGCGCTGGACAAGACCTTCGTCAAGGTCGTGGCCTGGTACGACAACGAGTGGGGCTACTCCAACAAGGTGCTGGAGATGGTGCGGGTGGTCGCCGCCTGAGCGCGCGCATTCCCGCCACACACTGCAACAAAGCCTTACGCCGGGGCGCCGATTCCTCACGCCAGCGCGTCCCGGCGCCCCCGTAGACTGGGCGGATGTTCGCCCTGCAACGCTCCGCCCCGCCGGCGCTGGCCGTCCTGGCCGCGCTGGCGCTCGGGGGGTGTGCCGCTGCCGAGCCCGTGATCGGCCCCGGCCCGCTGCGCGTGCTGGTGCGCACGGCGCAGCCGCTGGCCGAGCCGGCGGCCATCGCCGCCGCCGCGCAGGATGCCGCCGGCAAGCCGGTGCGGTACGTGGCCGCCAGCGGCGACGCCTGGCACGCGCTGTCCATCGACTGCGGTGACGCGGCCGACTGCAGCGCCGCGTTCGAGCGCCTGCGGGCCGACCGGCGCCGATTCAGCGCGGCGCAGGTCGATGCCCGCAAGCGCATCGTCGCGCCGCAGTATTGATTTCCCTCCTCGAGGACCGACCCGAATGACCTCCGTCCGCCGACTCGCTGCCGTCCTGGCGCTGCTGCTGTGCGCGCCGCTGGCAGCCCATGCCGCCGGCGCGCGGGTGATCGTCAAGTACAAGGCGGACTCGTCGCTGCTGCGCAAGCAGACGCTCGCCGCCGGCCAGGAACCCGCGGCGCGGGCGCAGGCGCTCGGCCAGCGGCTGGGCATCGCACTGACCGCCGGCCACGCGCTGGACGAGCGGGCCCAGGTGGTGTTCGCCGCCGGCATGAGTTCCGAGGCGCTGGCCGAGCGGCTGGCGCAGGAGAGCGATGTGGAGTACGCGGTGCCGGACCGGCGCAAGCACGCCGCGCTGGCGCCGAACGACCCGCTGTACCTGACCGGTCCTGCGGTCAACCTGCTGGCGCAGACCGGCGGGCCGGTGGCCGGCCAGTGGTATCTGCGGGCGCCGGCCGGCGAGGTGCGTTCGGCCATCAACGCCGAGGCGGCCTGGGACACCACGACCGGCAGCGCGAGCGTGGTCGTCGCGGTGGTCGACACCGGCATCCGCAGCGACCACCCGGACCTGGCGGCCAACCTGCTGCCAGGTTACGACATGATTGGAGACGCAGGAATTGCCAATGACGGAGGGGGGCGCGATAACGATCCGTCCGATCCCGGGGACTGGATCACACTCGCCGAAACAACCACGCCTGGTGGGCCATTCGAAGATTGCTCGTTCGATGCAAACGGCAATCCCGCAAAGTCCGATAGTTCCTGGCACGGCACCGAGGTAGCTGGGATCATCGCCGCCTCGACACACAACTCGGCCGGCATGGCCAGCGTCGGGCGCAACGTGCGGGTGCTGCCGGTGCGCGTGCTGGGCAAGTGCGGCGGCTTCGACTCCGACATCGTTGCGGGGATGCGGTGGGCGGCCGGGCTTTCCACAGGGGATCCGAACGTACCCAGCAACCCCAACCCTGCGAAGGTCATCAACCTGAGCCTTGGTGGGGGGACTGGTTGCGCGCCGCAGTATCGGGATGCGGTCAACGCGATCCTTGCACAGGGTGTATCAATCGTCGCATCGGCGGGCAACAGCGCGGGGCACGCGGTGTCCGAGCCGGCGGCCTGCGCCGGCGTGATCGCCGTCGCCGGCCTGCGGCACGTGGGCACCAAGGTCGGCTTCTCCGACCTCGGGCCGGAAGTGGCCGTCAGCGCGCCAGGCGGCAACTGCGTCAACACCGGCAGCAACCAGCCCTGCCTGTATCCGATCCTGACCACGTCCAACGCGGGCACCACCACGCCGGTCAGCAACGGCGCCGGCGGATCGACGTACACCGACAGCTTCAAGGCCACGCTCGGCACCAGCTTCTCGGCGCCGCTGGCGGCCGGCACGGCGGCGCTGATGCTGTCCGTGCGGCCCGATCTGACGCCGGCCGAGGTGCGCTCGCTGATCCGCTCCAGCGCGACGTCGTTCCCGACGTCGGGCGGCACCGCTGGCATCCCGCAGTGCCACGCACCGAACAGCACGGACCAGGACGAGTGCTACTGCACCACCAGCACCTGCGGCGCCGGCATGCTCAACGCGGCGGCCGCGGTGGCGGCAGCCCAGGGTTTCGTGACGCCGGTCAACGCCAGCATCGCCGCCAGCGCGACCTCGGTGGCCGTCGGCGGCACGGTGACGCTGAACGCCTCCGGCAGCACGGTCGGCAGCGGGCGCACCATCGCGAGCTACGCCTGGGCGATCACCAGCGGGGCCGGCTTCGCCGCCTTCGACGGCGCCACGAACGGCGCCAGCGTCACGCTGACCGGCACGGCCGCGGGCACGGTGGTCGTGACGTTGACCGTGACGGATTCGGTCGGCACGGTCGGCACGGACACGCAGACCCTGTTCGTCACGAACTCGTCGTCGGGCGGCGGGGGTGGCGGGGGCGGCGGGGCACTGGATGGGCTGGGATTGCTGCTCCTGGGCGCGGTACTGATGATGTTGCGGCGTGCGCCGCGTGACGAGAGGGCGGGCGTACAGCGCCTGTGACGGATGAACGAGTTGGGGTGGCGCGGCCGGTTCAGGCGCGCATGGGGCATCGCCTGCCTGTCGGCGGGTCTGGCCTTCGCGGCCAGCGCCGAAGCGGCCGGGGCCCGTGGGCTGATCGTGAAGTTGCGCGACGTCGGGGCCATGTCCCCGCGCGCAGAGCAGCGGTTGCAGGAGGTGCTGGCGAAGGCGGGCGTCCGTGAGTCGGCGCGAGGGAGGGCCGTGGGGCGCCACGCGCGCTACCTGGACTTCGGGCACGACCTGGACCCGGCCGACGTGCAGCGCATCGCCGCGGATCTGCTGCGGCGGCCGGAAGTGGAGTGGGTGGTCCCGAACGATCGCGAGCAGCGGCTGAACATTCCGCAGGACCCGCTGTACGCGGCCACCCCGGAAAGCAGCGGCCAATGGTGGCTGTTCCCGGCGGGCGGGACCAACACCAACGAGATCGACGACCGCCGGCGCGGCGTGCCCGGGTTGCAGCAGGCCTGGGCCACGAACACCGGGATTCCGTCGACCGTGGTGGCCGTGCTCGACACGGGCATCACCGCCCACCCCGACCTGGACGCGAACATGCTGCCGGGCCGTGATTTCGTCTCGGTGGTCGAGTACGCCAACGACGGGGACGGCTGGGACGCCGACGCCAGCGATCCGGGGGACTGGGTCAGCGAGGCCGACCGGCAGGCGTCGCCGGCGCTGTTCGGATCCTGTGCCGTCGACGACAGTTCGTGGCACGGCACGATCATCGCCGGGCAGATCGGGGCCGTGGCGAACAACGCCGCCGGCGTGGCAGGGGCGACCTGGGGTGCTCGTGTGCTTCCGGTCCGGGTGGCCGGCAAGTGCGGAGCCGACCTGGCGGACATCCTGGTCGGCATGCGCTGGGCCGCCGGCCTGCCGGTCTACGACGCCGAGGATCGACCGGTCCCGCTGAACCCGACACCCGCGCGCGTGCTGAACATCAGCTTCGGCGGTTCGGCGGCGTGCAACCCGGCCTACCAGGAGACGATCGACGAACTCGCCGCCATCGGGGTGGTCGTCGTTGCCGCCGCGGGCAACCAGAGCGCGGCACCGACCCGACCGGCCAACTGCCTCGGCGTCCTCGGCGTCGCGGCGCTGAACCGTGACGGCTTCAAGAGCAGCTACTCGAACTTCGGCCCGGCGGTGGCGATCGCCACTGTCGGCGGGGATCCCCGGTTGGTGGGCAACTGGGGCCTGCTGCTCGGCGACGACGGGCTGCTGACCGTGGCCAACGGCGGACTGCAGTCGCCCGGTGCACCGGGCTACGGCCGGACGGCCGGCACCAGCTTCGCGGCGCCGGTGGTCGCTGGTGTGGCCGCCCTGATGCTCGGCGTCAACCCGTCGCTCAGTGTCGCCCAGCTGATCGACGGCGTGCGACGCAGCGCTCGCCCGCATGTGCTGGCGCTGTCATCGGGCCTGCCCGCCTGCTCCGCCGACCATCCGGGCCGATGCGCCTGCACGAGAAGCACCTGCGGCGCCGGCATCCTGGATGCGCCACAGGCACTGGCCTATGCCCGTGACCCGGCGGCCTACGTGCCGCCGGCTCTGCTGCCCGAACTGATCGACACCCCCGAACTCAAGCAGGCGCTGGCGCTCGGCGACGACGTGTCGGTGGCGGTTGCCCCGGTGCAGGACGCGGGTGGCGGCGCCGTCGGCGGCGGCTGGCTGTTCGGCCTCGGCCTGGCGCTGGTCGCGCTGCGGCGGCGCAACCGCTAGCTTCCGCAGGGCACGAAGCCGCGCCCCAGCGTGTCGGACTTCAGGGCCTTCAGCTGGGCCGCGAGCGCCTTGTCGGCCTGGTCGGCACGCAGCAGATGGATCGTGCTGGCCGCCTGCAGTTCGACCACCCGGGCGGGACGGATGCCGCGCTGGCCGAACTGCGCCAGCGCCCGGTCGGCCGCCTCGCGGTCATTGAAGCGGCCGAGCGACAGGCTGCCTGCAAACTCCTCCGGCGTCGTCAGCACCTCGTAGGCGACGCGCGCACGCTTCAGTTCCTCGTCGCGCTTGGCCAATGCGTCCCGGTTGGCCGGCTTGGCCAGCACCACCAGCCACGCGCCCGGGCGCTCGATCGTCACCTCGACCCAGCTGCCCGGCGGCAGCGGCGGCTGCACGGCCCGCAGCGTGGCCATGGCCGAGATCGACGCACCGGTCGCGAACGGCCCGGCCTCCAGGCAGACGGGCGGCTCGGCGGCGGCAGCGACCACAGCGCTGGCGGTGCCGGATGGCGAGCGCGGCGCGGGGGGCGTGGGTGGGGGCGGCAGCACGACGATGGTCTCGGGCCGCACCTGGCGCGCCAGGCGCTGCGGCTCGCGCTCCGGGTGCGGGCGCAGCCCGGTCAGGTCGGCCAGCCAGCCCTGGCTCCAGGCGAAGAAGAGCAGGTTGGCCGCCAGCAGCAGGAGGGCCAGGAGCCGCAGCATGCCGCCTCAGCGGGCCGGGTCCGACGGGTCCAGGCGGACGCTGACCTCGCCGCTGCTGACCGGCACGATGCCGGTCGGGGTCTGCACCAGCAGTGCGCCGCGAGCGTCGACACCGCGCGCCGTGCCTTCCGGGGCATCGGCCAGCGTGGTGCGCACCGGCCGGCCGAGCAGCAGGTCGCGCCGGGCGTAGTCGGCCGCGAACGCGCCGAAGCCCTCGGCCTCGAAGCGGTGCAGCGCGCGCACCAGCGGCAGCGCGACCCGGGCCAGCACCAACGGCGGCGTTGCGGCCGCGTCGAGCTCCTGCGCGCAGGCGAAGCCGGTGCTGGCCTCCACGGCGGCCAGCGGCGTGATGTTCATGCCGACGCCGATCACGGCGAGCCGCTTGCTGCCGGCCGAGATGGTCTCGATCAGCACGCCGCCGAGCTTGCGTCCGCCCTCGCCGTCGAGCAGCCAGAGGTCGTTGGGCCACTTCAGGCCGATGCGCGGCACGCCGCCAGCCGCCGGCGGGTCGAGCGCATCGGCCAGGGCCAGGCCGACGACCAGCGACAGGCCGGACCAGTCGTGCCCGGCCAGCGGCATGGCCAGCGAGAAGGTCAGCGAGGCGCCGGCCACCGACTGCCAGCCGCGCCCCTGGCGCCCCCGGCCGCCGGTCTGGTGTTCGGCCACCAGCAGGCAGGGCTGCACGTCCGCGGCGCGCCGGCCGAAGGCCGCGCTCTCGACGCTGTGGTGCACCAGCACCTCGTCGCTGTCGGGGCCGTGGCGGCTGACGACGCGGGCGCGCTCGAGCAGGGCCGTGTTCGTCGACGAGGTGCGCTCGACGATCTCGACCGAGAGCCCCGGCAGCTCGGGCAGCAGCTGCTGCCACAGCGCCTCGGCTCCCCAGTGCAGCGGCTCGCTCATCCCGGCCTCAGCGCTTGGGCGCCAGCATCGTGCCGCGGCACTTCTTCGCGCCGCAGCGGCATTCGAACTGCTTCTTCAGCTTCGGCGTGTAGCGCTCGTCGATCACCAGGCCGTAGTCGTAGAACAGTTCCTCGCCGGGCGCGATCGTGCGCAGCGCCTTGATGAAGACCCGGCCGTCGGTCTCGTCGGCCTCGCAGTTCGGCTGGCAGGCATGGTTGATCCAGCGGGCCGCGTTGCCGCCCACCTTGGCATCGATGACGCGGCCGTCGTCGATGTGGAAGTAGAAGGTGTGGTTCGGGTCCGACGGGTCGTGCGGATGCCGGCGCAGCGCCTCGGGCCAGGTGATTACCTCGCCCTTGTACTCGATGACGGTCTCGCCGCGCGGAATCGTCTGCAGCGCGAACACGCCTTTGCCGTGCACGCCCGAGCGGCGCACCTGGATGCGCCGGCCGCCGCTTTCTGCCGCCGGATGCTGCTTGCCGTTGCTTGCTTGCGCCATCGTCCTGATTGGGTACATTGAAATCATGGGCGCGCGCGTGCGTGCGCGCGAGGCGGATTGTATTGATGATGCAGGCCCGACCGCCGGCCGAGAACCTGATGCCGTCCATGACCAAGTCCCTGATCATTGCCGAGAAGCCTTCCGTCGCGCAGGACATCGTCCGCGCGCTGACCCCGAGTGTCGGCAAGTTCGAGAAGCACGACGAGTACTTCGAGAACGACCGCTACCTGGTCACCTCCGCCGTCGGCCACCTGCTGGAGATCAAGGCGCCGGAGGAATTCGACGTCAAGCGCGGCAAGTGGAGCTTCGCGCACCTGCCGGTGATCCCGCCGCACTTCGACCTGAACCCGATCGACAAGAGCAAGGGCAGACTGAACGCGATCGTCAAGCTCGTCAAGCGCAAGGACGTCAGCGAACTGATCAACGCCTGCGACGCGGGCCGCGAGGGCGAGCTGATCTTCCGCCTGATCCAGCAGCATGCGAAGAGCAAGCATCCGGTGAAGCGGCTGTGGCTGCAGAGCATGACGCCGGCGGCCATCCGCGAGGGCTTCGAGAACCTGCGCAGCGACGAGGAACTGCGTGGCCTGGCCGAGGCGGCGCGCAGCCGCTCCGAGGCCGACTGGCTGGTCGGCATCAACGGCACGCGCGCGATGACCGCCTTCAACTCGCGCGACGGCGGCTTCTTCCTGACCACCGTCGGGCGGGTGCAGACGCCGACGCTGTCGATCGTCGTCGAGCGCGAGGAGAAGATCCGCAAGCACGTCGCGCGCGACTACTGGGAGGTGCGGGCGAGCTTCGCGGCCCAGGCCGGCGAGTACGAGGGCAAGTGGTTCGACCCGAAGTGGAAGAAGAACCCGGACGACCCCGAGCAGCGCGCCGACCGGCTCTGGAACGAGGCCGACGCGCAGGCCATCGCCCAGGCCTGCCGCGGGGAGCCGGCCGCGGTCACCGAGGAGTCCAAGCCGAGCACGCAGGCCAGCCCGCTGCTGTACGACCTGACCAGCCTGCAGCGCGAGGCCAAT
The DNA here is from genome assembly GCA_019635485.1 of Piscinibacter sp. Classification (GTDB taxonomy): domain Bacteria; phylum Pseudomonadota; class Gammaproteobacteria; order Burkholderiales; family Burkholderiaceae_C; genus Piscinibacter. The sequence goes on along the minus strand of JAHBZL010000004.1, from coordinate 60,508 downwards.
TCGCGCTTCGGCTTCTCGGCGAAGACGACGCTTTCGATCGCGCAGGCGCTGTACGAGAAGCACAAGGTGCTGACCTATCCGCGGACCGACTCGCGCGCGCTGCCGGAGGACTACGTCCCGGTCGTGAAGAACACGATCAAGATGCTCGCCGAGGACGATCTTCCGGGCCCGCTGCGGGAGCTGTCGGCGCATGCCAGGAAGGCGCTGAAGGAGGACTACGTCAAGCCGAGCAAGCGGGTGTTCGACAACGCCAAGGTGTCGGACCACTTCGCGATCATCCCGACGCTGCAGGCGCCGCGGAGCCTGACCGAGGTGGAGCTCAAGCTCTACGACATGGTGGTCAAGCGCTTCCTCGCGGTGTTCTATCCGAGTGCCGAGTACCTGGTCACGACGCGCATCAGCATGGTGAAGAAGGACGGGCGCGAGTTCAGCTTCCAGACCAACGGCAAGGTGCTCGTGAAGCCGGGCTGGCTGGCGGTGTACGGCCGCGAGGAGCAGGGCGACGACGCGAACCTCGTGCCGGTGGCGGCCGGCGAGGTCGTGCGCACCGAGGGGGTCGACGTGCAGGCGCTGAAGACCAAGCCGCCGCCGCGCTACACCGAGGCGACGCTGCTCTCGGCCATGGAAGGCGCCGGCAAGCTGATCGACGACGACGAGCTGCGCGAGGCGATGGCCGAGAAGGGCCTGGGCACGCCGGCCACGCGCGCGGCGATCATCGAAGGGCTGATCCTCGAGAAGTACATGCACCGCGAGGGCCGCGAGCTGGTGCCCGGCGCCAAGGCGTTCCAGCTGATGACGCTGCTGCGCGGCCTGGGCGTCGAGGACCTGACCAAGCCCGAGCTGACCGGCAACTGGGAGTACCAGCTCGCCGAGATGGAGAAGGGCCGGCTGCAGCGCGAGGCCTTCATGGCCGAGATCGCGGCGATGGCCGAGCGCATCGTGCGCAAGGCCAAGGAGTACGACCGCGACACGATCCCCGGCGACTACGCGACGCTCGCGGTGCCGTGCCCGAACTGCGGCGGCGTGGTCAAGGAGAACTACCGGCGCTTTGCCTGCACCGGACCGTCCGGCGCGGAGGAAGGCTGCGGCTTCTCGATCAGCAAGATCCCCGGTGGCCGCAGCTTCGAGCTCGACGAGGTGGAGCAGTTCATCGCGAACAAGAAGATCGGCCCGCTGGAGGGCTTCCGCTCCAAGGCCGGCTGGCCCTTCACCGCCGAGCTGAAGCTGGCCTTCGACGACGAGATCAACAACTGGAAGCTCGAGTTCGACTTCGGCGAGGACGCGAAGAAGGCCGAGGGCGACGGCGAGCCGGTCGATTTTTCCGGCCAGGAGGCCCTCGGCCACTGCCCCAAGTGCCAGGGGCGCGTGTTCGAGCACGGCACCAGCTACGTCTGCGAGCACGCGGTCGGCGCGCACGTCACCTGCGACTTCAAGAGCGGCAAGATCATCCTGCAGCAGCCCGTCGCGCGCGAGCAGATGGGCAAGCTGCTGGCCACCGGCAAGACCGACCTGCTGGAGAACTTCGTCTCCAACAAGACGCGGCGCAAGTTCAAGGCCTACCTCGCCTACGACAAGAAGGAAGGCAAGGTCGGCTTCGAGTTCGAGCCGCGCGCCGCCAAGGCGCCGGCCAAGAAGGCCGCGGCGAAGAAGACCAAGGCCTGAGGTGGCCGTGGCGGGTCCCGACGCGGACGCGACGGGCTGGCCCTGCCTCGCGGCGCACGGCGATCGCACGCGGCTGGCCCTGAGCGTGGTGCCCAACGCCCGGCAGACGATGGTCGACGGGCTGCACGACGGCGCGCTGCGCGTGCGACTGGCCGCGCCGCCGGTGGACGGTCGGGCCAACGACGCGCTGCTGCGCTGGCTGGCCGGCGAACTCGGACTGCCCCGGCGCGCGCTGGCGTTGGTGCGCGGGGCCGGCGCGCGGCGCAAGGCAGTCGAGATCGAGGCGCCCGTCGCGCAGGTGGCCGCGTGGCTCGCGCGGCAGATGCCGGTGCCGGGCTGACCCGCGCGCGCGGCGATCAGGTCGAGCAGTGCACCGAGGCGGTCGCGATCAGCTCGTCGAACAGCGCCATCGAGACGCGCCCGGACAGCGCGTAGGGGTCGAGCACCGCCTTCTCGGAGTACTTCAGCAGCAGCGCCGGGTTCAGGCGCGACAGGTCGATCACGCCCATCGACCAGCCGGCGAAGCGGCGCTCGGCGATCTCGTCGTAGCTGAGCAGCACCACGTCGCGGTGGCGCGGGTCGCTGCTGATGCGGTTGTACAGCGCGCTCACCGGCAGGCGGCCGCCTTCCAGCACCTGCAGGAAGATGCCACCGGACAGGCACAGCAGGCCGGTGACGCCGTGCCCCGGGTTGTTCTGGCGCGACTTGCGCAGGATCGCGCCGAGTTCCTCGGTGCCGACACCTTCGGCAGCGCGGCTGGCGTAGAGCAGGCGGACGAGCATGTCAGCCCCCGTTCTTCTTCGACAGCAGGGACAGAAACTCGCGCCGCAGGTTGGCGTCCTTCAGGAACGCGCCGCGCATCACGCTGTTGGTCATCATCGATTCGTCGTCCTTGACGCCGCGCCAGTGCATGCAGAAGTGGTCGGCCTCCATCACGATCGCCAGGCCATCGGGCTTGACGCGCTCCTGCAGCTCGTCGGCGAGCATGATCACCGCCTCCTCCTGGATCTGCGGTCGGCTCATCACCCAGTCGCAGATGCGCGCGTACTTGGACAGCCCGATCAGGTTCGAGAACTCGTTGGGCAGCACGCCGATCCACACCTTGCCGAGGATCGGGCACAGGTGGTGCGAGCAGGCGCTGCGCACCTTCACCGGCCCGACGATCATCAGCTCGTTCAGGCGCGAGAAGTTCGGGAACTCGGTCACCGAGGGCATGCCGGTGTAGCGGCCCTTGAACACCTCGTGCAGGAACATCTTCGCGACGCGCTTGGCGGTGTCGTTGGTGTTGTGGTCGCTCTCGGTGTCGATCACCAGCGCGCGCAGCACCTCCTTCATCCGAGCCTCGACCTCGGCCTGCAGCTCGTCGAGCTCGCCGTCGGCGATGTGCTCGGCGATGTTGTCGTTCGCGTGGTAGCGGCACTGCGCGCCGATCAGCCGGTAGCGGATGCGCTCCGAGGCCGGCAGGCGCGCCAGGTCCTCCTCGGAGCGGAAGATCGGCGTGGCGGGTTCGGGAGACATGGCGCGCGCGGAGTCGGAACGGGCCGACAGGGTACCGCAGCCGCCGACGCGCCGCAGCCCGGGCCGACACGCCCCGCGAATCCCTGGGGTCGCGCACGCTGCCCGTAGACTGGGCACGGTGAAATCCCCCGCTCCCGCCCTGCCGCTGGCGCGCCTGCTGGGCCACGCGGCCGACGCGGTGCAGGCCGTGCGGGCCGGCCGCAGCCTGACCGACGCGCTGGCCGCCTGCCCGGCCCCGGCCCGCCCCGGCACCCAGGCGCTCAGCTTCCACGCGCTGCGCTGGCTCGGCAGCGCGCTGGCGCTGCGCGAACGGCTCGCCAGCAAGGCGCCGCCGCCGGCCGTCGATGCGCTGCTGCTCACGGCGCTGGCGCTGCTGTGGCCGCGTGGCGGGCCGCCCTACGAGGCGCACACGCTGGTCGACCAGGCCGTGGCGGCGATGCGGCGGCGCGCGGCCGGCAGCGCCGGGTTCGTCAACGCGGTGCTGCGCCGCTTCCTGCGCGAGCGCGACGATCTCGCCGCGGCGGTCGAGCGCGACCCCGCCGGCCGCCACAGCCACCCGCGCTGGTGGATCGACCGGCTGCGGCAGGACTGGCCGGCGCAGTGGCAGGCGCTGCTGGAGGCGAACAACGCGCATCCGCCGATGGTGCTGCGCGTCAACCGCCGGCGTGGCAGCGTGGCGGACTACCTGGCCCGACTGGCCACTGCCGGCATCGAGGCCCGGCCGGCCGGCGGCGCGGCCGTCGTGCTGGCCCGGCCCTGCCCGGTGCCGCAGTTGCCGGGCTTCGCGGACGGCGACGTCTCGGTGCAGGATCTCGCCGCGCAACGCGCCGCGCCGCTGCTGACCGGCACCGGCCTGCCGCCCGGCGCGCGCGTGCTCGACGCCTGCGCCGCGCCGGGCGGCAAGACCGCGCACCTGCTGGAGTGCGCCGACCTCGACCTGCTGGCGCTGGACGCCGATGCCGCCCGGCTCGTCCGGGTGCACGAGACGCTGGCCCGGCTCGGCCTGCAGGCCACGACGCGCGCCGCCGACGCGGCCCGTCCGGAGGACTGGTGGGACGGGCGCCCCTTCGACGCGATCCTGCTGGACGCACCCTGCAGCGCCTCGGGCATCGTGCGCCGCCATCCGGACGTGCGCTGGCTGCGCCGCGCCGCCGACATCCCGGCGCTGGCCACCCTGCAGGCGCGCCTGCTGGACGCCCTCTGGCCCACGCTCGCGCCGGGCGGCCGGCTGCTCTACGCGACCTGTTCGGTGTTCCGCGCCGAGGGACAGGGACAGATCGACGCTTTTTTGCAACGCCATGGCGATGCCCGCGTCCCTGCAGACCCCCCGTCGCCCGGCCACCTGCTGCCGCTGCCCGACAATGACCCGGATCGTCCGGCGCCCGGCCCTGCGGCCACGCCGGACGGGTTTTTCTACAGCCTGCTCGAAAAGACCTGATCCCCCGGCCCATGCGCAGCGCGGCACCTCCTCCCGGCGACGAAGGCCCGCGCAACCGACGCGGGACCGTCGTGCGCCGCCTGCTCGGCTGGCTGCTGTGCCTGGCCTGCCTGCTGCCGCTGCCGGCCGCCGCACAGACCGGTGGGATCGAACTCGCCGGATTCGAGCTGTTCCGCGGCGACGACGGCCTGCACCTGGACTACGCGGTCAACTTCGACCTGCCGCGCGGCGCCGAGGAGGCGCTGAACAAGTCGGTGCCGCTGTACTTCGTCGCCGAAGCCGAGCTGTTCCGCGACCGCTGGTACTGGCGCGACAAGCGCGTCGCCAAGGCCACGCGCGTCTGGCGCATCGTGTTCCAGCCGCTCACCGTCACCTATCGCGTCACGTTCGCCGGCTTCAGCCAGAGCTACGCGACACGCACCGAGGCCTTCGCGGCCATGCGGCGCGGCGTGCACTGGAAGATCGCCGAGGAGTCGCAGATCGAGGGCAGCGGCCACTACGTCGAGTTCAGCTTCCGGCTCGACACCTCGCTGCTGCCGCGGCCGATGCAGATCGGCATCGGCAACCCGGCCGACTGGGACCTGGCGATCGAGAAGACCCAGCGGCTGGATTGATGGACCACCCCCTACGCGCTGCGCGCGCCCCCTGCGAGGGGGCAACACCGGCAGACCGGCGGAGGCGGATCTGCGGTGTTCGCTTGAAAGCGGAGCCGAACGACCTTCCCTCCGAGTGACTCCGACGTCACCATGAAGAAGGCCACCCGCTGGGCATGGATCGTCGCACTGGTCGCCGTGACCGGCGCGGGCCTGGTGCTGGCCTTCCTGCTGTCCGTGGCCACCAACAGCCCGGCGCTGTACGAGCGGCACTACGTCTGGCTGTTCTGGCTCAACGTCACCGTGGCGTCGCTGCTGGTGCTCGTCATCGGCATCGCGGCCGTGCGCCTGCTGGTGCGCATGCGGCGGCGCAAGTTCGGCAGCCGGCTGCTGGCCAAGCTGGCCGCGATCTTCGCGGTGGTCGGCGTGGTGCCGGGCGTGCTGATCTACACGGTGAGCTACCAGTTCGTCTCGCGCAGCATCGAGAGCTGGTTCGACGTGAAGGTCGAGAGCGCGCTGGACGCGGGCCTGAACCTCGGCCGCGGCACGCTCGACGCCCTGGTCACCGAACTGGCCGGGCGCACCCGGCTGGCCGCCGAGAAGCTCGGCGAGAGTCCGGGCTCGGCGCAGGCGCTGGCGCTCGAGCGGCTGCGCGAACAGCTGGCCGCGCAGGAGGTCTCGCTGATCGGGCATGCCGGGCAGGTGCTGGTGTCGGCCAGCAGCAGCGCCGCCGGCCTGATGCCCGAGCGGCCCTCGCCGGAACTGCTGCGCCAGGCGCGGCTGGCGCGTGTCACCGGGCACCTCGAGGGGCTGGACGAGGACAGCGGCAGCACCGCGCAGGCGCGCATCCGCACGATCGCGATGATCCCGAGCGCGAACTTCGCGCTCGCCGAGCACCAGCGCTACCTGATGGTGCGCCAGCTGCTGCCGGCCACGCTGACCGCCAACGCGCTCTCGGTGCAGACCGCCTACCGCGAGTACCAGCAGCGCGCGCTGGCGCGCGACGGCCTGCGGCGCATGTACATCGGCACACTGACGCTGGCGCTCGTGCTCGCCGTGTTCGGCGCGGTGCTGCTGGCGGTGCTGCTGGGCAACCAGCTGGCGCGGCCGCTGCTGGTGCTGGCCGAGGGCGTCGACCAGGTGGCGCACGGCGACCTCAGCGCCAAGCCGGTGTTCGCCTCGCGCGACGAACTCGGCGGCCTGACACGCTCGTTCGCCGACATGACCGAGCAGCTCGCCGAGGCGCGCAAGCTGGTGCAGCGCAGCGTCGCGCAGGTCGAGGGCGCGCGGGCCAACCTGCAGACCATCCTCGACAACCTGACCGCCGGCGTGATCGTGTTCGACCGCGAGGGCCGCATCGACACCGTCAACCCGGGGGCGACGCGCATCGTGCGGCTGCCGCTGTCGGCCTACCGCGGCCGCCGCCTCGAGGACGTGCCGGGGTTGGAAGACTTCGCGCACCGCGTCGGGCAGCGCTTCGAGCTGCACGCCACCAGCCCCGAGGCCGGCGAGCGCGACCAGTGGCAGGACTCCTTCGAGCTGCAGACGCAGGACCCGCAGGGCCGCGACCGCAACACGCTGACGCTGCTGGTGCGCGGCGCGGCGATGCCGCAGGGCGCGCGGCTCATGGTGTTCGACGACATCACCGAGGTCGTTTCGGCGCAGCGCAGCGAGGCATGGAGCGAGGTGGCGCGCCGGCTCGCGCACGAGATCAAGAACCCGCTCACGCCGATCCAGCTCTCCGCCGAGCGCCTGCAGCACAAGCTGGAGGCCAAGCTCGAGGGCGGCGACCAGGCGATGCTGGCGCGTTCGGTCGCCACCATCGTCGCCCAGGTGCAGGCGATGAAGACGCTGGTCAACGAGTTCCGCGACTATGCGCGCCTGCCGGCCGCGCAGCTCAAGCCGCTGAACCTGAACGCGCTGGTGGCCGAGGTGCTGGCGCTGTACGGCGCCGCCCAGGAGTCCGGCCGGCTGCATGCCGAGCTGGCGCCCGGGCTGCCGGCGATCGTCGGCGACGGCCCGCAGCTGCGCCAGGTGATCCACAACCTGGTGCAGAACGCCTTCGACGCGGTGGTCGACGAGCCGGACGGCCACGTGCGCGTGCGGACCGAGCTGGCCCGCGACGAACATGGCGAGGTGCGCGCGGTGCGCCTGCAGGTGGCCGACAACGGCCACGGCTTCCCGGACAAGGTGCTCAAGCGCGCCTTCGAACCGTATGTCACGACCAAGGCCAAGGGCACCGGGCTGGGCTTGGCGGTCGTCAAGAAGATCGCCGACGAACACGGTGCCCGCGTGCGCATTGCCAACCTCGGGGTGGCGGACGAGCCGGCGAGCGGGCACACTCCGGCCTCCGCGCCGGGCCGCCCCGCCGCGAAGGGGGCCCAAGTTTCGCTATCATTTTCCAAGCTCGCTCCGGCCGACAGCGCCAGCGCTGTCGCGGCGGCCGCCGACAGCCGGGCGCACTGACCATCCATGGCGACGATTCTTGTTGTTGACGACGAACTCGGCATCCGCGCACTGTTGTCGGAAATCCTGACCGACGAGGGCCACACCGTCGAGGTCGCCGAAAACGCCGCGGAGGCGCGTGCCTGCCGCGAGCGCCTGCGCCCCGATCTCGTGCTGCTGGACATCTGGATGCCGGACGTCGACGGCATCACGCTGCTGAAGGAGTGGGGTGCCACCGCGCAGCTGACGATGCCGGTGATCATGATGAGCGGGCACGGCACGATCGACACCGCCGTCGAGGCCACCAAGTTCGGCGCGATGGCCTTCCTCGAGAAGCCGATCACGCTGCAGAAGCTGCTGCGCGCCGTCGAGCAGGGCCTGGTCAAGCCGTCGCGCGCGCCGGCGGCGCCGGCCGTCAACCACCATGTCGCCGACGCGACACTGACGGTCGAGGCCGCGATGACCGGCGGTGCGATGCTGCCGAACACGCCGCTGCTGCTCGGCCCGCAGTCCGAGCAGAGCTTCGACCTCGACCGGCCGCTGCGCGAGGCGCGCGACGCGTTCGAGAAGAGCTACTTCGAGTTCCACCTCGCGCAGGAAAACGGCAGCATGACCCGCGTGGCCGAGAAGACCGGCCTGGAGCGCACTCATCTGTACCGCAAGCTCAAGCAGCTCGGCGTCGACCTCTCGCGCAACAAGCGCGGCGGGCCGCTGTAGCCCCGCCGGGCGGCCCCGGCCGCTCGGCTATAATCGCCGGCTCACGGCCAAGTAGCTCAGTTGGTAGAGCAGCGGATTGAAAATCCGCGTGTCGGTGGTTCGATTCCGCCCTTGGCCACCAGAAATATCAAGGGGTTAGCTCAGTCTGGGCTGACCCCTTGTTCATTTGGCGCGGCGGCGGCGGCGCAGCCAGCCGTCGCATCAAGCCGGACGCTGCGCCTTGCGAGGCCTCAGGGGCCAGGTGCGCGCAGCGCTCGACCATCGCCACGGTCTTCCGGCCCACGAGCCGCTGCAATTCGGCAGTGGGCATCCCGGCCTGGCGGTGCCAGGTGGCGAAGGAGTCTCGCCAGTCGTGCCCGCCCCTGACCCGGCGCGACAGACAGCGTTGGGGTATGCCTTTTAAGGCATGAGTTCCATGCATGCCTTATTCGGCATGGATTGCAAGAATGCCGTATCCGGCATAAGCTGCAGCATGGACTATCCGATCCAGACCCCGCACCAGCTGTCCATCCACCTGCGTTCGCTGCGCAGGGCTCGGGGGCTCAGCCAGGCCGCAGTCGGCGAGGCACTCGGCGTCGGGCAGACGCGGGTGGCGCGCATCGAAGGCAATCCGACGGCGATCAGCGTGGAGCAATTGATCGAGATCCTCGGCGCGCTCGGCGTGCAGCTGGTGTTGCGCGACATGGGGGCCCAGCGGTCGATCACCCACGAGTCCGTCGCGGCCGTGGCCAGGGCGAAGAAGCAGAGGACGAGTGGCGACTGGTGAGGCGGTGAAGGACCTGCATGTCTGGATGAACGGCCTGCACTTGGGCGTCTGGTCGGCGCTGCGGACCGGCACGCCGGTGTTCCGCTACGACGAATCGTGGGTGAACGCCGAAGAAGGACGCGCCCTGTCGCTGTCGCTGCCGTTCACGGCGGATCTCGAGCACCGGGGCGACGTGGTGACGCACTACTTCGACAACCTGCTGCCCGACAGTGCGGACATCCGGCGTCGCCTGCGCAGCCGGTATCGCGCGCGCTCGGCCGAGGCCTTCGATCTGCTCGCGGCCATTGGACGGGACTGCGTGGGTGCCGTCCAGCTGCTGCCGCCCGGCGATCACCCCGGCGGCTGGAACCGGATCGAGGCGGAGCCGCTCGACGAGCGGCAGGTGGAGCGCACGCTCGCAGCGGTCACGTCCGACGCGCCGCTCGGCCTCGGCGACGAGGACGAACTGCGGCTGTCGATCGCCGGCGCGCAGGAGAAGACGGCACTGCTGCGCATCGGGCGCCGCTGGCATCGCCCGCACGGTGCGACACCGACCACCCACATCTTCAAGCTGCCGCTGGGTCTGGTCGGCAACATGCGGGCCGACATGAGCAGCTCGGTCGAGAACGAGTGGCTCTGCAGCCGGATCCTGCGCGCCTTCGGGCTCCCGGTCGCCGAGACGGAGATGGCGCGCTTCGGCGAGGCCAAGGTGCTCGTCGTCACCCGGTTCGACCGCCGCTGGGTCGGCATCGACGGTGGCGCGGAAACGAAGGCCCGCTTCAAGCCGCCCGAGGGCGCCTGGATCGCACGGCTGCCCCAGGAGGACTTCTGCCAGGCACTCGGCCTCGGACCGGAGCGCAAGTACCAGAGCGACGGTGGCCCGTCGATGCAGGACTGCCTGACGGTGCTGGGCAGCAGCGAGCACGTGGACGATGACCGGGCCGTCTTCGTGCTGGCGCAGTTCGCGTTCTGGCTGCTGGCAGCGACCGATGGGCACGCCAAGAACTTCTCGATCCAGCACCGCCGCGGCGGCCGGTTCCAACTGACCCCGCTCTACGACGTGCTGTCGGCCTGGCCGATCATCGGCGACGGACCGAATCTCGTGCCCTACCCACGCGCCAGGCTCGCCATGGGCGTGAAGGCCGGCAACATGCACTACCGGCTTCGCGACATCCAGCCGCGGCACTGGCGCCGGCTGGCGGACTCGGCGGGACATGAGGTCTGGGCACGCCTGTCCGGAATGGTCGAGGCCACCGAGCGCGTGCTCGAAACGGTCGAGAGCGAATTGCCTGAACGTTTCCCGGTCACGCTATGGTCAGCGGTCTCCGCCGGGATCAGGAGGCACGCCTCGGCATTCCGCCAAGGCGCGGCCCAGGAATGAGCGTACCGATCACCCTGGACGGGTCGGGCAGCTGCAGCCCGAGGCCGCAGAGCGTTCGCACGTCCGCCTTCGGAGTGGATCGCCTGGTTGGACGATAGTGCGGGCCTGCGGCCGGTCCTTGTCCGGCGGGTCGCGCAAACTCCGGCCGGGCCCGGACGACGAACGCACCGCCGGCGTCGATTCGTGTCCCGGCCGTTCGTCGTCACCTCATGACAGCCCCACCCCAGAGCGGCGACGCCGCTGTGCCCATCGATGGAGTCCCGATGAGTCCGACCGATCCGGCGACCGCCGCCGCAGCAACCGCCGAGTCCGCCGGCGCAGGGCAGCCTCAGTCCCTGTGGCGCGAGCTCGGCCACGCGATCCGCGGCACGGGGGCGGACTACACGAAGATCCCGCTGCGTCGCGCTGTGTTCCTGCTGGCCGTGCCGATGGTGCTGGAGCTGGTGCTCGAGTCCACCTTCGCGGTCGCGGACATCTGGTTCGTCGCCCGGCTCGGCCCGTCCGCGATCGCGACGGTCGGCCTGACGGAGACGTTCCTGTTCCTGCTGTACGCCATCGGCATCGGCCTGGCGATGGCGGTGACGGCGGTCGTCGCGCGGCGCACCGGCGAGGGCGACCGCCGCGCCGCCGCCGTCAGCGCCGTGCAGGCGATCTGGGTCGCCGTGCTGGCCTCGCTGCCGTTTGCGGTCGTCGGCATCGTCTTCGCGCGCGAGCTGCTGCAGCTGATGGGCGCCGACGCGTGGACGCTGACCCACGGCGTGCGCTACCTGCAGTGGATGCTCGGTACCAACGTCGTGCTGATGCTGCTGTTCGTCGGCAATGCGATCTTCCGCGGTGCCGGCGATGCGGCCGTGGCGATGCGCGTGCTGTGGGTCGCCAACGGCGTCAACATCGTGCTCGACCCGATCCTGATCTTCGGGCTCGGGCCGATCCCGGCGCTGGGCGTCGAGGGCGCGGCGATCGCCACCGTCATCGGCCGCGGCACCGGCGTGGCCATGCAGCTGTGGACGCTGCTGCGCGGCAGCCGGCACCTGCGCGTGGCCGTCGATCAGCTGCGCGTCGAGGCCGCCACGCTCTGGCACATCGTGCGCACCTCACTTGGCGGCATCGGCCAGATGATCGTCGCGATGACGGCCTGGATCTTCCTGATGCGCATCCTCGCGGCCGTGGGCAGCGAGGCGGTGGCCGGCGCGACGATCGCCATCCGGCTCATGATGTTCACGCTGATGCCGGCCTGGGGCATGTCCAACGCCGCGGCCACGCTGGTGGGCCAGAACCTCGGCGCCCGCGAGCCGGCGCGCGCCGAGGCCGCGGTGTGGCGCATCGGCTGGTACAACATGACGTTCACCGTCGCGGTGTCGGTGCTGTTCTTCCTCTTCCCGCGCGAGCTGATGGGCCTGTTCACGGCCGAGCGCGCCGTGGTCGACATCGGTGCCGAGTGGCTGCGCATCCTGTCGTACTCCTACTTCGTCTACGGCTGGTGGATGGTCTCGGTGCAGGCCTTCAACGGCGCCGGCGACACGGTGACGCCGACCAAGATCAACCTCGTGTTCTTCTGGCTGATCCAGATCCCGCTGGCGTGGCTGCTCGCGCTGCACCTGGACCTGCAGGCCACCGGTGTCTTCTGGGCCGTGTTCGCCTCCGAGACCTCGGTGGGCCTGTTCACGCTGTGGCTGTTCACCCGCGGCCGCTGGAAGGCGGCACGCGTCTGAACGCGGACCCGACCCGTCCGGGGTCGGGCCCGGTCGGCCCGCTCACGCGTTCGACGCGAACGGCAGTTCGCGCACCGGCTTGCCGGTGAGGCGCGCGACGGCGTTGGCGAACGCCGGCGCGAGCGGCGGCAGACCGGGTTCGCCCATGCCGGTGGGCGGCTCGGCGCTCGGCACCAGGTGCACCTCGATCGCGGGCATGTCGCCGATGCGCGGCACGACGAAGTCGCCGAAGTTGCTCTGCTCGACGACGCCGTCCTTCAGCGTGATCGCCGCGCCGGGCAGGCACATCGACAGGCCCATCAGCGCGGCGCCCTGCACCTGGGCCTCGACGCTGCGCGGGTTGACGGCCAGGTTGCAGTGCACGCCGGCGGTCACCCGGTGCAGCACCGGCCGGCCCTCCTGCAGCGACGCCTCGACGACGTAGGCGACGACCGACTCGAACGACTCGTGCACCGCCACGCCCCAGGCCCGGCCGGCCGGCAGCGTGCGGCGGCCGTAGCCGCTGCGCGCCACCGCCAGCTGCAGCGCCGCGCGGTGGCGCGGGTGCTTGTCGCCGATCAGCGCGAGCCGGTAGGCCACCGGGTCCTGCCTGGTGGCGCGCGCGATCTCGTCGATCAACGTCTCCATCACGAAGGCGGTGTGCGTCGAGCCCACGCTGCGCCACCACAGCACCGGCACGTTGGCCTGCGGGTGGTGCACGGTCAGGCGCATCGGCAGCGGGTAGGGCTCGCGCATGCCTTCGACCATCGTGCCGTCGATGCCGTCCTTCACCAGCATCGGCTCGAAGGGCGTGCCCGTGAGGATGGACTGCCCGACGATCACATGGTCCCAGGCGAGCACGCGGCCCTGCGCGTCGAAGCCGATCTGCGCGCGGTGCAGGTGCATCGGCCGGTAGTAGCCGCCGCGGATGTCGTCCTCGCGGCTCCACAACGTGCGCACCGGCGCGTCCAGCCCGGCGGCGCGTGCCGCCCTGGCGATCGTGCAGGCCTCGACCACGTAGTCGCTGGTCGCGATGGCGCGGCGCCCGAAGCCGCCGCCGGCCGCCTGCACGTGCACGCGCACCTGCTCGGGCTTCAGGCCCAGCGTGCGCGCGGCGGCGCCGGCGTCCAGCCCCGGCATCTGCGAGCCCACCCACAGCTCGGCGCCGGCATCGGTCAGCCGCACGGTGCAGTTCAGCGGCTCCATCGGCGCATGCGCGAGGTAGGGGAACACGAACTCGGCGTCCAGGCGCTGCGGTGCACGGGCCAGCGGCGCCATGTCGGCGTCGAAGTGGCGCCGCCCGGGCTGCCCGGCCAGCTCGCGGAAGCGGGCCAGCTGCTGCGCGCTGTCGACCTTCTCGACGCCGGCGGTGTCCCACTGCAGCTGCAGCGCCGCGCGGGCCTGGTGTGCTGGCCAGTAGCCGTCGGCGATCACCGCCACCCCTTCGGCGCCACGGTCCAGCGGCACGCGCAGCACGGCCTTCACGCCGCGTACGGCGCGCGCCGCGGCATCGTCCACCGATGCGAGCCGGGCGCCGAACACCGGCGGCCGCGCGATCACCGCGGTGAGTTGCCCGGGCAGGCGCGTGTCGATGCCGAAGGCCTGGCGCCCGCTGCTCTTGTCGCGCGCGTCCAGCCGCGTGGTCGGGCGGCCGATCAGGCGGAAGTCCTTCGGATCCTTCAGCGTGACCTGCGTCGGCACGGGCAGGGCCATCGCCGCCTCGGCCAGCTCGCCGTAGCCGAGCCGGCGACCGCCCGGCCCGAGCACGTTGCCGGCGCGGGTGCGCAGCGTCGCCGGGTCCACCTGCCAGCGCGCCGCCGCGGCGGCCACCAGCATCGCCCGCGTGCGCGCGCCGAGTTCGCGGTATTGCACGAAGCTGTGCTTGATCGCGGTCGAGCCGCCGGTCAGGTGCATGTTCCACAGCGGGTCGACATAGGCGCCGTCGTTGCTGCCGAGACGGCTGTGCACGCGGGACCAGTCGGCGTCGAGTTCCTCGGCGAGGATCATCGCCAGCCCGGTCTGCACGCCCTGGCCGAACTCGAGGCGGTTGATGGTCACGGTGACCGTGCCGTCGCCGGCGATGGCGACGAAGGCGAGCGGCTGCTGGAAGGGCTTGAGGCCCGGGTCCGGCTTCGCATCGGCGGCAGCGGCCGCGAGGGCCGGGAACGCACCGAGCGCGAAGCCGCCGGCACCGGCGAGCTTCAGGAAGCTGCGCCGTTGCAGGCCGGGCGCCGCATCGGCCCCGCGCTCGAGCAGGTGGTGCAGCGCGCGCGGCGGCGCCGCGCTCAGTTCGGGGGAGGAGAGGCGGGGCAGCATGGGGCGTCTCCGTCAGGCGAGGGCGCGGGCGGCGTCGGCCACCGCGGCGCGGATGCGGGCGTAGGTGCCGCAACGGCAGATGTTGCCGGCCATCGCGGCGTCGATCTCCGCGGCGCTGGGCTGCTTGCCCTTCGGCAGCGACTTCAGGAAGGCAGTCGCGCTCATGATCTGGCCGCTCTGGCAGTAGCCGCACTGCGCGACGTCGTGCTTGACCCAGGCGGCGTGCACCGCGTTGCCGACGCGGTCGCTGCCGCCGGTGACGGCCTCGATCGTCGTCACGCGGCGCCCGGCGGCCGCGGAGACCGGCGTGACGCAGGAGCGGATCGCCTGGCCGTCCAGGTGCACGGTGCAGGCGCCGCACAGCGCGGCGCCGCAGCCGAACTTGGTGCCGGTCAGGCCCAGGTCGTCGCGCAAGGCCCAGAGGATCGGCGTGCCGGGATCGGCCTCGAGGGCCTGGTCACGGCCGTTGACATGCAAGGTGGTCATGGCGGAGTTCGTGGGAGGGATGGTGCGGTGCGGCGCAGTGTCGGCCACGCCGCCGCGGCGGCGTTAGCCTGAAGCTCCGAGTTGATTGCCCGATCCTGTCGCGCGGGCCACGCACGGACGGTCGGCCGGCTAGCATCGCGCCATGCCCGAATCCGCCCCGGAGGTCCCGGAACAGGTGCCCGACGATCCCGCGCTGGCCGTGCCGCGCGCGCGGCTGGTCGCCCGCCTGCTGCGCCACACGCGTGCCGGCGAGCTCGGCATTCCGGCCGTCCTGCCGGAGGTGATGACGATGCGGCTGGACGGGCCGGAGCGCACGCTGTGCGGCATCTACGAACCCTGCGTCGCGCTGGTGGTGCAGGGGAGCAAGCGGGTGGACATCGGCGAGCAGGCCTACGTCTACGACCCGCAGCGCTTCTTCGTCACGCCGCTGGACCTGCCCGCGGTCGCGACGATCTTCGAGGCCACGCCGGAGCGTCCCTTCCTGTCGGTCGCGCTGCGCATCGACATGCGCGAGGTGGCGACGCTGATCCTCGAGGGGGTGCTCCCGCCGCCGGCGGCGCCGGCCGGCGAGCGGCGCGCGATGGCCACCGGCCGGCTCGACGCGCCGCTGCTGGACGCCTTCGACCGCCTGCTGGCGCTGCTGGACGAACCCGCGCACGTGCGCACGCTGGCGCCGCTCGTGCGGCGCGAGATCACCTACCGGCTGCTGGCCGGCGAAGCGGGCTGGCGGCTGCGCCAGATCGCCGCGGTGGACAGCCAGGGGCACCAGGTGGCGCGCGCGATCGAGCAGCTGCGGGCCCGCTACGGCGAGGCGCTGCGCATCGAGGAGCTGGCGCGCCTGGCGCACATGAGCGTCTCGACCTTCCACCACCACTTCAAGGCGCTGACGGGCATGAGCCCGCTGCAGTACCAGAAGCAGCTGCGCCTGGCCGAGGCGCGCCGCCTGATGCTGACCGAGCACCTGGACGCCGCGACGGCCGCGTACCGCGTCGGCTACGAAAGCGCGTCGCAGTTCAGCCGCGAGTACAGCCGGCAGTTCGGTGCGCCGCCGATGCGTGACATCGCGGAGATGCGCGCCTCGGCGTAGGCGGCGCGTGCCGCCGCGGGCGGCGCCTCAGACCCGGCGCGCGAGCGGCCCGAGCAGCGTGCGTTCGAGGGCGGTGACGGCGCGCTCGAAGTCGCGCGACTCGAGCATGGAGTTGCGCGCGAGCCCGGCCCGCACCGCACTGGCGTGCTGGGCGCGCAGCACGTCGAACGGCAGCGTCGCCAGCGCCCGGCCTGCCGCCCAGAGGCTGGCGATGCCGAGATGCAGCGGGACCGATCGTGGCGAGGCGGTCATCGCGGGTACAGCCCGTGTTCGAGCGGCGACCAGCGCCGGCCGCGGGCGTCGATCTCGCGCAGGCGGCGTTCGAGGTCGGGCGTGTCCGCGGCGGCGGCCAGGTAGGCCGCGTCGCGTTCCTGCTGTGACGCGACGCGCGGCAGCAGGGCATGGAGGAGGTTCAGCAGGTCTTGCATGTTCAGGGGTCGGGACGCGCCGGGCGGCCGCCGCCGAGATACTAGGGTTTACCCTGAATTGTCGCCGGAGCCGCTTCCCCTTGCCCGGCAAATTGGTTTCGATTCGTGGGTTACTTCGCGGCGCTCGGGATTCAGAGCGAGACCAGACCATGGCGGCGCAGGGTCGCGCCGTCCAGTTGCTGCTTGCTGCAGGCGTAGCGGTCGAGCGCGGCGCACAGCTCGCCGTAGACCTTGGTCCAGGGGCGGTGGACCTGCTGCCGCAGGTAGCGGTACAGCGGGGCGAGATGCTCGCCGAAATGCTTGCACACCTCGGGATCGCGGCGCATGCCGGCACGCTGCGGCGCGCCTTCACCGTCGCGGTCCAGGCGGTTGCGGCGCTGGCGGCGGCGGCCGGCCAGTGCGCGCGCCCACGCGCGGCCACCGCGGGGGGACTCGACCAGGACCTTGCTCATGTCGTCGCGCATCGCGACCTCCTCCTCTGCGGCTCGCGGCGCGCCTTGCGGGCGCTGTCGCCGCGAGGGCGCGCATCATAGGCGCGGCACCGCACGCGTCAAGCGCGGCGGCCGCGCGGCTCAGCGCCAGGCGTGCAGCGGCGCGCCGCTCGCCTGCAACGCAGCGATGTCCAGCGTCACCGCTGCGAGTTCGCCGCCGCGCGCGGCCAGTCGTTCGCGCAGCCAGCCCTCGCCGCCGAGGCCGCGCCGGAGCCGCGCGTCGAGCAGCCCGAGCCACGTCCGGGCCGCCGGCGCGCCGAGATCGGCCAGGCCGTCGCCCGCCTGCCGCAGCAGCCGGCGCAGCAAGGGCGTGGCGGCATGCTCGCGGCCGTCGGTCCAGCGCAGGCGGGCGTCCAGCCCATGCCGCGCCGCCGCCTGGAAGTTGCGGGCCGCGGTGTCGAACCCGAGGCGCGACTCGGGCGGGACGGCCTCGCTCGCGAGCGCATGCACCAGGCCGATGGTGCAGGCCAGGTGCGCCATCATGTCCGGCAGCGTCGGTCCCGCGGGCAGCGGCCGGTGCTCCAGCCGCAGGTGCGGCGTGCCGTCCTCGTCGAAACCCAGCACCGGGCGGTTCCAGCGCCAGATCGTCCCGTTGTGCAGGCGCAGGTGCGCCAGCCGCGCGGGGGCCTCGCCGAGTGCCAGCGGCAGCATCGGTTCGAAGCGCTCGACGTTCTCGCGGAACACCTCGAGCAGCGAGTAACCCGCGTAGCCGCTGCCGAAACCCACGCGCGACAGCGCCGGATGGACGCCGTCGACGCGCGTCGCCACGCCCAGCGCCTGCTCGAACAGCGGGATGCGGGTCTCGGCCCACAGCACGTGGCCGAACAGCAGCGGCGAGTTGGCCGCCAGCGCGAGCAGCGGGGCCGACGCGACGATCGCCGCGTTGTAGTGCCGCAGCATCTGCGCGGCAGGGACCTGCAGGTGGACCTGGAACGAGGTGGCGGCGGACTCGAGCATGACGTCGCGGTGCTCGCAGTGCAGCCGGTCGCCGCCGGGGCCGTCGATGTCGAGCCGGATCGGGCGCCCCTGCCGCTGGCGCAGCACCTGCCGGTTCAGCGCGCGGTAGCGGGTGCGGTCGGAGAGGTTGGCCAGCGTCAGGTCGGCGTCGCGCAGGCTCGGCAGGATCCCGGTGGCCACCACCTGCAGGCCGAGCGAGGCGGCGACCTCGCGGCAGCGCGACCAGGTGACCTCGAGGTCCTGCGCGAGGCGCGCCAGGCCGTCGCCCGCCACCGGCTGCGGCGGCACGTTGAGCTCGATGTTGAAGCGGCCCAGCTCGGTGACGACCTCGGGCCGCGCGATCCGTTCGATGAACTCGGCGTTGCGCGGTGCCGGCCGGCCCTGGGCGTCGATCAGCCAGGCCTCCAGCTCCAGCCCGGCCATCGGCGCGTGCGCCGACAACGCGCCGCGCTCGTCCAGCGCGTGCAGCAGCCCCAGTTCTTCGCGCAGGCAGCGCGTGAAGCGGTCGAAATCCTGGTGCGCGAAGCGAGCGCGGTCGACGTCCTGGCCCATGCTGCGCATTGGCCGGCAGCCAGGGTGGCCGCCGGTTGCGCGTGGTCAATCGAGCCGGACGTTCAGCCGTTCTTGAACAGGCCGCGTTCCTTCATCAGCAGCAGGCGCGAGCGCGGGCCCGGCTTGCCCTGCCCGCCGCCGGCTCCGCGGGGGCGCACCCTCGGCCACCGCCCAGGCGGGCGGGGCGGCTCGGCCCGGGCCTCGGGGCGGCGTGGCGGCGGCGCGCCTGGCGTGTCGCGGGCGGACCGGGTTCGATCTGCCGGTCGCCGCGCGCACGCCGGCGGCGTGGGGCGGGCGGCGAGTCTGACCACGTCCTGCAGCACCGCGCGGCGGCTCGTGGGCGGCCACCAGATCGGCGGGGCGACCGGCGCGGTTGCCGCGCGCGCGAGAGGGCGCGGCTGAGCTGAGCCGTCGGCCGCGCGGGCGGCCTCGCGAGCGCCGCGCCGGCCCCGGCGTCGAGCCGCGGCTGGGCACGCAGGTGCTCCCAGATCAGCCCGCCGGCGGCGAGCTGGCGCAGCCGCTCGGGCCGCAGCGAAATGCGGCCGACCGCCGCGAGCACGGCGTACAGCTCGGGATGGACCTCGCTGTCGACCTCGACCTGCAGCAGCAGCGTCGGCATGGAAGGCGCCGCGGCCGATCAGTGGCGCAGATCGGCCGTGGCCGCCTCCGCCTCGCCGATCATCTGGAAGCCGCGCACGTTGGCGTACACCGCCTCCGGCAGCACGAAGACCGGGATGGCGGGGAAGCGTTTGGCCAGCAGGTCGCGGTAGTGCTCGGGGTGGCCACCCACCAGCACGATCAGGTCGATGATCTCGTGCGCGTCGCGCAGGCCGTCGACCATGCGGTTGATCGAGTCCTCGATCACGCTGACCACCACGGGTTCGAACTGGCGCAGGTCGTGCGCGACGCCGGACAGCTTCACCGGCGTGCCCAGGCGCAACGCGTCGTTGATGCGCGGCATCACCGACGGGCCGAGCGGGCGGCCGACCTGCGCGCTCAGCGCGTCCTGCACCGCGCGCACGACGCGATGCCGGCCGGCGTCGGAGGCGGCGCCGCTGGCGCGCGGGTTGATGACACCTTCCTGCACCAGCAGCCAGTCGAGCGTGTGCTCGCCCGGGTCGACCATCAGCACCGCCAGGTCCTCCAGCGCCTCGCCGCTGGGCAGCGGCTTCAGCGCGCCGCCGGTGGCGGCGATCACGCCGTTCAGCTCGTCGAGGTGCTCGTCGATCGCGGCGTAGCCGCCAACCGGCTGGGCCTGCACGATGACGCGCTTGATGAACATCGACTTGCCGCCGCCGACATCGATGGAGCCTTCGAAGGTCGAGCGCAGGTAGTCGCGGCGCTTGGCGTCGTTGTACTGGTTGACCGGCAGGCCGAGCACCAGGATGTCGATCTGCGAGTCGCCGGCCTCGTGCATGTAGCGCAGCGCGCCGCGCGTCAGCGCCTCGTAGATGGCGCCGCGGTAGAACTCGTCCGTCACGTCGCGCCCGAAGTTGCCGCCGGCGTGCGCCAGGGCGACGTCGCGCCCCACTTCGTAGAGCGCGCCGCGCACCGGCACGTCGAAGGTGTCGCGCCGGCGCGTGCCGAGCGCGCGCACCGCGCTGCCGTCGGCCGGGATCGCCATCGACGGGAAGTTCGCGTAGCCGACGTCCGCGCCCTTGCGCAGGCTCAGCTTGACGTGGCCAAAGCCGACGTCGATGGCGCGCACCACCGGGAACGTCGCCGCATGGTTCGACTCGGCGGGCTGCAGATTGGCATCGTGATATTGCGTTTCGAGCACGAGGCGGCTCCTGGCAGGTGGGGGTGGGTGGAGGACGAGCAGGCGCGAGCGCGCCGGACCGACGAGACTTTAGTGCCGTGCGCGCGCTCGGCAAGCACGATTACCAGCCTCTTACCAATCGTCACCGGCATTCGTGACAGGCTGCGCGTTTCGGCGCGCCGGCCGCGGCGGCGCCGGTCAGCCGTCCAGGCCGTGGCGGCGGTGCCAGTCGGCGAGCGACACGTCGGGGTAGCCGTCGAAGCTCGCATCGCCCGCCTGCACGTGGGCCTCGACCCAGGCGGGCTTGGAGCCGAGCATGATATGCGTCACGGATGGCGGGGTGGGCAGCGCGGTGTCGATCGCGCCGGCGTGCGGATGCACCAGGTCGGGCCAGGTCGGGTCCCACAGCCACAGCGCGCTGCCGCAGTGGCGGCAGAAATGGCGCTGCCCGGTGCTGCGCGAACCGTCCTCGCGCCGGGCGCGGTAGACGCTCAGGTGCTCCTCGCCGTCGACCTGCAGCGTGGCCCGGTCGGCGCCGAGGTTGATGCCGAAGCCGCCGGTGCCGGCGGTCTTGCGGCAGATGCTGCAGTAGCAGCGCATGAACGGCACTGGCGCGCGGGCCTCGACGCGGAAGCGCACCGCGCCGCAGTGGCAGGATCCTTCGAGCTGCATGGTCGGTCTCCTCGGGGGTCAGCGCCAGACGGTGCGCAGCAGCGACTGCCGCACGATGGCGCGGATCTCGTGCATCACCGCGCGGGTCGCCGCGCTGCCGGGCCCGCGGCCCGACGCGATCAGCGACAGCGTGCGCGGCACAGTTGGCTTGACGAGCCGCGCCGACGACAGGGCGCCGGACTCCAGCTCCTCGTGCAGCGCCTGGCGCGGCAGCACCGTGTACAGCCCGGCGCGGGCGACCAGGTCCTTCATGATCAGCAGCGAATCGGACTCGACCGCGACGCGCAGTTGCACGCCGGCGCGCCGCGAGGCCTGGTCGAGCGCGACGCGCAGGCCGTTCGGGCGCGCGGCCAGCACCAGCGGCTGCTCGGCCAGCTGGCGGAACGCGAGTTCCTGGCCGGGTCGGAACACGCCGGCCGCGCCGATCACGAGGCTGTCCAGCACACCCAGCTTCTCCTCGCCGCGGCGCGCCACGCGGCCGTAGCGGTTCACCACCGCGACGTCGATGCGGTCGGCGGCGAGCAGTTCCTCGAGCGGGTTGCTGAAGCCCTCGACGAACTGCAGCCGGATGCGCGGCAGGTGCTGGGCGACGCGCTGGTACAGCATGCCCACCAGCGGCCGCGCGGCGCCCGGCACGACCCCCAGGCGCACGACGCCGCTCGGCTCGTCGCCGATGTCGATCGCCTCGGCCGTGGCCTGCTGCATGTCGCGCAGCGCGGCACGCAGGCGCGGGGCCAGCCGGTCCGCGGCCTGGGTCGGCGCGACGCCGCGCCCGGTGCGCTCGAACAGCCGGCAGCCCAGCTGCGCCTCGAGCGCCGCGACGTGCCGGCTGACGACCGACTGCGCGACCTCGATCTGCGCCGCCGCGCGGGAGATGCTGCGCGCCTCCGCGACGGCCAGGAAGGCCTCGATGCGGCGCAGGTTGAGGCCGGACTCTGACATGCCTGGGCAGCATAGCTGAAATGTCCGCCGATATCTTTTCTGGCGGATGCGCGCTGCCTAGACTGGCCCGATCGCCGAACGGACTGCCCGATGATTCCGCCTGCCGACCTGACCGCCCGCCGCCGCGCGCTGTGGGACTCCCTGCTGCCCGACGGCGCCCCGTCCCTGTGGTGCCCGCTGCTGACTCCCTACGACGCGCAGGGGCGCATCGACGCCGAGCGCCTGCGCCGGCACCTGGACGCGCTGCGCGGGCAGGTCGGCGGGCTGCTCGTGCCCGGCTCGACCGGCGACGGCTGGCAGCTCGACGGGGCGCAGACGCGCACGCTGCTCGACATCGTGCTGCCGCTGGCGCGGGCGCGGGGCATGGCGGTGCTGATCGGCGTGCTCAAGCCGGACGCCGCCGCGATGCACGCGGCCCTGGCCGACACGCTGGCCTGGCTGCAGCGCCGCCACGGCAGCGACGACCCCGTCGAGGCGCTGCGCCGCAGCGGCGTGGCCGGCTTCACGCTGTGCGCGCCGCATGGGGCGGCGCTGACGCAGGACGCGATCGGCGGTGCGCTCGACGGCCTGCTCGCCACCGGCGCACCGATCGCGCTGTACCAGCTGCCGCAGGTCACCGGCAACGAGATCGCACCCGACACGCTGCGGGCGCTCGCGGCACGGCACGCCAACCTGCTGATGGTGAAGGACACCAGCGGGGCGGACCGCCTCGCCGAGGCCGGCGTGAGTGATCTGTTCCTCGTGCGCGGCGCGGAGGGCGGCTACAGCCGCCACCTCAAGGCCGGCGGCGGGCACTACGACGGCTTCCTGCTCAGCACCGCGAACGGGCTGGCCCGGCCGCTGGCCGAGCTGATCGCGCAGCTGCACGCGGGCCGGCCCGCCGAGGCGGCGACGATCTCCGCGCGACTGGAGGCGGCAGTGGCCGAGATCTTCGGGCTGGCGGCGCCGCTGCCCTACGGCAACCCGTTCACGAACGCCAACAAGGCGATCGACCACTTCATGGCCCACGGCCCCGCGGCCGGCGGCGTCGCGCCGCCGCGCCTGCATTCGGGCGAGCGGCTGCCGGCGGAGCTGCTCGAACGCACCGGCGAAATCCTCGCGCGCCACGGCCTGCTGCCGGCGCGCGGCTACCTGCAGGACTGACCACCCCCCTCCCGATGAAGATCAAACGCATCACCGCGATCCCGCTGTCGTACCGGCTGCCCGAGGGGCAGACCGTCAAGGTCGGCGTGGGCGCCACCATCAAGCGCGACACCATCGTCGTGCGCGTCGAGACCGACGCCGGCCTGACCGGCTATGGCGAG
The DNA here is from genome assembly GCA_019635485.1 of Piscinibacter sp. Lineage (GTDB taxonomy): Bacteria > Pseudomonadota > Gammaproteobacteria > Burkholderiales > Burkholderiaceae_C > Piscinibacter. The sequence goes on along the minus strand of JAHBZL010000004.1, from coordinate 37,324 downwards.
GCCCACCCGGGCCGCAGCCCGGGCGCCGTCACCAGCCTCGTCAACGGGACGCTCGACCCGCTGCTCGCCGGCATGGATCCGTGCGACGTGGTCGGCGTCTGGGCGCGCGTGAACCGCATGCAGCTGTCCAGCCACGGCCTGGGCGCGGGCGCGGCGCTGGCGCTGTCGGGCATCGACCTCGCGCTGTGGGACATCCGCGGCAAGGCGGCGAACATGCCGCTGTACCGCCTGCTCGGCGGCAGCCGCAAGCGCATGCCGGCCTACGCCGGCGGCATCTCGCTGGGCTTCCAGCCGCCCGACCAGCTGGTCGAGGAAGCGCGCGGTTACGTCGCGCTCGGCTACCGCGCGATCAAGCTGCGCCTGGGCGACAACGTGCGCGACGACATCGCCCGCGTGCAGGCGGTGCGCGCGGCGCTCGGCCCCGAGGTCGACATCCTGACCGATGCGAACACCGCCTGGAAGCTGGCCGACGCGCGGCGCGTCATCCCGGCGCTCGCCGAGGCGCGGGTCGGCTGGCTCGAGGAGCCGTTCAGCGCGCTGGACTTCGGTGCCTACCGCACCGCCGCGGCGATCGACGCGCGTGTGCCGCTGGCGGCCGGCGAGAACCACTACACCCGCTGGGACTTCGCCCGGCTGCTGGAGGACAAGGCGGTCACGATCTTCCAGCCCGACCTGTCCAAGACCGGCGGCATCACCGAGGCGCTGCGCATCGCGGCCATGGCCTCGGCCTTCGGCATCCCGCTGCACCCGCACTGCTCCGCGACCGGCATCAACCATGCGGCGACGCTGCACTTCCTCGCCGCGCTGGACAACGGTGGCTACTTCGAGGCCTGCGTGTCGAAGTTCAATCCGCTGCGCGACATGTTCGGCCGCACCTTCTCGATCGGCGCGGACGGCTGCGTCGAGCCGCCGGACCGACCCGGCATCGGCCTGGAGATCGACGAGAAGGTGTTCGCCGAGTTCCCGGCGATCGACGGCCCGGGGTACGTCGTGAAGTTCTAGATTCCCGCTTCCGCTCACCGACCACAACGACTGGAGACACCATGCACAAGCGCTTCCTGCTGCGCGCCGCGGCCGCGGCCTTCGCCTTCGCGCTCGCGGCGCCGGCCCTCGCGCAGGCCGGCTACCCCGACCGGCCGATCCGCATCGTCGTGCCCTACCCGCCGGGCGGCTTCAACGACACGCTGGCGCGCACGGTCGGCGCCAAGCTGCAGGCGGCCTGGGGCCAGTCGGTCGTGATCGAGAACCGGCCCGGCGGCGCGACCGTGATCGGCATCGACGCGGCGGCCAAGGCGCCGGCGGACGGCTACACGCTGCTGATCACGCCGTTCTCGTTCGCGGTCAACCCGTTCATCTTCGCGAAGCTGCCGTACGACTCGCAGAAGGACTTCGCGCCGATCACGCTCGCCGCCACCACCGCGAACCTGCTGGTGGTGCCGGCCTCGGTGCCGATCGGCTCCGTGAAGGAACTGGTCGCGATGGCCAAGGCCAAGCCGGGCGGGCTGAGCTACGCCTCGACCGGCATCGGCAGCTCGAACCACCTCTCGATGGAGAAGTTCAAGCAGATGGCCGGGGTCGACATCACGCACGTGCCGTACAAGGGCAGCGCGCCGGCGGTGACGGACCTGATCGGCGGCCAGGTGCAGGTGATGTTCGACAACATCTCCAACGTGCTGCCGCACGTGAAGTCCGGCAAGCTGAAGGTGCTGGCGGTGACGACGCCGCAGCGCTCGCCACTGGTGCCGGACGTGCCGACCGTCAGCGAGGCCGGCGTGCCCGGCTACGAGGTCGGCGTGTGGTTCGGCATCGCGGCGCCGGCCGGCACGCCCAAGCCGATCATCGACAAGCTGAACGGCGAGATCGTCAAGATCCTGCACATGCCCGACGTGAAGGAGAAGTTCTCGGCGCAGGGCGTCGATTCGGTCGGCAGCTCGGTGGACCAGTTCGTCGCGCACCTGAATGCGCAGCGCGCGATGTGGTCCAAGGTCGTGCGCGACGCGGGCGTCACGCCGGAATGACGCGGCCGCGCGTGCTGCTCACCGGGCCGATGGACCCGGCGGGCGAACGTGTGATCGCCGAGGCGGCCGAGGTCGTGCTCGCGCCCGACACCCGGCCCGAGACGCTGTACCGCCTGATCGCCGACGCCGCGGTGCTGGTGGTGCGCTCGGCCCTGCCGCCGGACCTGCTGGACCATGCGCCGCGCCTGCGCGGCATCGTGCGCCACGGCGTCGGCGTCGACATGATCCCGCTGGCCGCCGCCAACGCGCGGCGCCTCCCGGTGGCCAACGTGCCCGGGTCGAACCGCCACGCGGTGGCCGAGCACGTGCTGACCAGCGTCGCGCTGCTGCGCCGGCGCACGCTGCACATGGACACGCTGCTGCGCGAGCGCGGCTGGGACGTGAGCCGCGCGCTGGCCGACGGCGCACTCGAACTGCACGGCCACGTGCTGGGCATCGTCGGCGTCGGCGAGGTCGGCCGGCGCGTGGCCGAGATCGCGCACCACGGCTACGGCATGCAGGTGCTCGGCCACCAGCGCCGCCTCGACGCGCTGCCGCCGTACGTCGCCGGGCTGGCGCTGGACGAGCTGCTCGCGCGCAGCGATGCCGTCGTGCTCGCCTGCCCGCTGACCGACGCGACGCGCCACCTGCTCGACGCCCGCCGCCTCGCGCTGCTGCCGCGCCACGCGGTGCTCGTCAACGTCGCGCGTGGCGCGGTGATCGACGAGGCCGCGCTGGTCGACGCCCTGCGCGAGGGGCGCCTCGCCGGCGCGGCGCTCGATGTCTTCGAGGCGCAGCCGCTGGCGCCGCGGCATGCGCTGCGACGCCTCGACAACGTGCTGCTGACGCCGCATGCCGCGGGGCTGACCGTCGAGAGCATGCGCCGCATGAGTGTCGGCGCGGCCGCGGAGGTTCGGCGCCTGCTGGCCGGCGAGATGCCCCTGAACTGCGTGAACCGCTCGGCCTTGGTCTGAACCTCGCTGCTTGGTATAACCCGGGCATGAGGACTTCACGCCCGGCGGCCGCGGGCGGCGCCGTGCTGGCGCTGCTGCTGGCGGCCTGCGCGTCGACGCAGATCGACGCGCAATGGTCCGACCCGCAGCGGCCGCCCAACCTGCTGCGCAGCGCCCGCGTGATGATCGCCTGCGAGGCGCCGGACCTGGTGCTCAAGCGGATCTGCCTGGACCAGCTCTCCAGCGAGGTCGTCGCGCGCGGCGGCCAGCCGGTGCCCGCGCCCGAGGGCCTGCCGGCGGGCACCAGCAGCGAGCCGCACCTGGCCGCGGCGCGCAGCGCCGGGGCGCGCGCCATCTGGACCCACGCGGTCACCGTCGCGTCGGCCGGCGCGACCCCCGGCTTCTCGATCGGGCTCGGGGCGTTCGGCCTCGGCGGCGGCAGCGTGCGCGGCGGCGTCGGCGTGTCGGCGCCGCTGGGCGGCGGGCAGCCGACCTACGGCTTCGCGCTCAATGGCCGCGTCACGGAGGTGCGTAGCGGCCGCGTGGTGTGGACGGCGAAGGCCAGCACGCCGCCTTCCAGCGATGCCGGCGCGCAGCTCGGCGAACTGACCCGCTCGATTTTCGGCGCGGCCGACAAGGCGCAGCTGTTCTGACCCGGCGCCGGCGGCACCGATCGTGCTTCCGGCCCCGACGACGCCGCCGGCGCCCCGCCGGCTTCCTCGGACCCCACCGGAGATCACGGCATGACCGACGTCATCAACTTCCTGAACACCGTCTTCTGGGGCTACGTGCTCATCTACGGCCTGCTGGCCGTCGGCCTGTACTTCACGCTGCGCCTGGGCTTCGTGCAGATCCTGCACTTCCCCGAACTGCTGCGCTCGGTGCTGCGCGCCCCGGAGACCGACCGCGGCGGCATCACGCCGTTCCAGGCGCTGTGCACCAGCCTCGCCTCGCGCGTGGGCACCGGCAACCTGGCCGGTGTCGCGGTGGCGATCTCGCTCGGCGGCCCGGGTGCGATCTTCTGGATGTGGATGGTGGCGCTGGTCGGCATGGCCACCGCCTACGCCGAGAGCACGCTGGCGCAGCTGTACAAGGTGCGTGACGCGCACGGCCAGTTCCGCGGCGGGCCGGCGTTCTACATCGCACGCGGCCTGAAGGCGCCGTGGGCGGCGGTGATCTTCTCGATCTGCCTGATCCTCGCCTTCGGGCTGGTGTTCAACGCCGTGCAGGCGAACTCGATCGCCGATGCGATGCAGGGTGCCTTCGGGTTCCCGAAGCTCGCGGTGGGGGTTGCCACCGCGGTGCTGGCGGGCATCGTGATCTTCGGCGGCATCCAGCAGATCGCACGCGTGGCCGAGTGGATCGTGCCGTTCATGGCGGCGGCCTACCTGGGCGTGGCGCTGTGGGTGCTGGTCTCGCACCTGGGCGAGGTGCCGGCGATGCTGGCGCTGATCGTCAAGAGCGCGTTCGGCCTCGAACAGGCCGCCGGCGGCGTGGCCGGCGCGATGCTCAACGGCGTCAAGCGGGGCCTGTTCTCGAACGAGGCCGGCATGGGCTCGGCGCCCAACATCGCCGCGGTCGCGACGCCGAACCCGCACCATCCGTCGTCGCAGGGTTTCGTGCAGGCCCTCGGCGTGTTCATCGACACGCTGCTGATCTGCTCCGCCACCGCGATCATGATCCTGCTGTCGGGCGTGCTGACGCCGGGCGGGACGCTGACGGGCACGCCGCTCACGCAGGCCGCGCTGACGGCGCACATCGGCGAGGCGGGGCGCTACTTCATCGCGGTGGCGATCTTCTTCTTCGCCTTCACGTCGATCATCGGCAACTACTCCTATGCCGAGAACGCGCTCAGCTACCTGAAGCTGGACGGCCGCACCGGCGTGACCGTGCTGCGCCTGGCGGCACTGGCCTTCGTGCTGTGGGGCGCGTACGAATCGGTCGCGACGGTCTTCGACGCCGCCGACGCGGCGATGGGCCTGATGGCCAGCATCAACCTGGTGGCGATCTGCCTGCTGTCCGGGCTGGTGGCCAAGCTGACGCGCGACTACTTCGCGCAGCGGCGGCGCGGTGTGCCGCATTTCGACGCGGCGGACTTCCCCGAGGTCGCCGACCAGATCGATCGCGAGATCTGGGCGAAGAAAGGCGCCTGAGGCCCCGGGGCAGGCGGGGAACGCGTCCGGCTCGGGGCCGCGTTCGTAGCTACCATGGCCTGCGCCTGCGCGCCGAACCCGGAGTCCCGATGTCCCTGCGATCGCTGCCGTTCCCGTCTTGGCCCTGGGCCTGCCTGCTGATCGGTCTGCTGATTGCCGGGCCGGCCGCGGCCGGCGGTTGCTTCACCGTGCGCGACGGCCGCACCGTGTGTCCGAAGCCGGACGCCCGCTGCCTGCCCGACCGCTACGGCGACGTGCGCTGTTCGGCGCCCGGCGGCGGCGTCGCACTGGACCGCTACGGCGCGCCGGTGTGCGGCCCCGGCTACTGCACCCGCGACCTGCGCGGCGACGTGTTCTGCTCCAGCGCGCCGCGCGGCGCGGCCGACGTCGACCGGCACGGCAAGGCGGTCTGCGCCGAAGGCTGCGTGCCGGCGCGGGCCGAGGCCTGCACGAAGCTGGAGTAGTGCTCCGCCGGGCACGTGCCCTGTGGCTTCGCGGTCGGGAGGACAGGGCCGAAGGCGCCGAACGACCCATCAGCGACGGGTGATTCTCCAGATTCGAGGTCGCCACCTATTGCTAATGCGAGCTATTCGCATTAAGGTTATCGCACCCCTCCACCTTCTCCCAGCCTGCGAGTGTCATGAACTGCAAACCCTTCCTCCTGTCCTTGCTGCTGGCGGGTGGTGTCACGGCCACCGGGCCGGCCCTTGCTGCCGAGCCCGAGCTCTCGCTGGTCATCAAGAACCACCGCTTCGAGCCGGGCGAGCTGAAGGTCCCTGCCGGGCAGCGCATCAAGCTGGTGGTGCACAACCAGGACAGCACGCCGGAGGAATTCGAGAGTCACAGCCTGAAACGCGAGAAGGTCATTCCGGGCGGCGCGAAGGCGACTATCTTCATTGGTCCGCTCAAGCCCGGTCGCTACACCTTCTTCGGCGAATACAACGAAGCGACGGCCAAAGGTGCCGTGATCGCCGAGTAACGCGCGGGGCCCACCGTGTTTGCGACCGCGCTGATCGTCTTTCGGGAATCGCTCGAAGCCGCGCTGTTCGTCGGCATCGTGGCGGCAGCCACGCGAGGCCTGTCGGGCCGCGCGCGCTGGCTGAGCGCAGGCGTCGGCGTCGGCGTGCTCGGTGCGATTGCGCTGGCCCTGCTCGCGCAGCGCCTCAGCGGCTGGCTCGACGGGCTGGGCCAGGATGTTGTCAACATCGGCGTGCTGTCGATCGCGCTGGCGATGCTGCTCTGGCACTGCGTGTGGGTCACGACGCACTCGCGGGAGATGGCCAGCGGTGCGAAGCAACTCGGCCGGTCGGTCGAGGATGGGCATCGCACGCCATGGGCGCTGCTGGTTGCGATCGCCCTGGCCGTCTTGCGCGAAGGCGCGGAGACCGTGCTCTTCGTCGGCGGCTCCCTCGTCGGCTCGGGCGGCACGTCGACCGGCCCTGCATTGGCTGCCGGCCTGCTGGGCCTGCTCGCCGGCGCCCTGGTCGGCGTGATCATCTACGCCGGCTTGGCCCGCATTCCGGCTCGTCACGTCTTCTCGGTCACGAACCTGTTGATCGCCTTGCTGGCCGGATCGCTCGCCAGCCAGCTCGCGAGGGCATTGGCGCAAGCCGGCTTCGTGAACGTGGGCAGCACACCGCTGTGGGACACCAGTCACCTGCTTGCGCCCGATTCGGCATTCGGCACCTTCCTTCGCGCGCTGATCGGGTACGACGCGCAGCCCTCCGCGGCGCAACTGGCCTTCTACCTTGCGACGCTGCTCTTCATCTACGCCGGCACGCGTTGGCTGGCACCCAGGGTCGCCTCCGCAGGCTGAACACGCGTACTGAGCTGTCGGCGGCGCCGCAGTCCGCAGCGAACGGAAGCATCAGTCGTCCGGCACCGCGTCGAGTTCGGCCAGCCAGGCAGCGGCCTCGCCGTCGCTCGGCGCGCGCCAGTCGCCGCGCGGCGACAGCGAACCGCCGCTGCCGACCTTCGGCGCGTTCGGCACGCAGCTGCGCTTGAACTGGCTGGTCTGGAAGAAGCGGTGCAGGAAGGTGCGCAGGTGCCGCTTGATCTCGGCGCGCGAGTAGCCCGGTGCGGCGCCGCGCCAGGCGTGTTCGCACAGGAACACCACCTTGGACGGCGCGAAGCCGAAGCGCAGCACGTGGTAGAGGCTGAAGTCGTGCAGCGCGTACGGCCCGATCTGCGCCTCCGTGCCCTGCGCGGGCGCGCCCGCCGCGCCGCCGGGCACGAGCTCGGGGCTGATCTCGGTGTCGAGGATGTCCAGCAGCACCTCGCTGCAGGGGCTGCTCACCTGCTCGCTCTCGGCGACCCAGCGCACCAGGTGCTGCACCAGCGTCTTCGGCACGCTGGCGTTGACGTTGTAGTGCGACATGTGGTCGCCCACGCCGTAGGTGCACCAGCCCAGCGCCAGCTCGGAGAGGTCGCCGGTGCCGACCACGATGCCGCCGACGTGGTTCGCGAGCCGGAACAGGTGGCTGGTGCGCTCGCCGGCCTGCACGTTCTCGTACGTCACGTCGTACTGCGCCTCGCCCTGCGCGGCCGGGTGCCCGAGGTCCTTCAGCATCTGCTCGCAGCTCGGGCGGATGTCGATCGTGCGGGCCTCGCAGCCCACCGCCTCGAGCAGGCGCAGCGCCTGGTCGAGCGTGCGCGGGCTGGTCGCGAAGCCGGGCATCGTGACGCCGAGGATCGCGCGGCGCGGCAGGCCGAGGCGGTCCATCGCCTTGGCGCAGACCAGCAGCGCGTGCGTCGAATCGAGCCCGCCGGACACGCCCACCACCACGCGGCGGATGCCGCTCGCGCGCAGCCGCTGCGTCAGCGCCTGCACCTGGATGTCGTAGACCTCGCGGCAGCGCTCGTGCCGGCGCGCCGGGTCGGCCGGCACATAGGGAAAGCGCTCGACGTTGCGCTGCAGCGTCCACGCCGGGCCGGCCGGACGCGCCAGCGCGAACGGCAGGCGGCGGAAGCGCCGCACCTCGCCGGCCAGCTGCGCGCCGTTGGCCGCGAAGCTGTTCTGGCGCATGCGCTCGCGCACCAGCCGTTCGAGGTCGATGTCGGCGGTGATCAGGTGCGAGTCGTCGCCGAAGCGTTCGGACGTGGCGAGCAGCTCGCCGTTCTCCGCGATCAGCGCCTGGCCGTCCCAGGCCAGGTCGGTGGTCGACTCGCCGGCGCCGGCCGAGCTGTACAGGTAGGCCGCCAGGCAGCGTGCCGACTGCGAGCGCACCAGCAGCTCGCGGTAGTCGGCCTTGCCGATCACGATGTTCGAGGCCGACAGGTTGACGAGCACCGTCGCGCCGGCCAGTGCCGCGAACGAGGAGGGCGGGATCGGCACCCAGACGTCCTCGCAGATCTCGGCGTGGAACACGAAATGCGGCAGGTCGCTCGCCTCGAACAGCAGGTCGGCGCCGAGCGGGACGGTCTGGCCCGCGAGCGTGACCTGCGCCGCGATGGCGTGGCCGGCCGGCACGAACTGGCGTGCCTCGTAGAACTCACCGTAGTTCGGCAGGTAGGTCTTGGGCACCACACCGAGGATGCGACCGCGCTGCACGACCACCGCCGCATTGAACAGCGCATGGTCGGCGCGTACCGGCAGGCCCAGCAGCGCGACGGCCGTTAGCGTGCGGCTCGCCTCGACCAGCATCGCGAGCGCCGCCTCGCAGCCGTCCAGCAGCGCGCGCTGGTGGAACAGGTCGTCGCTGCTGTAGGCGGCGAGGCCCAGTTCCGGGAAGGCCACCAGGCTCGCGCCGCGCGTGTCGGCCTCGCGCCACAGCGCCAGCGTCTGTTCGGCGTTGAAGGCCGGGTCGGCGACGCGGCAGCGCGGCACGGCGACGGCCACGCGCGCGAAGCCGTGGCGGTGCAGGTCGGAGAAGGCGGGGGCGCGGTTCATCTCGGGCAGATCCTGGGCTGCGGCGGTTGCCTCATGCGTCATGATGCCCATTGTCGGTCTGGTGCGCGTGCCCGGTCCGTTCGCCTGCGCCATGAAGACCTCCGACGATCCCCCTGCCGAGCACCCACCGGCCCCCGGCCCGACCTGGCCGGCGCTGGTGCTGAACACGCTGCTGCTCGCTGCCGTCGGTGCTGCCCTGGTCTGGGGGCCGCTGTGGTGGCACTACCGGGTGGTGACCGGCGAGGTGGCGCCGGCAGTGGTCGACATCGACCGGCGACAGCCGTCCGACGAGGTGCTGACCATGGTCGCCGATGCGTCGATGATGACGGACCACCCGCTGCGCGGCGACGCCGCGGTCGCCGTGGCGCGCGGCATCCTGCGTGGCGAACTGGCACTGCCCTACCTGCCGCCGCTGCCCGTCGATCTCGACTTCGCCGAGGCAGATCTGGAACGCGGCGTGCCGGTGCAGCAGCTCTACAGCGCCAGCCTGATCGTGCCCGACATGCTGCTGCGTGCCTATGAACACACGCGCGACCCGGCATTCCTGCACGCCGCGCGCCGCTACCTGCGCGGCTTCATCGCCAGTGAGGCCGCGCAGTGGTTCCCGACCGGCCTGCTGCGCAACGCGCACGCGGTGGTCAATCGGGCGGCGGTCCTGGCACGCTTCTGGAAACTCGTGCGTGCCGATGCCGACGCGGCCACCGACGCCGAGGTCCACCTGCACGCGCGCCGCCTCGCGGCACTGCTGGCCAAGCCCTCGCTGTTCATCGCCGGGTCCAACCACGGCGTGATGCAGAACCTTGCCCTGCTGCAGCTGAGCACCGCCTTCCCGGCGCTGCCGGAGGCGGCGGAGTCGCGCCGGCTGGCGCTGCAGCGGCTGGAGCGGCAGTTGCCGTTCTATATCGGGCAGGACGGGGCCGTGCTCGAGCACTCCGCCGGCTATCACTTCCACGGCGTCGTCCTGACCGGCTTCATGCAGCACGTGCTGCGCGCGGCCGGCGAGCCGGTGCCGCCGGCGCTGGCGGCGGCGCACGGGGCGGCGCTCGCCTTCTTCACGGACCTGCAGCGGCCGGATCGCACGATGCCCTTGCTGGGCAACACCTACCGCTACCGCTGGAGCCTGCCCCCGATGTTCGGCGGTGACGACCTGCTGCGCGAACGCGAGCTGGGCGCGCGCGAATCGTTCGCGCATCTGTTCCCGGTGTCGGGGCATGCCGTCTGGTGGTCGCGCGAGAGCGCGGCGCGGGTGCCGGTGCAGCTCGTCGTCCCATGGGGTCACTTTGCCGCCCATGGGCACCGCCGCGCGCAGGACCTGAGCCTGCATCTGTGGGCCGACGGCGTCGACTGGAGCACCGCCAGCGGCTACTGGCCGAGCGGCGACGGCCCCGGGGTGCAGCTGTCCAATGGCTGGGACGGCGGCAATGGCCCGCACCTCGTCGGCGAGTCGGCCGATTCGAGACGCCGGACCGTGCTGCGCGCGGAGGTGCAGCACGGCGACCTTCGCCTGCTCGACCTGGAGCGCCGGGTCGACGGGGGTCCGCGGCTGCGGCGCCAGATCCTGCAATGGCAGGGCAGCACGGTGCTCGTGCTCGACAGCCACGAGGCGGCGGCCGGCAGTGCGCTGCGCGTGTTGTGGACCGCAGCGCCGGAGACCGAGCAGCGGGCGCTCGGCCCGCGCCGGTTCGGCTACCGCCGCCCCGGATCGAATGTCGAACTGATGCTGGCTGTCGACGGCAGCGAAGGAATCGGCGCCACGCCGCTGAAGGGCAGCCTCAGCCCGTTCGGAGGATGGGTCGCCTTCGACCGCCGCGCGTGGCCGGCGCCGGGCGTCGACGCGCGTCTGCCGCAACCGGGCGGGTGGATGCTCACCACGCTGGCGCTGGTGCCCGGCGACGCGGCGTCTGCCGCGCCGGCCTCGATGCGCCACCATGCCGGAGCGGAAGACTGGGAGATCCAGCTGGGCGAGGGCGCGGACACCCTGCGGCTGCGGCGTTCGGGCATGCGCCTGAGCCTCGAGCACGACGGCTCGACGGAGACGGTGGAACTGCAGCCAGGGCCGGACGTGTCCGCGGAAATCCAGCGGATCGAGCGGGCCGGGGAAGCCCTGCGCACGGCCTTCCCGCGCGTGCGCACGCTCGAACCCGAGCGCCGGCGCGCGTCGCTCGCGCTGGCCGGGCTCTGGGTCGCGCTGGCGGCGGGCCCGTGGGCCGTTCGGCGCCGCCGCCGCGCCGTGCGTCGCGCCACCTGGCTGGGCGTCAACGCCACCTGGCTGGCGGCGGCGCTGTGGATCGCCTTCGTGCACCTGCGGGCGTGACCCGGTGCTCAGACGTCCTCGACCCGCCCGCTCTTCTCCGCACGCCACAGCGCGTCGATCACGCGCATCTGGGCGATCGCGTCCTCCACGCCCCAGTCCAGCGGCGCCTGGCCGCGCACCGCGCGCGAGAACGCCTCGCCCTGCAGCGTGTACTGGTCGCAGGCCGGCAGGGTTTCGGTCGTGATGCCGCTGCCGTCGAGCGCGCCGGTGGCGTCGATGTGGATCCGCATGCCTTCGGCGGGCACCGCGTTGAACGGGATCATGACCTCGATGCGGCCGGTCGTGCCGAGCACGTTGACGCGCTGGTAGCGCTGGCTCTGCGTCGAGACCGTGAACGCAAGCTGGCGGCCGGCGCCGAAGTCGAGCAGGCCGCTGGTGGTGCGGTCGGTCCCGAGCGCAGGGTCGCGGTCGACCAGCGCGACGGCGCGCTGCGGCTCCGCCTCGAACACGTAGCGGCCGGCGACGATCGCGTAGCAGCCGATGTCGTACAGCGCGCCGCCGCCGATGTCGGCGCGGTTGCGGATGTTGGCCGGGTCGGCGTTGAAGTACGAAAACGCCACCTGCATGGCGCGCGGCGTGCCGATGCGGCCCTCGCGGACCAGCGCGCGCACGCGCTGCCACTGCGGATGGAAGCGCACCATGAAGGCCTCGGCGATCAGCACCCGGCCGGCCGCGCCGCGCAGCTGCTGCGCCTCCGCCGCCGTCAGCGCGATCGGCTTCTCGCACAGCACGTGCTTGCCGGCCGCCGCAGCCTGCAGCGTCAGCGGCACGTGCAGGTGGTTGGGCAACGGGTTGTAGACCGCCTCGATGCGCGGGTCGGCGAGCAGCTCCTCGTACGAGCCGTAGGCGACCGGGATGCCGAGCGCCTGCGCCGCCTGCTGCGCCGCCGGCAGCGAGCGCGAGGCGATCGCGTACAGCTCGACCGCCGGGCTGAGCTTCATCGCCGGCAGCACCTTCTCGAGCCCGATCCGGGCCGTGCTGATCACGCCCCACCGCACCTTGTCCATCGGCACCTCCGGAATTTCGATCGCGCGGCAGTATGCACCCGCGGATTCGGGACTACGATGCGGGCCGCTGTGGAGGTGACACGATGACGACACTGAACCTGCAGGTCAACGGCCAGTCGGTCGAGGCCGAGATCGAACCCACCACGCTGCTGGTCGAGCTGCTGCGCGGCCCGCTGCGCCTGACCGGCACGCACCAGGGCTGCGATACCGCGCAGTGCGGCGCCTGCACCGTGCTGCTGGACGGCGCGCCCGTCAAGAGCTGCAGCGTGCTGGCGCTGCAGGTGCAGGGGCGTGCGGTGACCACCGTCGAAGGCCTCGCGCCGCCCGGCGGCACGCACCCGCTGCAGGAGGCCTTCATGGCCTGCCACGGCCTGCAATGCGGCTTCTGCACGCCCGGCATGCTGATGGCGGCCTGCGGCCTGCTGGCGCGCGAGCCGAACCCGAGCGATGCACAGGTGGCCGCCGCGCTGGAGGGCAACCTGTGCCGCTGCACGGGCTACGTCAACATCGTCGCCGCGGTGCAGCAGGCCGCGACGGCGATGGCGGGGAGCCGCGCATGAACGCGCCGGTCGACGTCGGCCGCTTCGGCAGCGGCAAGCCGGTGCGCCGGCTGGAGGACCCGACCCTGGTCACCGGCCGCGGCCAGTTCACCGACGACCTGGAGCGCCCCGGCCTCGCGCACCTCGTCTTCCTGCGCTCGCCGTTCGCGCACGCGCGCATCCGCGCAGTGGACGCGGCGGCGGCGCGGGCGCTGCCCGGCGTGCTGGCGGTCTACAGCGGCGCCGAGCTGGCGGCCGCCGGTGTCAAGGCGATGGCCAACGAGGTGCCGTTCCCGCGCCCGGACGGCAGCCCCGGCGCCAGCGCCGCACGCCACCCGCTCGCGCTCGACCGCGTGCGCTATGTCGGCGAGGCGGTGGCCGCGGTGGTCGCCGAGTCGCGCCAGGCCGCGCTCGACGCCTGCGCGGCGATCGCCGTCGACTACGAGGACCTGCCCGCCGTGGTCGACCCGCTCGCCGCGATCGCGCCGGGCGCGCCGGTGCTGTGCGACGCGGCGCCGGACAACATCGCCGCCGAGATGCAGCACGGCGACGCCGCCGCGACCGAGGCCGCCTTCGCGCGCGCCGCGCACGTGGTCGCGCTGGAGATCGTCAACCAGCGCCTCGCGCCGAATGCGATGGAGCCGCGCGTGGCGCTCGCCGAGATGGTCGACGGGCGCCTGCAGATCACGCTGTCCAGCCAGATGCCGACCGCCGTGCGGGACGGCACCGCGCAGTGCCTCGGCCTGCCGGCCGAGCAGGTGCGCGTGAAGGTCGGCGATGTGGGCGGCGGCTTCGGCATGAAGACCGGGCTGTATCCGGAGGAGGTCGTCGTCGGCCACGCGGCGCGCGCGTTGCAGCGGCCGGTCAAATGGTGCGCCACGCGGCTGGAGGAGTTCACGGCCTCCGTGCACGGCCGCGACCAGGTGACGCGCGGCGAGATGGCGCTGGACGCCGACGGCAAGGTGTTGGGGCTGCGCGTGCGCTCGTACGCGAACGTCGGCGGGTACGCGATGACGGTCGGGGTCGTGATCCCGCTGCTGGTCGGGCCCTGGGTCACGACCAGCATCTACGACATCCGCACCATCGCGCTGAAGCTCACCGCGGTGATGACCAACACGACGCCGACCGGGGCCTACCGCGGCGCCGGCCGCCCCGAGGCGATCTACCTGATCGAGCGGCTGATGGACGCGGCGGCACGCAAGATGAAGCTCGACCCGGCCGAGCTGCGCCGGCGCAACATGCTGCGCCCCGAGCAGATGCCGTGGACCAGCCCGATGGCGCAGACCTACGACGTGGGTCAGTTCGAGAAGATGCTGGACCAGGGCCTGGCGCTGTCCGACTGGCACGGCTTTGCGGCGCGCCGCGAGGCCTCGCGCGCGCGCGGCCGGCTGCGCGGGCGCGGCATCGCGACCTTCCTCGAGTGGACCGGCGGCGGCTCGCTGGGCGAGCAGGTCACCGTGAACGTGCTGCCCGAGGGCATCGTCGAGCTGACCACCGCGACGCAGGCCATGGGCCAGGGCATCGTGACCAGCTACGCGCAGCTGGCCGTCGACGTGTTCGGCGTGCCGATCGAGCAGATCCGCGTGCTGCAGGGCGACACCGACCGCGCGAACGGTTTCGGCAGCGCCGGCTCCCGTTCGCTGTTCACCGGCGGCTCGGCGGTGCAGGTGGCCTCCGAGCGCACGCTGGAGCATGCGCAGCAACTGGCCGGCGAGGCGCTGGAGGCCGCCGCGCGCGACCTCGAGTACCGCGCCGGGCGCTTCACGATCGCCGGCACCGACCGCAGCATCGGGCTGTTCGAGCTGGCGGCGCGGCAGCCCGCCGCCCGCATCACCGCCGAGGGCAGCGCGACGGCCGGTGCGCCGAGCTGGCCGAATGCCTGCCATGTCTGCGAGGTGGAGGTCGACCCGGAGACCGGCGAGGTCGCGATCGTCGCCTACGCGTCGGTCAACGACATCGGGCGGGTCGTCAGCCCGGTCATCGTGCGCGGCCAGATCGAAGGCGGTGCGGTGCAGGGCATCGGCCAGGCGCTGTGCGAGCGGGTGGCCTACGACGACAGCGGCCAGCTGCTGAGTGCGAGCTTCATGGACTACGCGCTGCCGCGCGCCGACGGCTTCCTCGGCTTCCGGACCGAGTTCGACACCTCGGTGCCCTGCACGACCAACGTGCTGGGCGTGAAGGGCGTCGGCGAGCTCGGCACGATCGGCGCGACACCCGCGGTGGTCAACGCGGTGGTCGATGCGCTGGACCACGCCGGCCTCGGCCACGACGCCGAGAAGGTGCAGATGCCGCTGACCGGGCCGACCGTCTGGCGCGCGCTGCGGCGCGATTTCGACACGGTGCGGCTGGGCTAGTCCTGGCCGCGCAGCGCGTCGACCAGCGTCTTCAGCTCGGCCAGCATCTCGTGCCCGGCCGGGATGATCTCGGCCGGCGGGCGGCGCGCGGCGATCGCGGTCTCCAGCGCGTCGGCGAGCTGCACCAGGCGCCGGGCGCCGATCGAGGCCGACGCGCCCTTCAACGAGTGCGCCGCCAGGCGGGTCGTCGCCGGGTCGCCGCGGTTGAGCTCGCGCTCCAGTTCAGGCAGGCGTTGCGCATAGTACCGGGCGAACTGGTGCAGCACCCGGCGGTACAGGGGCACGTGGCCGCCGGCCAGGCGCAGGGCCTCCGCGCTGTCGATGCCGGGGATCGCCGGCAGCTCGTCCTCGCGCGGGACCGGCACGGGAACCGCCGCTGACGGCGCCGCATCGGCCGCGCCACCGTTCGGCGGCAGCCACTCGAGCAGCGTGGCGTACAGCTGTTCCGGGTCGACCGGCTTCGCGACGTGACCGTTCATGCCGGCTGCCAGGCAGGCGGCGCGGTCCTCGCCGAAGGCGTTGGCCGTCATCGCGAGGATCGGCAGCGCCTGCGGTCCTTCCTGCGCGCGGATGCGGCGGGTGGCCTCCAGCCCGTCCATGCCGGGCATCTGCACGTCCATCAGCACCAGGTCGAAGTGCCCGTGCTGCAGGCACTGCAGCGCCTCGATGCCGTTGCCCGCCACCTCGACGCCCAGCTTCACCGCGCGCAGCAGCTCGACCGCGACGTCCTGGTTGACCGGGTTGTCCTCCACCAGCAGCACGCGGGCGCCGGCGCAGCGCTGCCGCAGCGCCTGCGCGGCATCGGTCGGCGGCGCGCCCGCCGGCGGGGGCGGCTCGGTACCTTCCCCGAGGCGGGCCGTGAACCAGAACTCGCTGCCTTCGCCCGCCTTGCTGCTCACGCCGACGTCTCCGCCCATCAGCAGGGCCAGCCGGCGCGTGATCGCGAGCCCGAGGCCCGTGCCGCCGAAGCGGCGCGTCGTCGAGGTGTCGGCCTGCGCAAAGGCGACGAACAGCTGCTCCAGCTGGTCGGGAGGTATGCCGACACCGGTGTCGCGCACGCGGAAGCGCAGCGTCAGCTCGCCGGCGTCGCGCCCCAGCAGTTCGACCGTCAGGTCGACGCGGCCCTGCTCCGTGAACTTGACGGCGTTGCTGAGCAGGTTCAGCAGCGCCTGCAGCAGCCGCGTCGGATCGCCGTGCAGCGCGTCGGGCACGCCGTCGGCGACGAACGACAGCGCGAGCCCCTTGTCGGCCGCGCGCTCGGCGACCAGCACGCGGCAGCGCTCCAGCACCCCGGTCAGCGAGAAGTCGATGCGCTCGAGCTCGAGCCGGCCGGCCTCGATCTTGGACAGGTCGAGGATGTCGTCGATGACCTGCAGCAGGTGGCTGGCGGCCTCGGCCACGGTGTCCAGGCGTTCGCCTTCGCGCAGGTCGTGGGCATCGCGGCGCAGCAGGTGGGTCAGGCCGATGATGGCGTTCATCGGCGTGCGGATCTCGTGGCTCATGTTGGCCAGGAACGCGCTCTTCGCGCGGTTCGCGGCCTCGGCGTTGTCGCGCGACAGCACCAGCTCGGCGTTGGCGGCCTGCAGCTGCAGCTCGGCCTGCTTGACCTCGGTGATGTCGGACACCATCACGAGAAAGCCGCGCACTTCGCCGTCGACCATGTCCGGGATGAAGGTCGCCAGGCCGTGCATGCTGCGCCCGTCGGCGCCGCGCAGCAGGCGCTGGTAACGCTGCGGCTGCCCGGCGAGCGCCGCGTCGATGTAGTCGCGGTTGTCGGCCAGGCGGCGCGGGCCGAGCAGCGCGTCGATGCCGATGCCGGCCATTTCCTCCTCGCTGCGGCCGAACCATTCGCGGTAGGCACGGTTGGCGAAGCGGCAGCGCAGGTCGCGGTCCCAGTAGGCGAGCAGCCCCGGCTGGCTGTCGGCCAGCGTATGGATGAAGCGCTCCTGCTCCAGCCGCGCCGCGTCGACCTGCTGCAGCTGCGCGGTGCGCTCCGCGACCAGCTCCTCGAGGCGGTGGCGGTGCCGCTCGAGCTCGTCGGACAGCTGCTTCTGCTCCCCGATGTCGCGCACCAGGCCCAGCACGGCGGGCGCGCCCCGGAACGTGCAGCGGCTGGCACGCAGCTCGATCCAGCACAGCGAGCCGTCGCGGCGGCGGAACTGCACCTCGTAGTGCGAGGGCGGTTCCGGTCCGTCCGCGATGCGCTGCTCGAAGCGCTCGGTCCAGCGCGCCAGGGAGCGGGGGGCCACCACCGCGGCGAACGGCAGGCCGATGAACGACTCGGGCGTGTGGCCGAGCATGCGCGGCAGCGCCGGGTTGGCGAACACGAAGCTGTAGTCCTGGGCCACGAACATGCCGTCCGCCATCGCGTTCAGCAGGGCGCGGTTGGTCGATTCGCTGTCGCGCAGGGCGACCTCTGCGCGCTTGCGCTGGCTGATGTCGCGCAAGATGCCGAACATCCCGATCACCCGGCCCGTCTCGTCGCGCAGCGGCCCCTTGGTGGCCAGGAAGGTGGCGCTGCCGTCCGCCGTGTCGAGCGCTTCCTCGCAGGTCAGCGTGTGACCCTCCTGCATGACGCGGGCGTCGTTGGCCATGATCTCGGCCGCCTGATCGGGCGCGAACAGGTCCCGGTCGTCGTGCTGCAGGACCTGCTCGACCGGCTTGCCGATCAGGCGGCCCGCCTCGGGGTTGCACAGCAGGTAGCGGCCGGCGCGGTCCTTGGCGAAGATGGCGTCGGGCGAGCCGTGCGCGATCGACTGCAGCAGCACGGCGGCCCGCACCCGATCCTCCTGGGCGTCCCGCGCCGCGCGCACCAGCGCATGCGCGCTGCGCTCGCGCCACATCAACGCACCGACGACCAGGCTCAGCAGCGCGAGCGCGCCGGTGAGCAGGATCCAGAAGGCCTGGGGCGCGACTTCGGCGCGCACCTCGGAGCGGTCCACCTGGGCGACCAGGTACCAGTCCGTGCCCGGCACCTGGCGCACGGTCCCGAGGATCGGCACGCCGCGGATGTCGGTACCCCAGGCCACCTGACCGAATTCGAGCTCGCCGCGCACCGCGCGGGCACCCAGCAGGCCCGGCGAATCGAGCGGGCGTGGATCGGACCCGTTGAAGGCGAGCAGCTGGTCGCCTACGCGGTTCAGCAGCACCGTGGTGCCGCTGCGGCTCGGCGTGGGCCAGGCGCGCAGGTCCGCCAGGAGCGCTTCGTCGGCGCTGAAGCGCAGCACGACCGCGCCCGGCGCGGGGCCCTCGGCCGCCAGCGGGGCCACCACGTCGAGCCGGACCGCGCCGGGTTCGCCGGCTTCGTACAGATCGCTGTGCGTCACCGTGCCGAGTGCCAGTGCGGACTGTGCGGCCTGCAGCAGCGCGGGTGCGGGTTGCGGTTCGGCGTCGTCCTCGCCGCCGACGATGCGGCCGTCGTCGTCCAGCAGCAGCGAACTGACGCTGCCGAACGCGCGCCGCATCTCGACCGCGCGGTGCATCAGCTGGTCGCGGGCCTGCAGGTCGCCGTCGTCGCGCCAGCGGCGCATGAGCCGCGCCCACAGCACGCTGCTGCGCGCGAAGTCGGCCTGGGACACACGCTCGCTCAACCAGCGCGCCACCTGTTCCGCGCGCTGCGCGGATACCGAATGGATCTGCTCGGACTGCGCCCGGACCTCGGCGCGATAGACCTGCATCAGCCCCAGGGCCGTCGCGACGACGATGAGCAGCGAGCCGGCGACGAACGGCCCCATCCGCAGGCCGTTGCGGGGTGGGGAGGGGAGTCTGGCCGCGGCGGCGTCGTGAGCGGGTTCGGGCGTCGACGGGGTCACTGCGGAGGCGGTAATGCGGAAACGGAGTCAGGGCCGCAACGCGCCGGCGCGCCGCCGAGGCCCGCGCACAATTTGCCTCAAACCGCTGGCTCTGTGGGGCCCGATCCTGCCCTGGTGCGCGCCAAATTTGATGCCCGGCAAGCGAGGACGGCCCTGCCGATCGGCACCCGGATCACTTCGATCGGGCCGAGGTGATTTCTTCGTGCGCGGGCCTTCAGTCGGACTTGCCGACGAGCACGAAGTGCTCCACCACCGGCGGCTGCGCGAAGTAGGGGCCGACGATGGCGCGCCACTGCGTGAACAGCGGCCCGCCGCGGAAGTCCACCGTGTGGTTCTCCAGCGTGTCCCAGAAGATCTGCAGGATGTAGCGCTCGGGCGTCTCGATGCCCTTGTTGACCTTGAAGCCGCGGAAGCCCTTCGCGGTGCTGACCACGCTGCCGATGCCGCGCAGGATGGCGGCGTCGAACTCGGCCTGCTGGCCCGGGTGGATGCGGATGTCGGCGAGCTCGAGGATCATGGGGTGGTCTCCGGGTCGGTGGGTCAGACGCCGAGGAAGCGCGCCAGCGCGGCGCCGTCCTCGGCCAGGGAATCGCTCGGGCCGGCCAGCACCACCTGGCCCTTCTCCAGCACGACGGCCCGGTCGGTGTGCGCGAGCACCTTGCGGTAGTCGCGGTCGACGATCAGCGTGCTGATGCCGGTGCCGCCGATCGCGGCGATCACGCGCCAGATCTCGGCCACGATCAACGGGGCGAGGCCTTCGGTCGCCTCGTCGAGGATCAGCAGGCGCGGGTTGGTCATCAGCGCGCGGCCGATCGCGAGCATCTGCTGCTCGCCGCCGGAGAGCTGGCCGCCGCCGTGGCCCAGCCGCTCGGCCAGGCGCGGAAAGGTGTCCAGCACGCGCGCCTCGGTCCAGTCGCGCCGGCCGTCGACGCCGGCGCGTGCACTCATCACGAGGTTCTCGCGCACGCTGAGGTTCGGGAAGATGCCGCGCCCCTCGGGCACGTAGCCGATGCCCAGGCGCGCCATGCGCTCCGGCGCCCAGCCGGTCACGTCGCGGCCCTGCCAGGCGACACGCCCGGACGCCGGCCGCACGTAGCCCATCAGCGTGCGGATCAGCGTCGTCTTGCCCATGCCGTTGCGGCCCAGCAGGCCGAGCGACGTGCCTTCCGGCAGCTCGAGGCCGGCACCGCGCAGCACGTGGCTGTCGCCGTAGTAGGTGTTCAACTCGGCGACGGCCAGCATCTCAGTGGCCCTCGCCGAGGTAGGCCACCTGCACGGCCCGGTCGGCGCGGATCGCCTCCGGCACATCGCTCGCGATCACCTCGCCGTTCACCATCACCGTGATGCGGTCGGCGATGCGGAACACCGCGTCCATGTCGTGCTCGACCAGCAGCACCGCGTGGGTCTGCCGCAGCGCCGCGAGCAGGCCCAGCATGCGCTCGGTCTCCTCGGCGCCCATGCCGGCCAGCGGTTCGTCCAGCAGCAGCACGCGCGGCCGCGTGGCCAGGCACATCGCGATCTCGAGCTGGCGCTTGCCGCCGTGGCTGAGCGAGCCGGCCGGCCGTGCTTCCGCATCGGCCAGCCCGGCGCCGGCCAGCGCCTCGCGGGCGGCGGCGAGGCTGGCCGCGCAGTGCTGGGCCGATTCCCACAGCGCCCAGGCGCGCGGCGCCGCGGCCTGTGCGCACAGGCGGCAGTTCTCGAGCACGCTGAAGGCCGGGAAGATCGTCGTGCGCTGGTAGCTGCGGCCGATCCCGGCGCGCGCGCGTTTCGGCTGCGACCAGTCGGTGATGTCGTGCCCGTCGAAGTGGATGCTGCCCGACGAGGCCGGCAGTTCGCCGGACAGCATGTTGATCAGCGTCGACTTGCCGGCGCCGTTGGTGCCGATCACCGCGTGCACCTCTCCGAGGCGCAGCTCGAGCGAGACATCGCCGACGGCAGTCAGCCCGCCGAAGCGGCGCGTCAGCAGGTTCGAGCGCAGCAGCGCCTCAGCCACGGCGCGCTCCGGTCAGGCGCTCGCGCAGGCTGACGCCGCCCGTGCGTGAGAACAGGCCCGTCAGCCCGTTCGGCAGCAGCGCGACGAAGGCGATGATGGTCAGCCCGAGCGTGAGCTGCCAGTGGTCGGCCAGCGGCCCGAGCAGGGCGCTCTGGTAGAACTCCTTGAGCAGCGTGAACGCGGCCGCGCCGAGCACCGCGCCGCGCAGGCTGCCGATGCCGCCGAGGATGACCATCAGCAGCACCGCGCCGGACTCGTGCCACGACAGCAGCTCCGGGTTGACCGCGCCGTCCTTCACCGCGAGCAGGAACCCCGCGAGCCCGGCCAGCGCACCGGCCAGCACGAAAGCGGCCAGCTTGTACCAGTAGGTCGGGAAGCCGGCCGCGCGCATGCGTTGTTCGTTGGCGCGGATACCGGCCAGCGCATGGCCGAAGCGCGAGCGCTTCACCAGCGCGAGCAGCCCGTACGTGGCCACCAGCGCGCCCACCACGAGGTAGTACAGGTGCAGCTTGTGTTCCAGGTCGAGCAGCGTCGTGCCGCCGATCTCGAGCACCGGCTTGACGTACAGGAAGATGCCGTCGCTGCCTCCGCCGAACTTGGTGTCGTGGAACACGAAGTAGGCCATCTGCGCGAACGCCAGCGTGACCATGATGAAGTAGACGCCGCGCGTGCGCAGGCTGAGCGCGCCGACGAACAGGGCATAGGCCGCCGCCGCGCCCACGGCCGCCGGCAGCAGCCAGGCGATCGAGGCCGGGCCGCCGTCGCCGGTGCCGAGCACGACGGTGTAGGCGCCGATGCCGAAGAACGCCGCGTGCCCCAGGCTGACCAGCCCGGTCGCGCCGACCAGCAGCTCGAGGCTGAGCGCGAAGGTCGCGAGCACCAGGATCTTCAGCGCCACGTCCTGCATGTACGGGCTCAGCACGGCCGGCAGCAGCGCGAGCAGCAGCGCGCCGAGCACGGGGACCGGCCAGCCCTTCATCGACGTGGGTCTCCGCTCGCCACGCTCAGAACCCCCGGCGCATCAGCCCCTCGGGGCGCCAGACCAGGATGACGGCCATCAGCAGGTAGACGCCGATGCCGCTGTACTCGGCGAAGAAGACCTTGCCGAAGGTGTCGACGAAGCCGACCAGCAGCGAGGCCACCAGCGCACCGCTGATCGAGCCGATGCCGCCGATCACGACGACGACGAAGCAGATGATCAGCACGCTGCCGCCCATGCCCGGGTACACCGAGGACAGCGGCGCGGCGATCATGCCGGCCAGCGCCGCCAGCGCGACGCCGCCGGCGAAGACGATCCGGTACAGCCGCGCGATGTCGATGCCCAGCCCGCGCACCATGTCGCGGTTGCTGGCGCCGGCGCGGATCATCATGCCCAGCCGCGTGCGGTTGACGACCCAGTACATGCCGAGCGCGAGCAGCACGCAGGCGACCGACGCGAACACGCGGTACCACGGGTAGGACATCAGCTCGCCGAGCCGGAAGCCGCCGGCCAGCCACTGTGGCGCCTGCACGCCGTGCACGTCGTTGCCCACCAGCAGCGAGCGCAGTTCCTCGAAGACCAGGATCAGCCCGTAGGTCATCAGCACCTGCTGCAGGTGGTCGCGCTGGTACAGGAAGCTGAAGAAGGCCCACTCGAGCAGGTAGCCGAAGGCCGCGGCCAGCAGCACGCCGACCAGCAGCTTGGTCAGGTACCAGTCACCGAAATACGGCGCCAGCACGAAGGCCAGGTAGGCGCCGATCATGTAGAAGCTGCCGTGCGCCAGGTTGATGACGCCCATGATCCCGAAGATCAGCGTCAGCCCGCTCGCGACCAGGAACAGCAGCAGCCCGTACTGGACGGCGTTCAGGCACTGGACGAGGAAGGTCGCGAGGTCCATCGGTTGGATTACACCTCAACCCATCCAGCGATCGCCGCGGACCCGGCTGCGCCGGTCCGCTGGCGATGCCCCCTCGAGGGGGAGCGCGCAGCGCTCCGGGGGTGGGTCGGATCAGAGCCGGCAGCCGCGCGCCGGGTCCGCGAGGCCCTTGACGGCGACCGAGCGGAACTCGTTGTTGACGCCCTTGGCCTCGCGCAGGTACATGTCCTGCACCGGGTTGCCGGCCTTGGACAGCGTGAACTTGCCGCGCGGGCTGTCCACCGTGACCTTGCGCATCGCGGCGGTCAGCGCGTCGCGCTTCGAGAGGTCGCCCTTCACGGCCGCGAGCCCGGCGCCGAGGATCTGCGCCGCGTCGTAGCCCTGCACCGCGTACACGTCGGCGTTCTGCTTGTAGGTCAGCGCGAAGCTCTTGCGGAAGGCGTTGTTGCGCGGCGTGTCCAGGCTGTCGGCATAGTGCAGCGTGGTCTGCAGGCCCTGCGCCGCGGCGCCCTGGGCCTCCAGCGTGCCGTCGGTCAGGAAGCCCGAACCGAACAGCGGGATGGTCTTGCGCAGCCCTGCCGCGTCGTAGTCCTTGACGAACTTGACCGCGCCGCCGCCGGCGAAGAAGGCGAACACGACGTCCGGCTTCTGCGCCGCGATCTCGGTCAGCAGGGCCTGGAACTCGACGTTCGGGAACGGCAGGTTCAGGTCCTTGATGACCTTGCCGCCGCCCTTCTCGAAGGCCTCGGTGAAGCCCTTGACGGTCTCGGCGCCGGCGGCGTAGTTCCAGGTGATGGTCATCGCGCGCTTGTAGCCCTTCTGCGCCGCGACCACGCCGGTCGAGTAGCCCGGCTGCCAGTTGCTGAAGCTGCTGCGCACGATGTTCGGGCCGCACATCGGCCCGGTGATCGCGTCGGCGCCGGCGTTCGGCACGATCAGCAGCGTGTTGTTCTCCTTGGCCGCCTTGGCCATCCCGAGCGCGACGCCGCTGTGCACGGTGCCGACCAGCACGTCGACCTGGTCGCGCTTGATCAGCTTGTTGACGTTGTCGGTCGCCTTCGAGGGATCGCTCTCGTCGTCGACCTTGAAGTACTCGATCTCGCGCCCGCCGAGCTTGCCGCCCTGCTCCTGCACGTACAGCTTGAAGCCGTTCTCGATCATGTTGCCGAGCGCGGCGTAGGTGCCGGTGTAGGGCAGCATCAGGCCGACCTTGATCGGGCCGGACTGGGCGAAGGCGGCGGGCGCGGCGCACAGGGCGGCGAGGGCGGCGGCCGCGAGGCGGGCGGGGGCGGTCATGGGCAGGCTCCGGGGTCCGTAGAAGCGTCGCATGCTAGCCGCCCCGGGCGCACGCGGGCCATCGGGGTTTGACAGAAGCCAACCCGGCGGCGGGGCGCACGGACCCGCAGGCGCGTGAGCTCAGGAAACACGGCTTCGGTCTCGGGTAGTCTTGCGGTGCGGGCCGCCGAGGGCGGCCGCCTTGCCCTGGAGTCACCGATGAAGATCCTCGTCCCGGTCGACGGCTCGAGCGCCTCGCTCGATGCCGTGCAGCACGCGCTGGACCTGCTGCGCCAGGGGCTGCGCGGCAGCCTCGTGCTCGCCAACGTGCAGGAGCCGGCCAGCCTGTGGGAACTGCTGCGCGTGCACGACGCGGAAGCGATCGAGGCGATCAGCCGCTCGGCCGGCGAGCACTCGCTGCAGGATGCGGCGGCGATGTGCGAAGCGGCCGGCGTCGAGTTCGAGCAGGCCATCGCCACTGGCGCCCCGGCGGCGATGCTGCACGACATCGCCGAGGAGCAGGGCTGTGCGCTGGTGGTGATGGGCGCGCGCGGCAAGGGCGACACGCCGGGCACGCGGCTCGGTTCCGTCGCGCATGCGTTGCTGCACGATGCGGCGCTGCCGGTGACGATCGTGCGCCACCCGCCGCCGCCGGAGGTGGAGCCGGACGAGGACGCCTGAGTTGCCTGAGTCGACCGGGCGCGCCCGGCGCGGCCCGCCCGCTCAGTGGCAGAACAGCACCGGCAGCGTCATCGACTGCAGCACGGTGCGCGTGGCCCCGCCGAGCGCCCACTCCCGTGCGCGGCCGTGGCCGTAGCAGCCCATCACCAGCAGGTCGGCCTGCTCGTCGGCCGCCAGCGAGAGCAGCTGTTCCCCGAGTTCGTGCCGCAGTGCCGTGTCGCGCTGCAGGCTGGCGCCGACGCCGTGCGCGCGCAGGTAGTCGACGATGCCCGATTCGGCCTGCAGCCCCTCGCCTTCGTCGAACGCGACCACCTGCACGTGGTTGGCCTGCTGCAGCAGCGGCAATGCCGCGCTGACCGCACGCGCGGACTCGCGGGTCGCCTTCCAGGCGATCAGCACACGCCGCAGCGGCGTCGGCTCGCGCGGGATCGCCGGTACTACCAGGGCCGGCCGGCCACTGTCCAGGATCACCGAGGAGACGAAGTCGGCCGGCACGTCGACATCCGTCGCGGGCCCCGGCGGGTGCTGGCCGAGCAGCAGCAGGTCGGTGTACCAGGCGTGCTGCACCAGGTCCGCGACCGGCAGGCCGGCGCCCTCGCGCCAGGCCATGCGGCGCGCGTCGACGCTGGCCTTGAACTGAGCTTGCGCGGCCGTGCGCCGCTGCCGGTCCAGTTCCACCAGCGTGCTGCCGATCTCGCCGCCGGCCGCCAGCGCCATCGGATAGCGCGTCAGCGCCGACGTGGCGGCGTACAGCGCGGTGGCAGCGGCGCCGTGCGCGGCGGCGAGCTGTTCGGCCAGCTTCAGCCGCATGGGGGCCTGCGCGGTCGCATCGGCATGGACCAGGATCGTCTTCAGCGTGCTCATCGCGGGCTCCGGGTGTGCAACGGCATGCACGGTAGGCCGGCGAGCCACCGGCGGACTTGATCGCGCTCAATCGGCGCGAGCGGCGTTCAGTCCAGCCGGGCCAGCACCAGCCGCTGCAGCAGCGCGCTGCGCTCCTTCTTCTGCGCCGCCGTGCCCTGGCGCGCGAGCAGCGACTCCGCCACCTCGTAGGCGTAGAGCAGGAACGCGCGCGAGCGCGCCTCGGCGATCGCGAAGCCGAGCGCCGAGAAGCACTGCGCGATGTAGGCGATGCGCCGGGCGTCGACCTCGTCGACCGCGGCGCGCGCGAGGGCGTCGCGGCGCGCCCAGGCGCGGATGGCGAGTTCGATGCGCGCCGCGCGCTCGGCTGCGCGGCCGCGGAACGGCAGCGAGATCAGCTCGGCGATCAGCGTGCGCGGTTCCGCCTGCCGGCCCTCGAAGCGGTGGATCACCTGCTCGGTGGCGGCGTCGCGCCAGCCGTTCAGCACGGCCTGCAGCAGGTCCTCGCGGTCCTTGAAATGCCAGTAGAAGCTGCCGCGCGTGACGGCCAGCTCGCGCGCCAGCAGGTCCACGCGCACGGCGTCAATGCCGCGATCGATCAGCACCGCCGTCGCGGCGGTGATCCAGTCCTCGGGGAGCAGCGTGCTGCGGGGCATGGGCGGACATGATGCCATACAGCGCTGCATGGAACTTGGTGGAATCACCGAGTGCAATATCGTGCAGGTTGCCTACGATGCAATCCATACAGAAGTGTATGGAGCAAGGTATGCCGGCGTTCTTCGACGATCCTGCGCAGCTCGCGCCGCCGCGCACGGTCCGGCTGCAGCTCGATGGCGGCGCGTTCGTGCTGCGTTCGCCGGAGCCGCTGAAGCCGTACGCGCGCTGCATCGGCGAGTGGCTCGAGCACTGGGCGGCCGCGACGCCGGACGCTCCCTTCCTGGCCGAACGCGACGCGGCCGGAGCCTGGCGCACGCTGAGCTATGCGCAGGTGCGCCGCACGGTCGGCTCCCTCGCGCAGAGCCTGCTCGGGCTGAACCTGCCGCCGGGCCGGCCGGTCGTCGTGCTGTCGGACAACGCGGTCGACCATGCGCTGCTGCTGCTCGCCGCGATGCACGTGGGGCGGCCGGTGTGCACCGTGTCGAGCGCGTACTGCCGGCTGACCAAGGACTACAGCAAGATCCAGGGCATCCTGAACACGCTCGGGCCGGCGCTCGTCTACGCGTCCGACGCGGCGGTGTACGGCGCGGCGCTGGCCAGCGCCGCGCTGAACGCGGTGGCCGTGTTCAGCCGCGGGGCGGAGCGGCATCCGGGCGCGCTCGCGTTCGACACGCTGACCCGCACCGCCGAGAGCGGCGCCGTGCGCCAGGCCTTCGAGGCGATCCAGCCGGACGACCATGCCAAGTACCTGCTGACCTCGGGCTCGACGGGGCACCCGAAGGTGGTCATCAACACGCACCGCATGCTGTGCGCGAACCAGCAGATGATCGCGCAGGCCTGGCGCTTCCTCGAGCGGGAGAAGCCGGTCGTGCTGGACTGGCTGCCGTGGAGCCACACCTTCGGCGCCAATCACAACTTCAACCTGGTGCTGCGGCACGGCGGCACGCTGTACATCGACGAGGGGCGGCCGGCGCCGGGCCTGGTGGAGAAGACGGTCGCGAACCTGCGCGACGTGCCGCCGACGCTGTACTTCAACGTGCCGCGCGGCTTCGACATGCTGCTGCCCTTCCTCGAGCAGGACGAGGCCTTCGCGCGCCGCTTCTTCGAGCGGCTGCGCATGGTGTTCTACGCCGGCGCCGCGCTGGCGCCGTCGAGCTGGCAGCGCCTCGAGGCGGTGGCGCGCCGGGTGCGCGACGAGCCGGTCTGGCTGACCACCTCCTGGGGCTCGACCGAAACCTCGCCCGCGATCACGAGCGCGCACTGGCGGCTCGAACGCGCGGGCTGCATCGGCCTGCCGCTGCCGGGCATGGAGCTGAAGTTCGTGCCCAGCGGCGAGAAGCTCGAGATGCGCGTGCGCGGCGTCTCCGTGTTCCCCGGCTACCGCAACGCGCCGGCGCAGACCACCGCGGCTTTCGACGAGGAGGGCTACTACCGCATCGGCGACGCCGGCCGGCTGGTCGATCCGGAGCGGCCCGAGCGGGGCGTGGCCTTCGACGGCCGCGTCGCGGAGGACTTCAAGCTGTCCTCCGGCACCTGGGTGTCGGTGGGCACGCTGCGGCTGCGCGTGGTCTCGGCGCTGGCCCCGCTGGTGCAGGACGCCGTGATCACCGGCCACGACCGCGCCGAGGTCGGCGTGCTGCTGTTCCCCAGCCCGGCGGCCAAGGGCCTGGCCCCGGAGGAACTGGACGCGCGCGCCCGCGACGCGTTGGCCGACTTGCGCGCCGATGGCGGCGGTTCGTCGCAGACGCCGACACGTGCCCGCTGGCTCGGCGAGCCGCCGAACCCCGATGCGGGCGAGATCACCGACAAGGGCTACATCAACCAGGCCGCGGTGCTGAAGCGGCGCGCGGCGGAGGTGGAGTTGTTGTACCAGGCCCCCCCCGAAGCGCGGGTGGGTCGTGCGTAGCGCTATCCCCGGATCCGGGGCCGGTCCGGCGCGGCCTGGCCGCTACGATCGTGCCCACAAGATCTCCAGGGAAAGCCACTGTCATGCGCCGTCGTCTCCGTCTCGCCCCCTCCCTCCTTGCCGCGCCGCTGCTGGCGCTCGGCCTCGCCGCGGGCGCCCAGGCGCAGAACTACGCGTTCTCCTGCGTGACCAACAACAGCGCCGCCAACTGCGCCACCGGGATGGCGCAGTTCGGGCTGTCGCTGACGCAGGGCGTCGGCTACGTCGACTTCCTGTTCACGAACCAGGGTGCGGCGGCCTCGTCGATCACCGACATCTATTTCGACTGGCTGAACCCGGCGCAGACCTACGCCCAGGGCACGATCACCAGCGGCCCCGGCGTCAGCTTCAGCTGGGGCGCGACGCCGCCGAACCTGCCGGGCGCATCGAACCTGAATCCGAACTTCACCGCCGACCTGGCGGCCGACTCGAACTCGCCGACCCAGCACAACGGCGTCAACCCGGGCGAGTGGGTGTCCTTCCGCTTCCTGACCGGCTCGACGACGACTGCCGCCGACCTGTACTCCGGCGCGCTGCGCGTGGGCCTGCACGCGCAGGGCTTCGCCAACGGCGGCAGCGACAGCTTCGTGACCGTTGCCTCGCCGGCGCCCGAACCCGAGACGATCGCGATGATGCTGGCCGGCCTGGTCGGCATCGGCGCGAAGCTGCGCCGCCGGCGCAGCGCCTGAGGTTCCGCGCGGCGCCGGGCTCAGCCGAGCCCGAGCAGCCGCACGGCGTTCTCCTTCAGGATCAGCGGCTTCACCTTGTCCTTGAAGCCGGCCTCGTCGAAGTCCTTCATCCAGCGGTCCGGCGTGATGAGCGGGAAGTCGCTGCCGAACAGCATCCGGTCCTTCAGCAGCGTGTTGGCGTACTGCACCAGCTGAGGCGGGAAGTACTTCGGGCTCCAGCCCGACAGGTCGATCCAGACGTTCGGCTTGTGCAGCGCGAGCGACAGCGCCTCGTCCTGCCACGGCCAGCTCGGGTGCGCGACGACGATCTGGATGTCCGGGAAGTTGATCGCCACGTCCTCCAGCAGCATCGGATTGCTGTGCTGCAGGCGCAGGCCGCCGCCGCAGCGCATGCCCGAGCCGATGCCCGAATGGCCGCTGTGGAAGATCGCCGGCAGCTTGTGCTCGGCGATCACCTCGTAGATCGGCCAGGCCATCTTGTCGGCCGGATCGAAGCCCTGCACGGTCGGGTGGAACTTGAAGCCCCGGATGCCGTGTTCGGCGATCAGCCGGCGCGCCTCGCGCGCACCCATCCGGCCCTTGTGCGGGTCGATGCTGCCGAAGCAGATCATCATGTCGGCGTTCTTCTGCGCCGCTTCCGCGATCTCCTCGTTCGGGATGCGGCGCCGGCCGAGCTGGGCCTCGGCGTCGACGGTGAACATCACGAGCCCGAGCTTGCGCTCGCGGTAGTACGCGATGGTCTCCTCGATCGTCGGCCGGCGGCTGCTGCCGAAGTACTTGTCCGCGGCGCGGTCGTACTCCTCGCCGTAGTTGTCGAAGGGGTTCCAGCACGACACCTCGGCGTGCGTGTGGGTGTCGATCGCGATCAGCTCGGCGGTGTTCACGGCAGTCTCCGGGGTCGGCGGAACTTGATTAGTGCCAATAACTATTGGCGGCATCCCGCTTCCGCGGCACTGTAGCACCCGGAGGGCGAAGTTTCATCGTGGACGATCAACCGGGGTTGCGGGTTTTCCCGGTGGGTGATGGCGGCTCATTGATTCACACTGATAACTAAATTGCCGAGCCCACCATGCCCCTGACCTTCGCTCCCGCCGCCGGCCTGCTGGCCAGCCTGGACCTGCTGCGCATCGAGATCGCGCAGGCTGTCGCCCATGTGCGGCTGAACCGGCCGGCCAAGCGCAACGCGGTCAACGACACGCTGGTCGCGCAGTTGCACACCTGCTTCGTGAACCTGCCCGAGGCGGTGCACGCGGTGGTGCTGACCGGCGAGGGGCAGCATTTCTGCGCCGGGCTCGACCTGTCGGAGCTGTCGGAGCGCAGCGTCGCCGAGGGCGTGCTGCACTCGCGCACCTGGCACGCGGCGATGGACGCGATCCAGTTCGGTCGCGTGCCGGTGGTCGCGGTGCTGCATGGCGCCGTGGTTGGTGGCGGGTTGGAGATCGCCAGCAGCTGCCACATCCGCGTCGCCGAGGCCAGCGCCTACTACGGGCTGCCCGAGGGGCAGCGCGGCATCTTTGTCGGCGGTGGCGGGTCGGCGCGCGTGCCGCGCCTGGCCGGCGTCGCGACGATGACCGACATGATGCTGACCGGCCGCGTGCTCGACGCGCAGGAGGGCTACCAGAAGGGGCTGTCGCAATACGTCGTGGCCGATGGCGCGGGCTTCGCGAAGGGCTGCGAGCTGGCCGAGAAGATCGCCGGCAACGCGCCGCTGTCCAACTTCTCGGTGATGCAGGCGCTGCCGCGCATCGCCGACCTGTCCCAGCCGGACGGCCTGTTCGTCGAATCGCTGATGGCCGCGATCGCGCAGGGCGACGATGCCGCGAAGCAACGTGTGCGCGCCTTCCTCGAGAAGCGCGCCGGCAAGGTCGAGAAGTCATGACGGCAGGGTCGCGCTACCGCACGCTGCCGCTCGGGGGCTCGCTCGCGGCCCGTTTCGAGCCGCAGGCCGACGGCACGACGCGTGTCATCTCGACCGAACCGCTGGCGGACTACCCGCGGCGGCTGACCGACCGGCTGCTGCACTGGGCCGAGCGCTCGCCCGGCCACACGCTGGCCGCCAAGCGCCACCACGGCGGCGACTGGCGCCGCATCAGCTACGCGGAGGCGGTGGCCACCGCGCGCAGCATCGCGCAGGCGCTGCTGGACCTCGGCCTCTCGAAGGAGCGGCCGGTCGCGATCCTGTCCGACAACGACCTCGAGCACCTGCTGCTGGGCCTGGGCGCGATGCTGGCCGGCATTCCGTACGCGCCGATCTCGCCCGCCTACTCCACCGTCTCGCAGGACTACGGCAAGCTGCGCCACATCCTCGGCGTGCTGACGCCGGGGCTGGTGTTCGCCGCCAGCGCCTCGGCCTACGGGCGGGCGATCGCCGCCACCGTGCCGGGCGACACGCCGGTGGTGCTGACGCACGGCGAGATCGAGGGCCGCGCGACGCGCCGCTTCGCGGACCTCGCGGCGACGCCGGCCACGCCGGCGGTGGATGCGGCGCACGCGCAGGTCGGCCCCGACACGTTCGCGAAGTTCCTGTTCACCTCCGGCTCGACCAAGCTGCCCAAGGGCGTGATCAACACGCAGCGCATGCTGTGCGCGAACCAGCAGCAGATCCTGCAGTGTTTCCCGGGCCTCGGCCAGGAACGGCCGGTGCTGGTGGACTGGCTGCCGTGGAACCACACCTTCGGCGGCAACCACAACGTCGGCATCACGATCTACAACGGCGGCACGCTGTACATCGACGACGGCAAGCCGGTGCCGGCGCTGATCGGCGAGACGCTGCGCAACCTGCGCGAGATCGCGCCGACCGTGTACTTCAACGTGCCCAAGGGCTTCGAGGAGATCGCCAACGCGATGGAGGACGACCGGCAGCTGCGCGACACGCTGTTCAGCCGCGTCTCGATGTTCTTCTTCGCCGGGGCCGGGCTGTCGCAGCCGGTGTGGGACAAGCTCGACCGCCTGGCCGAGGCGAGCTGCGGCGAGCGCATCCGCATGCTGACCGGCCTGGGCATGACCGAGACCGCGCCGTTCGCGATGTGCGCCAACGCCGAGGAGGTGAAGTCCGGCCACATCGGCCTGCCGGCGCCGGGCATGGAGCTCAAGCTCGTGCCCAGCGGCGACAAGACCGAGGTGCGCTACCGCGGGCCGAACGTCACGCCCGGCTTCTGGCGCGCGCCCGAGCAGACCGCGGAGTCGTTCGACGCCGAGGGCTTCTACTGCAGCGGCGACGCGGTCAAGCCGATCGACGCGGCGAATCCCGGCCGCGGCTTCCTGTTCGACGGCCGCACCGCGGAGGACTTCAAGCTCTCCACCGGCACCTTCGTCTCGGTGGGCCCGCTGCGCGCCAAGGTCATCGCCGCGGGCGACCCCTGTGTGCAGGACGTCGTGATCGCCGGGCTGAACCGCGACGAGATCGGCCTCCTGCTGTTTCCGCGCCTGGACGCCTGCCGTGCGTTTGCGAACCTGCCATCCTCGGCCGCGACACTGGACGTGCTCGCGGCGGAGCCGGTGCGCACGTTCTTCCAGCGACTCGTCGACGGCCTGTGGGCCAGCGGCACCGGCAGCGCGACACGCGTGGCGCGTGCCGTCGTGCTGGCCGACCCGCCCAGCATCGACCGCGGCGAGGTCACCGACAAGGGCTCGATCAACCAGCGCGCGGTGTTGACGCACCGCGATGCGCTCGTCGAGCATCTGTACGCCGGCGGCGACGGCGTGATCCTGCCGCGCCGCTGAGAGGACACGAGAAGATGGACATCGTTGGCAAGGCCGCGCTCGTCACTGGCGGCGCTTCGGGGCTCGGGGCCGCCACGGCGCGCGAGCTGGCGCGGCGCGGCGCGCGCGTCGCGGTGCTGGACCGCAACGCCGAGGGCGCGGCGGCGCTGGCGGCCGAGATCGGCGGGCTCGGGCTGGCCTGCGACATCACGGACACCGGCAGCGTGCTGGCCGCCCTCGAGGCGGCGCGCGCGGCGCACGGCCCGGCGCGCCTGCTGATCAACGTGGCCGGCATTGGAACGGCGCGGCGCATCGTCGGCAAGGACGGGACGCCGGCGCCGCTGGAGGACTTCGAGCGCGTCGTGCGCGTCAACCTCGTCGGCACCTACAACATCACGCGCCTGGCCGTGGCCGAGATGGTCCGGCTCGACCCGCTGTCCGACGGCGAGCGGGGCGTGGTGGTCAACACCGCGTCGGTGGCCGCGTACGACGGCCAGGTCGGCCAGGAGGCGTACTCGGCCTCCAAGGGCGGGATCGTCGGCATGACGCTGCCCCTGGCGCGCGACCTGGCCCAGTTCGGGGTGCGTGTCTGCACGATCGCGCCGGGCCTGTTCCTCACGCCGCTGATGGCCGAACTGCCTGCGACGGTGCAGGAGTCGCTCGCCGCCAGCATCCCGTTCCCGAAGCGGCTCGGCAAGCCCGAGGAGTTCGCGCAGCTGGCCGCGACGATCGTCGAGAACCTGTCGCTCAACGGCGAGGTGATCCGCCTGGACGGCGCCCTGCGCCTCGCCCCGCGCTGAACCGCATGGCCCGGACCACGCATCACCGCGTCGACGTGCATTTCGGGGACTGCGACCCCGCCGGCATCGTCTTCTTCCCGAACTTCTCGCGCTGGATGGACGCCGCGTCGCTGCGCTTCTTCGTGCAGTGCGGCGTGCCGCCCTGGCGCGAGCTGGTCAAGACCCGAGGCATCGTCGGCACGCCGCTGCTGGAGATCAACACCCGCTTCGTCAAGCCGGTGACCTATGGCGAGTCGATCGACATCGCCACCTGGGTCGAGGAGTGGCGCGCCAAGGTGTTCGTGCAGATGCACCGCGTGACACGTTCCGGCGCCGATGGCGACGAGCTGATCTGCGAGGGCCGCGAGGTGCGCGCCTTCGTCGTGCGCGATCCCGACGACCCCGCGCGCCTGCGCGCGATTCCCGTGCCCGAGGACATCAAGGCCTTGTGCAGCTGACCCTTCCCGACCCACCCTCACGGAGACAAGCGATGAAACACGTGCTGAAGACCCTGGCCGTTGCCGCCGCCGCACTGATGGCCAATGCCGCGCAGGCCGACATCACGATCGGCATCAGCCTGCCGCTGACCGGTCCGGCCTCGGGCCTGGGCATTCCGATGGCCAACTACATCAAGCTGTGGCCGAAGGAGATCGCCGGCGAGAAGCTCAACGTGACCGTGCTCGACGACGCGACCGACCCGACCAAGGGCGTCACGAACGCGAAGAAGTTCATCACCGAGGACAAGGCCGACATCATCATGGGCTCGGCCGCGACGCCGGTGGCCATCGCGATGGCCGGGCCGATCGCCGAGTCGGAGACCGTGCAGTTCATGTTCTCGCCGGCGGTGCTGCCGGCCGGCAAGGACACCTGGGCCTTTCGCCTGCCGCAGGGCAACGCGGTGATGGCGCACGCGATGATCGAGCACATGAAGAAGCTGGGCGTGAAGACGGTCGGCTTCCTCGGCTACACCGACGCCTACGGCGAGAGCTGGCTGAACGATTTCAAGGCGCAGTCGCAGCTGCTCGGCGGGCCGCAGATCGTCGCCGCCGAGCGCTTCGCGCGGGCGGACACGAGCGTCACCGCACAGGCGCTGAAGCTGGTCTCGGCGAATCCGGACGCGATGCTGATCGTCGCCTCCGGCTCCGGCGCCGCGATGCCGCACAAGGCGATCGTCGAGCGCGGCTTCAAGGGCAAGATCTACCAGACCCACGCCGCCGCCTCGCGCGACCTGGTGCGTGTCGGCGGCAAGGACGTCGAGGGCGCGTTCGTCACCTCCGGCCCGGCCGTGATCCCCGAGCAGCTGCCGGCGAACCACCCGTCCAAGGCGCTCGCCGCGGACTTCGTCGCCAAGTACGAGAAGGCCTACGGCCCGGGCAGCCGCAACCAGTTCGGCGGCCACGCCTACGATGCGATCGTCGTGCTCGAGAAGACGGTGCCGGTGGCGCTGAAGAAGGGCAAGCCGGGCACCAAGGAGTTCCGCGCCGCGCTGCGCGACGCGGTCGAGAACATGGGCCGCACCGTCGTCTCGCACGGCGTGCTGAACTACACGAAGGACAACCACTGGGGCTTCACGACCGAGACCGGCGTGATCCTGAAGGTGGTCAACGGCGATTGGAAGGTGGAGTGAAGTGACTCCCCCCCGTAGCGCCTGCGGCGCTCCCCCGAGGGCCACACAGGGGTCCCTTCGTGACCCCGGGGGCGCCGCCAGCGGCCCGGCGAAGCCGGATCCGCGGCGGCCGCTTGGTGGTGCCACATGGACCTGACGATCGCGAGCATCCTGACGCTGGACGGCGTCACCAACGGCGCCGTCTACGCGCTGCTGGCGCTGGCCACGGTGCTGGTGTTCGCGGTGACGCGGGTGATCTTCATCCCGCAGGGCGAGTTCGTCGCCTACGGGGCGTTGACGCTCGCGCTGCTGCAACTCGGCCAGGTGCCCGGCACGGTCTGGCTGCTCGGCGTGCTGGCGCTCGCCGCGGCGCTGCTGGACGCGGTGGCCGGCCTGCGCCGCGGCCTGGCGGCGGGCGCCGTTGCCCTCGCGGCGCTGCGCTCGCTGGCCTTCCCGCTCGGCGTCGTCGCGGTCGCGTGGTGGGCCGCGCCGCGCCAGCTGCCGCTGCTGCTGCAGAGCCTGCTGACGCTGGCGATCGTCACGCCGCTGGGCCCGCTGGTGTACCGCCTGGCCTACGAGAAGCTGGCCGATGCGACGGTGCTGGTGCTGTTGATCGTCTCGGTCGGCACGCACTTCGCGCTTACAGGGCTGGGCCTGGTGTTCTTCGGCGCCGAGGGCTTCCGCAACCCGAGCTTCTGGGACGCGCGCTTCTCGGCCGGGCCGCTGACGCTGTCGGGCCAGACGCTGATCATCTTCCTCGTCTCGATCGCGCTGATCGTCGCGCTGTACCTGTTCTTCGAGCGCACGCTGCGCGGCAAGGCGCTGCGCGCGACGGCGGTGAACCGGCTCGGCGCGCGGCTGATGGGCATCTCGACCTCGGGCGCCGGCCAGCTCAGTTTCGGGCTGGCCGCCTTCATCGGCGCGCTGTCGGGCCTGCTGATCGGGCCGACCACGACGATGTTCTACGACTCGGGCTTCCTGATCGGCCTGAAGGGGTTCGTCGCCGCGATCTTCGGCGCGCTCGCGAGCTACCCCGCCGCCGCGCTCGGGGCGGTGTTCGTCGGCCTGATCGAGAGCTTCGGTTCGTTCTGGGCCAGCGCGTTCAAGGAGGTGATCGTCTTCACGCTGATCATCCCCGTGCTGCTGTGGCGCTCGTTCCAGCACGGCCACCACGACGAAGAAGAATGACCTTCCGCCGCGCCACGTTCATCGCCTTCCTGGTCCTGCTCGCCGCGCTGCCTGCGCTGCCGGTGCCGGAGTTCTGGATCACGCAGGCCAACTACATCGGGCTGTACACGCTGGTCGCGCTCGGCCTCGTGCTGCTGACGGGCGTGGCCGGGCTGACCAGCTTCGGCCAGGCCGCCTTCGTGGGCATCGGCGCATACACCGCGGCCTACCTGGCCACGACGATGGGCGTGTCGCCCTGGCTGACGCTGTTCATCGGCCTGGCTCTGGCCGTGCTGGCGGCGCTGGTCGTCGGTGCGATCACGCTGCGCATGTCGGGGCACTACCTGCCACTGGCCACCATCGCCTGGGGCCTGGCCTTGTATTACCTGATGGGCAACCTCGATGCGCTGGGCAAGTACGACGGACTGCTGGGCCTCGAGAGCCTGTCGGTGGGCCCGATCGACATCGGCCAGGGCCGCCTGTTTTTCGTGTTGTGCTGGGCCATCCTGATCGCCGGCGCCGTGGCCTTGCTGAACCTGCTCGATTCGCGGCCCGGGCGCGCCATCCGATCCCTCAAGGGCGGTTCGCAGATGGCCGAGGCCATGGGCATCAACACCTTCCGCTACAAGGTCACGATCTTCCTGGTCGCGGCGCTGTTCGCGTCGGTGGCCGGCTGGCTGCTCGCGCATTTCCAGCGCACCGTCAACCCGTCCGCGTTCGGCCTGAAGATGGGCATCGAATACCTGTTCATGGCGGTGATCGGCGGCGTGGGCCATGTCTGGGGCGCCATCGTCGGCGCTGGCCTGGTCAAGCTGCTCGACGACTACCTGCAAGTCGCGCTGCCGGCGCTCATCGGCACCAGCGGCAGCTACGAAGTCATCGTGCTCGGCATTGCCATGGTGTTGCTGCTCAAGTACATGCCCGAAGGCCTGTGGTCGGTCGTGGCGCGCCGGTTCCCGGCGCCGCCACGCAGGGTCGACTGGCAGCAGGCCGCCGATCTGCCGGTGCGCGCGCGGCCTGCGTCCGGTGAACTGGTCCTGCAGGTCGACAAGGTCCGCAAGCAATTCGGCGGCCTGGTCGCGGTCAACGACATCA